>JACRKZ010000171.1 GCA_016235455.1 Armatimonadota bacterium | reverse complement strand
CGAGGAGAATATTGCGCCTCTACTTCAAAACCAACCTGCTGCTGCGCATCCTCGTCGGCCTGGGGGCCGGGGCCGTGGCCGGCCTGATCTTCGGACCGGACATCCAGTGGGTGGCGCCCCTGGGGGATATCTTCGTGCGGCTGCTCAAACTGATCGTCATGCCGGTGGTGGTCTTCACCTTGATCGTGGGCGCGGCCAGCATTCATCCGGCCCGCCTGGGCCGGGTGGGGGTCAAGGCCCTGCTGCTCTATACCGTCACCACGGCTTTTGCCGTGGGCATCGGGCTGCTGGTGGGCAATGTGTTCAAACCCGGCCAGGGCATGACGCTGGCCGGTACCGCCGGGGCCGGCGGGCTCAAGGCCGAGCCGACCTCGCTGCTGCAAACCGTGCTGGAGATCGTGCCGCTCAACCCCTTCAAATCGATCACCGACGGCAACATGCTGCAAACCATCTTCTTCGCCATCCTCTTCGGAATGGGCATCGCCTACCTGCGCGAAAGCAAGGACGAGCGCATCCGCGCCTCGGCCAACACGGTCTTTGCCTTCTTCGACGGCTGCGCCGAGGTCATGTACAAGGTGGTCAACTGGATTCTGGAGTATGCCCCCATCGGCGTCTTCGCCCTCATTGCCGTAGTCTTCGGCGAGCAGGGCACGGAAGCCTTCGGCCCCCTGGGCATGGTCACCCTCAGCGTCTACGTTGCCCTGATCCTGCACCTCGTGGTGGCCTACAGCGGCCTGCTGACCGGTGAGCCACAACGTCACAAGACCGTGCCCGTCACCCTCCGCGCCGGCGACAACACGCTGGTCTTCGCGCTCAACCACGTCTCCTGGCAGTTCCAGTGCAAAGTGGACCTGCTGCCGGTCAGCGATGACAAGCTCGATGACCTGCGCTACACCGCGGCTCCGCCACGGTAGCCCACTACTTGCCGGGCTCGGCCGGCGGCTTCCAGCCGGGCGGCGGCGGCAACTCGTTGGCCTTGGCCTGAATGGCCGGGACGCTGCCACTGGCAGCCGGCACCCCGGTGTCGCCGGGTTTGGCCGCTGTCGTGGCGGGCGCCTCGGGCTCGGGTTCCTTGCCGCAGCCGGTGATGGCCAGGCCCGCACCGATCACGACCGCCGCCGCCATCAGGCGATTGCGCTTTGTGCTCGCCATGGCTTAGCTCCCGAAGTGCATGTATGGGCTGGCGGGCAGGTTGTTGCCCTCGCCGCGTTCCGAGTTGTCGCTCACGAACTTCCGCCCGTTAGCCCACTTGACGTGGCCATCGATGAACAGCAGGTTCATGCCGTCCGCGTGACGGTAGTAGCGTGTGTCCGTGCCGTTGGAGCTGAAGCCCACCGTGCTGGCCGAACCAAACGCCGAGCCCGCCACCGGCCACGACACGTAGTAGCCCTCGACCAGCCAGGCGGCCGACGACGGATGGGGCGACAGCTCCATGGCCACATTGCCGCCGTAGGACCCGCTCCAGCCAGCAGCGCCCATGGTGCCGGGGAACCCGCTCAGCATGGCCACGCCATTCCAGCCATAGTAGTTGTAGGGCACCCAGCACGGCCAGACATACGAGCTGGCCAGCACGCGCCCGTCTGTGAAGCCGAAGCCGGTCGCGTCGCGTGGGGCGCTCGGGCAGCTCCACACCTGGGCGCTCTTGCAGTACGGGTTGAGCATGTCCATGTAGGTGGTCCAGCTGCCACCCACGCTGGCGCCATACCAGTTGGGCATGTGCTGCTCGTCGTAGTCCTGGCAGTACTGTTTGAGCGCCAGGCCGATCTGCTTCATGTTGCTGCTGCAACTGCTCTGGCGCGCCTTCTCGCGTGCCTTGGCGAAGACCGGGAACAGGATGGCTGCCAGGATCGCGATGATCGCGATGACCACCAGCAGCTCGATGAGCGTGAAAGCCCTGTGGCTCGCTCGGCGCATACGACACTCCTTTGACATCTGGGCTGCGACGCCCTGTCAGGATCCCTCTGGTCCCGCCAGGGCCGCTGTCCCTACCTCGTCCCTGTGAGCAGAGTAGCGCAGTGCGAGCCTATGTCAGCACGCGTTTGTGTTACATGTTGATGTCGCGTTGGATCGACTTGGCGAGCGAGTCCGAGCGCAGCAGCCTCGTCCAGTCACCGGTGAGTGCAGCAGATACGTGTCCGTTCCAGAAACACAAGGCGCTTGGCGACATGGCCAAGCGCCCCTCGGCGTCACGCCTTCGGCCGGCTGGGGCTGCCACTGGCGCCGCCTGGCCGATGGGCAGGATACGTCTGTTGTCCCGCCTCCAGGCGAACGGCGGGTCAACTCACACCGGCAGGTCCTGACGCCTCAACGTGACCCGCGTCTCCGGTCCTGCATCAAGGGGCATACTGCCAATGACGGCACCGATGCGGTAGCGGGCAAAGGCCCGCCGCCGCTACTCCCTGCGCCACGCCAACCCGAAGTCATGGTCCGTCGTACCCAGGTCGATCTCGGCGTTGCCGGCCACGCGCCGCGTGGTCACGGTGCCGGCGTCCAGATCGGCGATGGTCAGCGCGTAGTTGCCCGCGGGCAGCGCCAGTGTCGGCCGGCACGGCTTGGCGGCCATGGTGCGCACGAGGATGCGGCTCTGGCGCTGGTCGGCCGCGGTCCACACGGTGGAGCCGGCCACGTTGCGCACGTAGGTCAGCCCTTGGCTGGCGTCGGCGGTGGACCAACTGGCGGCTTCGAAGCCGTCCGTCGGCTGGACCGGGCCACGCCGTGGCTGCGTGGTCAGGCCACCGCGCGCGTAGTCGGCCGTGGCGCCCGTGCGCAGTGACTGCTGGGTGGCACGCGACATGGCGCGCACTGTCTCACCGCCGCCGGCCGTGCGGAACCAGGCGTCGGTGGCCACTGGATGGTCGGCCGCAATGCTGGGCACGATGTCGCGCGGCTGCCAGGCGCCGAAGTCGAGCCCGTCGGTCAGCCGACGCGCCAGCTTGAACTGCTCCACCTCATAGCCACGCTGGTTCCAGAAGAACACGCCGGGGTTGCCCTCGGCCAGGCTGAACCAGACAACGTCGCGCGCCATGCGGCGACGCATGGCCTCGGGCGCGCCGTAGCCCCATTCATCGCCGACGCTCTCGCCGTACATGCAGCGGCCCACCATGCGCCCATAGCGCGCCAGCACGTCGCAGGCCAGGCCATAGTCGGTCCCGTCAGCCACGGTGTCCCCCGGATACAGGTGGTAGGTGTAGAAGTCGATCTTGGTGTTCTGTCGCCAGTAGAGCGGGTCGGCCGTGCGCAGACCGCCGCCGCCGTGGCTCATGCAGATCGGCGTGCGCGGGTCGGCCGCGCGGATCACGTCGCACTGGTGGTTGACCCAGGCCGGCGGTACATCGACCTGCTCGTTCTCCAGCTCGTAGCAGAAGACCTGCGGGTTGCCCGCCAGCAGCTTCACCAACTCGGTGGTGTACTGGTCCTGGCAGGCGATCGCGTCGGCGTCGGTGTAGCGCTCTCGCGCGGTATCGACCAGCCGCCCTTCGGCCACGAACCTCCGCTGGAAGGCCGGCAGCTTCGACAGATCCTCGCCCTGCCAGCGGGGCAGGCAGTAGCGCTCGCGGTAGCCCGCATTGACGTACATCGGCTTGTCGTAATCCTCGTGCAGCACCAGCAGGAAGCGGATGCCGAACGGCCGCGCCAAGTCCATGTAGTGCAGTGCCTCGGCATACAGTTCGGGATTCACCCGGCCGCCGATGTCCATCGGCTCCATGCCGCCGGGCCGATGGGCGCGGAGCATGAAGCGCATGGCCGTCACGCCCTGGTCGGCGAGATATTTGAGCCAGGCGGTCTTCTGCGCGTCGTTCGTGTCGACGAAGCTGAACAGCCGCTGTCCGGGCTCGCCGGTGGCCGGCACATCGCTGACCCAGTTGGCGTAGAACCCACCCAAGGGCAGCCAGCCCCGGCCGTTTGGCGTCCGGAAGTACCCGTTGGCGCCCATGGTGACGCCCCAGTCGCGCTGGTCGGCGGTGTAGCAGACGCCGGCCGAGCGGCCGGCCAGGCCCTCGGCGACGGCGTCCACCCAGGCCACCCAGCAGCGCGCCGGGTCGAGAGTCAGCGTCGCGCTGATGCTGCCGTCGGCGCCGGTGACGGCGGACGGGGTGGACAGTGTCGCGCCGGCCGAGGTGCTGAGCTTCACGGCGCGGCCGGCCATGGCCAACGGGTTGCCGAACGAGTCAGCCACCTGCGCGCGCACGGCCAGGGTCTTGACGCCCGGCGCGAGCATCGTCGCCCGCGCCGGCGTGACCGTCAGCCTGGCGGCCGGACCAGGCTCGGCGGCCACGGTCAGCGGCGTGGCCAGGCTGGTGTAGTCGGCGGTAACCGCCAGCTTGTCGGCCGCGGCCCCGGCGCGCTGGCTGGCCTCGTAGGCCAGATGCACCTGGCCGCGCGCGTCGGTCAAGCCGCGGCGCAGACCGGCGGTCGGGCCGTCGCTGCTGCCCTTGGCCGCGGCCTCGAGCCGGCCGCCGCCATCGAGCCGGACGGTGACCGGCTGGCCGATCACGGGCTGGCCTTGGGCGTCGGTGACGCTGACCACGAAGTCGCGCCGCGAGCCGACCACGGCGCGCGCCGGCAGATCGACCGCAAGCTTGGCAGCCACGCCCGACGGCCAGCCGAGGCACTCCACGGCGCCCGCGTCCGCGGCTTCCACGGCCAGCAGCCGGACCGAGGCGATCTCGACCGTGGCCTCAACGCTGTTGGTCGGGTCGATGCGGAAGGCGCTGGCGTGGCCGCGCCAGCGCGCCTCGCGAGCCAGGTCGATACGCACGGTCTGCCAGTCGGTACCGCTCACCGGGAAGCTGAACGTGCGCAGCGTGTCGCCGCCGGGAATGCGGCTGAAGGTGGTCCATTCGGCCTGCGGCACGCTCTGGCGCAGCCGCATCTCCAACACGTGGTAGCGGTCCAGGTCGATATCCAGCGGCTTCGCGCCAGCGGGTTCGGCACCCCACATGGTGCCCCAGATGAAGTACGGGTCCTGCTTGACCCGGAGCCGTAGCACGCCGTCGACCATCTCATGCTGACAGAACTCGGGCTTGTCGCCGAAATGCTCGATCTTGCTCAGATCCCACGGCGCGCCGGTGGTGTCGGTGGCGAAGTCCGGCAACGGCGCGGCGCGCGTCGGCGCGACCAGCGTCGGTCGCCTGGCCTGCAAAGGTACGGACAGGTCGTACTCGCGTAGCCGGAAGTACAGCCAGAAGCGGCGCTCGCGGCCGGCGGGCGTGGGGCTGGCCAGGCGCCAGCCCGCGCGGCCGTCGCTGACGGCGGCGGTCACGGCCTCACCACCTTCGGCCGGCACCACGCGGCAACTCGACGGGTCGAGCGTCGCGGGCCGCCCGGTCAGGCGCGCCGCGGCGGCGGTGAACCCCGTGGCCACTTCCACGGCCAGCGGGCCGCGGTCCAGCCGCGCGGCGGGCAGCGTCAGCGGCACGCGGAAGGGCCAGCCGGTATGCCACCAGCCGGCACGCGGGCCACCCTCGGGTGTGGTGACGTTCATGGCGGTCACAGGATCGGCCGTGGCGGCCGCGGCGATGACCGCGGGCGACAGCACCAGGTCGTAGACGAAGACCTCGTCCAGCAAGCCGTCGAGGTAGTCCGGCGAGCCGTCGCTATCGCGCCCGATGCCCAGCAGACTGCCGACTCCGGTCAGCGCACCCGGCGCCGGCCCGCGCGCGGCAGGCTTGCCGTCGATGTACAGGCCCAGCCCCTCGGCCGACCAGGTGGCGGCCACATGGTGCCAGGAGCCGGCCGCCCAGTTGGTCACGGAGGCCTGCGCCGAGACGGTCTTGCCGTCGGCGTCCCACACGAGCCACTGCAGGCTGCCCCCGGACAGGTACAGCGAGAAGCGATTGTGACGCCAGCTTTCGGGTCCCTGATCGGGTCCATACAGGCTGACGATGTAGCGCCCGGTGGCCACACTGCCGGCCTCGCGCGGGCAGACCCAGGCGGCGAACGTGCCCTGCCGCGGATTCCACAGCCCGGCGCTGGGCAGTCGCAGATCGGCGTTCAGCCGCACGGCGCCGCCGCGCGGGCTGGGGGCGAAGGTCAGCGGCCCGAGCGTCGGCTGGCCGCCGTTGGCCGCGGCCAGGGCCGGCGTGGGGCTGTCGTCGAGCGGCAGGTAGAGCGTGGGCAAGGGCGAGCCCAACGGCTGAGCTACGGCCGCCACGGCGGCGAGCAGGGCGAGCAGCAGCGGCGTACGACGCACAGCGAGTCTCCTTCGCAATGCCGGCGGTTTGGCCACCGCGCGGTCACTACCTCCCGCGGGGCCAACACCAATCGCCGCGGCGAGCGGAGTGCGTCTCGTCGGCCTGCGAGCCGGCGCTACCGCGTCGGCGGCAGACCCGCCAGGTGGCCGGCGACGGCCCTGCCTTCGGGGCTGGTGTCCTCGGGCAGCAGGCCCAGCAGGTCGCGGCGTGGCGCCGCCCAGGCGCGGGCCACGGCCGCGCTGACCAACGCCGCTACCGCCTGATAGTCGGCGTCCTGGTCATCCGCGTAGGGCGGCCTGGCGCAGCGATGGTCACCGCCCGCGCCGGACAGCGCGGCGCGCAGGAAGAGGCTGGCGCGCGGCTCACGCAGATCGATCCAGTCGAGCCGCGTCACGTCGGCTGGCTGGTGGCAGGGCGTGCAGCGCCGCTGGTGCACGGTGCCCAGCGCGGCGGCCAGGTCGCGGTCGACCGCCAGGTCGTAGGCGGGCCTGGTGGGCCGCGTGTTGATGAAATGGCTGTGGTATGGCGCGTTGGCGTCGATCCAGGTGACCAGCCGCAGCCAGTCGTCGGCGCTCAATGACGCGCGCTTGGCGCACGGGCCGTCACGCAGCGCGGCGACCAGCCGGCTGCGATGTGAGCCGAAGGCCAGTGGCGGGGTCACCGCCGAGGCCGGGTCCCATTTGTTGGAGTAGGCCACCTGGTCGCCGGTGATCAGGCTGCGGTAGGCAGTGTTGGTGCCATCCAACCCGAGTTCGCCGCCATAGCGAGTCTTGAACCGCAGGCCGCCGACCAGCCCGCCTCCCAGGTCGAGACCGGCCGCCGGCTTGAGACCCACGTGGCATTTCGTGCACTGTCGGTCGAGCACGGGCTGCACATCGCGCAGGAAGTTGACCGCGCGCGTGCCCCACGGCGGCGGTGTCGGCAGCGACGGCTCGCGGCGCAGCGCCAGCAGCCCGGCCGCCTGCGCCGGCGCCTTGGCTCGGGTCTCGTGGCAGCCGAAGCAACCGCGCTTCTCGCCGGGCTGGAAGCTGATGAACGACCGCATCCGCCGCAGTTCCATCTTGTCGGCGTCGAGCAACTGGAAGTAGACGGGCATATCCGCGGGCACCCTGAAGTGCGCGCTGCCGTCGGCCTCGATGGGCACCGTGCCGAGCACCTGCACCGGCGTCCAGCCCAGTCCCGCGGACAGCGCCACGCTCTCGTAGCGCAGACCGCCAAAGCGCTGGTCATAGGGCCACTCCACCCCGCGCGAGATGCGCAGATAGCGCGCGCGGCCAGCCTCGATGCCGTCGCTGCCGAACGCGGCGCTGGTCAGCGTGCAGGTGGCCCAGGCGTCGGTCGGGTCGGTGCTGTCGGCCAGCACGGGCGGACGCGGTCGTGGCGCCAGTGGTATCGGCGCCGAGCAGGAGATGGCCGGATCGCGGTAGATCAGCTCCTTGTTGCCGTACACATCAACGAGATACAGCGCATAGCCCGTCTCGTCGTTGCCGCGGTAGTGCTCGGGCGCGCCTGCCGGCCAGGTCTTCTGGTAGCTGTAGGCGGCGAGGAACTGCCGGTCGGACAGCGGCCACGGAGTCATGTAGTGCCCGCCATCGTCGAGCACGCCGCCCTCGGGCACCGGTTGGCCCGACATGCCACCTTCGGGCGGTGTGCAGCCGGGCGTGACGATGCCCAGGGACCGGGGCTCATTGAGCCCCAGTCCGGGTTCAATGGTGACGATGGGTCCCGCAGCCAGGGTGTGATGGCCAGCGGCGATGGCCACGAAGCGGCCCGGCGCGCCGGGCAGCGAGCGCACGTCCTCCAGCGCCCAGGGGTTGTCCAGGTGCTGCTTGAACAGTGCGTCGGCGCCGGTGCCGTCGGGTCGCACGTACCACAGCGACTGGATCTGGGTCAGGTTGCGCTCCTGGTACTCCCAGCGCGTGTAGCCAATGGTGCCGTCGTCCAGCGTGTGCGGCAGGTAGTCGCCGTCCTTGTTGGCGCTCAGCCGGCGCAGCCGGCCCCCATCCGCGCCCATCACGTACAGGTTGCAGGAGGTCTCGTCGAGGCTCGGGTCATGGTTGCATTGCAGGCTGGTGCCGCAGCGCTCGGAGACGAAGGCGATCTCACCGTTGGGCAGCCAGGTGGGGTCGAGGTCGCTCCAGTACGGATGGTTGGTGATCTGCCGCAGACCGCTGCCGTCGGCGCCGATCTCGTAGATGTGCGTCGGCTCGACGCGCGCGCGCAAGCCCAGATGGACGTTGGCGCGGCAGGTGCCCGGCGCCGGCGGCCACGGCAGCAGCGGCGGGTCGGCGGTCTTGCTCCGCGCATAGCCAAAGACGATGCGCCGGCCGTCGTACGACAGGTCGAGCCCATGCACATGGCCCGGGCCGAGCCGCCCGTTGAGCAGCGGGCGCACCGTCGGCCGCTCGCCGAAGGCATCCTCCAGTACGCACAGGTCGCCGCCGGGGCGTGACACCCACGGCATGTGGTTGAGGCAGATGTCGGGATAGGTCTGCTGGGTAAAGCGCTTGCAGAACAGCAACCGACGGGGCAGCCGCGGGTTGGCGAAGGCCAGCCGGCGCACGGCGCGGCGCGCGGCCAGATAGGACTCGCGGTCGCCGGCGGTCGAGAGCGCGCGCAGGGCCTGCGCGTCGGCCGTCGCGCCGAGATCGGCGGCCAGCTTGAGCCCGCGCGCCAGCACCTCGGCCGTGGCATAGACGAACGGCTCGCCGGCGCGGCGGGGCTTGGGCTTGACCACCGACCACTGGCTGAGGCTGCTCTGGTCGGCCGGTTGGCCGAGCGCCAGGTTGGTCGCGGGGTCGGCCTCGCCGTAGACCTCCACCTCGTCTAGGTGGAAGTAGATGGGCGTCGGGCTGGGAATGGTCAGCCGCACGTAGCGCGCGCTCACGCTGCCGGGCGCGAAGGTCACCGACAGCGGCGGCGCGCCACTGATGCCGCCGAAATGCTGACCAGCCTGGTCGTGGCAGAGCGTCCACGCCCGACCATCGTCGGAGGTCAGCAGGCGCAGCGTGTCGGCGTTGTGCAGCCCAGGGGCGTAGTCCAGCCGGTTGTAGACGACGACGCGGCGCAAGGCGCGGCTCTGGCCCAGGTCCACCTGCCACCAGGGGTTGGGCTCCAGCCCACAGTGGAAGGCGTACTTGCCGTCGCGCACGCCATCGACCGCGCCGGCCGCGTCGTCGGCGGTGGTCACCGGCCCCAGATGCAGGTCGCCCCGCCGCCAGACATCCAGTGCCTCGGCCTGGCGCTGCCAGTCGGCTTCGATCAGCGCCTGATCGGCGGCGGTCGCGCCACAGACGGCGCACAGCAGCAGCCACAGGGCCCGACAGCCGCCTCGTCCTCGTGGCATGGGCGCCCTCCCTGGTTGGCCGGGCTTACCTGGCCCCGGCCGCAACCCACTTGGCGCAGGCCGTGGGCTGCTCGAATCGGCACTTCTTGGCGCGCAGGAAATCGCAGATCCGCTTGAACTCGTCGAAGCGGGCGTCATCCCACATGGCGGGATGGCCCTGCAGCACGAAGTACGGGCGCTTGGGGTTGGCAGCCAGGCCGGCCTCGAGCTTGGCCAGATCGGGCACCCCGACGCTCTTCTCGATGTTGGCCGCCCAGACGCGGTCGAGGATGGTCACCCGGCCGCCCTTGGCCAGTTCGGCGCCGATCTTCTCGATGGGCATGGGGTACAGCCAGGCGGTCATCTCGGGCACCTCGCCCATGACCCGCGCGGTGACCGCATCGTAGGACGGCGTACCCACGCCGCCGCCAGGGCCGAAGCAGGTGAGCGTGATGCCCAGCTTCTCGCGGGCGAGGCGGATCGATTTCTCGAAGCGCTCTTTCTGGTCCTCGTAGGTGCGGTGGCTGAACTCGTTGAACTTCTCGCCGTCCACTTCGTGCACGGCATGGTCCCAGCCGTGGAACCAGAACTCGATCTTGCCGCGCTCGGCGATGCCCTTGATCCAGGCCACGTAGTCGGGGTTGTCGTACTCGAGCGAGTTACAGATGATGCCGCAGCCGGCACGCAGGTCCTCCTGCTCGAGATACTCGCAGACCTTCTGCCAGCGCGCATTCACCGACCCCTTGGCGGAACGCACGGTGACGTCGTCGAGCTTGAGCACGACCACCGGACCTGCACCGGCGTCCCCCTCGGCCAGCAGCCGGTGCAGGCCCAGCAACCCGAGCCCGGTGGTGGCCAGCGCGACGCGACGGTTCATCAGGTCCTCCAGCGCGGGCGGCCGCCCGCTAGCGGTGAGCATAGCATTCGGGCTGGGCGGCCGCAAGGCACCGGTGGCGGCTGGGGATGCGGCCCGACGCGGGCCGCGGCGGAGCCCAGCTCAGATCGCGTGCATCGTTACCAGCAGGAGGCATCTGCGGCCGCGCGAACTGCACGCGCCGAGAGAGACTCCATGATGTTCGCCGCTGCTCTGCACCTCACCGCTCTGGCCGCCATGGCAGTTCCGCCGCCCATGGTACCGGTGCCTGTTGGCCAGGTGGTCATCGACGATGAGTTCTGGGCACCCAAGCTTGCCGTCTGGCGCTCGGTCACGCTTGTTGACTGCTTCGACAAGTTCGAGCGCGACGGTGCGCTGACCAACTTCGACAAGATCCGCGATGGAGTCACCGGCGAGCATGGCGGGCCGCCGTGGTATGACGGGCTCATCTACGAGATGATCCGCGGCAGCGCCGACTTCCTCGCCGCGCGCCGCGACCCGGCGCTGGAGGCGCGACTGGATGGCTACATCGAGCGCATTGCGGCGGCGGCGGCCAAAGATCCCGACGGCTATGTGAATACCTACACGCAGCTCAAGGAACCCACCCACCGCTGGGGCCTGAACGGCGGCAACGACAACTGGCAGCACGAGCTGTACAACGCCGGCGCGATGATCGAGGCCGGCGTGCACTACTACCGCGCCACGGGCAAGACGCGGCTGCTGGGCGTGGCCGTCAAGCTGGCCAACCACATGGCCGACCTGATGGGCCCGGCGCCGCGCCTGAACGTCATCCCCGGCCACTCGCTCGGCGAGGAGGCGCTGGTCAAGCTGTATCTGCTGTTCGCGGAGCAGCCGGCGCTGGCCCAGCAGATGCCCGTGCCGCTCGATGCGGCGCGCTATCTGGCGCTGGCCGAGTTCTTCATCGACCAGCATGGCCACCACGAGGGCCGGCGCGACTTCGGCTCGTATGGCCAGGACCATCTGCCGGTGCTCCAACAGACCACCATCGAGGGCCACGCCGTGCGCGCCACGCTGCTGTGCACCGGGCTGGTGGCCGCCGCCGAGGCAGCTGGCCGCGACGACTACCTGGCCGCCGCCAAGCGCCTGTGGGCCAACATGGTCGAGAGGCGCATGTATGTCATCGGCGGGCTGGGCTCGGTGCCGCAGTATGAGGGCTTCGGGCCGGACTATGTGCTGCCCAACGACGGCTACCTGGAGACCTGCGCCGCCATCGGCGCCGGCTTCTTCCACCACAACCTGAGCCTGGCCACGGGCGACGGGCGCTACGCCGACGAACTCGAGCGCGTGCTGTACAACGGTGTGCTCAGCGGCGTGTCGCTGGCCGGCAACACCTACTTCTACGAGAACCCGCTGGCCGCCGGCCCGCAGCGCAAGCGTTGGAGCTGGCATGGCTGCCCCTGCTGCCCGCCGATGTTCGCCAAGATCATGGGCGCGTTGCCGGGCTACCTCTATGCCCAACAGGGCGACAGCGTCAGCGTCAACCTGTATGCCGGCAGCCGCGCGAGCCTGACCATCGGCGGCGCCGCCATCACGCTGCGGCAGGTCACCCGTTATCCGTGGGACGGCCGCGTCAGGGTGACCGTCGACCCCGCCAAAGCCACCGAGTTCGCGCTGCGGCTGCGGCTGCCGGCCTGGTGCGCCGCACCCAAGCTGACCCTCAACGGCCGCGCGCAGGCCATCATCCGCGACCGTGGCTATGCCGTGTTGCGCCGGGTGTGGCAGCCGGGCGACGAGCTGACGCTCGACCTGCCCATGCCCGTCGAGCGCGTCAAGGCCAATCCACTGATCGAGGCCAACATCGGCCGCGTGGCGCTGCGGCGCGGGCCGCTGGTCTACTGCGTCGAGGCGCTGGACACCGGCGGGCATGTGCGCGACCTGCTGCTGCCGACCGAGGCGCCGCTGCGCGCGGTGCATGACAAAGCGCTGCTGGGGGGTGTGACCGTCATCCGCGGCACGGCGCGGTCGGTGCGCGCGTCGGCCTGGCCGGGCGAACTGTACCAGGGCGCTCAGGCGCCCGACTGGCCGCCCGTAGAGTTCACGGCCATCCCCTACTACGCCAACGCCAATCGCGAGCCGGCCGAGATGGCCGTGTGGCTGGCCGACAACCCGCTCAAGGCGGAACCCGCGCCGGCGCCGGTGAGCGTGGCCGTGCATCCGCGCGAGGTGCTGCACCCGGTCAGCCGGCTGCTTACGGGCGCTTGCATCGAGGATGTGAATCACGAGATCTACGGCGGAATCTACAGCCAGATGGTCTTTGGCGAGAGCTTCCAGGAGCCACCCGTACCCGCCGCGGTCGCCGGGTTCCGCACACTGGGCGGTCAGTGGCAGGCCGGCGGTGACAGCCTCAAGATCACCGGCGATGACGGGCCCAAGCTGATCGCCGAGCGCCCGGCCTTCGGCGACGGCGCGGTGGGTGTGCAGGTGCGCTTCGAGCAACGCGAAGGTGACAACGCCGGGCTCATCGTGCGGGTGTCCGACGCGGGCGTGGGTGCCGACACGTTCAACGGCTACGAGGTGGCGCTCGACCCGCAACGCCAGATGCTGCGCCTGGGCCGGCACCGGCACGCCTTCGCGCTGCTGCGCGACGAGCCGTGCGAGGTGGCCGTGGGCCGCTGGATCAGCCTCGAAGCGCGGCTGACGGGCAGCGTCATCGAGATCCTGGTCGACGGCCGCTCGGTGCTGAAGTACGACGACGGCGCCGAGGCCCTGACCACCGGCACGCTGGGCCTGCGCGTCTGGAAGAAGACCGCCGAGTTCCGCGGCCTGTGGGTCAAGACCGGCGCACAGCCCGAGCCGCTGACCATCGAGAAGACGCCGCCGGCGCCGGCGATCAGCGGCATGTGGCGGCCGGTGCGCACGGGCCAGGCCCAAGGCGAATACGCGCTGGTGGGCGAGAAGCCGTTCGTCGGCGCGCAATCGCAGCAGATCCGCTTCGTGAGCGGCACGGGCACGGTGGGCGTGGAGAACCAGGGCCTGAACCGCTGGGGCCTGGGCCTGGTGGCCGGCAAGCCGTATGAGGGGTTGGTCTGGGCCCGCTGTGAGCAGGCGGCGACGCTGCATGTGGCCTTGCAGAGCCGCGATGGCGCCAAGACTTACGCGACCACGACGCTGAGCGTGGCGCCGGGCGAGTGGCGTCGGCTGCCGTTCGCGCTGACGCCCCATGCGGCGGACAGTGCTGGCCGGCTGGCGCTCACCTTGGCCGAGCCGGGCAGCGTGACGCTGGGCCATGTGTTCCTGCAGCCGGGCGAATGGGGCCGGTTCCGTGGCCTGCCAGTCCGGCGTGATGTGGCCGAGAAGCTGATCGAGCAGGGCGTCACCGTGCTGCGCTACGGCGGGTCGATGGTCAACAACGACGGCTACCGCTGGCGCAAGATGATCGGCCCGCGCGACCAGCGACCGCCTTACAAGGGCTTGTGGTACCCCTACTCAAGCAACGGCTGGGGCATCGTCGACTTCATGAACCTGTGCGAGGCCGCCGGGCTCGAGTATGTGCCGGCCTTCAACATGGGCGAGACGCCCGAGGACATGGCCGCCTTCATCGACTATGCCAAGGCGCCCGCCGACAGCGAATGGGGCCGGCGCCGCGCGGCTGACGGCCATCCGGCGCCGTACCGGCTCCGGTACCTGCAACTGGGCAACGAAGAGCGGGTGGACGAGGCCTATGCGGCCCGGTTCGAGGCGCTGGCCAAGGCCATCTGGGCCAGGGACCCGGCGATCATCCTGGTGGTAGGCGACTTCGTCTACAACGAGCGCATCGCCGACCCGTTCCGGTTCGGCGGCGCGGCCAGCGGCATCACCTCGCTTGCCGGTCAACAGCGCATCTTGCGGCTGGCCAAGGAGCACGGCCGCGAGGTCTGGTTCGATCTGCACATCTGGACCGAGCGGCCGCAGAAGCCTGAGTCGTCGTTCGACGCGATGGTGTCGTTCATCAACGCGCTGGACAAGATCGCCGAGGGCGCGAAGCATCGCGTGGTGGTGTTCGAGTACAACGCCAACCGCCACGACCAGAACCGCGCGCTGGGCAATGCCCTGGCCACGAACCGCCTGGAGCGCGACGGCCGTCTACCGATCATCACCTCGGCCAACTGCCTGCAGCCGGACGGCCAGAACGACAACGGCTGGGACCAGGGCCTGCTGTTCCTCAATCCGACCAGCACGTGGCTACAGCCGCCGGGCTACGTGACGCAGATGCTGTCGCGCGCCTGGCAGCCCAACGTGGTGCGCTGCGACGTGTCCGGCGCGCCGAACCTGTTCGACGTCACGGTCAAAGCCAGCGCGGACGGTCGGCATCTGGTGCTGCAGGTGGTCAACGCCGAGGACCAGCCGGTGACGGCCAACTTCGACCTGGTCGACTTCCGGCCGACGAGCAGGACGGCCAAGATGACGCAACTGTCCGGTGCGCGCGAGGCGACCAACACCGCCGCGGAACCAACGGCCATCGTGCCGCGGGAGTCGACGTGGGACATGGCGCAGCGCGGCCTGGTCTTCCCGCCACGGTCGTTCACCGTGCTGCGGATCGAGTAGGACCATGCCGGACCGCCACGCTCCAGCGTGGCATTGGGGCGAAGCCCCAACGTTCCCAACGGCGGCGAGGCGGAGCCGGCCTGCGGCCGATGCCACGCTGGCGCGTGGCGGTCCGGCACTGGTTCAGGCTGGTCAGCGCGTCGGCACCTCATAGGCTGCCGCCTGCTCGCACAGGTAGGCCGCCAGAGCTGGGCCAGTGGCCTGGTAGCCCGCGTCGTTGGGATGCGACTCGTCGGCGGCGGGGTCCTGCTCATACTCCGCGCGCAGCGTGTTGGGCGCCGTGGCGTCGTCCGCCGGCCGGGCCAACAGGTTGAACAGGTCGAAGCAGCGCACGTTGGGGTGACCACCGAGGAACTCGGCGCTGCCCAGCCAGTCGGCCACCAGCCGCGCGTTGGCCGCCTCGACCGGGTTGGTGCCCAGACGGTGCAGCGGCGGCGAGGTGACCACCACAAACAGCCGGTCGAGCCGCGTGTCGAAGACGTCGCGCATGGCCAGGTACCAGGTCTTGTACTGCGCCACCGTGGCCGCGTCGGGGATGGCGCAGTTGGGGAAGCACGACTTGACGGCGATGACCTGGTGGTTGCTCAGAATACGCTGCCGACAGGCTACCTGTGCCGCCTCAGTGCCGGTCCACAGGCCGAACAGCCCGACCGGGTCGGTGTTGTCGTCGGGCACGCCGTAGTTGGTGCCGGTCTGGGTGCCCCCGGCGTTGCGCAGGCCGTCGGCGTTGTAGCCATGGTCCCACAGCACGAACGACGTGGCGTGCGCGGCGTTGTAGGTGGTCACCGCGCCGCGCATGTTGCCGGTGGTGACCATGCCGTCGCCCACCGAGTGGTGCAGGAAGAACAGGTTGGTCATGCGCCCGGTGACGGGCACAATCGGCGCCAGGCTGCTCGATGAGCACGCGCCCAACAGCACCGCGCCAGCCAGCAGCAGCCCGCTGACCCACAGGCGCCGCCGTGACGGATCGTTTGCACACATGGCGATCTCACTCCCTGCTTGCGAGTCTAGCGTGCCGCGCGGCGGCTGCCACCAGGGCCGATCACATCGCGGTAGGGAATCGGTAACGCACGACGAATGCGCGGGCATGAACCTCGCCCTCTGCCTGTTGCTGGCCGTCGCTGCTGGCACACCCCACCTGGTCTGCCTCGACCCGGCGCGAGTCGCCGACGGCAAAGCCCGGCTCACGCCGGCCGACCCAGCGCTCGGCCGGCTCCGGCGCGAGGCCGACAAGGCGCTGGCACTCACACCGCCGTCGGTGATGAACAAGACCCGCATGCCGCCCAGCGGCGACAAGCACGACTACCTGAGCCTGGGCACCTATGCCTGGCCCGACCCGGCCAAACCCGACGGGCTGCCCTGGATCAACCGTGATGGCGAGGTGAATCCCGAGAGCCGCATCGGCGCCGACCACGACCCGTTGGTGCAGATGGCGGGCGCCGTGACCAGCCTGGCGCTGGCCTGGTACTACACCGGCCATGAGCCCTACGCCGACAAAGCCGTGGCCTTCCTGCGCGTCTGGTTCCTCGACGAAGCCACGCGCATGAACCCGCACCTCAACTTCGCCCAGGGCGTGCCCGGCAAGTGGACCGGCAGTGGCACGGGCATCATCGACACCACGGCGCTGGTGCCGATGGTGGACGCGTTGGGCCTGATCGAGGGCGCGCCTGCTTACACGCCGACGGTGCATGACGCGCTTGCCACGTGGTTCGGCGACTACTACCGCTGGATGCGCACCAGCCACAACGGCCGCAACGAGGAACGCGCGGCCAACAACCACGGCACCTGGTATCGCGTGCAGGCGGCGGCGTTCGCGCTGTTCGCCGGCCAGCGCGACGAAGCACGCGCGCTGGTCGAGGGCGCCAAACCGCTGCTGGCCAGCCACATCGAGCCCGACGGCCGACAGCCGCTGGAACTCCGGCGCACCAAATCCTACACCTACTCGGTCTACAACCTGAACGCATGGTTCAGCCTGGCCCAGATCGGCCGCAATCTGGACGTCGACCTGTACAACTATCGCACCGACGATGGTCGCTGCCTGCGCGTCGCACTGGATTACCTGGCTCCCTACCTGGCCGATCCGACCAGCTGGAAGGACAAGCAGATCGAGACGGTCCGCGTGCCCGACCAGACCCTGGCCAGCCTGCTGCGACAAGCCGCTCTGGTCTACGGCGAACCGCGCTACGAGGCCATGCTCGCGCCGCTCGCCAAGGAACTGGCGCCTGCCCGACTGCAGTTGCTCTGGCCGGCGGCCAACGAGGCACACCAACCATGAATCTGTCGCTATGCCTGCTTCTGACCGTCGCCGCCGGCTCGGCCGAGCCGCCGCGGGTCTTCACCCTCGACGGCGCGCGCCTCCTCGCCGCCAGGGCCGCGGTCAAGCCCGACGACCCCGCGCTGACCCGCCTGCGCGCCGAGGCCGACAAGGCGCTGGCCGGCCGGCCGCCCTCGGTCATGGACAAGACCATCGTTCCGCCCAGCGGCGACAAGCACGACTACATGAGCATGGGCCCCTACTGGTGGCCCGACCCCGCCAAGCCCGACGGCAAGCCGTATATCCGCCGCGACGGCGAGGTCAACCCCGAGAGCCGCGACGGTGCCGGCACCGACACCGGCGCGCTGGGCCGCATGGCCTCGTCGGTCGCCACGCTGGCCCTGGCCTGGTACCTGACCGGACATGAGCCCTACGCCGACCGCGCGGTCGAGCTGCTGCGCGTCTGGTTCCTCGATCCGGCAACGCGGATGAACCCGAACCTCAACTACGGCCAGGCCATCCCCGGCATCACCCAGGGCCGCGGCATCGGTATCATCGACACGACCTCGCTGGTGCCCGTAGCGGACGCGCTGGGCCTGCTCGAGGGCGCGCGGGCCTTCACGCCTGAACTGCGTGACGGCCTGGTCACCTGGTTCGGCGCCTACCTGAAGTGGCTGCGCGACAGCCGGAATGGCCAGGAGGAGGCCCGCACCACCAACAACCACCGCACCTGGTACATGGTGCAGGTCGCCAGCATGGCGCTGCTCACCGGCGACACCGCGCTGGCCAAGGCCACGCTGGAAGGCGCCAAGGCGCAGCTGGCCCACCAGATCCAGCCCGATGGCCGCCAGCCCGAGGAGTTGGCGCGCACCAACTCGTTCGGCTACAGCGGCATGAACCTGACGGCCTGGTTCAACCTGGCCGAGATCGGCCGCCATGCCGACGTGGATCTCTATGGCTACCACACCGACGATGGCCGTGGCATCCGCGCCGCGCTGGACTATCTACTGCCGTACATCGCCGAGCGCAGCACCTGGCCGCACGAGCAGATCAAGGCGCTGAAGGGGCCGGATGAGGGCCTCGCCGGCCTGGTCTGCCGGGCGGCGCGCCTGTGGCCCGACGGCAAGTACGCCGAGCGGGTGCCGCCGATGCCAAGCGCGCGGTGGCAGCTCTGCTGGGGCCAATGATGGACCGACGTGACGCACTGCTGGCCGTGGCCGGCCTCGGCGCGCTGGCACGGGCCGGGCAGTCGGCGCCCGCGCCGACCGACCCGCTGATCGCCTACCTGGAGATCCACGCTCGGCCCGACGGCGGCTATGCCTGGCCCGACCAGCCCGAGTCACACCTGACGCCGACCTGGGCTATCATCGGCTGCTACCAACGGCTCGGTCAGACGCCGCCGCGCGTCGCGCAGTTGGCTGCGTTCGTGCGCCGGGCGCATCCCCAAGAGGGCAAGAAGCCCGAGTACAACCTGCGCTACTTCGACTATCAGCAGATCCAGAGCCTGGTCTGGCTCGGCCAGGATGTGGCCGCCTGGCGCGACCGCGACAAGGTCTGGTCCGAGCTGACGCGCTACCCGGCGCAGTATGAGCCGTCGGGCCAGTCGCCGCTGCAGCACGAGATGGCCAAGATCCAATGCCGTGCGCTGGTCGGGTTGCCGCCGGGCCAGGTGTCACCCGCCCTGCTCGACAACCTGCGCGCCCGTCGCCGGCCCAACGGCACGTTCAACCACACGCCCGCCGCCGACGGCAGCGACGGCCATGTGCTCAACACCTGGTGGGGCCTGTGGGCACAACGGACGCTCGGCTGGCCACTGGCCGACCAGGCCGCCACCATCGCCTGGCTGCGCGGCTGCCAGCAGCCCAATGGAGGCTGTACCTACGGACCGTCGGCCACACTGTCGGCGGTGGATGATGTGGCCTACACCTGGGCGACGGTTCAGTCGCTGAAGCTGCTGGGCGGCACGCTGGCCGATGCGCCCGCCTGCCTGGCCTGGCTCGGGCGGCTGCGCTGTGCCGACGGTGGGTTCGGCGATCGACCCGGCTGGCCCGCTAACCCCGTGGCGACGTGGTACGCGGTGGACACGCTGGCGGCGCTCGGCGCGTTGGACCAGAGGGTCGCGCCGCCGCCGCCGGTGCCGACCGCCACGCCGGTCTGGCCGGCGAGCCTGAAGCTGTTCCGCGCGCAGATCCAGGCGCCCGGCAACGGCAGTCCGTCGGACGCGGTGGACCTGGCGCGCGACCTGCACATCGATCTCTGGCTGGCCAAGAACGCCGCGCCGGCCTGGCTGGCGCAAGCCCAGCGGCTGGCGACCGAGCGTGACGTCAAGACGCTGTTCGGCGTGGGCAACGAGGAGTACGGCACCTTCTACCGCCTGCCGGGCCTGGGCACCTACAGCCATCTGGCCGACCCCATGGGCCCGGCCGGCGCCGACCTGGGCGCGTCGGCGGCCAACCAGCCGGGTCTGGGCTATGAAGCCTTCCGGGCCAGGCGCCTGGAGCCCTTGGCGGCCGGCGGTGGGCGCATGGTCTGGCAGTACCTGGAGAGCGAGGAGTTTGCCCGCATCGTGCTCGATGACGAGCGCCCGCACGGCTATGCGGCCATCGCCACGCACCACTTTGGCAATCCGGACTTCCTGGTCAACCAGCCCTTCCTCTACCGCTGGCGGCACCGCCTGCCGTTCGTCTCGCTCCAGGACGCCCACGGCGGCGAGTCGTGGTGGTGGCGCGACAACCTGGCCGGGTTCGTGACGCTGTTCGCCGCCGAGGAGCCGACATGGGACGGCTGGCTGGCGGCGCTGGCCAGCCACCGCGTGGCTGCCGTGCGGCATGACGCGCTCACCGGCGAGCGCACCCGGCTGTACGGCGGCACCACGGGGATCCACGCGCGGCTGGCAGAGTGGCGCTGGTGGCCAGAACCGGGCGAAGCACCGCGCGGCCCCTGGCTGGCGCTGGCCGCGGTCACCGCGCGGGACACGCTGGAGTCGCCGCGACCCGAGCGCGGCGCGGTGCTCCGGGTGCGGCTGTGGCACGCGTGCACCCGCAACGGCGCGCCGCAAGCGCCACTGGTGGCGCTGGACCGGCTGACGGTCGACGGCCAGCCGGTAACGACGCGCAGCGTGGCGCGCAGCGGGAACCTGCCCGACCCGCACTTGCTGGCGGAGCTGCCCGACCTGGCCGCCGGCACGCATGTGGCGGAGGCCGCGGTCAAGTTGCTGGCCGGCGGGCAGACCCAGGTGCGGCGCGTCTCGTTCGTGCTCTAGCTGGCGGCCGCCGCCACCGTCTCCCGCCGCCGTTCGGCCACGGGCGCGCCGAACCGCCAGCCACGGTGGTACAGCGCTCGCGGTTGGCGCACGTACTCCACATTGCGGAACGGCGAGCCGGCGAGGCACAACACATTGGCCTCAGCCCCGACCGCCAGGTTGGCGCTGGGCAGGCCCCACAGACCGCGCGGCACACTGGTCGCGGAGGCCAGGATCTTCTCCAGCGGCGCGCCGGTGCGGCTCATGAGCACCAGATCCTCGACCAGCGATCGGCCGTGCGGCGAGCCGTAGCTACCGGCATCCGACCCGGCCACCACCGGCACGCCCATGTCATAGGCGGCCACCAGATGCTCGTCATGGTTGTCCAGGATGCGCCGGAGCTGGCCGACCGTGGCCTCGTTCCAGCCGCAGTACTCGGGATAGGCCCACTGGAAGTGCACCGGCATGAACGTGGGCACCCAGGCGATCTGCTTGTCGCGCATGACCGCCAGGATCTCGCGGGTCATGAAGAAGCCGTGTTCGATGGTGTTCAGCCCCGCTTCGGTGGCCACCTTGAGCCCGTCGAGGCCGCTGATGTGCGCCGCGGTGCGGCCGCCGAGCCGCTGCGCGGTCTCCTGGATCAGCGTGGCCTCCGCCACGTCGAACTGCGGCGCGCCCTTCACCGTGCCCGATTCGAAGTCGATGATGCCGCTGAGCATGATTTTGATGAAGTCGGCCGTGGGCGCCACCTGGGCCAGCACGCGCGGCAGGTCCTCCAGCCCCGTGGTCTCGACGCCCAGGAACGCGCCGTAGCGCTTGGCTCGGCGGATAGCCAGGCCGGCCGAGAGCATATCAGGCGCGTAGGCTGTGCTGGTGGTCAGCTCTGTCTTGATCGCGGTGTTCACGCCATGAGCATCGCCGGCATCGCGGATGGCCGTGATGCCCGCCGCCTGCAACTGCTCCAGGCTGCGATGCGCCGTGGCCAGCAGGCCCTCGAACGGCTTGCGCAGATGGTCGGCGCGGATGGCCTGGTCGGTCTCGTCGCCGTCCAGGAACAGGTGGCAGTGCGCCTCCATGAGGCCGGGCATGGCGAACGGCACGCGCGCCACGGTCGAGGCGGTACCGGTCGACAACACGCCGCTGGCCATCTGGGTGATGCAGCCATCCTCGATCAGGATGGAGGTCGGCTCGGGCCGATGGCGTTCGCCGTCGAAGCAGGCGTCGGCGATGATCAGGGCAGCGTCCATGGTGGTTACTCCGTGTACAGCGCTTGCACGCGCATCAGCGTGTCGAACCCGTCCAGCGCGATGGCCTCGCGGAAGCCGATCATCACGTAGTCGTCGTCGGGCAGCACCTGGTAGTCGCGGCCCGGGGTGCCCAGGATGTAGTCCAGCCCGTGCGGCACGGTCAGTGTGAGGAAAGCCGACTCCAGGCGCACCTTGAGCAACCCGCCGTCCAGCGCGCGCGGCGGCGTGCTGATGCTGAGATTGGAGAGCCCGACCATCTTGTGCGTGCCGGCCAGGTCGGGGTCGGCGCCGAGCAGCGCAATGCTGTCCACCGCCTGCCGCGTAAGCCCCTCCAGGTCGGCCGAGATCGGTCCGAGCGAGACGTCGATGAACAGGTCGTCCGCGGTCAGCCCATAGTCGCCGCCCAGCAAGCGCTCCACCATGCGGCGCGCGGTCTGATGCACCTCGGCGGCCGTGCGGTTGGGCACGCCGCGGGTGCCTTCCAGCCGCTCGCTGGCCATGAGCACAACCTTGAACGGCTGGCGGTCGCGGATGTCGAGCATGTCCCAACGCAGCTCGGTGACGCTGTTCATGATTGGCCAGCGGCCCTGCGCCCGGCCCGCGTCATACGTGTCCAGGCACAGCTCCTGCACCTCGCGCGCCGGGTAGTCGAACGCCAAGGGCAGGTCGACCACCGCCTGGATGGCGCGGATCAGATCCACGAGAAACTGCGGGTCGCGCGTGCCCGCCTCGCCGACGTTCACGGTCAGATAGGCGCAACCGCCCTTGCGCACCTGGTCCACGGCCAGCGCCTGCAGGCCCGGCAGATCCTTGGCGTCCAGCAGCTCCTTGGAGCTGCGGAAGCCCGGGTTGATCCGCTCGCCGATCAGCTTCAGTCCCTCTATGGCCACCACGCCACCTCCTCAGGCAGACATCCGTTCACGCACCTCGACCACCGCCGAGGAATCCGTTCCGAACAGCATCAGATGCACCCCCGACACACCGGGGATGGCCCGTAGCGCCTCACAGGTCTCAACCGCCATGGCCACGCCCTCGGCGCGCATGTCGGCCGCCGCTGCCAGCCGCCGCATGGCGGCTTCGGGCACCCACACGCCGGGCACCGTGGGCAGCATCTCCAGCGCGCGCTTGCCGATGACCACCGGCACGCCGGCCAGGATGAACAGGTCGCGGTCGATGCCCTCGTCGCAGACCCGCGCCATGAACGCGGCGAAGCGCTCGACATCGAGGATGACCTGCGACTGGATGAAGTCCGCGCCCGCCGCGGCCTTCTGCTTGAGCCGGCGAATGGGCACGTTCTCGGGCGTCGTGAAGGGGTTGATGGCCGCGCCCAGCCAGGGCCGGGGCGGCACCGGCACTTCCTGGCCGGTAAAGCAGATGACACCGGTCTCGCGCAGGTGCCGCGCCTCGTGCAGCATCAGCGCGGAGTCCATGTCGTAGACCTGGCGAATGGCAGGCGCGCCGACGAAGTAGTCGCCGGTCAGACACAGCAGGTTGTAGACGCCGGCCAACTGGTTCTGCATGGCCTCGGACACGAACGAGGTCCGCGTGTGGTCGCGGCAGGTGGTCTGGGCGATGGCCTCGAGCCCCAGTTCCTGCACCTTGGCCGCGGCCACGGGTGAACTGAGCGACGGCCGACCATTGAGGTAGGCCGTGGCATTGATGGCATGGAAGTGCCCGCGCAGCTGGTCGGCCTTCTTGACCAGCGCCGACCAGTCAGCCGAACGCGGCGAGCGGATCTCGCTGGTGACAATCCACTCGCCTGCCTTCATGGCAGCTTCCAGCTTGGACTGCGTCTGCTGCGGCTGGCGCTTCCGGTCGCAGCCCAGATCCAGGTATGGCAGCGGCACCCGCCCCGGCTGGTCGGCGCCGCTCAGGTAGTTCAGGTACGAGCTGGTGTGCATCAACCGCGGATCGATGGGCGGCAGCAGCGGCGGCAGATCGGTGCCCTCGCCGCCCACCACGCGGCCGTGGATACGCACATGCACGCACGGCCGATCGGGGGCCGCCTCGCACATGCCGTCCAGCGTGCCGCCGCAGGGCCCGTTGCGCAGCGCCTTGGGGCAGGTCATGGGACAGACCAGCCCCGTCGTCTTCAGCACGCACTGCCCGCACGCCCGGCAGTCGAACATCATGCCTTTGACGAAGCCCTCGGTCCGCGTCACCAGCCGTCGCAGCAGATTCGGTCTCACATCGCTCTCGCGCTACCCGAGGGCCATTGTCACGCCAGCGCCGGCCGTTTCAAGGGGTTTGGGACTACAAGAGCCGAGAGTTCCACACTTGCGCACAGGATTACCAAAACGGCGAGGTTCGGCCGTCGGGCAGGGATAGCGCAAGGCAGGTGGAAGGTGCGCGCGGGAGATATGCCATGGCCACGGAATCGGCGCCGAGCCCGCTGCTGGCTCGCATCAATGAGTTCAACGAGAAGGTCGCGGCCCGGGGCACGGTGGTCTTCGGTTCGATGTGGGCGTTCTACGTCTTCTTCGTGTGGGGCTTGCTGGCGTTTGTACCGCAGTTGGCCCACTGGAAAGAGACCATCCTGCTGATCTCCAGCGCCTGGATCCAGCTATGGGCGTTGCCGCTGCTGATGGTTGGTGGGATTGTGCTCAACCGCGCCTCGGAGAAGCGCGCCGAGGAGGACCACGAGACCATCACCAAGGAGTTTGAGCTGGTCAAGGCCAACCAGGTCACACAGGTCACCGAACTGGCCGAGGCCCGGGTGACGCGCGCCGAGATGCACGACCTGGCCCGGCTCATCCCGGATATCGTCGCGCGGCTGGAGCGCATCGAGGCGCGCCTGGCGGAGCGGGGCTGACGCCGAGCGCCGCGGGGTTCTCAGTCAGGTCGGCTCAAAGCGTGGCAGCGAACACGACCAGCCCCGCGAGGAGACTGCCGACGCGAGCCGAATCGGCGGGCATGGATGAGGGGCGTCAGGGACAACCAGGGGAGCCCGCACTCGACGACGACTGGCTGCCGGCTACCGCGCGGATTGCCCAATGGCTGCGTGGGTTCGACCGCTGCGCCGGTCGGCTCAGCAGCCATGGTGAGCGGGAGGATGAGGTGGACGCGCGGGTGCCTGTGGTCCGTGCAACGCGCGTCCTGCCGCCGCACCCGGCCTGGTGGCTGCTGTGCGGCATCGCGATGGCGGTGATCGGCGTGGCGCTGATGTATGCCACGGTCGATGGGGACCGGGTCTTTGAGGGTCCGGGCGCGACACTGATCGTGTCTGGCGCATTGCTGGCCAGCCTGTCGCTGGAGGGCTCCTGGCGGCGAGGGCTCGCTCGTTGGCAGCAGCGGCTGGTCGCGGTCCGCGCCGCACGCCGACGCCTGAACCACGCGGTCACGGCCGACCCTGAATTCCTCACGATCGAGGGGCCCCACTCTGTCGAGTGCGTGCGATGGGCCGATGTGATGCGGCTCGACGAGATGATCAGCCGGCCGGTGCTTCATCTCCGGGACGGCCGCTGGCTCGCCCTGGCGGGCCCCGGAAGCGCCCCGTTGGTGCGCGTCGCCAAGGCGATCATCGCTGCCCGCGCCGAGCAGGACGAGGCGCTGCAAGCCCGCATGGAGCGCGGGTTGTCGCGACCCGACGACCCGCAGCACGCCGACCGCGGGCTGAGCCTCAGCGACGACGGGTAGGCCCCGTCGGTCAGGCCGGCAGGCGTTGGTTGTCCCGGCTGAGAACGATCGGCGGACTCACTCCACGCGATCCAGCGCCTGCACATGGTCGAAGCTGGCCCAGTGCACCACCGGCGTGGCGCAGGGCAGCGCATAGTGTACGAAGCCGACCTCGATCTCCTCGCCCAGCTTGGGCTGAGTGATGCCGGCGACCTTGCTCCAGGTCTGGCCGTCGCGAGAGAGGTAAGCCGCCAGGTCCTGGCCCTGGCGAGTCAGTCGGAACCACTTGGCATCGCGCCCGATGTCGCCCGAGGGCTGATTGCCCGCACCGTTGATCATCGTGCTGTCGCAGCGCCGCGTGGCGCCGTCAGCCGAGCCGAACAGGGCGATGTAGGGGATTTCCGCGCCGCCCAACGGCTCGCCCGGCCGGGGCGCGGCGCTGTTGCGCAGGATGAGGCCCGAGTACCAGTTGCCGGGGCTGTCCAGCGTCGTGCCGTCGGCCAGCGGCTGGTTCGAGGTGATGCCGGTGAGATGCGCGGTGATCGTCACGTCGCCCCGGTGCGGCCGGGTCAACAAGCCCATCGACTCACCCACCAGGGTGACCGTGCCATTGTCGACCCCACTGGCCATGGGGTACAGATGATGCTCCAGCGCGGTCAGCCGCATGCCGTTGGCATCGAGCGCGGGCGGCGCTGCCAGGGCAGTCACCTCCACCGGCGCGCTGTCCACGGTGCGGCCGTCGTCGAGCACCGCGCGGGCGAACACGGTCCTCTGGCGCCCGCCCCAGATCGGTACGATCACGGCCTGGTCGGGCTGGTCGGTGGCGGCCAGGAAGTAGCCCGCCGAACGGCCGCCCTGCATAGCAAAGTAGTCGAACTGGTCGTTGACCGCGTAGTACTCGGTGCGCTTGGGCCGCGGCCCGCCTCCAGCCAAGCGGCTCGACAACGTGATCCGCACGGCGTCGAGCGGCCGCGCGGCGGCTGTCAGCGTCTGCTCACCCGCGGCCACTGCGTGTGAGAACGCCGAAGCCGGCACGGGCGTCAGGTCGAAGCCGGGGCCAGCCCAGCTCAGTTGCAGGTAGTCGTCCGCCTGGTTGGGTCGGCCACGACCGTGGTAGAAGCTCAGCGCCAGCGCATGGAGCCCGGCCCGCAGCGCCACCGTGCCGGGGTAAGCCGCGATGGAGCGGTCGCCGTCGGCGTCGACCACGGTGCGGCCGTCGAGCGTCAGCCGCGCGCCGCTGGCCACGGTCAGCGCGAAGGTGTACAGCCCGTCGGCCGGCACGCGCAGGTAGCCGTCGAAGGCCAGCGCATAGCCATTGCGGCGCAGGCGCGGGGTGATGTCGGGCGTGGCTGTGATGCCGCTACGCACCGGCCGGCGCGCCGCGAAGTCGGGCAGGTTCGACCAGGTCTCGCCTTGAGGCGACTCGTAGTATCGGTAAGCCAGCCTCGGCGCCAGGCGAGCGGTCGCGGCGGCGGCCAGGGGCTTCGCCGCCGCGGCCACGCAGCGCGCCTCGGGTGAGGTCTGGCCGAGGATGTCGCGCAGGCGCAGGCGCACGCTGACCGCGGCGCGGGGCAGCTCCGGCAGCAACGCGGTGCACTCGCGGGCCTCGGGCTCGTTGGCGCGCGTGGCCAGCAGGCGGCGTTCGCCGTCATACACCTCGAGGTCGTAACCGAGCTGCGGTGAGGACTTGGTGTCGACCGTCCAGCGCGCGACGAGTTGCCGGCCCAGCCACTCAGCGGCCAGCGTGCCGACCTTGGCCTGGTCGAAGAACTCCGGCTGCTCGGGCTGGCGTAGCGTGAGCTCCTGCCGCACCACGGGCACCGTGGGACGCTTGCCGGTCGCCGGGTCGATGGGGTTGGACACCGTCTCCATGAGCACGCCCACCCCACCCTCGCCCGACGTCAGCGTGACGGCGTTGCCGCCGGCGTTGCGCGCGGAAAAGGCCGTGCGCGAGGTCCACTTGCCGTCGGTCAAGCTGTAGACATTGCGGAACTCGGCCGCGGCCCGGTCGGGCGCGTTCGGCCCGAACCATTCCATGAAGCCGAACATGTTGTTGAAGCCGGTCAACTCGGCGGGGAACTTGAAGGTGGCCATGTGGTACCACTGGCCGGTCTCCAGCGCCTTCATCCACACGCCGGCATACCCCAGGTGGGCCAGATCGCCGATCGGCCGCCAGGTGCGGTGGACGAAGCGGTACCACTGGTTGGTGCGGAACTCGTCAGGTGGCCACGAGCCCGATACGCCGCCGGACGAACCCTCCCAGGTCGACCGCCGCCAACCCAGCCGCGGGCCGGCGTGGACGAAGTCGATGCCGCTGGCCGGCGCGTCCTTGCCGCGTACCTGCCAGGTAGACCAGAGCAGGAAGGTGCTCTTGGCCGCGGAGTTGAGTTGCACGCCGCCGTAGTACTCGCTGGTCCAACCCTCGCGCGACCAGGCGTGGTGCGGGTAGGTCGCGATGTAGATCTGCTGCGTCCAGTATGGGTAGCGCGCGTCGTAGGTCACGGCTTCGAGCGGCGTGGTGGACGAGGGGATCAGGTCGTAGTAACTCGCCAGCGTCGGCCGCGGCGCCAGCGCAACCAGCGCCAACCCGACCGCGCACAACAGGCGACGGCCCGTGGTATGCAGCATTGATGTGCCTTTCGAGAGCAGCCCCGCTCGTGGCACCATTGTCGGCACGCTGCGCCGGTGCGTCAATGCCGGCCAGGCCCAAACCGCCGGCGTCCTCGCTCCGCGGGGGAACGGGGACGCCGACACGTCTGGCTGGGACCGCTAGCCGCGCGGTCAACGCGTGAGCAGGATGCCCTCCACCGCGTGCTCCTGGCCGAGCATGACCGTGTGAGTCCCTTCGGCCCCGAGAGTGCGCGAGTCGAAGGCCGCGAAGCCCGTGGCGTCCACCAGGATGTTGTAGCTACCGGCCGGCACAAGGGCTCTGTAGCTGCCATCCTCCGGGTCGACAGCGCCGCTGACCACAGCCGAGGAGCTACCCACGGGCACGACACGCACCACGGCGGTCGACCATGCCGCGCTCGGCAGGACGGTGCCGCTCAGGCTGCCGTAGTGAGCCAGGAGGCCCGCCTGCTCGCACATGCGGATGCCGGTGGGCTTCAGGATGTACTTGCCGCTGGCGCCGGCATGGATGATCGCCTTCTGGGGATTGAAGTCCAAGACCATGGCCACCAAGTACCCGGCCATCACGGTGAAGTCGCCCGTGACTTTCAGGCCCGACATATGGCCGCTGGGCGTGTCGAGCGCGTAATGAGCGGTATCGCCGGGCAGCATGACGTAGTTGAGCGGCGCGCCGCTGGCGGGGTTGGTGTCCAGCACCAGTCGCACCTGATGGTACTCACCAGCGGGCATGGTGGCTTCGCCCAGCAACTGCTGCTGGTAGGCCAGGTCCAGGACGTCGACCACGCGCGAGGGCGTGAAGTTGGCCACGGTATGGAAGGCGGGCGTGGTGTCGGCGCTCTCCATGCCATCGGGTACGACCAGCACCTTCTTGATGCTGAGCACGACCGCGCTGTAGGTACCGGACTGGTCGGTCAGCGAGACCTGCACCCGGCCCGTCGTGCCGGTGGCCGAGCCGTTGCTCGAATTGCAGCCGGTTAGCGCCACGGCGCCCACCAGCAAGGCCACGGCAACCAGCGACGCGCGCGAACAGACTGTTCTCATAGCAAACTCCCTGGGCCGCACTCGTGCGCGGGCCAACAGCAGGAGCCGGCCGCCGAGCACGGTTGCCGCCGGTGGCCCCTGCTGCTGTTGTGGGCACAGGCGATGGCGCACGCCATGGGGCCATGCCATGGCATTGGGGGGTGAAGGCGTGTAGCGGCCGTCAACGATCGTCGACCGCGGCGGCTAGCTGGCGACGGTGGGCTCTGGCCCGGGCCAGCCCTCGGCGCGGATGCGCTGCCCCACCCGCCTCAGCGTCGCCGCGTCCAGCGGATGAATGCTGCCATCGGGGAGCGGCCCGGTGTTGAGCAGCAGATTCCAGCCCTGACCGGCGGCGGATGCCAGGTCGGCCCAGACCTGGTCGAGCGTCTTGTGCTCGCTGTCGGCGCAGTCCTGGCAGCCCCAGGCTGGGTGCATGGTGGTGCACGTCTCGTTGGGCTTGACGGCATTCGCCGCCCAGGCCGCGCGCGCCGCCGCCACGGCCTGTTCCGACCCGCCATTCGCCGCCACGCGATCGGCCAGCGAGGCGGCAAAGTGCTCGGGCGAGGCGAAGTCCTCATCGCCGTTGGCGCCCTGCTTGAAGGCGACCAGCGCTTGGGGCTGGAGCCGCCGGATGAGCGCATAGGTCTCCGCGATGGGAAACAGGTCAGGCCGCGCGTAGTAGGCCATGATCGGGTCGAACCAGACGCCCGCCACCGGCCCGTATTGCGTCAGCAGTTCCTCGAGCTGCGCATGGACGAAGGCAATGTAGCGGCCCATGTCGGCGTCCTCGCGCCACAGGTACTCGGGCTGCGGCTGCTCATAGGCCGGCCGCGCAAACGTGCAGCCCGCCTCGCGCGGGTAGAACCAGGGGTGCTTCCAGTCGCAGGCGTAGCTGTAATAGAGGAACAGCCCCAGCCCGTGCGCGCGGCAGGCCTCGGCCAACTCGCCGACCAGGTCGCGGCCGCACGGCGCGTTGACGCTGTTGAACTCCGTCTGCGCGGTGCGGAACAGGCAGAAGCTGTCGTGGTGCCGCGTGGTCAACGTGACGTAGCGCATCTCCGCCTCGATCGCCAGTCGGCAGATGGCCTCGGCGTCGAACGACTCGGCCTGGAAGTCGGCCTGCAGCCGGGCGTATTCGGCCACCGGGATGCGCTCCTTGAACTGCACCCACTCGCCGCGACGCAGCAAGCTGTAGAGCCCGTAGTGCAGGAACAGGCCGTAGCGGGCCTCGCCGAACCAGGCGCGCGCCGCGGCGCGCGGGTCGGTGGCGTACAGCGTTTCGTGATCGCGCAGATAGCTGGGTGCGGGCATCGTCGCCTTCCTCGGTCGCGCCTGACTTGGCCCTGCTCGCCGTGGCTCCTCCCCGTCGGCGGGCCGCTGAACGCCGTTCGGCCTGCGAATGGCGTTCAGGAGTGCCGCCATCCGCGCTGCGCGGGCCATCGCGCCCGAACACGAGGATAGGGCGCCGGAGGCCCTCGCTGCACGCATGCTGCAGTCAGGCAGTTGCTCAGCCGGCCATGAATGCTTGATCGCCGTCTCTTCTTGCCTCACCCGCGTTCAAACCGGTGGTACCCCTGGCCAAGCAGCGGTCGGCGGCTTGCAGCCATCCTGGCGCGCCTGGGGCTAGCCATAAGGGTCCGTCCTCCGTCAGGATGGCGGTCCGTCACGGGAGCGGCCGCGGTTCCGGCGACCGCCAGTTGTTCGGCCAGTGCGAACGCCGTTCGGGAACGGAACGGCATTCACCGATGCGGTCTGACGCACGGCGCCCACTCGCGCGGCCCGGCAGCACTAGTTGCAGCGCCTTGCTCGGGTGCGCCCTTCACCTGGGGGCGACTCCGTGGGTGAGTCCATCGCCCACTCCGCGGTGATGGCATCGCACGAAGCGGGTGTTGCCAGTGGCCGACCACCGCCCTCCCGCGTTGCATCGGGTCGAACGCCCGACGTTCCCAACCGCATCGCTTCCCGGTCGGCCGCCGGCTTCGCCTCCCGCCGATGCTACAGCATGCCGGTCCGGCGAAGGCCGTGCTGTTTCGCAGCTGCGGGGCCGTTCGGCGTGCTCGGGATGCCCTCCGGTTCGGCGTAGCGGTAGCCCCAGGCGGCCCATGACGCCTCGGCTCGCGGTACGCATGCGAGGCGACCCATGCGCTGCGCCCGCTCGGGTGTCTCGCCGTTGCCAGGCTGCAGCTTGCCCCTGCGATGCTGGCTCGGCTCTCTGCTCTCAGGCCTCGCGCAGTGGCGCTACGCCTGGTCCTCCTCGGCGCCAGGCCAAGGCAGGTCGACCACCGCCGGTCCGCGGCGCTGGCGGATCGCGACAGTGGTCGAGGCTGAGCGGCTGGTCAAGATCGCGGCCGCTGCCGCCGCGGCACCTCGCCCAACTCGAGCGGATGAGCTCACCCTCGTCTGCCCCGCTCTTCTCGGGCTGTCGTGCGACTCCCACGCGGTGAGTTCGCGCTTCCCGTCCTGCCCCGCTCTGGCGTACCATAGGCTTACGCGTGGCGATTGGCTTGGGCCGGTTCCCTCCAGAGGTCGACATGTCCCCATGCGGACATGTCCCCACGCCTGCACCCATGTCCACGTGCGGACATGCGGACATGCCCTTGTGCGGCCATCGTATCCCGCCGGCCACCTCTCCCGTCCGGCGCCGCGCTCCCCGCCCCACGTCATCGCCCCGCCGCCCGCCGCCTGCGCCCCCTTGCGCCCCTCCGCCGCCACCGCACCCCGGCCGCCCGCATGCTAAACTACACGCTGGCACACGGCGTCATGGCGACCGCGCAACCGCCGCTGGGCCACACTGTCAGATTGCTGGGAGGTACCACCGCGTGGACATCGCGTTCGCCGCAGACAAGGGTGGGGTCGGCAAGACCACGCTCGCTTACCACGTCGCCACACGCCTGCGTCAGGTCGGCGCCGACATCTGTCTCATCGACCTGGACGGCCGCTCGGCCTCCACCGCCTGGGTGGGGGAGACCGGGTACGTGCCCGCCTATACCTATGAGGTGCTGTCCGACGGCCTGCCCAGTCACGCTGTCCGCGTCTGGGACACGCCGGCGCACCCGGGGCCCGACATGCGCCGCACCCTGGCCGAGCTCGTCGATATGATCGTCATCGTCGCTCAGCCCGACCGCGAGAGCCAGCGCGCCGCCATCGACCTCTACGCCCACCTGGCGCCCATCAATCCGCTGGTGCGCGTGCTGCTCAACGCCTTCCCGCCCACCAGCCGCGAAGGCCAGACCAGCGCCCAGGCGTTGAGCGACGCGGGCATCGCCTGCCTGACCACCAGCGTGCGCGCCTACCGCTGCTACCAGCGGGCCCAGTGGGACGAGCGCGCCGTGTGCGACTACCCCTATCCCAGCGCCGACAACGCCTGGTCTGACATCTGCACCCTGACCGACGAAATCCTGGAGACACTCAATGGCCGCCAAGTCGACGCGTGACCTCGTCCGCAACCTGCAGCTCGCCGCCGCCGGCCAGGCCGACCTGGTCGTCAAGCCCGCCGCCAGCGCCGAGGTCGAGCCGCAGCCCACTCCTGAGCCAGCGCCAGCGCCGCCGGCCGAGTCGGCGCCGGAGCCTCGGTCGGCTACTCGGCGGACCAAACCGGCCCCCGTCGCGCCGCCTGAAGCCGAGTCGGAGCGGCCGGCCACGCAGCGAGTCCGGGCCATGAGCCTCCCTGAGCTCAAAGAGGCCTATGGCATGCAGGTTCCTGATGATGAGTCCATCTGCCAATACACCATCCGCGTGCCCAAGTGGCTGCGCCACGTCATCGCTCAGCAGTGCATGTTGCGCGGCCTCTCCTCGCAGGACTTCGGCATGCTGGCGGTGCAGATGCTGCTCGAGGAAATGGCCGACGGCGAACCCCGCTGATAGCCTCTGGACCGAGTCGGCCGAGGCCCAACGCAACCCGGCCGACTCACCAGGCCACCGCCGCGCTGTGATCCGTAACCACCCCGCAACAAGGCTTGGCGCCCGGCTCTGGGCGCTGGACGCCGACCAGCGCCGCTCACGCCGCCATCCCCGGCCAGCGAGTCGCCAACGTAGGCCGTGCGATCGGAAATGTAGGCTGTACCTACGGACCGACCCGACTATTTCGCGCCACACCCCCCGTGAAGTAGGCCGTACCGTCGGATCGGCGAAAGCCTCCGTAGCTACAGCCTACCGGCCCCAACCCGCTTCAGAGGCCGACTTTCGTGCTATGCTCCGCAGGTACAGCCTACGTGCCCTCAGCGCCGATCCGTAGCTACAGCCTACATTGGGGTGGGGTGATCCGTAGGTACAGCCTACGTCGGCAGCTCGCCGGCCCGCTCCACAGGCGGTTGCCGCGGCTCTTAAGTTTGTAGTTAGATCAAGAGCGAAGGGTAACAAGCTATGGTGCAGCCGACGTTGTTCGAAGACGAACCCATCAACAGCCATCCCGCCTGGGGCATCGACCAGGCCACCATGGCCCTGCTGCCCTTCGCCGATCGCCGGGTCGACCGCACCCAGCCCGTGACCATTCAGTACCAGGCCATGGTCGCCGGGCGCCCGCAACGAATTTCGGTGACCATGCGGCCTGGCGCCCACTTGGAGCTGCCCAGCCAGACCGACCAGGTCATTTTCCTCGGCTTGTTGCAGGTCAGCCACGAGCAGGGCAACATGGAGCGCGTGACGTTCCGCCGTGCCCATCTCTTCCGGCAGATGCGCTGGTCCGATGCCGGCGCGCGCTATGAGCAGTTCGAGAAGGCGCTGGAGCGCCTGGCCGGGGTGACCATGAAGTTTGAGACCGAGCTGATCAGCCGCACGGGTACGCCGTATCGACGTCACTTGGACATCAGCCACCTGATCGACCGGGTTGAGGTGGACGACACCAACGACTGGGTGACGGTGGAGTGGGGTGGGCTGGTGCGCCAGGCCATCGAGCTGGGCGACTTCAAGCGGCTCGACTGGCAGCTCGCGCTGAACCTGGACAACCCTATCGCCGTGGCGCTGTACCGTTTCCTCGACCGAGCCGTGCTGCACGGCGAGACCAACTACGAGATCGGCTGGAAGACGCTGGCCAAGGCCATTGGCATGAGCGTGAACTACCCGCGACCAGCGCAGTTCCTCAAGCGTGTGGAGCCACACATCGAGCGGCTGGTGGAGTCCGGGGTGATCACCTCGTGGGATTACCAGCGCGGCGGCAAGTTCCGCTTCCAGCTCACCAACTACCTGCGCTCGCAGATTCGCCGCATCCTGGGCGAGTACGGGGTGTTCCCCGCGGTCTGCCGCGACCTGACCGCGGGCTACGACGAGCTGCATCTCATCCGCCATCTGGATCACCTGCAGTTCCGCAAACCCTCCACGCCGGGCGGTTACGTCACCGAGGCCATTCGCAACAACTACGAACTGCGCTATCCGGACGACGAGCCCGAGGCCTTCGAGGGGCTGTGGAACCTGCTGACCAGCGAGGAGCAGCGCGCCTACCTGCGGTTCGCCGAGCGCTTCGCGGCGGCCGTGGCCAATGGCCGGCCGGCGGTCTGGCCGACCGACATCCGCACGGTCATCCGCTTCGCCATGACCCACAGCATCGACCCCGAACGCTGCTGAGCCCCCGGCTTCGGCGGGGTCACGTTGGGCTTACATACGCTTGTTGCCCAAAGCTTGCGTGGCTGGCATAGTGCCGTTACGCGAGAACGCCGACCCGCGCGGGCGTACCGGAGCCGAGAGATACCCACCCGCGATGCCCAGCCATCACAGCCTGCCGGAGCCACTCCGGTGGCGGGTTGCACCAGCACGTCGTCAGCGCCTGACGCCTTGCACCGCTTCATCATCCAGAGCGCCATGGATGGCTTCTGGCTGGTCGACGCCGAGGGCCGCATCCTGGAGGCCAACGAAGCCTACGCCCGCATGAGCGGCTACAGCCAGGCCGAACTGGCGACGTTGAGCGTGGGTGACCTCGATGCCATCGACTCGCCCGAGGCGGTGCGGGCCCGCACGGCGAGGCTGTTGGTGGTTGGCGAGGATCGCTTCGAGTCGCGTCATCGCCGCCGAGACGGCAGCACGTTCGATGTTGAGGTCGCCATCCAGTACCGCGACATCGACGGCGGGCGCTTCGTGGTCTTCATCCGCGACATCAGCGAACGCAAGGCCGCCGAAGAGGCCCAGCGCGCGCTGCTGCGGCGCTTTGACGAGTTGGCCGAGCACAGCCGCACGGTCGTCTGGGAGGTCGACGCGGAGGGGCGGTACACCTACCTGAGCCGGGCCTGCGAGACGGTCTGGGGCTACGCCATTGACGAAGTGGTCGGCAAGCTCTGCTTCTATGACCTGTATCCCGAGGCGCGGCGCGACGCCTATCGCGCGGCCGCCTTTGACGTGATCTCCGCGCACGGAGCGTTCTGCGACTTCGAGAATCCCATTGTCACCGGCCAGGGCCAGGTCATCTGGGTGTCGACCAACGGCGTGCCCATGCTCGGCGCCGACGGCGAGTTGCTCGGCTATCGCGGCACGGATGTCGACATCACTGAGCGCCACACCAGCGCCGCGGCCCTGCGCGCGAACGAGGAGTTGCTGCGCGGCATCTTGGACAACCTCCAGGATGCCTATGTCCAGGCCGACGCGACCGGCACGATCACCATGGTCAGTCCGTCAGCGGCGCGGCTCTACGGCTACGGCTCGGCCGACGAGATGGTCGGCCTGCCCGCCGCGGCGCTCTACGCGGACCACGACGCGCGGCAGGCCATGCTGGGCGACCTGTTCCGGCACGGCCATCTGGTGGATGTCGTCGGCGAAGCCCGCCGCAAGGATGGTAGCCGGGCCTGGGTGTCGCTGAACATCCAGCTCTTCCGCGACGACCAGGGCCGCGTGGTCTCCATGGAAGGCATGGTGCGCGAGATCACCGAGCGCATCGAGGCCGAGGAGGCGCTGCGCGCCAGTGAGGCGCGCCACCGAGCCCTGTTCGACGAGTCGCCCGTGGCTGTCTGGGAAGAGGATTTCTCGGCGGTCGGCAGGCGCTTCGAGGAACTGCGCCGCCTCGGCGTGACCGACTTCGACAAGTACCTTTGTGAGCGCCCTGACGAAGTGCTGGACCTGGCCAGCCGCGTGCGGGTCCTGGCGGTCAACCAGCGCAGCGTCGAGATGCTGGGCGCCTCCAGCGCCGACGAACTGCTCCGCGACTTGCCCAGCTACTTCACCGGCGGTTCGCTGGAGGTCATCCGGCAGGAGATGGTGGCCCTGGCCCAGGGGGCGCGCTTCTTCGCCGCCCGCATCCCGATCGTCAACGGGCATGGCGTGGAACTGCTGCTCGACCTCCGGCTGTCGGTCATCGCCGACAACGCCAATGATCTGTCGCGCGTTGTGGTCTCGTTCCTCGACATCACCGAACGCACCCGCGCCGAGGAGGAGCTCCGCCGGCGCGAGTCGCAATTGCGTGCCACGCTGTCCTCGACCGCCGACGGCATCCTGGCCGTGGATGACGACGGCCGCGTGCTCTACGCCAACGAACGGTTCGCCGAGCTGTGGCGCGTGCCCCGAGGCTTGCTCGAGGCGGGCGATGACCAGGTGCTGCTCGACTTCGTGCTGGCGCAGCTGGTCGAGCCCGAGGCGTTCACGGCCAAGGTGCGCGCGCTCTACGGCTCGGACGCCGAGGACTCGGACACCCTGTTCTTCCGCGACGGCCGGGTCTACGAACGCCGCTCAGCGCCGATGCGCCTTGATGGACGGGTGGCCGGCCGAGTCTGGTCGTTTCGCGATGTCACCGAGGGCCGACGGGCCGAGGCGGCGCTGGCCGCGGCCGAGGACCGATACCGCTCGATCTTCGAGAACGCCACCCAGGGCATCTTCCAGACCACGCCCGACGGCCGCATCCTCATCGCCAATCCAGCGCTGGCGCGCATCTTCGGCTACGATTCGCCAGAGCAGTTGCTGGCCGAGGTCCAGGATATCGGCAGCCAGACTTATGTCGAACCGGGTCGTCGCGGCGAGTTGCGGCGCAGGCTCGAGGCGCAGGGAGCCGTGACGGGCTTCGAGTACGAGGCGCGACGGCGCGACGGCGCGCACATCTGGGTCACGCAGAACGTGCGGGCGGTGCGCGATGCCGAGGGGCACGTGGCGTGCTGGGAAGGCACGGTGGCCGACATCACCGAACGCCGCCTGGCCGAGGAGGCGCTACGGGCGCAGCGCGCGCGGCAGGACAAGATGGTGGCCAACATCGGCGATGTGCTCGTCATCATCGACCAGGACGGCATCAACCGCTACAAGAGCCCCAACATCGAGCGCCTGTTCGGCTGGAAACCCGAGGAAGTGGTCGGCCAGCCAGCGTTCGACAACGTGCATCCCGACGATGTGCCCGCCGGGCAGGCGTTCATCGCCGCACTGGCCGGCACGCCGGGCGCCTCGGGCACCACCGAGGTGCGCTACCGCTGTCGTGACGGCAGCTACCGCTGGATCGCTTTCACGGGGACCAACCTCCTGCACGATCCGGACATACGCGGCATCCTGGGCAACTACCACGACATCTCCGAACGACGCGCCGCCAATGAGGCGCTGCGCGAGAGCGAGGCTCTGCTGCGCGAGTCGCAGCGCGCCACCCATGTGGGCAGCTACAAACTCGACGTGGTTGCCGGCGTCTGGAGCAGTTCGGACGAGCTCGACCGGATGTTCGGCCTCGGGCCAGACCACCCGCGGACCGTGGCGGCCTGGCTGGAACTGGTGCACCCCGACCACCGGGCCTTGATGCAACACCACTTCCTTGACGAGGTGGTGGGGCAGCGCAAGCCGTTCGACCGCGAGTACCAGATCGTGCGCGCCAACGATGGCGAAGTGCGGTGGGTCTACGGCCGCGGCCAACTGACCTACGACGACGCCGGTGACCCCATCAGCATGTCGGGCACCATCCAGGACATCACCGACCGTCACCATGCCCAGGAGGCCCAGCGCGCGCTGTCCGAGCAACTGGCCCAGGCGCAGAAGATGGAGTCAGTTGGCCGCCTGGCCGGTGGCGTGGCGCACGACTTCAACAACATGCTCGCGGTCATTCTCGGCCACATCGAGTTGGCCATGGACGAGGTCGACTCGTCGCAGCCGCTGCACGACGACCTGCTCAGCATCCAGGAGGCGGCGCGCCGCTCGGCCGACCTGACCAAGCAACTGCTGGCCTTCGCGCGGCAGCAGACCGTGGCCCCCAAGGTCTTGGACCTGAACCGCACCGTGGAGGGCATGCTGCGCATGCTGGAGCGGCTCATCGGTGAGGACATCCACCTGGACTGGCAGCCGGGCGGGGGCCTGTGGCCGGTGCGCATGGACCCGACGCAGGTCGACCAGATCCTGGCCAACCTGTGCGTCAACGCCCGTGACGCCATTGCCGGCATCGGCCAGATCAACATCGACACGGCCAACTGCGTGCTCGACGCCGATTACGTCGCCGCGCATCCCGAAACGGCGGCCGGCGACTACGTGCGGCTGACGGTGCGCGACACCGGCCGTGGCATGGACCAGGCCACGCAAGCGCGCCTGTTCGAGCCGTTCTTCACCACCAAGGCCTTGGGCCAGGGCACCGGCCTGGGCCTGGCCACGGTCTATGGCATCGTCCAGCAGAACGGCGGCACCATCAGTGTGGCCAGCGAGCCGCAGCAGGGCGCCTGCTTCACTATCCACCTGCCGCGCCACCATGGTCCGGCCGCGGCGTCTGGCGCGGAGCCCGGCGCCGACGCGCCGACCGGCCGTAGCGCCACCATTCTGGTGGTCGAGGATGAGCCGGCTGTGCTGCGGCTGGCGACGCGCCTGCTGCGTGCGCAGGGCCACACCGTGTTGGGCGCGGC
>JACRKZ010000062.1 GCA_016235455.1 Armatimonadota bacterium | reverse complement strand
CAACTGGCCGAATGGACGGCAGGCGACGAGAAGAAGCTGGCGCGGGTGATGAAGAACGTGGCCTGCTGCTTCAAGGCCAAGGACCTGAGCCTGAAGCGGGCCAACGCGTTCCTCGAATACAACCGTACGGGCGAAGGCGAGGACCCGCTGCCGGCGCTGGAGGCGGAGCTGAAGGCGCCCAAACCAGCCGCGCCAGCCGCGGAGGCTCCGAACTAGCCGCAGCGATCCGCCGCTCGTGGTACTACCGCGGCTCGTGTGTTGCGGGGACTCCACACAGTACAAATATGGTGACAACTGTGGGGCATTGGTTGCAGAACCGAGGTGCGTCCCCCACATCGCGGTAGGCCGCCCTGCGTCGTGTGGCCGAGGACTGCCGGTTCGTGGCCGTGGCCAGTGAGTTGGCCCTCATGATGCGGGCCGCGGGTTGGCGGGGCGGGGTGGGTGTGCGGTGCTGACGATGGGCCGGACCTACCGATCTCGTTCGGCCGCGGCCGCGATGTTCCGCAGCATACCTCGGAAGACGGCCCGATGGAGCGGCCAGATGCCGTACCAGTAGGCCAGGCCGAAGAGCCCGAGCGGGTCGAAGGTCGCGGTCTGCCGGATAGTGCTACCGCCCTCATCGTCGGCCTGGACCTCGAACTCCAGCCAAGCCCGTCCTGGGAGCTTCATCTCGGCGTGCAGCCGCAACCGACGATCGGGCTCGTAGTCCTCGACCCGCCAAAAGTCCACGACATCGCCGGGCGAGACCTCTTCGGGATCGCGCCGGCCGCGGCGCAGACCCACACCGCCGACCAACAGGTCGATGGCGCCGCGGAGCCGCCAAAGCCAGGTGCCGTAGTACCAGCCTGTCGCGCCGCCGATCCGGCGGATCGGCGCGAACGCCTTGGCCGGCGCCACGTTGACGCGGGCGACCCGGGAATCGACCAGCCGCTGATTGAACCGACGTCCGCCCCAGTCAGTCGTGGCGCCGGCAGCGACCAGGGCATCGTTCCAGCGGGTCTCGGCGAACTCCAGGTCCTCGTGGCGCAGCGCAGCGGCGATGGCCGCCGACGCGCCGATCGGTCGGACGCTGAAGGCGGCCTGCGCGGCTGGGTCGCGCACCACACTTGGATGCACCATGCTGTCGATCAACGCCCGGCCGACGCGGGCGTAGACCGGAGTGACCAGCCCCAGCCACAGGCTGGACAGCCAGGGGGTAAGGAACGGCACGGGCAGCATCCAGATCCGGAGGCCCCGCTGCCGGGCATACTCTCGCATCAAGTCGCCGTAAGAGACCTGATCGGTCCCGCCAATCTCGTAGAGCCTGTCAGCGTCTCCGGTCTGGTCCAGCTCTATCAGCAGATAGGCCAGCAGGTCCTCGATCGCGATCGGCTGTGCCAGGACGCTCACCCAGCGGGGTGTGACCATGACGGGCAGCCGCTCGACAAGAGCCCGAATCAGTTCGAATGAAAGGCTGCCTGAACCGATGACGATCGAGGCGCGGAACTCAGTCACCGGCACGCCCGATGCACGCAGGATATCGCCGACTTCGCGCCGACTGCGAAGGTGCGCCGAGAGATCCTCGTCGGCACCGCCCAACCCGCCCAGGTAGATGATGCGCTTGAGCCCAGCGGCCCGCGCCGCCGCGCCGAAGTTGGCTGCGGCCCGACGGTCACGCTCCTCAAACGAGCCGCCCGCCGCCATGGCGTGAACCAGGTAGTACGCTGCGCGAACGCCGGTCAGGGCGTCGGTCAGACTGTCCGGTTGCAGCACATCGCCGGCGAACACCGTGGTGCCCTCGCCAACGCGGCCGCGCAGGTACTCGGCGCGGCGGGCAAGGCAGCGAACAGGACGTCCCGCGGCCTCCAGGCGCCGCACCAGGCGTCCGCCAACATAGCCCGTTGCGCCAGTTACCAGGATGGGCTGTTCTTGCACGCGCCTTCGTCCTTTGCCCCGCGCCGCTCGGATCTACATTGTACAGCGCACCAGGGACCCGGTCCGCCTATCGAGCCCGGCGCACGACATGCCCCCGTCTGCGTGGCAGCCTCGTAGCACTGCCGTGCGCATAGGCCAGGCGCTCGTGCCACGACGGCCGCGCTGTGTCGCGGGTTCAAGGAGGGTTAGCCCGCGCGAGTCGGAATATGCGGCGCGCGTGGTGTCGGCCGACGCGGCTGGCGCCGGAATGGCGCGGAGGACTTCGCCGTGGTGCGACTGGCCTGCCTGACTCTCCTGATCGGCGCGGCCGTTTGGTCGCAGGAGCAACCCATGACCAGCCTCAACTACGCCCGTCCCTTTGAGCCGCCGACGCGCGCGGCGCTGATCGCCCTGCCGCCGGGCGCCGTCGAGCCCCAGGGCTGGCTGCGCGACTGGTGCCTGGCGGCGCGCGACGGCTATACGGGCCACATGGACGAGGTCGACCAGGCCTTCCGCCAGGCCTGGGCCGACGACTACCAGATGACCGGCGAGCACCTCGCCTGGCCGCGCGGCGCATGGCCGTATGAGGGTGGCGGCTACTGGTTCGATGGGCTGGGGCGGCTGGGTTACATCCTCCACGACGAGGCGCTCATCGCCCAGGCCAAACGCCGCATCGGCGTCCTGGCCCAGCATATGCAGCCCGACAGCATCCTCTTCCTCTGGTGGCTGGACCGCAACAACGCCGAGCACCGGCAGTGGTCGGCTGTCGACGACCATTGGCCCTGCTGGGCCAGCGGCTTGCTGGGCCGCGCCATGTCGGGCTACTACGCCGGCTCACACGATCCCGCGGCGTTGCACGCGCTGGAGATGGCCTACAGCGGCGGCTACGACGCGCTGCGCATGGGCTGGGGCATGTCCAACCCGTGGCCGGCGTTCGACGCCTATACCCAGACCGGCAACAAGCAGATAGCCGCCGGACTCGACGCGCTGTTCGCGCCCGACGGCGCCAAGGACAGCTCGTGGGCGCGTTACCGGCATCTGCCGAAGACCGAGCCCGGCGCCGAGGCCAACGACCATGTGGTGCACTTCCTGGAAAGCACCACGCCCTGGGCGCTGGGCTATCTGTGGACCGGGAAGCGCGAGTTCCTCGACACCGCGCTGGCCTGGCACGACCTGCTGGCCGATCGCGCCATGCAGCCGCACGGCGTGCCTGTATCCGACGAGTACTGGGGCCCCACCGGCGCCTTCCGCGGGTCCGAGACCTGCGATGTGGCGGGCTACGTATGGAGCCAGATCGCGCTGCTGACCGTCAGCGGTCAGGGCCGGCTGGCCGACCGTGTCGAGCGCGCCTTCTTCAATGCCGGGCCGGCCACGGTGTCGCGCGATTTCAAGACGCATGTCTACTTCCAGAGCCCCAACCGCATCGCGCCCGGCTCGCCCGACTACCCGCACGGCCCGCGCGCCGAGGGCGGTCAGTACGCGCCGACGCACCAGCCGCTGTGCTGCACCGCCGCGCTCAACCGCATCGTGCCCAACTACGTGCAGCACATGTGGCTGGCCACGCACGACAACGGCCTGGCCGCAGCCTGCTACGGGCCGTGCAAGCTGACGGCACTGGTCAGCGACAAGGTGCCGGTGACCATCGACTGCCGGACCAACTACCCGTTCGACGAGACCATCACGTTGCACATCGACCCAGCGCGCGAGGTCAGCTTCCCGCTGAGCCTGCGCCTGCCCGGCTGGTGTGCCGCGCCGGAACTGAGCGTCAACGGCCAGGTCGTGCCGGCCAAGGCCGACGCCACCGGCTTCGCTCGCCTGGAACGCGCCTGGAAGCCTGGCGACACGGTCGCCTTGCGACTGCCGATGACCGCCGGCGTGACCACCGGCCACGACGTCAACGCCGGTGCGGCCACGGCCACGGGCGGCACGGTGACGCTGGAGGGCGACGGCGCGCCGTATGCCACGGTGTCCTATGGGCCGTTGCTGTTCGCCCTGTCCACCGAAGGCCGCGATATCAACACCGCCGATCCGGCCGCGCATTGGCAGGTGGCTCTGTCCGCCGGCCAGCTGGACCTGACGGTGAAGCGCGGCGCCATGCCCGCGCGCTGGGACTGGCCACAGGCCGCGCCGCTGACCATCGAGACCACGGCCGCGCCGGTGGACTGGCCGCTCGACCTGGCCACGCCCAAGATGCCCGCCACGCCGCTGGCCGCCACGGGCGCACGCCAGCCGATCACCCTGGTGCCCTATGGTTGCACCAAGTTGCGACTGTCGATGTTCCCAGTGGCCAAGCCGTGAGGTTGGCATACACTCTGGCCATCGAGGAGACGGATCATGCCGAGTAGTCGAGTCTGCCGGTTGGTACTGGGCCTGTTCGTGGCCGCGATGGTCGCGGCCGGTGTGCACGCCGCGCCGTTGCCGGCCGCGCCGTTACCGGCCGCGCCGTTACCGGCGGGCATGGTCAAGGGGCCGTCGGTCGAGGGCATCACCGAGTACGACTGTGCCAACGGCCTGCGGGTGCTGCTGTTCCCCGACGCCACCACGGAGAACGTGACGGTCTGCATCAACTACCTGGTCGGCTCGCGGTTCGAGAACTACGGTGAAGGCGGCATGGCCCACCTCTTCGAGCACCTGATGTTCCGCACGGCCGCGGGCCACCGCGACATCAAGGGCGAGCTGATGCAGCATGGCGCGCAATGGAACGGCACCACGTCCATCGACCGCACCAACTTCTTCGAGACGGTCACCGCCAGCGACGCCAACCTGGCCTGGGCGCTGGACCTGGAAGCCAGCCGCATGGCGCGCCTGACCATCGGCCGGGCCGACCTCGACGCCGAGCGCAAGATCGTCCAGAACGAGATGGACTCGGGCGAGAACGACGGGGGCCGGCTGCTGTGGTTCGCGCTGATGCATGCCGCCTACCAGTGGCACAACTACGGCCGCTCCACCATCGGTCTGCGCAGCGACCTGGACGGCGTGCCGCTGGAGCGGGTGCAGGCCTTCTATCGCAACTACTATCAGCCCGACAACGCCGTGCTGGTGGTGGCCGGCAAGCTCGACGTGGCCAAGACGCTGGCCCTGGTGGCCGCCAAGTTCGGCGTGCTGCCGGCGCCCACGCGACGGCTCTATCCGACCTACACCGTGGAGCCGACGCAGTATGGCGAGCGGCAGGTGACCATGCGCGTGGCCGGTCCCCGGCCCAGCGTCATCGCCGCCTACCACATTCCCGCGGGCTCGCATCCCGACTTCGCGGCGCTGGACGTGCTGGCCTCGGCGCTCGGCAATCCGGCCTCGGGCCGGCTGAACGAGGCGCTGGTCAAGACCAACCAGGCCGTCGACGCCAGCGCCGGCTGCCTGCGGCAGCATGATGCCGGCCTGTTCCTCGTCGATGCCGACGCGCCGGTCAATGCGCCGCTGGAGCCGCTGCGCGACTCGCTGACGGCGTTGGCCGAAGGGCTGCCGGCCAAGCCCATCGACGCCGCCGAGGTGGACCGCGCCAAGTCCGGCATGGCCAAGCGCACCGAGATGGCCATGCTCAACTCGCAGCGTATGGCCACCAGCCTGAGCGAATGGGTTGGCCTGGGCGATTGGCGGCTGTTCTTCCTGCATCGCGACCGGATCGCCGCGGTCACGCTGGCCGACGTGCAGCGCGTGGCGGCGACCTACCTCAAGCCGTCCAACCGCACGGTCGGCCTGTTCTACCCCACCACCAACGGCGACCGCGTGACCATTCCGCCCACCCCCGACATCGCCGCCGCGGTGCGCGACTACAAGGGCCGGGCGGCGGTGGCCGAGGGCGAAACCTTCGACCCCACGCCCGCCAACCTGGACGCGCGCACGCAGTGGGGCCAGACGCCCAGCGGGCTCAAGTTGGCGCTGCTGCCCCGCAAGACGCGCGGCGCCGAGGTCTCGGTGCGGATCGCGCTGCGCTTTGGCGATCTGGAGAGCGTGAAGGGCCGCCTGGCCGCGGCGGATATGGCTGGTCAACTGTTGATGCGCGGCTCGGCCAAGTACACGCGGCAGCAGATCCAAGACGAGATCAACCGGCTGAAGGCGGAGGTCTCGGTGGGCGGCAACGCCACCAGCGCCAGCATCAACGTACGCACCACGCGCGAGAACCTGGTCGCGGCGCTGTCGTTCGCGGTCGAGGTGTTGCGCACGCCGACCTTCCCGGCCAGCGAGTTTGCCGAGGCCCGGACGCAGTCGCTGGCGGCGACCGAGGAGTCGAAGAGCGACCCGCGCGCTCAACTCGGCGTGGCGCTCGGCCGCGCGCTCAATGTCTACCCGCCCGGTGACCCGCGCTACGTGCAGACGCCGGAGGAAGCCGCGGCCGACCTCCAGGGGCTGACTCTCGAGGCGGTCAAGGCGTTCTACACCGAGTTCTACGGCGCGTCCACCGGCGAGGTGGCGGCCTGCGGCGACTTCGACGCGGCTGAGCTGACCGCATTGACAGAGAAGCTGTTGGGCGGCTGGAAGAGCGGCAAGCCTTACACGCGCATCGCGCGCCCATTCGTCGCTGCCAAGCCCCAACGACTGCTGGTACGCATGGCCGACAAGCCCAATGGCACCTATCAGACCGTGAACCTGTTGCAGGTGCGTGACGACGACCCGGACTACGCCGCTGGCCTGCTGGCCGCGCGGCTGCTGGGCGGCGGCGCCGACTCGCGGCTGTGGAAGCGCGTGCGTGAGAAGGAAGGCATCAGCTACGGCATCAGCGCCAGCTTCGCGGCCGGTTCGCAGGACGACCGCGGCTCGTTCGCCATCGGCGGCATCTTCCCGGCCAAAGACCTGGCCAAGTTCGAGGCCGCGGTCAATGACGAGGTCCAGAGGGCGCTGAAGGACGGCTTCACGGCCGAAGAGGTCGCGGCGGCCAAGGACGCCGTGCTGCGCCAGCGCCGCTCGGCGCGGGCCGCCGACTCTGGACTGGCGGGCCGCCTGGGCGATCTCGCCTATCTCGGCCGTCGGTTCGCCTGGGACGCGGCGCTGGATGACAAGGTGGCCGCACTCACGCCGGCCCAGATCAACGCCGCGCTGCGGCGCTTCTGCCAGCCCGAGGCGCAAGTGGTCGGCGTCGCTGGCGACCTGCCGTGAGCCGACGCCCGCGTGGCGCCTGGTCGCTGGTCTGGGCTCTGGTGCTGCTGCTGCCAGGGCCCGGGCCGGTGCTCGCCCAGGAGAGGACCGAACCCACCATGCCCACCAACCCAGCCTACGCCTTCCGGCGCACCATCTCGCGCGAGGTCCTCGAGCGCTATCTGGCCCGCGCCATCACCATGGAAGGCCTGCTCAACGGCCAGGGCGATCTGACCGACAACATCCGCATGCTGCGCGAGACCGGCGCCAAGCTCGTCGGCCGCAGCCTCTGCCTGTGGGGTGGCGAGGCCAACCTGCTGGCCAACCTGGCCCGGGCCAAGGAGCAGGCCGCGCTGGTCCACGCCGCCGACCCCGACATGGTGCTGCAGGCCTGCATCTTCGAGATCGTCACCACCGCCGTCGCCCAGGTGCCCGTGCCGGCCTGGGCCTTCGAGGCGCTGGGCCTGCCCCCCGAGCCGCGGAACTTCCGCTACGAGGCCATGCTCTACCCGGACGGCCAGTTCAGGAACCACTGGCAGCCGGGCCAGTCGGTGCCCGATGTCAGCCAGACCGAGACTAAGCTGTGGTTCGTGTTCCTGGGCCGCTCGTTCATCGATGCCGGCTGCGAGGCCATCCACCTGGGCCAGACCGAGCTGATGAACCACAACGACCGGCATCTGGACCACTACGCGCAGGTCCTGGGCCTGCTGCGCGCCTACGCCGCCGACCATGCGCGCCGCGGCATGGTGCTGCTCGACTCCCATGTGCCCAGCGGCGGACTGGTGCGCGATGGCGAACTGCTCATGGACTTCCACTCGTTCCCGCTGCGCATCAAGGAAGTGGCTGGCCGGCCCATCGAGGGCGTCATGCAGGTCGGCCACTACGACAGCCTCTTTGGCCGCAGCCGGGGCGGGCACACCTACAGCGGCTGGTCGTGCGAGCACCTGCCCTATCTGGCTGAGATCGACAACTGGGGTCGCAGCGCCAAGCCCGGCCAGCCCGGCCTAGGCGGCGCCTGGATCTGGGGCTACGACGAGATCAGCTGGTTCGCCCACCTGTCGCCCGAGCAGCGCGCCGCGTGGCTGCGTTACGCCTGGGATTGGATTCGCGCCAACGACCCCAACGGCTACCTGGAGATGCCCGGCAGCCGCACGCTGGCCGCGCCGGCCGACGAGCGCCGCTGGTACCACGCCAACCGCCCAAGCGCGGTGATGCCGGGCGGGTTTGGCGATGAGGCGGCGATTGGCGGCATCTGGGCGAAGTGAGGGCAAGCCATGTCGCAGAGCGTTGGCCCTGTGCTTTACGCCACGCGGCTGCGTGTGCCTCTGCCCGAAGCCTACGCGACGCTGACGGACCGTGCCGAGGTGTCCGTGTCGGTCGCCTCCCGAACACTCGGTCTTGGCTCGACCGCCTGCGACGGAACGACATCGGACGACGACGAGATGCTGCCAGCAGGCCTGCCGGCATGTGAGTATGCGCCGTGGCTGAGCGAGTGTGGTTGCCTGAGCCTCGATGTGCGCTCGCCCTGGCCCGCGCCGGTGGTGGAGGAACTGCGGGCCAATCTGGGCGGCCAGGTGCTCGGTACGCACGCGCCGACCGAGATGGGCATGAACTTCGGGCCGCATCACGTGGTCGACCCGGCCACCGGACGCCGGTCCACCTGGTGGCGACCAGCGCTCGTGTCGGTCCATCTGTGGGGCTACTCGACTCCGCTCGATGGCGATGCCTACGAGCGTAGCCTGCGACGCTCGCCCGAGTTGGCGCGCCTGCGCGGCGAACTGCTGCGCGTGGCCCCGCACTGCCGCGTCGCGTTCCTGTGGAGCTACTAGCTCCGGGCCGCGCCTCGATCACCGTTACCATCCCAGCCCTGTGCTATACTGCCAAGCCATGACCGAGGACGCCACACTGGTCACCATCGAGCTGGGCGAACGCGGCTATCCCGTGCGGATTGGCCACGGCGAAGTCGCCTCCGTCGGTGCTCAGATGGCGGCCCTGGACCTTGGCCGGCGGGCGCTGGTGGTCACCAACGCCGCGATTGCCAGGCGCTATGCCCATCCCCTGCTCGATTCGCTCGATGCCGCCGGTATTGAGGCCGGCGTTGCCGAGATCCCCGCGGGCGAGCGCTACAAGCACCTGGGCACGATCGAGAAGATCTGGTCGGCGGCGATGGCGCGCCGACTCGACCGGCACGGCGTGCTGATCGCGCTGGGCGGCGGCGTGGTGGGCGATATGGCCGGGTTCGCCGCCGCCTGCTACTACCGCGGCATCTCGTTTGTGCAAGTGCCCACGACGCTCGTGGCCATGGTCGACTCGTCGGTCGGCGGCAAGACCGGCGTCAACTTCCACGGCAAGAACCTGATTGGCGCGTTCTGGCAGCCGAATCTGGTCTGCGCCGATCTGGACACGCTGGCCAGCCTGCCCACGCGCGAACTGCGCTGCGGCCTGGCCGAGGTCATCAAGCACGGCGCCATTCTTGACCTGGCCATGTTCGAACGGCTGGAGTCGGCGTTCGTCACGCGGCCCGAGCGAGGAGGCCTGCGCCTCACGGCGAAGGTCAGCCTGTCGCCCGACACAGCGCGCTACAGCGTGGTGCGGTCGTGCCAGCTCAAGGGCCAGGTGGTGGCCGCCGATGAGCGCGAGTCGGGCCAGCGCGCCTGGCTCAACTTCGGCCACACTTTCGGTCATGCGCTGGAGGCCACCGCCGGCTACGGCAAGCTGCACCACGGCGAGGCGGTCAGTATCGGCATGGTGCTGGCGGCGCGCCTGGGCGTGCTGCGCGGCGACCTGGAGGCCAGCGACGCGCAGCGCCTGGAGGCGGTGTGCGCGGCGGTGGGTCTGCCGACCAAGGTGCCCGCGGGCACCGATCCCGAAGTGGTTTTCGCGGCCATGGGTCGCGACAAGAAGGCCCGCGAGGGCCAGATGCGGTTGACACTGCTGACCGCACTGGGCCAAGCGACGGTGGCGGCCGACACGCCGCCCGAGATGATACTGAGCCTGCTGCGGCAGGCTTGTGTGGAGACGTAGCATGGAGCTTGATGAACGCCGCGTGAGCCAGATCGTGGAGCGAGTGGTGCGCGAACTGTCGGGCACGGCCCCGGCCGCCGCGCCGACCAATGGCCAGGCGTCGCCGCTGCCGGTGCCCCCGGCGCCGAGCGGCGGCAACTCGGGCATCGTCAACTCGCCCGAAGACGCCATCGTGGCCGCCGAGCGCGCCTATGCCGAACTGACCGACGGCGGCATCGCGCTGCGCCGTGTGGTGGTGCAGGCCATTCGCGACACGGCCATCAAGCACGCCGCCGAGTGGGGTCAGCATGCCCGCCAAGAGACGGACATGGGCCGCGCCTCGGACAAGAAGCTCAAGAACGAGGCCGTGGCCAAGGGCTCGCCGGGCGTCGAGGACCTGGAGAAGCGGCTGATCAAGGGCGACCACGGTATGCACATCGTGGAGGGTCTGCCCTGGGGTGTGATCTGCTCGATCACCCCGAGCACCAACCCGACGGCCACGCCGATCAACAACGCCATCACCATGATCTCCGCGGGCAACAGCGTCGTCTTCTGCCCGCATCCCAGCGCCAAGCACTGCACCATCGGCACCATCGCCGCGCTCAACGAGGCCATCGTGGCCGCCGGCGGGCCGCGCAACCTGTTGACCTGCGTGGCCGATCCGACGCTCAAGGCCGCCTCGCAGATCATGAACCACGAGCGCATCCGCATCATCGCCGCCACCGGTGGACCGGGCGTGGTGCGCGCCGCGTTCGACACCAAGAAGAAGGTCTTCGCGGCCGGTCCCGGCAACCCGCCGGTGTTCGTCGACTCCACCGCTGACGTGGCGCGCGCTGGCTGGGCCACGGTGGCCGGCGGCTCGTTCGACAACAACCTGCCGTGCGTGGCCGAGAAGGTGGGCATCTGCGAGAGCCGCGTGCTGGACGACTATCTGGCCGCCATGGCTCAGAACGGCGCGCAGATCCTGGGGCCGAGCGACGTCGAGAAGCTGCTGCCCGTGGTGCTCGATGGCGAGCATCCGCGCCGCGAGAGCATCGGCCAGGACGCCGCCGAGCTGCTGCGCCGCGCCGGGCTGCCGACCCGCGGCGAGCCGCGGCTGTTGGTGGCCGTGCTGCCCGAGGACCACCCGATGGTCATCCACGAGCAGATGATGCCGTTCCTGCCCATCGTGCGCGTGCGCGACTTCGACGACGGCCTGCGCCTGGCGCTCCAGGTCGAGCACGGCTTTGGCCACACGGCCATCCTGCACTCGCGCAACACCGACCACATCACGCGCTACGCCGCGGCCCTGTGCACGACGATCACCGTCATCAACGGTCCGAGCTACAGCTTCAGCGGTGACTCGGGCGAGGGCTGGGCCACGATGACCGTCACCACGCCCACCGGTGAAGGTGTGTCGTCCCCGCGCACCTGGCAGCGCAAGCGCCACTTGGTGTTCTCCGATACGCTGAACGGCTGATAGCCAGTCGGCCTCCAGATCAGCAGATGGCGCAGATGACACAGATAGCGGATCGCCTGATCTGTGTCATCTGCGCCATCTGCTGATCTGGAGGGTGCTCACACCACGCCGCCCGGCACCCTACGTCAGCAGCGCGATCGGCTGGTCGCGCAACAGCGTGCGGTTGGTCTGCAGGTCGATGGCCGTCAGCTTGAGCCGGCGGCGCTCGTCGACCGAGAAGATGACCCGCACGCGGTTGATGCCCGGATGGCCTGGCGGGTCGAGCGGGACCACCGTGCCGTTGTTCAGCGGCACCACGCGGTCCTCATCCACCAGTGCGTAGCGATGCGCGGGCATCGGCGCGTTGATGACCCGCACGCGGCGGTCCTCGATGATGACTTCGGGCCGCGACACGTCGCCATGCTCAATCTCGCCCAGGAACAGCTCCATGGCCGGCTGGCCCGGCGCACTGGCAGCGTACTCGCGCACCACCGGCTCGGCAAACGGATAGGGCGACAGCGCCGGCACCACCAGGTCGTACTCGTGGCGGCGGGCCACATGGTTCCAGCCCCGCACCGCGTAGCTGTGGTAGAGGAAGTCGCGCACGCTGACGCCCAGGCCCAGCCGGGCCGCGCCGCGGGCCGCGGCGGTGAAGACATGCTCGGAGCGCACCCGCGCGGCGCCGAAGTTGCCCTGCAACATGCGCCGCACCGCGGGCACCTGGCTGGTGCCGCCGACCAGCAGCACATGCTCGATGTCGTCCTTACTCACGCCACGGCGCTCGGCCTGGCGCAGCAGTGTCTCCAGCCCGGCCTGCAGGCGTGAGAGGAAGTCGTGGCCGATGAGCACGTCCTCCAACTCGTCGCGGCTGACCCGCGCGCGGAGGCGGCCCTCGCCGGAGGGATGCGGCGCGTCGAAGTCGGCCTCGTGGCTGGTGGACAGGCCGATCTTGGCCATCTCGGCGGCGCGCAGCAGGCTGGGCCGGTCGGTGTCGACGCCGTCCAGCCCCACCTTGCGCAGGATGTGTTCGAGCAGCCAGTGATCGATGTCGTCGCCGCCGAGCACCTGGCCGACCTTGGCGATGACCGTGGCGGCCACGGGCTGGTCGGTGGCGTCGAGATCGTCGGGCAGGCGCACCAGCGACAGGTCGACGGTGCCGCCGCCCAGGTCGCAGGTGAGCACGCGGCGGCCCGGCGCGGCCACGCCGTAGCCCAGCGCGGCGGCGGTGCTCTCGTCGACCACGCGCCAACGGCGCACGGGCCAATAGGCCTCGAGCCAGTCCAGGTAGGGCTGGAAGCTACCGACGGGCACGGTGAAGACCACGGTGTCGCGGTTGCGGTCAAGGCCGTCGATGGCCTGCAGCACGCCGGTCAGGAACCAGCCAGCGGCCCGCTCGCAGCTGACTTCGATGCCGTCGACCTCGGGGTCCAGGCCGGTCATGCGCGTGGCGATGCGGCGTTTGAAGCCGGTGATGTAGCGCGGGTCGTCGGTCTGATCGAGCCCGGCCCGCGCCACGGCGGCGCCGACCAGCACGTCGACCGAGCGGGCATCGCGCACGTAGACCACCGACGGCACCAGCGGCGGCGTGCCGGGCCCGGCATCGCAGGCCAGGTCGCCGGGCGCGATGATCTGCACGGCGCCACCCGCGTCGGCAGAGGCAACGACAGTGTTGGTGCTGCCCAGGTCGATGGCGATCACGCGACCCAGGGGGGTACTGGCCTGGTCGGGTGCGGTCATGGCTGCTTGGCTTGCTCCGAGGGCAGTCGGTTGGTCTCGACGCCGTCGTGGCGCCTCACCTCCATGGTCACGGTCTGGCCATCCTGGCGATAGGTGCGGCGCTCCACCGTGAGCACGGTGAGCGGCGCCTCGGGCCGGCGCACCAGCAGCCGGTCGCCGGCGCGCAAGCGAGCCAGGTCGAGGCCGTTGTTCCAGGTCAGCAGGTCCTCAATGCGCGCGTTGTACTTGGCGGCGATGCTCTTGGCCGACTCGCCCTGGACCACGACGTGGGTCATGGCGCTGTCGCCGGCGCCCGACAGGAAGGCCACGGCCTGGGGCACGGTCAGCACCTTGGCCACGGGCCAGCCGCGTACGGCGCGCACCTCCACCTTCTGCAGGAAGCCTTCGCTCAGCAGCACGCCGTTGCCGCTCAACTCGGCGCGCACGCGCGCCGAGACCGCCGCCAGCCGGTCGTGCAACGCCTGGTCGGCCTGGTCCTTGGTGGGCAGCGCGGTGATGGGCCGCTTGGTGCCCAGGTCATAGATGGCCCAGGCATCGACCACGGGCTTGAGCACGCCGCCCAGCGCATCGGCCGCGGCCACCACGGGCGTACTGCCGCTGGCGCCCTGCGGCATGACCACCATGCGTCGCGCCGGTGCGACGCGCACCCGCTGCTCAAAGCCGGGATTGGCGCGACCGAACAGCGCCGCGCCGTCGGCCGTGTTGTAGTAAGGGTGGGTAGCCTGCGCGCGACGCAGCACGAGCCGCTTGGCCTCCTCGGCCTGGGCCCGCTGGGTGAGGTAGACATGCTCGACGAAGGTGCGCTCGACGGGATCCCAGACGGCGATGGCCCACACCCGCGTACCCACGCGCATGAGCAGCAGCAGCGCGAGGGCCAGCACCAGCGCGGTGACCAGCAGGCTGCGCTCGCGGCGCAGTTGCCGCTCGACCTGGTCGTGCGTCGGCAGCAGCGCGCTCGTTGGCGTCGTGTCTTGGCCCTCGGTAGTACTCAACGCACTAGCGCCCTTGCGCCGGCGCCATGCCTGCGGGCAGGCTGGCCTGCGTGGTCGCCTCGGCCTTGGCGCCAGCCTTGGCCGGCTCCTTGCCGTTCATCTTGGCGCGTAGCTGCTCAGCCGCCTTCTGCAGCTGCAGGTCCCAGTCGATGCGCTTCTTGCCTTCGGTCAGCGCGGTGGTCAGCGCCTTCTCCTGGTCGGCGCGGTCCCATGGCACCTTGACGTCGGGCTCAATACCGATCTTGTTGATGTTGCGCTTGTTCGGCGTCAGGTAGACCGAGGTGGTGACCACCAAAGCGCTCTGGTCGGACAGGCGCAGCACGGTCTGCACGAGGCCCTTGCCAAAGGTCTTCTCGCCGATGACCGTCGCGCGCTTATAGTCTTGCAGCGCGCCAGAGAGGATCTCCGAGGCCGAGGCCGAGAAGCCGTTAACCAGCACCACCATGGGCAGATCGAAGTTGCCGTAGAAGCGCGACTGCACGGTCAGCGCCTCGGTCGGCTTGTCGCGCGACTGAATGTGGACGACGGGTCCCTGGCGCACGAAGTAGCTGACGATGCGGATGACTTCCTCGAGGTTGCCACCGGGGTTGTCGCGCAGATCGACGATCAGGCCCTTCATGCCCTTGCCGCGAAGCGTCTCGATCTCGCCGGTGAACTGCTTGTAGCTCTCCTCGTTGAACATGCTCAGATGCACATAGCCCTGGTCGCCGGGCAGCATTTCGCTCTCGACGATGGGGATGTGCACGTCGCCGCGCGTGATGACTACGTCGATCAGCTTGCCGGGGTCGACCGGCGCCGGATCCTTGCGCGGCTCGTCGGGGTTGATGCCGTTCTTGCGCAGGTACTCGGGATCGAGCTGCTTGCGCGGCTTGTCGGGCCGGCTGACCGTCAGCTTGACGGTGGTGCCGGCCTCGCCGCGGATCTTGGAGACCGCCACATCGAGGCTCATATCGTCGGTGGGCTGGTCATTGACCTTGACCACATAGTCGCCCGGCTTGAGCCCGGCCTTGGCGGCGGGGTTGTTGGGGAAGACGCGGATGACCTGCACGCGGTTGGTGCTCTGGTCGATACCGAGCATGGCGCCGATGCCCTTGAAGTGGCCCTCGTTGTCCTGCCGGAAGTCCGAGTAGTCCTTGGGCTCCATGAAGCGGGTGTAGGGGTCGCCCAGTTCGCGCAACATGCCGCGAATGGCACCATACGACAGCTTGGCCTTGTCGGCGTCGGCGATCGGCTTGTAGTAGTTGGCCTTGAGCTGCTCGTAGACCTCCATGAAGGCTTCCAGCGGGTCGGGATCGAGCTGGCCCGTGGGCGCCATGGGCCGTGTCATGGTATCCAGCACGCTGCGCCCGTTGGGCCGCATGGGCACCGCCGACGGCGCCTGGCCAGGCGTCGACGTGGCCACGGCGGCGACCCGGTTGCCATGTCGGCCGACCGAGAAGCCGACGAAGAAGCACATCAGCCCAAAACAAGCCGCCACCGCAAGCAGGAAGCTGTAAGCACGCGTCTGCTGAGTGGCACGCGACGGACGAGACTGCGCCATGGAGATCTCCACCTGCGTCGACTGGGTGGGACGGAGGTGAGGGGACTGCCCTACTGCCAGTCAGTATGCAGGAGCGACGGCGGGCTGTCAACCTCGCGGGCCGCCCGTGGAAGGTGCTGCGCGCCCTTTGGCCAAGCCTAGCAGGCCTGATATGGAGCACTGCGAGCGTGATTTGTCCGCGTTGCCGAGCCCTGCTGCCCGAGCCCCGGCCAAGCTGCCCCGGCTGTGACTGGTCGCTGCGCCGACCGCTGCCGCACTCGTTGCCCCCGCGGGCGGTGGTGCTGCTCGACAGCGCGCAACCGGCCCGGCCGGCCGAGCGCGCCTGGGAGCTGTTCGAGGCCGGTGGCGTGGCGGCGGGTGCGCTGCTGCTCATCGCCCTGGCCGAGCGTCGGCTGGAGCTGGTCGTCGGGCTCGACTGGGAAGACCGCGTGGCGCTGCCCGACCTGCACGCCGAGCTGCGCGAGCGCGTGGCGCCGCTGTTGGCTGACGGCGCGGTCGAGCCGGCCGTGGCCCTGGCCGAGCGACTGCTGGCGGAGGCGTTCCGTGCTTGACCACTGCCCTGACTGCGACGAGCCGCTGCGCCGGCTGACGGCCGCGCAGACCGCGTTCTACCGCCTGCCGTTCGCCACCGCGGAGTGGCGCCTGCTGGGCCACGAGCTCGAGGGCCGGCGCTGCGAGGCCTGCACGACGCTCTACCTGCTGCCCGCCGGCCGGCCGCGCGCAGAGGCCTGCCCGCAGTGCGAGCAACCGGCGCTGGCCTTCGAGCGGGCCGAACTGCTGCCCCCGAGCCTCATCGTGCCGGGCCGCGAGGTGATCCGCCTGGGCTGCCGCTGCGGCTACCGCGAGGTGCTCGAGGCCGAGCGGCCCGTGCCGCGGCTACCCGCGCCCCAGGGCTGCCTGCGCGCCGAACACACGCGCGGCGTGGGATTCGGGCTCGACTACTGAGTTGCCACCCGCAGCTTGACCGCCGCCTCCGGCGTCACGTCCAGGCGCACGGTCTTGCCGCCCACGGTGGCCGACACTTGCCAGCCGCCAGCCATCGGCGCCACGGCGACCGTTGGGGTCTGGCCGTCGAGCGCGATGGCCCAGGCCACTTGCGCCTCGGCGCCCTTGACCCGCCGCACCAGGCACGGCACGCGCACCGCCTGCGTGTCGCCGGGGCCGGTGCCGGCCCAGGTCTCGCCAGGCTGCGCCGAGGCCACGGCCAGGCCCACCCGGAGCGGATCGAGCACCACTGGGGGCGCCGCGCCGGCCAGCTTCACCATGCCTTCGAGGTAGCGGTAGCCGGGCTTATCGGGCATGGTCAGCGCTTCGCCGGCCGGCGCGGCGGCCCAAGTCCCGCCGTTGTGCCAGGCCAGGTCGAAGGTGCGGTTCTTGTCGGCCTTGACCATATCGAGCATCAAGAGCAGGTTCGGCCCGACCAGCGCGGCGGCGCGGCGGTAGGTGAGGTTGGTGTAGACCGGCCCGGCATCGGCCAGCACGCCCGACCAGCCGGCCTCCTTGACGAACGCGAGGCAACTGCCCGTGGTCGGGGTCTGGTTGACCTCATCGACGGTCAACGAGTTGTGCGCCAGACTGGCCTGTTGCCAGCCGCTGTGCAAGGGCACGCCGTACTTGCCCGTGCCGGGGTCCACGCCGAGCACCTTCTGCCGGGCATAGAGGATGACGTTCATCTTGTCGGGATGGCCATGGCCACCGCCGTGCGGGCCGTACTTGAGGCAGGCCCAGGTGGCGTCGACGCCGCCGCCCGACTGGAGGATCGCGTAACCGGCTTGGGTGTAGTTGCGCGAGCCGTCATCGGCGGCCTGCGCGGCGGGCAGCGGCCGAGTGCCCACCAGCAGCGCCTCGAGGCTGTCGCCCTTGGTCTGTGCGATGAGCCCGGCGTAGCGCGGATCGCCATAGCGGCGCAGGGCCAGTTCGTAGAGCGCCGACTGGCCGACGACATTGACGAAGCCGGAGTCGCTGAAGTTGGGCAACACCCGGTTGGGCATGGCCAGGTTGAGCGGGCCGTCGAACAGCAGCCGGTAGGAGCGGCCGTCACGCGCGAAGGCATAGAGCCCGAGCCCGCAGCGCTCGCCGGCCTCGACCAGCGGCGCCACGGCGCTCATGGTGTAGAAGTGATAGCCCCAGGCGCCCTCGTACCACTGGCCGTCCAGGTTGACGCCCTTGGCCATCTGGTTCTCGAAGCCGCTCGTCCCGCGCACCGCGTCGGCGGTCAACTCGGCATCGCCCAGTAGCAGCCCGACGAGACCCACGGCGGAGTTCTTCCAGCACTGGATGTTGTGGATGCCCATCTTGTGCTGGCGAATGACCTCGGCCGCCGGTCGGAACAGCTTGCTGGCCAGCGTCTCGCGGTCAGCCTCGCTGAGCCGGTTCCAGACCAGGTCGGCGCCCTGGCAGACGGGGATCAGCCAGGTCGACTCGTCGAGCGTCTGCGGCCCGACCCGGCCGCCGCCGACGTTCGGCTTGCCGTTGATGTCGTGCAGCGGATAGCTCTCGTACTTGCCGGCATAGGCCAGCAGCGCCTCGCGGCAGCGGTCGGCATACTTGGCGTCGCCGGTCAGGCCGTAGGCCAGGCCGAGAATCTTGATGCGGTTGGACAGGTCGCCGTGGATGTTGGAGAGCACCACATCGTCGTAGGGCCAGCCGGTGTAGACGGTCTTGCAGACCGGGCACTCATGCTGCGTCGGCGAGAGCTGACGCAGGTTGCCGCCGTCCTTTTTGCAGGCATACCAGTGGTACCACTGCCCGCCGCGCGGCGGCAGGTTGATCGGCGCGACCAGGCGGTTGTCGGCATCCTTGAGGAACGAGTCCAGCCGGGCCTGCAAGGCGGGATTGGCGGCGGCACGCGCCTTGATCTGCGGCACCTCGTCGGCCGAGATGAGCAGGCGCGGATGCTCAGGCAGGCGCAGCGGCACGGCGTAGGGCGCTTCGATCTCCACGGCGGTCTCCGGCTGGCCCGCCACTTGCACGCGCAGCGCCTTGGCCAGCGGGGTCAACGGCTTGGATGCGGCCAGTTCGGCGGCCGTCACCGGCAACTTGGCCGTGGCCTCGGCCTGCGCGCCGGCGGCGAGCGTCAGCGGCCCGCCGGGCAGGGACAACGTGATGGCCGCGGCCGTGGGGTTGTCCAGCGCCAGCCGGGCCTCAAGCGTTTCGCCCACCAACCTGGCCGACAGCAGCCGGGCATGGAAGGCGATGGGCTCGAGCTGCAGCTGGTCGACATCGAGCGTCAGCTTGGCGCCGGCCTCAGCCTCGGTGCGGAAGCCAATCCAACGGCCTTCGAGATCGGGCCGATCGCCCCAGCGCATGAACCCGCTGCCCAGGTCGATGCGGACCTTGTGCCACTGCCCATCGGCGGCGCGGCGCGGGACCACATCCCAAGTGCCCTGCCAGCCCTCGGTGACCGGCGCCACGACCTTGATCATGAGGCCGGTCTCACCGGTGCCCGACAGGCGGTACCAGAAGGTCAGCGCCTGCGACCTGGCCGGCTCGATGCCACTGCCCTTGAAGGAGAAGGACGGCCCCGAGGCCACACCCGGCGGCACCCCAAGCCGCACCGCGTGCGCGCCCACCTTGGCGTCGCCGATGAGCTTGGCGTCGGCGGGCCAGCCGGCGGTCGTTTCGCAGTCCGACAGCACCACCGGCGGCGCCGCCACCAACAACCCTACAAGCCAGCCGAGTACCATGGCATCCGTCTCCGCCGAGACGTGTTCGCCAGGCGCGGCTAGCGACCTGCCGTCGCGAGCCCGGCGATATGCGCCACGATGGCCGCGCCGTGCAGCCGACCGTTCTCGATGAAGATCTCGTTGCCGATGTTGCCCGCGCAGATGCAGCCGGCCACATAGCAGCCCGGCACACTGCTCTCAAGAGTCTCGGGCACGAGACGCGGCCGCAGGCTCTCGGCGTCGTAGTCCAGGCCGACGGCGTCGAACAGGTCGAGTCGCGGCGCATAGCCGGTGAGCGCCAGCACGAAGTCGGCCTTCACCTCAACCGTCTCGCGGGTGTCGCTACGGCGCAGAAGTGCGGTCTGAAGCCCGATGGACTCGACCCGGGAAGGCATGACGGCGCGGATGCTGCCCTCGGCGATGCGGTTGGCCAGGTCGGGGGCGATCCAGTACTTGAGGCCGGCGAACTCGGGTCGGCGGTAGCTGATGGTCACGCGGCCGCCGAAGCGCTCGATCTGCAGCGCCGCTTCGCTGGCCGAGCCCTTGCCGCCGACCACCAGCACATCGCATCGGTGATAGCGCTCGGGCTCGTCGTAGAAGTGGCTGACGTGCGGCAGGTCCTCGCCCGGCACGCCCAGCCGGTTCGGCTCATCGTAGGCGCCAAAGGCCAGCACCAGCTTCGGCGCTCGGAACTCGCGGCGCAGACCGACCGGGCTCTCGGTGGCCAACACGAAGTCGCCGCCGTCGCGGGCGATGCCGGTGACGTTATGGTAGGTGCGCACATCAAGCCCGCGCGCATCGGCGAAGCGCGTGTAGTAGCGCACCACCTCGGACCGCGTGGGCTTCTCACCGGTGCAGAGCAGCGGGATATCGCCCAACTCGAGCCGCGTCGGCGTCGAGTAGAACGTCAGGCTGGCCGGGTAGCGGCGGATGTTGTCGGCCACGCAGCCGCGTTCGAGGACCACGGCGTCGAGCCCGGCGGCTCGGGCATGGTAGGCACAGGCCAATCCGGCCGGGCCGGCGCCGACGATGATCAGGCCGTGGGTCTCAGCGGTGAACAACATGGACGACTCCCAACTCGTAGTGTGCTGCCGGTCGGCCGCGCTTGACACCGCCGCGAAGGAACTCGCGGGCCGAGGCGAACACCACTCCCGAGGTGTCAGGATGTACCCCTTCATCGTCACCATGGCTGCGCTGGTGGCCAGCGAAGCGCCACAGCCCCAGACCGTGTGCCAGGGCGTGCCGATCCGCCGTTTCGGCAGCTGTTGGGTGCTCGGCGAGGCGCCCGACCTGGTCGACGATGCGTCGATGCAGGCCGGCAACGACGCACCTCGCGTCAAGGTGCACCCCAAGGCCAGCGGCGAGTTGCGCCGCAATTACCTGGGCGCCACCACCACGCGCATGCCGCGGTCGCCCGAGAACGACTATCAGCCGGTCGAGGCCATCCATCTGATTGACGGCGACCCGAAGACCTGCTGGCTCAGCCATGGGCAGTCGCGGCCCGACGCGCAGCCGGTGTGGATTCGCCTGGACCTGGCCGTCGAGCGCCCAATCGAGCGCATCGTGCTGCGCAAGCGGCCGGCCTCGGGCGTGGTGCGCAACCCGTTGGCCTGGGGGCCGATCCGCGACGCGGTCGAGGTCGGCCGCGGCATGCCCGGCCACCTGACGATCCGCGTCAGCCGCGACAGCGCCCAGTGGGAAACGGTGTTCGACGGGCCCACCAAGGACGCGCCGGACAAGCTCGAACACGAGTTCGGCTTTGCCGCCCGACCGGTCAAGCAGATCCAGATCATCGGCGGCAACCTGCCGCTGGTGGAGAACATCCTCTACGCCTTCTCACTGGCCGAGGTGGAAGTGTGGGACACGGCTGGCCACAACGTGGCGCTGGCCACACGCGGCACCGGCGTATCGGTCAACTCCACGCACCACAACCCCGGCATGACGCTGGCCGAGCACCGCTGGTACTGGCCGCTCCACTGGGATTCGGGTATGAAGTGGGCCCGCGTCGGCTACCACGACGACCCCATCAACTGGCATTGGGTGGAGAAACAGAAGGGCGTGCTGAAGGTCGATCCCGATACCGACGCCGCCATCACCGAGTTGGCCGCCAACGGCGTCGAGGTGGTCATGGCGCTGGGCTTTGGCAACCGGCTCTACTCGGGGCCCGCCGAGCGTGCCGTGCCGCAGCTCTGGGAGTGGAACTACGACCTGCCGGCGCCACCGACCACGCCCGAGGCACTGGCGGCCTGGACCCGCTATGTGGAGTACATGGTCGAGCACTTCCGCGGCCGGGTGAAGCACTTCGAGGTGTGGAACGAGTGGAACATCGGCTGCTACTGGGGCGGCGAGCCGAACCTGGGCCACTACCTGGCCGTGGCGCGCGCCGCCATTCCCGCCATCCGCCGGCTGGCGCCCGAGGCCAAGGTGATGATGGGCTCCTGGGCCGGATTCCCCCATGGCATCAGCTCGTGGACGCCCGCGCAGCTCGCCGAGCAGGTGTCGGGCAACCTCTACCTCGCGGCCACGCGCGAGCTGGCCAAGGAGGTCGATGAGATCGGCTGGCATCCGTTCTACCAGACCGATCCCGAGGGCCTGGGCAACTACACCGCCGACGCGCGCGCCACGCTGCGCTGGCTGGAGAGCATCGGCTTCCGCGGCCACTGCATGGTCACCGAGTGGAACTACAGCGCGGTCTATCCGCCGTTGTCCGAAGCCGAGGCCAGCCGCGCCTGGTGTGGCGGGTTCCCGGCCACCGAGCTGCAGAAGGCCAAGTACGTGGCGCAGGTCCACGCGCGACACACCGGGCTGGGCCTGGAGTCGTTCTTCTGCGAAATGTACTTCCCGTACTTCGCCATGCTCGATCTGAGCCTGCTGCGGCGCTCGTTCGATGCCGACCCCATCTCGCCGCTGCAGCCGCAGGCCGCCTACTACGTGTCGCGCAACCTGTCCACCCAGCTCGACGGCCTGGAGCCGGGCAACCTGGCCTTCTCGGTAAGCCCCACACCCCCTCGGCTGGAGACATTCGCCCTTCACGGCGCCGAGGGCGACGCGTTGCTGCTCTGGCTGGGCGGTCGCTCGGCGGACCACTGCGACGGCATGCCGGTCGACCTCCGGCTGACGACGCCCGGCTCGCGCGCCGTGGCCTATGACCCGCTCAACGGCTGCCGCCAGGAACTGCGCGTCGAGCGCGATGGCGCGGCGCTGGTGATCCGCGGCGTGCTGGCCCGCGACTGGCCGCTGCTCGTGCGCCTGCTGCCCTGAAAGAGGTCCCGATGATGCCCACGCTGGCACTGCTCACCATCCTGCCGTTGGCCACGCTGGCCGGGGCCGAAGGCGACGAGCACCCATTGTTCCCGCCGCCCCAGTACGTCGGCCCGCCCAAGCCGGGGCTGCTGGTCACCGACCGCGCCTTCACCGGCATCCCAAGCCTGGCCATCGCGCCGGGCGGCCGATTGTGGGCTACCTGGTACGCCGGGGCCACGCCCGCCGAGGACCGCAACAACTACGTCGTGGTCAGCACCAGCGGCGACGGCGGCGCCAGTTGGCGCGAGGTGCTGGCCATCGACCCCGATGGGCCCGGCCCGATCCGCGCCTACGACCCCGAACTGTGGCTGGCGCCCGACGGCCGGCTGTTCTGCTCGTGGTCGCACATGGACACCAGCCACGCCGACACCCGCTACGGCTTGTGGACCGTCAGCACCGACCAGCCCGACGCCGCCGAGCCGACCTGGTCCGCGCCACGCCGCGTAGCGGATGGGGTCATGATGTGCAAGCCGCTGGTGCTGGCCGACGGCACCTGGGCCTGGCCGGTCTCCACCTGGCGGCATCACGATCACAGCGCCCAACTGGTCGTTTCCACCGACGCCGGCCGCACCTTCGCGCCGCGCGGCGGCTGCAACGTGCCCGTCGCCGTCCGCGAGTTTGATGAGCATATGTTCATCGAACGCCGCGACGGCACGCTCTGGCTGCTGGTGCGCACGCTCTACGGCATCGGCGAGAGCATCAGTCGCGACGGTGGCCGGACCTGGCCGGAGCTGACGCCGTCGTCGCTGGCGCACACCTCGTCGCGCTTCTTCATCTCGCGGCTGGCCTCGGGCCACCTGCTGCTGGTCAAGCATGGGCCCGTGGCGCAGCGCACCGGCCGGTCGCATCTGACCGCCTATCTGTCGCGCGACGACGGCCGCACCTGGCTGGGCGGGTTGCTGCTCGACGAGCGCGAGGGTGTCTCCTACCCCGATGGTCAGCAGGCGGCCGACGGGCTTATTCGCATCATCTACGACTACCACCGCACGGCCGACCAGCACATCCTTACCGCCGCCTTCCGCGAGGAGGACGTCGAGGCCGGGCGCGACGTGAGCGGCGCCGTGCGGCTGCGACAGCTCGTCAGCCACGGAGGCCGCTGACCCTCACGCCGGACGCCCCGCGCCGCGCTCTTGACACTGCTCTCCTGCTCAGCCAGACTCGGCCGCGACGGGAGAGATGCGATGTCACGACGGATGTTCGGCGGGCTGGCGCTGCTCGCCGCGGCCCTGCTGGTAAGTAGCGCGAGCCGCGCCGCGGAGCCGCTGCGCGTGCTGTTTATCTCGGGCCAGAACAACCACGACTGGAAGTCGGCCGAGCCGTGGATCACCTGGGCATTGGAGAGCTGCGGCCGGTTCCGGGTGACCCTGACCGACACGCCGCCCGCGCCGAACGCCGGCGACCCGGCCTACGACGAGCGCTGGAAGGGCTGGCGGCCCAAGTTCACTGACTACGACGTGGTGGTCAGCAACTACAACGGGGAGCGCTGGCCGGACGAGGTCAAGGCCGCGTTCGTCGACTACATCAAGAACGGCGGCGGCCTGGTGGTCATGCACGCGGCCGACAACAGCTTCCCCGAATGGCCCGAGTACAACCAGATGATCGGCGTGGGCGGCTGGGGCGGCCGCAATGAGAAGTCGGGCCCGATGCTCTACTGGCAGGACGGCAAAGTCGTGCGCGACGAGACGCCCGGCGCCGGCGGCACGCACGGCAACCAGTACCCCTTCCTGGTGGAAACACGCGAGCCCCAACATCCGATCCTGGAGGGCCTGCCCACCACCTGGCGCCACATGGCCGACGAGCTCTACTGCAAACTGCGCGGACCGGCCGAGAACCTGACCGTGCTGGCCACCTCGTACAACGAGCCCGACCAGCGCGGCACGGGCAAGAACGAGCCCATCCTGATGGTCATCAACTTCGGCAAGGGACGGATCTTCCACACCGTCATGGGCCATGACCAGAAGGCCTGGTCGGGCCTCGGCTTCCAGGTGACCCTCCAGCGCGGCACCGAATGGGCCGCGACTGGCGCGGTCACGCTGCCGGCGCCGCGGGCGGACGAACTGACGGCCGACAAGCCGGCGACCCGCATGATGCCGGGCAAGTAGGTCGGCCGGAGCAGCGCCATGCAGGCTGGATTCCACTGCGTCGACATCACCCCCGCGCTGGGCATGGAACGGCCCGGCGACTACATGAAGGTCACCCATACGGCCTGCCATGACCCGCTGAAGGTGCGTGCCGCCGTGTTCGACGACGGCCCGACCACCGTCGCCGTGGTCGGCATCGACACCTGCATCCTGCCGGGCCACATCGCCCGGCGCATGGCCGAGGGCATCGAGGCGGCCGTCGGCATTCCCGCCGGCAATGTACTGCTGGCGGCATCGCATACGCACAGCGGCGGGCCGTTGTGGGACTTCGACCCGGCGCTGCTGGCCGACGCCGAGCCGTTGGTGAAGCGATTGGCCACGGAGTTCTCGGTCGAGGGCGACCCGCTGTACATCGACTGGGCCGTGCGCCAGACGATCAGCGCCGTGGCCGAAGCCCATCGCCGGCGCCAGCCGGCCGGGCTGGCGGCCGGCTGTGGCGTTGAGGATCAGGTGGCCCACAACCGCCGCTTCCACATGGCCAACGGCCGGTCGGCCACGCATCCAGGCAAAGGCAACCCCGACATCCTCGAGCCCGCCGGGCCGACCGACCCGCAAGTCGGGGTGATCTCGGCTTGGTCCGACGACGGGCGACTGCTGGGCTGCCTGGTCAACTACACCTGCCATTGCACGGTCGCGCCCGGCGGCATCTCGGCCGACTGGGTCTACTACACCGAGCAGACGGTGCAGGCGGTCCACGCGGGCGCCGAGGTGGTCTTTCTGCAGGGCGCCAGCGGCGATGTGACGCAGGTGGACAACCGCCATCCACGCCCATCGGAGTTCGGCGAGGCCTGGAGCCGCCGTGTGGGCACACGCGTCGGCGGCGAAGTGGTCAAGGTGCTGGCCTCGGCCGAGCCCGAAGCGACCTGGTCCCTGGGCGTGGCCGAGACCATCCTGCCCATACCGCGCCGCGTGCCCAGCCCCGATCGCGTGGCCCGAGCGCGCGAGGTGGTCGAGGCGGGTGTGGTCAGCGGCCAGCTCAATCCCGAGTTCACCTTCGCCAAGGAGCGGCTCATCGCCGCGCATCTGCAGCGCGTATCGCCCGAACTGCCGGTGCGCGTGCAGGGCATCCGTCTGGGCGACGCCGTGCTGGTGGCCAACCCGGCCGAGCTGTTCTGCGCGCTGGGCCTGGCCATCAAGGCCGGCTCGACCTGTCCGCTGACCTTCGTGGTGGAGCTGGCCAACGGCTGCGTGGGCTATGTGCCGGGCGATGCGCCCTTCGCGGCCGATGGCGGCGGCTACGAGACGCTGCTCACTTCATACTCCACACTGGCCGTGGATGCCGGTCGCAGCATCGTCGAGGCCAGCATCGATCTGGCCAGTCGACTGGCCCCGCCAGCGCGGCTGGCGCCCGTCCCGCCCGGCCATGCCGCCGTGTGGGGCTACGGCGGCATGGGGCCGGACTGGGACTGAGCGGCCGACGTCTCAGGAGACCAGCAGGTACTTCTCTTTGCCCGTGGAGCATACCGGGCAGTCCTTGGCCGGCGCGGTCTCGGTGGTGTAGCCACAGGTCGGGCAGACCCAGAAACCGGCGACGGCCGTCTTCCATTGCGGAAGCGTGTCGATGGCCAGCTGGTAGAGGCGCGCGTGCTCGGCCTCGGCCGACTTGGCTTGAGCGAAGGTCAGGAACGCGTCGTCCTGATTCTCCTTCTCGGCCGCGGCCAGGAATTCGGGGTACATCACGTCGCGCTCATAGGTCTCGCCCTTGACCGCGTCGCGCAGGTTCTCCAGCGTGGACTTGGGCGCCGGCGTGGCGATCTTGTTGGCCGCCGTGGCTCCCAGCTTGGCGATGACCTTGGAGTGGTTCGACGCGTGCAGGCCCTCGGCCCGGGCCGCCGCGCGGAACAACTGCGCCACGCGAGCATAGCCCTCCTGGTCGGCCTGCTTGGCGTAGGCCATGTACTTGAGTCGGGCATTGGACTCACCGTTGTAGGCAGCCTGAAGGTTGCCCAACGTGACACCCGCCCGGGCCGGCGCGCTCACCATGACCATGGCCAACGCCGCCAGCAGCAGTCCGACTCGCTCAACTCCCTTGCGCATTCTGTGGTCTCCCTGCCAGGCGTTTGTCGCATGGCACGAAACAGCATGGCGCGGCGTGATGGAACTGACATGGGCGAGAGGGCCAAGGAGGAATCGCGCCCTGGCCGGCGGACCCCTGGGGGTTGAGGGGCATTGCGCAGAGGAGCGCTCAACGCATGACGGCACCGTGCATCGTCCGCCAGATCCTGATCGTGCTCGGCGCGTCCGCGCCACTGCGCGGCGAGACTCCCGGCGGATCCGGGTTCGACGATGCCCTGGTGAGAATCGCCACGACCCTCGAAGCCCAGCCCGGTCGAGACGCGGTGCGGCATTGGGCCACCCCGTCCAAGGGCAGCGTCCGCGTGGTCGGTCACCTCACCAAAACGTCGGCCAACGCGAACGCGGTGTTCGACATCCTGGTCGATGGTCATGCAATCTGGAGCCGCGCGCTGAACGCACAGGACGCTATCCGCCACGGCTTCGACGTGCCCCTTTGTGATCTGGCCGCGCGATCGGACATCAGCTTCCGCCTCACCGCGGGCTCGGGACCGGCGCGCGTAGACATGGCACTCGACATCCTGCCCGAACCCCAGCTCTCGCGCTGGTCTCCTGACCTGACGACCGGCTACCCGCAATGGAGCGCAGAGGTCAGGGCCGGCCTCCGCACCAGGGGCCAGGACATCCTGCGCGCCATCCGTGAGGCGTCGGCGAACAAACTCGGCCGGATCGTCATCCCGCCGGGCGACTACCTGTTTCACGCCGACTGGAGCAGGGCGTCCACACTGGCCGGCCTCGAAAACCTGGAGATTGTCGCGGACGGCGTGACCTTCTGGTTTGAGCCGCCCATGGTGCATGCGCTCCTGTTCGAGTCGTGCCGCAACGTGACCGTGCGCGGCCTGAGTATCGACTTTGCGCTCCCCTGCTGGTTCCAGGCGCGCGTCGCCGACATCGACCGCGGGGCCAAGACCCTCCGCGCGACGATCGCGGCGGGCTACGAACCGCGTAACGCGAACGGCGAGGCGGAGGTCGGCGGCAAGCGCGCGCTCATGTTCTACCGGGCGGACGGGACGTTCATCAACCACCGTCACAGCCCCGGGACCTGGCAACAGGCCGAGGACGGCAAGAGCATCGTGTGCCGCGACATCGAGTTGGCCGGGATCCCCGCCGTGCTCCAGGCAGGTGACTACGTGGTCGGCACCATCCGCACCGGTGCCGCGCTGCGTTCGGTCAACTGCGGGAGCATGCGCTTTGAGGATGTCAACGTGTGGTCCAGCCCGGGCATGGCGGTGAACGAGGGCGGCGGCGCGGGCGGGCACGTCTACCGGCGGGTGCGCGCCACGCGGCGCCCGCGGACCAACCGCCTGCAGGCCTTCGGCGCCGACATCTTCCACCTGGCCGGCGCCGACCGTGGCCCCGTGCTCGACCGCTGCGAGCTGGCCTACGGCGCCGATGACAACCTCAACATCCACGGCAGTTTCGGCCGCGTCGTGCAGCGGGTCGACGCGCGCTCCTACTACCTCCAGGGCGCCTATGCCGCAGGCGACAGCCTCGAGTTCCGCGATCAACGCTCGGTCGACTTGTTGGGCGTTGCCAAGGTGGTCTCGGTCAAGGCGACACCCGATGGCCCGTCGCTGCCCATCGGCGACCGATACCAGGCGAAGGGCGAGACCCTGGTGGCGCTCGATACGCCGCTGGAACTCCCGCCGCTCGCGCTGGTGGTGCTGGATGGCAAGCAGTCGGCCGGCGGCTTCGTCCTGCGCAACTGCTGGCTGCACGACAACTTCCAGCGCACGCTGATCAACGGCTCACCGGGCGGGCTCATTGAGAACAACACCCTGCAGAATGTGGGGCACGGGCTGGCGATCCAGTTCGAGACTTGGGGACCTTGGATGGAGGGTCCCTTCGCCCGCGACCTGGTCATTCGCCACAACCGCTTCCTCGATTCACCGCCGGACGCCGCCGCGATCAGCGTCTCCATGCACCCGCCGGGCGGCGGCAGCAACGCGCGCCGCTTCACGGCCAGGCCGGTCACCAACCTGACGATCATCGACAACGACTTCGGCCGCTCGTCGACCGCGCCGCTCGTCGTTCACAATGTCGACGGCCTGCAGATCATCGGCAACAGCATCGACTACCCCGCCGACGCGCCCAGCCCGGTGGGCCTTGCCAACGACTCAGGGCTCAATTGGCTCTACCTGCAGGATTGCGACCATGTCGCCCTCCGCGGCAACCAGACGCCCTCTGCGCCGGAGGCCCGCCACTGACCCGCTCCACGCCACACAGCTCACCGCGCCGCCTTCGCCGCGAGCGCTAGTTACGAGAGGTCCTTGCCATGTCCAACGAGCAGCTCTACCAGTCCCGCCTGAACCGCTACGTCACCGCTCTGCGCAACGAGAAGCCCGACCGCGTGCCGATCCGGCCGTTCGTCGCCGAGTTCACCGCCAAGTACGCGGGCATGACCTGCCAAGACGTCGTCCACGACTACCACCGCGCCTTCGAGGCGGCCGTCAAGTGCGCCGCCGACTTCGACTGGGACGCCGTCGTGCCCAACATGGTCTATGTCTGGACCGGCCTGGCCCAAACCCTCGGCCTGCGCTACTACGGCATCCCCGGCATCCATGTGCCGGCCGACATCGGCTTCAACTACATCGAGCCACCCGAGGACCAGGCGTTCATGGGCGAGGATGAGTACGACGCGCTCATCGCCGACCCCACCGGCTACCTCTACGAGACCTGGTTGCCGCGCGTCTCCACCGAAGTCGGCCGCGGCGGATACCGCGCCAGGGCCGCCCTGGTCAAGGCGTCGTGGGCCATGCAGGAGTACTTCACAGCCTTTGGCCCGCAGGTGGCGCGGCTGCGCGACGAGTGCGGGATGCCCTGCTCCATCGCCGGCATCTTCAAGGCGCCGTTCGACATCATCGCCGACAAGCTGCGCGGCTACCTCGGCCTGACCATGGATATGTACACCCAGCCCGACAAGGTGCTCGCCGCCTGCGAAGCACTGATGCCGCATCTTTGCCACATGGGTCTGGCCAGCGGCGACCCGACGGGCACGCTGCCCATCGGCTTCTGGATGCACCGCGGCTGCGTGCCCTTCGTCACGCCGAGCCAGTATGCCAGCCACTACTGGCCCACGCTGCGGCCGATCATCGAGGAGTTCTGGAAGAACGGGCGGCAGACGCTGTTCTATGGCGAAGGCAAGTGGGGCGCGCACTTCGACTCGTTCCGCGAACTGCCCGACCGCAGCATCGTCTTCCACGTCGACCGCGACGACATCTTCGAGACGCATCGGCGATTGCACGACAAGTTCGCGCTGTCGGGCGGCGTGCCCAATGTGCTGCTGAGCTACGGCAAGCCCGAAGCCGTGGCCGACCTGGTGCGCCGCATCATCACCGAAGTGGCCGCCGACGGCGGCTACATGCTGGACAGCTCGGCCATCATGCAGAACGACACGAGCATCGAGAACATGCGGGTACTCACCGATACGGCGCACGAGTGCGGCGTCTATGACGACTACGCCGCGCCCACCGCGATGCCGCCCGCGGAAAGCGGCGACTCACCCGCGGCGCGCGCGACGCTGGCGGGTATGGCCGGCCACAACGGCACGACCGAGGCGGGCGTCTGCCTGCCGTGGGAGCAGATCGTGGCCGAGACCGGCGACATTCGTGGCGATGTCGCCATGATGGAACGCATCTGGCGGGGGATCGACGGTGCGGGCAATGGGTTCATCTGGCAGATGCTGCTGAGCTTTTGACCCGACTTCCCCCCGGAGGTGGCCGAGCCGGTTCGGGTGTCAAACCGGCCCGGCCACATGGATTGGGTCGGAGCGGGAGCGGCCCACCTCCTGCTGGTCCCCTCGGGCCCTGGCTCCCGCGACCCATGCCATCAGTCTAGCGCAGGGCCCATAGAGAACTCATAGAAGCCGCTCTCAGAGCAGGCTTTCGCCGGTAACCACGGCACGCAGCATGGCGATCATGGCCTCGATGGCGGTCTCGTCGGACCACGCCGCGCCGTCGGCTTGCAGCGCCGCCAGGCGTTCCGGCGTGCAGGCCGAGGCAGCGGCGCCGCGGCTCTGGTGATAGGCGGCCAGTTCCAGCGGATGGTACTCCTCAGGCTCGGCGGCGATCCGCGGGTCCACCCAGCCCGACAGCCGCACGGCGCCCTCCAGTTGGCCGGCGACACACAGCAGCGAGACGACGGCCGCACGCAGCTCGTTGAGCTCGCTCCTGGTCCGATCGATGTGGTCCAGTACGTCGGCTTCGTTGCGGTGCCGGTCCAGTTCGGCCACGATGCCGAAGAACCAGCCTGCACGGCGCCGGCGCGGCGGTCTGGCCCAGCCGTTCGCGCAGCGTCTCCAAAATGCCCCAACGCAGTTCGTCACCATTCTCGCGACTGGTCACCAGCAGTAGCCCCGTCGTTGCGCCAGAAACGTCTCGGCCAGGCTCTCGCCGCTCACCGCCCTGGCCGCCGCGCCGGTGAACGCGCCGCGGAACGCGCTGACCTGACAGAGGAGACGCCGCAGCGGCGCCGGAAGCAGGTCGTGGCCCCAGGCGGTGGTGGCGCGCAAGGCGCGCTGCCGTTCGGGCAGGTCCAGTCGGCGCGTGGCTTGCCGGGCCAGCAGTGAAGCGACATGGCGACCCTCGACGCGCAAACCGCCCAGCAGCCGGACGGTCCACACCCAACGCGCGTTCAGATCTGGCACGACGTTCCTGCCGCCGTGGGTTTGGACGCCATGGCCCCAATGCCTTCGTCGCCCGGGTGATTGACAGGCCCCTGCCCAGAGTGCCAAGCTGGGGTGGAGACCACCGTTGCCCCAGTGCCCCGCCTGCCAGAACGAGATTGCCAGGACCGACCAGACCTGCCCCTACTGTGGCCGTGCCGTGCACGCCGGGATCACCGCGCCGTCGTCGGCGGGCGAGGCTCCGGTCGGGGCAGCGCGAGCAGGCCATCAATCTGCTCAGCAGCGCCGGCGGCCTGAGCCGGGAGTCGGCCAGCCTGGCAGCCAAGGCGCTGACCTCGGGTTCGAGCGAGCAGGTGCTGACCACGCGCAAGGTGCGCATCACCACCGAGCTGGGCGACGAACTGCGGCGGCTGCTGGCCACCGGCCAGAAGATCCAGGCCATCAAGCGACTTCGCGAGGAGACCGGGCTGGGCCTGGCCGAAGCCAAATCCGTGGTCGACCAGATGGAGCCGGCTGGCTCGCGGGGCAAGGCTGGTTGCACGGGGGCGTTGGTGGGGTGGCTGATGTTGCGGTGAACGCGAGGCGAGAATCATGGGGCGGTCCAAGCCGTGACTCACGCCTGATCGCCCCTTGACACCCACGCCGCCCCTCTGCCATACTCCTCACCATGCAAGCTGGCTCAACGACGAATCGACAGTGGTGGTGGCGCACCTGGTAGGTGTGTCCCGTCGTCGCGCGTTGGCTGAATGTGTTGTGAGCAACGAGACCACGGGAGCGGCAGAGCCCCGTGGTTGTTTCATGACCAGGGGCTGGCCGGATCCCAACCAGCGAGGGAGCCGCGGATGGTACCAG
>JACRKZ010000158.1 GCA_016235455.1 Armatimonadota bacterium | reverse complement strand
TGCTTGGTGTCAGGCGTCATGATGGATCCTGCCCTTCGACCAGGCTGATGCCCCGCTCCGCCGCCGCGTGGCCAGCGCCGGTCAGCGAGATGGCGCCGTCGGGCACCTCGGCGCTGTCCGTCAGCCGTGGCAGCACGGCACCACCGCGGCGGGCCTCGATGGCGCGGTTAGCCGCGGCCAGGAACTGCTCGCGCGGCTCCAGGTTCACCGGCAGTCGGAAGCGGCCGTCCTCGGTCTGCAGCACGGCGTCCTCAATCGACACCGGGCTGCTGGCACTGACCAGGCTCGACCACGACACCGCGTGCCAGCCGGTGAGCGTGCGCAACTGGATGCCCGAGGCATCAACCCGCGCGCGCGTCACCACGGTCGCGAAGCGGGCCACAACAGCGACAGCAAGAACCAGGAGCACCGCCGGGAGGATCCCGAGTGCCTCGGGCAGCGCGAAAGCCAAGGCGAAGACGAGCGGCATCAGGCAGAACAGCGCGGCGAAGAGGAGCCCGCCGACGGACCCGTTGGAGCGCAGTTCGATGGCCGCACCGGGCGCGAGGTCGAGCCACTGGGCCACGGTCTCGGGATGGTCGAGGTCAGCGGCATCGGGATCGAGCCCCGACGTCCGCGCCAACCAGCGCTGGCACAGCAACGCGGCATCGCGCCACTCGATCAGCCACCCGTGCAACGCGAGGCGGCGGTCCTGGGTCACCAGGACAGCGGTCTTGTCGCCCAGTTCCACGTCGACCACGCGGTCCCACCGCGTACGGCGGCGCCAGCCCAGCGGCCAGCGCTCCGAGAAGCCCGCGGAATCGACGGCCAGCCCCGCGCGCCAGCAGTACGGCAGAGCCAGGAACAGGAACAGGGCAGACAACCCGGCCACAGTCGACGACGGCGGCGTGTTCGGCGCAGTGCCATCGGCGATGACCATGAGGAGCGGGAACAAGAGCTCGCCCACCAGCAAGGCACCGACGAACCTGACGAACACCAAGCAGCCGTGGATGGCAGGAAAGAAGCAGCGTCCTTTCATCGGCTCGCCTCCAGCCAGCCAGCGGCCTAGATCCCCGGCTCCGGCGGTTCGGCCTGCGCCACTGGGCTGATCCCCCGCTCCACCTCGCTCGACTGCTCGCGCACCAGCGAAATCGCCGCCTCCGACACGTCCGCGGTCATCCTCGGCATCGACCACCCGCGCTTCCGCGCCTCGATGGACGACTGCACCGCGCGCAGCAGCCGCTCGAGCTGGGGCAGGCCCGGCGGCAGCCAAATGTCGCCCTGCGGCGTGCCGATGACCCAGAACAGGCCGCGCTGGCCCAGCGACAGGAAGCTGCCCCAGGCGTAGCGCCGCCAGCCTTCGTCGGTGAGCACGTCGAGTTCGGCGCCGCGGGCCTGGATTTCGAGCACGCGGCGGCCGCGGCCGCGGGGCGCGCGGGCGCTCAGCGCAAAGATCGCCGCCGCCGGCAGAGCCATCATGCCGTTGATGTTGGTCAGCAGCAGGCTCAACAGACCGCTGCCCACCAGCAGGCCCTGGAGGATGGGATAGGCCCGGCGGTGGAACGACGAGGACAACTGCAGCGTGCCGCCGCGCTCGATGCCCAGCCACTGCTCCACCTCCTCGGTGGGCAGGCTGAGGGCGGCGTCCTCCAGGTAGCTGGCCGGCACCTCGGCGCCGATGGCCAGGCGGCAGGCGCACGCCACGCGCAGCCAGTCGCACAGCGGCGGCTCCAGCGGGATATTCCGGCCCGAGGTGTAGACCATGGCGCCCTGGTCGGTGATGCCGACGCGCTCGATGGTGGCCAGCGGCGTGGCGCGGCGCCAGCCCAGCGGGTACCACTCGATGAGCAGCTCGTCGTCGATGGACACGCCGGCGCGGGTCCCGCCGCGCAGCAGCGAGGGCACCACGGCCAGCAACGGGGCCAGGATGACGCCGGCAGCCAGCGCCGCCAGCCAGCCCGACCCGATCGAGGCGATCACGGCCATGGCGATAGTGGCCACGGTGAGCAGGCCGCAGCCGCCCAGCACCCGCGCCGCATTGGGCGTGGGCGCCTGTTCATAGAACCGTCGTTTCCCCCTCGGCATAGCTAGTCCTCGAACGACTCCGCGAGCGCCCACAGCCCGAGCGCCGGGTTGGAGATGAAGAACACCTCCTCGCCGTCGGGCAGGACGTTGAGGCCGTCGCGCAACCGCTGGGGCTGATAGCGCTCCAGCAGCGGCGCGAGTTCCGCGTAGCGATAGCCAACACCCTCGATCTCGTCGCGCGTCAGCCCGCCGGGCGCATAGGTGATGTCGAAGCGGCCCTCGGACGAGCCGTGGATGAGGTGCGCCGCCGCGGACAGGTTGGCGCGCAGTTCGTCATGCGCGGCCACCGCCGCCAGCGTGGTCGGCGTGCCGCGGTAGCCATAGGCGCGGACCAGCCGGTCGATCTCGGCGTCCTCGCCAAACTCGCGCAGGCCGGGCGCCAGGATGACCAACTCGCCACCGTCGGCCATGGCCATGCGCGTGCGGTAGATGGCCTTGTTGCCCAGCCAGGTGCTGTGGAACTCCTCGGGATCGAGCCAAACCACCACGCGCTTCAACGGCGCGGGCAGCAGGTCGAGGTTGGTCTGCTGGCTGAGGCGTGCGGCCTGGGCGAACGTGGCGGCATCGTCGCCCACGAACAGCCCGCGCGTGACCAGCCCGGCAGGCGTCTGCTGGCGCACGGTGAGTACGTAGCAGAGGGGCAGATCGGCGCAGAACAACTCGGCCGCGCGGTTGAACACCCGGCGCACGGGTGAGTCGGCCCGGCCCATGACCTGTTCCATGCCGCACACGGCGCCCAGGAAGTGGCTCTTGTTGATGATGTCGCTGCCACCCACGCCGACGAACAGGTTCTTGTTCTGGTTGGCCAGCCCAATGACCTCGTGCGGCACCACCTGCCCCAGCGAGAGGATCAGGTCGTAGCCACCCTCGACCACGCGGCGGTTGACCTCGATGTGGATGTCGTAGTCGACCCGGCCGCCGGAGATCTCGGCGGTGAACGCGCCGGGAATGGTGCCCAGCCGGGCCAGATCGTGCCGCCAGTCGTGCGGCAGCACCGCGGCCGGGTCGAGGCCGGGGAACATGATGCCGATCTGCCGCTCGGACATCGGCGCGTGCGTGCCCAGCGCGGGCATGATGTCCACCTCGGCGCCGCGCGCGCGCAGGTGGTCGTGACAGAAAACGGTCAGCTCACCGGCGCCCGAATGGTACCGCGTGAAGTCCGGCGGCAGCAGGAGCACGCGCCGCGGCGCCAGACCGTCGAGCGCGCGAGCCAGGTGGGTGGCGCACTCGGCGGGGGTGAGAACAGCGTCGGGGCCGCCCGCGGCCACGAGTGCGCTACGTTGTTGGGGAGGAACCATGCCAGACAGCCTCGAATGGACGTATCCTAGCACGTCCGTGGCCATGCCAGAAGGAACCAGGGCACACCTCCGTGTGGCAATACTCGAGCATCGTCACCGCCATGCTGCTGTCCACCGCCGTGGCGGCCGGGCTGGCGGTCGCCATCTGGCGGCAGCAGCAGTCTCTGGCGGCGCGGTGGTTCGCGGCGACCCTCATGGCCACCGCGGCGGCCGCGCTGGCGAGTGCGTTGGAGGCGGCCGCCGTACCGCTGGAGGTCAAGATCCTGGCCTCCAAGCTGGGCTATCTGGGCGACGTGGCCATCGCGCCGTGCTTCCTCATGTTCAGTGTGGAACATAGCCAGCCCCGCCCGCGCATGAGCGCCGGCCGCCACCTGTGGCTGTGGCTCCCGCCCGTGGTGACGCTGCTGCTCGTCTGGACCAACGAGTGGCACCATCTGGCCTGGCCGACCATCACCCCCACCCGCGGCCCGCAGGGCGCCGCGGCCCTGTATGGACACGGCCCAGTGGTGTGGGTCGTCGCGGGCTACAGCTATCTGCTGCTCGCGGGCAGCACGCTGATGCTGCTGCGCACCGTGCATCATGGGCCGGCGCTCTACCGGCGGCAGGCGCGACCCGTAACCCTGGCCATTGGCGTTGGCATCCTGGCCAATGCCGCCTACCTGGCGGGGCTCAGCCCATGGC
>JACRKZ010000068.1 GCA_016235455.1 Armatimonadota bacterium | reverse complement strand
CATCCCCGCGGGCGTCAAGGCGCCGTCGCTCCAGCTCTACCTCAACGACACGCTGGTCTCGCCCGACTGGCCGGGCTACCGCTGGTATGCGCTACGCTGCGGCGACCGGCTGCTGTGGGAAGAGGATCTGGCGCTGAACCGTCACGGCAAGGAGTGGACCACGGTCGACCTGAGCCCCGTCGCCAAGCCGGGCGAGACGCTGCGGCTGCGGCTGGAGGTGGTCGACCGGAAGGGCGTCGCGGACTATGCGACGACGGTGGTGGTGGGGGCGGTGCGGTTGGTGGAGTGATGGGGCACTGGTGGCGAGCGGGCATCGGGATCCCCGACGGCACGCGCCAGCCGAGCAGGCTGAGCCGGTGCGGGTGATCCCGGTACTGCCACAGCGGTTGCGTGACTGGGCGGAGTTAGGTGCATTCAGGGCCCGTGCAGGTGACCTGCGGGCCTGCGACTGGGCGGTCCGGCGAAGGACACCCACCTGCCGCGTCGAAGGCAGACGAGTTGGCGTCGCGCCCAATGCGAAGCGAGCTGAGCCAGGGCATAGGGGTGGCGCTCGGGAAGCAGCGGCCGGCAGTCGCGTTGTCGCGGTCCACCACGGCAGGGGAGAGTCATTCATGGTCGGCTGTAGGGTGTTCCTGATCTGTTTCGTGATGGCAGCGGCGAGCCCGGCCGACCCGATGGGAGAAGCGGCCGCCAAGGGCGACGTGGCAGCGATAGGTATGCTTCTCGCCAAGGGCGCTGACGTAAACACCAGGGCCTTGGACGGTATCACCCCTCTTCACAGAGCTGCTGGCAACGGCCATGATCAGGTCGTCCGGCTGTTGTTGGAGAAGGGCGCCGACGTCAACTTGAGGGCAGCAGAAGGGAAGTCCCCTCTACACTGGGCCGCCTCCAATGGTTACGACAAGGTCGTCGAGATGCTTCTGGACCATGGCGCCGACGTCAACGCCAAGGCCTCCGCAGGCGTCGCCCCCTTGCACTACGCGGTGGTTAAGGGACACGACAAGGTCGTCGAGGTGCTTCTTGGCCATGGCGGCGACGTGAATCGCAAGGACGATAGGGGCTGGACCGCCCTGCACTGTGCCGCCATCTATGGGCACACCGAGGTCGCCCAACTTTTGCTAGGGAAGGGCGCCGACATCAATGCCGAAGACGGTAACGGCTCTACCCCTCTGCACTGGGCCGCTTACAAAGGAAACACTCAGATAGCCAGCTTGATCGTCGAGAAAGGCGCTGCCCTTGCCGTCAACACGGCCACAGCAGGCGGTGCCATGCCCCCGGAACACCGGACTACCACCTATGTCATCTACCATGTTCAGCAGGGGGACACGATGGAGTCAGTGGCCCGCTCCTGCAACAGCACGGTTGATGAACTGCGTGCGCTCAACCGCCAAGCTCGGGAGCCGCTTGCACAGCGGGAGGTGCTGACCGTGCCGCTACGCGAGGGCTCCCGAATCGAGGGCACAAAGCGTGGATGGAGCGGCATCGACGCCAAGAACAACGGCGGCCTGACGCCCTTGATATGCGCTTGCAGCGATGGGCAAATCGAGTTGGTCCAACTGTTGGTGGAGAAGGGCGCCGACGTCGATGTCGGAAACGACAAGGGCTTGCCCCTGCACTGGGCTGCTTGTAGAGGCAACGCGCAGATGGTCAAGGTCCTTCTAGACCATGGTGCCGATGTGAATGGCCAGAGCGCCGCAGGATTGCCTGCCTCGACCTCACCTTTGCACTACGCGGCGATGTTGGGCCACGCCGAGGTCGCCCAACTGCTGTTGGCGAAAGGCGCCGACATCAACGTGGCTGATGGCGCTGAGGGCTTTACGCCGTTGCACTACGCCGTGATCAAGGGGCAGTCCAAGATGGTCAGGTTCCTGCTCGACAAGGGCGCCGACGTCAACTCCAAGGGCATTGACGGTCGGACGCCCTTGCACTACGCGAAGGGCCATGCAGGCCTGGCCGACCTCCTCAAAGCCCGTGGTGGTCACGAGTAGAGCCGCGACCGCTTGCCGCAAGAGCATCACCGACAAAGCGGCTGCGCAGATGGACGCGCCCGCCGGGCCGCCGGAGGACCCGGAGCACGCAGCCCTGGCCCGCCGATCGCCGCAACGCCACGCTCCCACGCGTGTCGTGCCGCCCGGATCTAGGCCGCGCACGGCAGGGCCCCTCTGACAGCCGCTCGTGCCGCTCTCCCTACTTCACCACCCCCGTCCGCGCCACGCGCGAGCAGCCCGAATACGCCGGCCGGCCCGCCTCGGCCTCATACTGCGCCAGCCGCTTGGCCATCTCCTTGGCCAGCTCGGTGCCCGCCGCCAGCTCCAGCGCGCGGGCTTGGCAGGAGACCGCCGAGTTGGCGTCGCCACAGCGCCAGTAGGCCGCGGCCAGGGTGTCGGCGATGGGCGCGTTGCGGCCGTCGGCAAGTTGGTCGGCGCGTTGCGCGGCGGAGAGCGCCAGCTTGGCCAGCTCGGGATCGACACCGCGCAGGCGCGGGTCGACGACCTGCCAGGCCAGACCGTTAAGCGCCTCGGCATCGCCGCGCAGCGTGTCGTTCACCAGCTGCCGGTAGTAGACCGTGGCCGCCGTCGGGTCAGAGAGCTTGAGCAGGTTGAACAAGCCGATGCCGTACTGCTTCTGCGCATCGGGATCACTCGCGAACCACTCGCGGTAGACCGCGATCTGCTTGGCCCGGTCGGTGCCGGCGGCGCGCATCTTGGCCGTGATCTCTTTCATCTTGGCCTTGCGCGCGGCCTCGGCGGCGGCGGCCTGGCGCGCGCCTGCCAGGTCGTAGGTGCCGGCCACGACCGCGGCCAGCGGCTCGTCCATGCTCATCGGGTGGCCGACCCAGGCGATCTTGCCCTGGCCGTCGACGATGAACGCGGCCGGAATGCCGTCCTGGCCGCCATCCTTCATCCAGGTGTCGGCCATCTTGCTGTCGTCGTCGAGCGCCACGCGATAGGCCATCTGGTCGCCCATCTGGTCGACAAAAGGCTTGGCCTTGGTGACATCGGGCTCCCACACGTTGGTGCCGATGACGATGACGTCCTTGTACTTGCGGGCCAGCTCGGAGAGGTGCGGGATGCTCGCCCGGCAGGGGCCGCACCAGGTGGCCCAGAACTCGATGACATAGACCTTGCCGGGCTCGAACGCCGTGACCGGCTGGCCCTTGATGAACGGGCCCAGCGCGAGCTTGGGCGCGGGATCGCCAACGGTGAAGCCTTGGGCCGTCGCGGCCCACAGCATCGTCATCGCGGCCAGAACAACACCGAATCGGGTTCTCATGGTTGTCTCCTTGGCGACCCCACGCGCAGGTTGCGCCAGGCCTCTAACGTGGCCCTACGCAGCATCTTCACGCCTAGTTCGGCTCAGCGACAACCACACCTCTACCAGACCAGCGAGTTGACCCCGACCGCCGCGGCGCCGTCGCTCGAGCCCAGCAGGATGGTCGGCTGGCAGCCCGACTCGGTCGCGTAGCGCTCGGCCAGCCGGGGCAGCAAGGCGGGCAGCCGATCGTCGCCCAGGAAGATGACGCTGCCGCCGCTGCCGCCGCCGGTGATGCGGCCGCCGTAGACGCCGTTGAGCGGGCCTTCCGACATGGCCAGCGCCACCAGCAGGTCTGCCTCGGGCGCGCCCAGGTCCAGGTCGTCGCGATAGCCGTCGTGGCCCTGGATCATCAGCTCACCGGCCAGCTCCAGGAAGGCGGTCTGCTGGGTCCGTTCGAAGGCGTCCAAGGCCTCCAGGAATGCGTATGTGTTGGCATTCTCGCGCACATGATGGCGGGCGGCCGAGGCGACCCGATAGGTGGTGTCGGGATCGACGCGCGTCGCCGTGTCGACGGTCTGACCATGCGCGGCGATGAAGGCGGCGCCGGTCATGCGCTCGGGCAGCAGCGGCAGGTAGGCGGTGGCGAACTCCGACGGCCGGACCTCCGCCAGGTAGCCGCCGAACGGATCGTCCGCGGCACCGACGGTGCCCAGGGCGCGCAGATGGTCGAGGATGATCCGGTGGGCCATGAAGGCGGACACGCGGGCGTCGGTATAGTGCCGACCGCCCACCGAGTGCTTCACGCCGGTATGGATGGCGCCGAGCGTGACGCCCTGGGGCAGCCGCCGGTTGGCCACGATCTGATCCGGCTGGCAGCGAATGACCAACAGCGAGTCGGCCAGGCCGAGCGTCACGGTGAGCTGGTCCATCAGCCCGCACGGCGCGCCGACCACGCGGTTCTCCACGCGCTGGCCGAGATGCGCCAGCCGGCTGGGCTCAACGTCCGCGCCGGCGTACCGCGCGACAGCCAGCAGCGTGGCCATCTCGATGGCGGCCGAGCTGCTGACGCCGGCGCCGGCGGGCACATCGCTGTCGATGACCACCTCGGCGCCACCGGGGAACGACGGCACCAGCCCTTCGCCGAACAGCACGGTCCAGGCGCCGGCCACATAGGCCGCCCAGGACGCCGAAGGGTCGGCGCGCAGCATCGAACCGACAGCAGCGTAGTCGTTGCTGAGCAGGGCATCGAGCGGCACCTCAACCACCGGCGTGAGCCCATGCTCTTCGACGCCCAGGCTGACGATGCGCACGACACGGTCGGCGCGCGGCTGCAGCGCCACCCGAGTGGCGACGGCGCAGGGCATCTCGCAGACGGTGCCGCCGGTGTAGTCGATGACGCCGCCGAGCGCATCGAGCCGGCCCGGCGCGCGGGTCAGCAGGAGCGGCTGGCCGGCGGCGAAACGGCACAACGCGTGGCCGCGCAGGCGGGCGGCGAACGCGGCGAGATCGGCGGGCAGGTTGTCGGTGCTCATGGCGTGGAGGCTAGCATCGGCCGGAGGCGGTCGTCAAGGGGGTGGACGTTTGGCCGGCTTGCGTATTCGTCTACATTGGTTCGCTCTGCCTGAGCGCCGCCTTGATGACGCCGATCTCGCCGGGCCACCACTCGGGGTTGACCTCACCGTGCGTCCGCAGGTCGCTTAGGGCTTGCTCGATCACCCAACGCAGCCAGCCGATCCAGACGCGGTTGTTGTGGTGGTAGTTGCGGATCGATGAGCGCCACAGCCATCGCCGATGTTCCGGATGGTTGATGGTCTCCTTCCGCCCAGGCGCAGGGCCATACATACCGCAGACGGTGTCCATGATGGTGCCCAGACCGACCGGCTTGCCGTCCGCCGCCGCCAGGCGCGTGAACCCGGCCATCCGCACCTCCTTCTGATAGGTGCGGCGCACAGGCAGGCCGATGCAGCAGTGCAGTCGCTCAGCGTTCGCGCGGTGGCTGGACAGCAAATCCACCGCACGCCGCGCCAGGGCGGTGGAGCGGCTGCCATGGCCGATGCCCAGGAACCAGTCGCCCCGGACGCTGTACATGCCCGGCAGTACGGCCGCCACCCACTGCTTACGCTCGGTCGAGTGCGGCAGTTGCGGTGCTGCCGTGCTGTACCAGTGCCGAGCCGCCACCACGTTCGACGGCGCCGACTGAGCGATGAAGCCCTGCTGATCGCCGAGGGGCTGCTGGCCACGTAGCCCCTTGGCGATGGTCTCGATCGCACGGCGAAGGCTGTCGGCGCCTGGCTCGGTGCCGAGCAGATCATGAAGTGAGAACGGCCCGGTCATCCACCGTGGCCCACCGAAGCGGCACCCATCGCCGGCTGCGCTCATCGTCGACCGAACCGGTGCCCCGCTGGTCCAAGCGGAGTCCAGCGGCCCATCGCTGCACGGCGCGTCGAGCAGCGAGGCCCAGATCTCCAGCACCAGGCATGACATGGTCTCGGTGGAGTCCATGGCCACGCCGAACGGGAGCATGTCGCCGGCCAGACTCGCCACGAACTCGCAATCAGCAATGAACTCCGCCCACGTCACCCATGTCGGGCTGTCCACGTTGGCGTCGAGAAACGGCCTGACCACCGACTCGTGCCAGTCCCGCCGCCCTTTCTTGGTGGGCGGCGTTGGAGCCGTGAAGGGCTTGGTGAGCAAGTCATAGCGCTGCTGCATGCCCGCCGGCGCCTTGGGCGAGGCCAGTGCATAGGACCAACTGGCGCGATGCAGCATCAAAAAGCCAAAGTCGAAGGTGTGCGGGAAACGGTCGATGGGCGTCAGATGCCTGGCCGCGGCGGTTCCGCCGTTCGCGGTTGGAGCAGGCTGGCCTGCGCCTGTCTGGCCGTTGGCGCACTTGGCCTGGACGAGCAGGTCGTAGCCGTAGTCGAGCTCCCCATGCATGACGCAATCGAGGCGCCTGAGGATGGCGTCACCGGCTATGCCCTTGGTCGTCTGGTCGCCCATCCTCTGACTGAAGACGCGGTAGGGATCGACCAGGTCGTCGTGCGCCCCATCCGTCTCGACGGTCTCGTCCAAGTAGGTGTCCATCGGCAGTAGGTTGCCGTTGGTGTCGGCCCACCACTCGTCGATCTGGACAACCTGCGAGTGGCCGTACAACATGCCCCCGGAGGCATAGCACACATTGCGCAGGTCACCGTAGTCATCGTGCGCGCAGAACACGACAGTCGGCCTGGTGTGGGGGTCGCGGTCGTGCTCTTGCATGCTCTGCGAGAGCCATCTGGCCATCTCGCGGAAGTAGTGGTCGACGCTGGCCGGCTCACCGCCACTGCCCCGAGCCGCAACGCGGGTGCCTGCCTGGTGCGGCGGTGCGGCCGCTGCCGCGAGGCTCGCGTCATCACCTGGCGAAACCGTTGGCCCGTTGGTCTCCCTGTACAAATGGACACGCAACTGAACCGGCACGGCCTCCGGGTCCGCCTTGTCCAGCCCATCGTACATGTCCAAGTGCGGGTCGACGAGCAGTCGGCTGGATCCCGGAGGGGCTTGGCGCGGCCATCGCAGTTCGCCGATGCTCGCGTGGTGGCCGCGCGGGGCCAAGGGCGAAGCACTGATCGCCACGGCCGTGCTGCCAAGCAGACTCACCTTCCAGGTGTAGAGCACCTGGTCCGCCATGGCGCGGACAAGGTCGGCGCGCTCGTCCCGCTGCGCTGATCGGAGTTGTCCGCGCTGCGTGTTGACCAGCATGGCCTGCACGCCCGTCTGCTTGATCAGGCGCTCCAGTTCCTTGATGAACTCGGCCTGCTGCCCCACGTCGGGGTAGTCGTGCAGGATGCGCGAGAGGTCATCGATGACCAGCCGGATCTCCGGCGAGCGCTTCCCCTTGGTGTAGTCCGCGTCGCGCGTGGCCATGCGCTGCCAGTGGCTGCTGTCCGGGCTCCCATCGGCGTCGAACTCCGCCACATGGCATATCGCGCGGCGGATGCGGTGGAGCAGCCGCTCGGCGCTGAATGGCCGGTTGCCCAGCGCAACCAGGTGCGTCGACCGGCTCAGGTCAACTGCCGGGTGCTCCGAGCCGCGCGCCTCACCCATCGCCGTGCGGAGTTCGTGCCGCCAGACCTCCTCGCTCAAGGTCCTGGTCGTCAGGAGCACGGCTTTGCCAGGCTGGCCTCCGTGGAGATGCGCGGTCAGGAAGGCATTAGCTAGGTACAGCTTGTGCGTGCCTTCCTCGCCGATCAGCGCCGTGATGTGCCCGGCAGCCTGCTGCCTGGTGATGCGACCCACCATGGCATCCAGGTATTTGATGCCGCTCAGCGTCACCGCGCTTGGTTCCTCGTCAACGGCGTCGGCCGGAGCGTCTGGCGACCATTCTGCGTCCAGGCTCTCGCTGCTGATCGACGGGTAGACATGGACGTAGCTGTTGCACAGCAGGAGGCCGTGGGCCTTGGATCCGGGCAGGATGGCCATTTCGTGCCGTCCCTGACGCGCCTGCTGGCCGCGCGTCTTCTCGACTTGGATGCTGACGCGCGGTGTGTCGGCGGCCTCCTCGACCCTCAGGCGGAACACCACATTGCAGTCGTACTGCTCGCGCGTGCGCTTGCCCTCGTCGGGCTCTTCGGCCAGCAGTACCAAATGGCACTTTCTGCTGGCCAGTCGCATCAACTCAGTCAGGCAGTCTTCGCGACTGCGCTCCTCGCCATAGGCGTCAAGCCGACCACCGCAACGGAACAGCCCATCCACGGAGTCGATGACTAGCATATGCGGGCGTTCGCCAGCCGATGGCGTTGGGAGTAGGCCGACCAAGCGGCACAGATACCCCCAATCGTCGCCGGTAGAGCGGCTGGCCAGGTCGATGAAGGGGACTGGGCGGTCTGCGCGAGCTCCCCGCGCGGCCTTCGCGCCCGACACGGCGTCGGTACCCGCGAGGACCAGTTTGGCGCGCGTCCCCAGCCGCACCGTGCCCGACTTGCTCTCGCAGAAGCAGACCCGGCGGATGCGCTGGTCCAGGCCGAAGCTGGTCCACATGGCCTTCGCGCGCGCATGGCTGAGGTCAGACGAAACGTAGTAGACAGTGGACCGACCGCCGTCCTTCCTCAGTTCGCTGTGGTAGGTTGCCGCCATGTGCATGGCCAGTACCGATTTGCCCGTGCCGTCGCCACCCACAAACGCCACCGTCGTGGCCTCACCGCCACAGACATGGATCCCGCAGGTTGTGCTCTTGCCCCTGCTCCCTGGCGGCCACGGCAGAAGGCCGTCGAGTGACGGGATGCCGAGCTTGAGTGCGTAGTCGTTGTGAGCCATCGCCTACAACCCCCTCTCGTCCATTCGGTAGGCGCGTTCGAGCAGTTCGCCTCGGGCAGCACGCTTAGCCGCCGTACCTACAGGTGCGCCATCGGGTTGGTTGGGAAACAGCCGAACCGCTTTGTCACGCAGTTTGCAGCCGCTGGCACCGAAAGCGGATTCCATGAAGTAGTGCCGTCCATAGACGCCACTCGCATCCCGACCAGCGCGCCGCGGCGCCAGCGCGGATCGCTCGGCCACGAGCGACCGCAGCCCTGAACCGGCGAAGAGCCCAGCGGAGCGTGGCAGGGGCACCCAGAGCGCCGGCAACTGCGCCACCGTGCCCGCGGGCTTCGCCAGGGCGTGGACCGCCAGGTGAAGGACGCCCAGCAGCGAGTCAGCCAGGTACGCACGGTCAGCGGGAGTGCGCAGGCCAAGTGCCCGGATCAGCCTGGACACGGCCATGGTCAGCGACCCGGCATGAGTGGTCACCACGCAGAGATGGCCCGTGCGACTGAACTCGACGACGGCCTGCCAGTCTTCGTCGTCGCGCACCTCGCCCACAATCACCAGACCCGGCGTCTGACGCAGCGCCGTGCCCATCAGCGCCGCGCGCACCGATTCGGTGTCGATGCGACGATGCCGCATCGTCTTCCACCAAGTGGAGTCCGGGCCACCGGCGCTGCTGGCCTCGTGCAGCGCACTTCCCTTCGTTCGCTCCGCCGCAAGGTACGCTCGCTCGACCTCTGGGCCAAGACGATGGGCCGTGCACCGCGCGGCCGCCATGGCTTCGGTAGCTGCTTCATCGCGCGCCCTGTTCCGGGTGGCGGCCAGTTCCACCAATCGTGCCGTCGCACCAGTCGTCCCGCTGAACCAGTTCGCCGTCTCGACAGGATCCTCGATCGAGACAATGTGCAGGCGCGTGGGATCCTGCTGAACCAGCCGGTGGCACAGCTCCCGCGCGTATGTGGTCTTGCCCGAACCCGTCCCGCCAGCGACGATCAGCAGTCCGCCTCTGGGGTCCCGGGCCTGCACGTGCGACTCAAGGCGGCCCCAGACGAGGCGCGCCATGTCGGTGGCCTTGTAGGCGTACTTGCTTGACCCGCCGCCCTGCGGCCGGCACGTCACGCTCCACAGCACACCCTCCTCGGCTCGGCAGACCACCACTCGGGCCTTCTGAGGCGCCTTCGCCGTCCCGTCGTGGATCTCGGCCAGGGCCTCATACGACAGCGGCGTCTCTGCGCCCCCCGGGGCGCGAACAGGACCGCGTTCAACAACCGCGTCAGCCCACCGCGCGTCCTGCTCTATGTCTTGCGGCACTTGGAGTAGGAGCGGGCCGACCTTCGTTGTCTCCCCACTGGTTGGGCCGCCAGCCTCGTTGTCGACGCACATGACATACCCCGCGTTGAACCTAGGAAGTGACTCGCATTCTATTGAATGTATCACATCGTCAGAATCAGAGTCAAACAGACTGATACTACGCGCGTGGCCGTGCCAGCCGCGCTGAGGAACGCCGACAAGGTCGGTTGGCCATCAGCTACAATACACAGCCAAGGGAGATCCAACTTGCGCCGTACCACCCCCCTGCTTCTCCTGCTCGCCGCCGTCGCCGCGCTCCAGGCTGCGCCCGATGCGCTGCTCTTCGTGCGCGATGGCCACATCTGGGTGCTGCCCAAGGATGCCGACGAGCCACGCCAGGCCATCGCCGACGATCCCGGCTGGGCCTACACGCAGCCCACGTGGTTCGATGCCGACGTGTTTGCTGTCATGCGGCTCAAAGACGGCGAACTGAACCGCTCGCATGTCGGCATGGCCGGTGTGCTGCCCGAAGGCGAGTACAAGGTCGCCGACATCCAGTGGCTGGAGCCCGCCGGTGGCGCGTTCAACATCGGCGTCAGCCCCAAGCACAAGCTGCTGGCGCTGACCAAGCTCGGTGAGCGCAAGGAGGGCGTCAACAAGGCCTTCCTGACCGTCGCGCCGTTCGAGGGCGATTGGCCCAAGGCCAAGAACTACTCCACCTTCGCCGAGGACCAGTCCTCGCTGCTGGCGCGCGTGCACTTCTCGCCCGACGGCAGCCAGGCCATCGTGCCCACGTTCACCGACGCGTTTGGCGTGCCCATGTCGCTGGTCGACGTGGCCTCGGGCAAGCTGCTCGAGCCGGAATGGCTGAAGCATGAGTGGCTGGTGGAGCACCTCGAGAGCCCGCGCGTGAGCTGCGCCGCGTGGCTGGGCGACGGGCGCATCCTGCTGGGCACGACGGGCACCGGCCTCTGGGCGTACGACCCTAAGACCAAGAAGGCAGAATGCCTGGACGCGCGCGACAAGGGCCAGGCCAGCGTCACCGACCTGAGCGTCAGCGCCGATGGCAAGCGCGTCTATTACGGTCTGGAGGTCAGCGTGGAGAACCAGGCGCCGACCACCGAGATCCGCATGTGGGACGGCACCGGCGAGGCCGAGGTCGTACTGGAGAACGCTGACTGGCCCGATGCCGCGCCGGCCGGCGAGTGACGATGATCTAGAAGGAGACCGACCATGCGCTGCATTGCTCTGTTGGCACTGTTGCTGACCGCGTGGGCCGCTGGGGCCGCGCCGGATACGCTGCTGTTCTGTCGGGGTGGGCGCGTATGGCTGTTGCCCGCCGACAAGACCCAGCCCAGGATAGCCATCGCCGAGGATCCGGGCTGGGTCTATGTGCAGCCCACCTGGATTGACGCCGAGCGGTTCGTCACCATGCGGCTCAAGGGCGGCGAGACGTTGCGCTCGCATGTGGGCATCGTCGAGCAGACAAGCCAACTGCCGGTCAAGCCGGCCGATCTGACCTGGCTCAAGTCCGCTGGCGCGGCGCTGGGCATCGGCGCCAGCCCGGCCGAGCGGATGATGGCCTTCACCAAGATCGGCCGGCGGGGCGAGGAGCAGTTCGATCTGTACCTGACCCTCGGCGCGCTGGAGAGCGAGTGGGGTCCGTCGCGCAAAATCGCCTCCCATGAAATGGGCGATGTCGGTGGCCCGCGCGCGCGCCTGCGGTTCTCGCCCGACGGCAAGCAGATCGTCGTGCCCACCTTCCCCACCGATGTCTCGGCCACGGTAGAGCTCTACGACCTGCGTAGCCAGAAGATGCTCTCGCCGCTGTGGCTGGACTGGCAGTGGATGAGCGAGCACAAGGCCGACGGCGCGGTGAGTTGCGTCGGTTGGTTGGCCGATGGCCGCCTGGCGCTGGGCACGCTGACCACCGGGCTGTACCTGTTCGACCCGGCCAAGAAGACCATCCGGGGCGTCGACACCTGGGAGATGGGCAAGGGCGGCGTCAGCGATCTCAGCGTCAGCGCCGACGGCCAACGGGTCTACTACTCGGTCGAACTGTATGGCGATGGCGGGGAGTCGGCGAGCGAGATTCGCCTGCTCGGCCAAGACGGCCGGACCAGCACCATCTTGAAAGATGCCAGCTCGCCCGATGCCATGCCAGCGGCGGGTTGAGGCCCTGGGCCGCGCGCCTCGTGCGCGCGGCCGGCCGGCAACCAGGCCGCAACGAACCCGCTCACGCGTTGGCTGTCCAAACCAGGACAAGGCCGACCGGGAGCGGGTTCGTCGTGTTCCGGCCGACCATCGACACGGGAGTCGGCACGGCACCCAAAGCTTGCGACGGCGCTGGCCACGGTGGTAGACTGCCCAGCGCCGCGGCGCTTATGTTGCCTGCTCGCGGCCGCGGTCGAAGGTGATTTCTCATGAGCGGCGCCACGGATTTCGTCCATCTCCATCTGCATACCGAGTACAGCCTGCTGGACGGCGCCGGTCGCGTCACGGAGATCGCCAAGCGGGCCGCCGAATGGGGCATGGGCGCCGTCGCGCTCACCGACCATGGCAACATGTACGGCACGATGCCGTTCTATCAGGCCTGCAAGGCCGCCGGCGTCAAGCCCATTCTGGGCGTTGAGGGCTACGTCATCACCGAGGGCTCGCGCCTGGAGAAGACACGCATCAAGCGCGAGGATGGCAAGGGCCTGTGCCATTTCACGCTGCTCTGCGAGAACGAGACCGGCTACCGGAACATCCTCAAGATGGTTTCGGACAGCTGGCTGAACGGCTTCTACTACAAGCCGCGCATGGACCGCGAGCTGCTGCGCGAGCACACCGAGGGGCTGATCGCCATGAGCGGCTGCCTGGGTGGCGAGATCCCCCAGGCGCTGCTGCACGACGATCCCGCGCGCGCCGAGCGCGTCGCCTATGAGTTCCGCGACCTGTTTGGCGAGCGCAACTTCTTCCTGGAACTGCAAGACCACCACACGCCCGAACAGACCAAGGTCAACCTCGGCATGTACGAGCTGCACCGGCGTACGGGCATCCCTCTGGTGGCCACCAACGACGTGCACTATGTGGAAGAGAGCGACGCCGGCCCGCAGGATCTGCTGCTGTGCATCCAGACCGGCTGCCTGCACGCCGATGAGAACCGCATGCGCATGTCCAGCCGTGAGTTGTTCATGCGCTCGGGCCAGCAGATGTGGGACCTCTTTGGCGAAGTGCCCGAGGCGCTGCTCAACACCCGCGCCATCGCCGAGCGCTGCAACGTCAAGCTCAGCACAGGCGACCTGATCCTGCCCGAGTTCCCCAAGCTGCCGCCGGGCCAGTCGGCCGGCGAGTACCTGCGCACCCTCTGCCTGGAGCGGCTGGGCCGTTTCTATGACCAGAACAACCGCGAGGTGCTCGAGCGGCTCGACTATGAGCTCAAGGTCATCGAGGACAAGGGCTACAGCCCGTACATGCTCATCGTGTGGGACCTGATCGACTACGCCAAGAGCCGCGGCATCCGCGTCGGCCCGGGCCGTGGGTCGGCGGCGGGCTCGCTGGTGGCTTATGTGCTGGGCATCACCGAGCTCGACCCACTACGTTACGCTCTGTTTTTCGAGCGGTTCCTCAACCCGGAACGGCCGTCGGCGCCGGACATTGACATCGACTTCCCGCCTGAGCGCCGCGAGGAGATGGTGGCCTACACCATCGCGCAGTACGGTGCCACGCGCACGGCCAAGATCATCACCTTTGGGACCATGGGCGCCAAGGCCGCCATCAAGGACGTCGGCCGCGTGCTCGAAATGCCCATCAACGAGGTCAACGAGCTGACCGCGATGGTGCCCGACAAGCCCGGCACCAGCCTCAAGGAGGCCCTGGAAGGTTCCGAGGAGCTGCGCCGGCGCTACGAGTCCGACCAGCGCGTCAATGAGATCATCAACAACGCGCTACGCCTGGAAGGTATGGCTCGGCACACCTCGATTCACGCCGCGGCGATGGTCATCGGCCCCGACGACCTGAGCAACTACGTGCCGCTGTGCCGCGTGTCGGGCGGCGACGACGTGGTGACGCAGTTCGATATGGGCGCCATCGAGAAGTGCGGCCTGCTCAAGATGGACTTCCTGGGCCTGCGCACGATGACCGTCATCGACGAGGCCTGCCGGCTGATCGCGCGCAACCACCATCTGCCTGGTTTCGATGTGCGCGACCTGCCGCTGGACGACAAGCGCACCTACGACCTGATCAGCCGCGGCGACGTGGTCGGCGTGTTCCAGCTCGAGTCCGGTGGGTTCCAGAAGGTCTGCAAGGAAATGCAGCCGGACCGCATCGAGGACATCGTGGCCCTGGTGGCGCTGTATCGGCCGGGCCCGATGGACAACATCCCCGAGTACATCGCCCGCAAGCACGGGCAGCGCGAGGTGGTCTTCAAGCATCCGCTGCTGGAGCCCATCCTCAAAGAGACCTACGGCATCATCGTCTACCAAGAGCAAGTCATGCAGATCGGGCGTGACCTGGGCGGCTTCACCCTGGCCGGCGCGGACGCCATCCGCAAGGCCGTGGGCAAGAAGGACGCCGAGGTGATGGCCAAGGTGCGCACCAACTTCGTGGCGGGCGCCTCCAAGCAGGGCATCAGCGAGCGGCTGTCCAACGAGCTGATGGACGAGATCGAGGCCTTTGCGCGGTACGCCTTCAACAAGGCGCACAGCGCCTGCTACGCCGTTGTGGCCTACTGGACCGCCTACCTCAAGGCCAACTACCCGCGTGAGTTCATGGCCGCGCAGCTCACCAGCGTCATGGACCACCGCGACAAGGTCGTGGCCTTCATCAACGACACCCGCGCCGTGGGCATCGAGGTGCTGCCGCCGTGCGTGAACTCGGGCGGCGAGGTGTTCGAGGTCCAGGGCGACCACATCGTCTACGGCCTGGCCGGCATCAACGGCATCGGCTCCAAGGTGGCCCAGGCTATCGTCGACCAACGTGCCGAGGCCGGCGCCTACGGCGACCTCTACGACTTCCTGTGCCGCGTCGACCTGAAAACGGTGCCCAAGGCGGCGGTCGAAAAGCTGATCAAGGCGGGCGCCTGCCGTGATTTCGGCAATCGCAAGGAGCTGATGCTCAGCTACGAGGCCATCTGGGACGCCGCGCAGCGCACCCAGGCAGACCAGCGTTCGGGCCAGATCAGCCTGTTCGATGGGCTCGACGACAGCGACGGCGGCGACATGCTCGTGCCGCCGCTCAAGAAGTCGGCCGAGTATGCCAAGGAAGAACTGCGGCAGATGGACACCGAGCTGCTCGGCCTGGTGGTCTTTGAGGATCCCTTCGCCGAGCTTCGCCGGCAACTGACCGAGATGGAAGTGGTCGACAGCGCGGTGCTGTCGAGCGAGGTCGCCGCGCTGCCCAACGACACCGTGATCATCATGGCCGGCCTGCTCGACGAGCAGCGCACCTTCAACACTCGCCGCGGCGAGGCCAGCCGGGCGCGGCTCACCGACCTGGTCGGCTCGACGACCGTCCTGCTGTGGAGCGGTCAGCACGACAGCTACCAGCACCTCTGCTCAGGCGGCGAAGTGCGGGTCGTCTATGGCAAGGTCCGGCGCCAGGAGGACCGTCCGGGTCCGCCCGACCTCGTGGTCGACCAGATCCTGCGGCCGACCGAATGGAAGCGCAAGCGCACCAAGCCGCCGCGGCCCGAAGTGCTCGGCAGCGCCGCCATCACCCCCGCGGCCGGCAACGGCGGGCCCAGCCCCAGCGCGCGGCGTCCGGACGACGAGCACGGCGACGGCGTGGGGCCAGCCGTGACGCCGCCGCAGGAGTCGCTGCCGGTGACTCCGCCGCACCACGGCCATGGCAACGGCAACGGCCAGCCCAAGCCGCCCAAGCCGGAGCTGCCGCCCGTGCCGCAACCCACACCGACGAGCACCGCGACCAACCGCCTGCGCGTGGAGGTGCAGGTGCCCACCGGCGAGCTTGAGGAGTACGACCTGCAGCAACGGCTGTGCCAACTCGCCACGACGTTGAAGGACCACCCGGGCCAACAGCCGGTGGAGATCTGCCTGCGCGACGGCCAGGATATCCGTCGCTTGACCTTGACCCGCGACCTCGCGGCCAGCTGGTCGGACTCTCTGGAAACTGCAATCAAACGATTAGAAGGCTGTCGCCTGACGCCGGCGAACTAGCCAGCGATGTCGACCGGACTTATCACGCACGACGAATACCTGCTGCACGACAACGGGCCACTCCATCCCGAGCGGCCCCAACGTCTGCGGGCCATCTGGTCGACGCTGGTGGAGACCGGGCTCTGGCCGCGCATGGCCTACTACAAGCCGCGCCCCGCCACCGCCGAGCAGATCGCCTGGGTGCATGAGCCGGAGTACATCGACCATGTCCGCGCGGTCGCCGACGAGGGCGGCGGCTCGCTCGACCCCGACACGCACATCTGCCCGGCCAGCTACCGCATTGCCCGGCTCAGCGCCGGTGGCGCACTGGTGGCGGTCGAGGCCGTGCTCGAGGGCGAGGTGGACAACGCGCTGGTGCTCACGCGCCCGCCCGGCCACCACGCGCGGCCCAGCCGCGGCATGGGCTTCTGCCTGTTCAACAACATCGCGCTGAGCGCCCGCGCCGCGCAGCAGCGGGGCATCGAGCGCGTATTCATCCTCGACTGGGACGTCCACCACGGCAACGGTACCCAGGAGGCGTTCTACGAGGACCCCAACGTCTTCTTCTGCTCGCTGCACCAGGTCAACTGGTACCCCTTCAGCGGCGCCGAGGACGAACGCGGCGCCGGCGCCGGCGAGGGCGCCACGCTGAACCTGCCGCTGCGCCCCGGCCGCCGCGACGCCGATTACCTGCAACTGCTCGACGAGATCGTCGCGCCGGCGGTCCGGGCCTTCTCGCCCGAGCTGATCCTGGTCTCGGCCGGCCAGGACACCCACGAACGCGACCCGCTCGGCCAGATGCGCGTGACCAACAGCGGCTTCGGCCAGATGACCCGCCGCGTGCTGGACTGGGCCGCCGAGTTCTGCCAGGGCCGCGTCGTGGCCTGCCTGGAGGGCGGCTACGACCTGGAAGGCCTGGCCGGTGGCGTGGCCAACATCGCCGGCGCGCTGCTGGGCGATGCCGAACCCACCGAACCCACCGGCGACCTGGCCGACCACCGCGGTCAGAAACCCGAGAACCTGCCCGACATCGACGGCGAGGACGACGTGCCGCACGGCTGGTGAGGGCGCGCTTCGCGTGCGGCGTAGGGCGCAGACCGTGAGGGGTGCCGCGCTGCGCGCGGGCAGATCGCCTGCGTGACCTATCGTTCCCCCCACGCCCTATGCCGCGCGTCGAGCAGCACGCCCCACGCCGCGCGCGCAGCGCGCTTCGTTGACAGCTAATGGGGCCGGCCCTACCATGAAGCGGCGCTCGTTGGGCTCTGGAGGGGGCCTTTTGCAGCGCGTATCAACCCTGGAAGGGACTGGAGACAGCCATGGCAGAGCAACTCACCCCCGATTTCGCCAAAGGCGGGGGCCTCGTAACCGTGATCGCCCAGGACGTGCATGACGGCACCATCCTGATGGTGGCTTACATGAACGAGGAAGCCTGGCATCATACCCTCCAGACCCGGGTCGCCACCTATTGGAGCCGCTCGCGCAGCAAGCTGTGGAAGAAGGGCGAAAGCTCGGGCAACGTGCAGCAGGTGCACGAGATCCGCATCGACTGCGATCTCGACGCCGTGGTGATCAAGGTCGAGCAGATCGGCGATGCCGCCTGCCATACCGGCCACCGCAGTTGCTTCTACCGCGTGCTCGGCGACGAAGGCTTTACGGTCGAGGGCGAGCCGCTCTTCGACCCCAAGAAGGTGTATGGATCATGAGTGTCTTGAAACTGGGTATTCCCAAGGGTAGCCTCGAAGAGGCCACCATCGACCTGTTCCGCCGCAGCGGCTGGCGCATCCGCGGCTCGTCGCGCAACTACTTCCCGCAGATCGACGATCCCGAGATCGAGTGCGCCCTGGTGCGCGCGCAGGAAATGGCCAAGTACGTCGAGCAGGGCACGCTGGACTGCGGCCTGACCGGGCTCGACTGGATCCTGGAGCACGACGCCAAGGTCGAGTACATCGCCGACCTGATCTACTCCAAGGTTTCCACCCAGAAGGCCAAGTGGGTGCTCGCGGTGCGCGGCGACTCGCCCTATAACACGATCGAGGACCTGCAGGGCAAACGCATCGCCACCGAGCTGGTCGGCTTCACCAAGCGCTACTTCGCCGAGCGCGGCATCACCGTCGACACCGAGTTCTCGTGGGGCGCCACCGAGGGCAAGGTGGCTGAAGGTCTGGTCGATGCCATTGTCGAGGTCACCGAGACCGGCTCCACCATCAAGGCCCACGGCCTGCGCATCATCCACACGCTGCTCGAGACCAACACCAAGTTCATCGCCAACCAGGCGGCTTGGGAAGATGGCTTCAAGCGGCGCAAGATCGAGCAGATCGCCATGTTGCTGCGCGGCGCGCTGGAAGCCGACGGCATGGTGCTGCTCAAGATGAACTGCCCCGAGTCCGCGGTGCAGGCCGTCATCGGTCTGCTGCCGTCGATCAACTCGCCGACGGTCAACCACCTCTACCAGAGCGACTGGCTCGCGGTGGAGACCGTGGTCTCCGAGAGCGAAGTGCGCGAGCTCATACCGCAGCTCCGCACGGTCGGCGCCGAGGGCATCATCGAGCTGCCCATCAACAAGATCGTCTGATGTCACTGCCCGCCAGCCAACACTCGGTCGGCGTGGGCGGCTGGGTCGTGCGGGCCGACGGCTGCGTGCTGTTGGTCCGCATGACCTATGGTCCGGCCAAGGGCCGACTGATGATCCCCGGCGGCCACCTCGACCCCGGCGAACTCCTGCACGAGACGGCCACGCGCGAGGTCCGTGAAGAGACCGGCGTCGAGGCCGAGCCGCTCGGCATCCTCATGGTTCGCCAACGCCGCGAGGAGCCGCTGCCCAACCTCTACTTCGTGTTCGCCATGCGCGCGCTCAGCGAGGCCACCACGGCCGACGGCAACGAGGTCAGCGAGGTCGTCTGGCTCAGCCCCGACCGATTGCTGGCCCGTGACGACCTGCAGCCCATCGCCCGCGAGACGGCCCAGGCCTGGGTCGAGTCGGGCGATCACCATCTGGCCGCGCGGCCCATCGACTGGCAGGATCCGGCCGATTACCGGCTGTGGCTGGGCGCTTAGGGCCGACGGCCCGGCGCCCTACCAGCCCAGAGCAACACCCTCGGCCCCGGCACGTTCTGGCCATGTCATGCCGACCCCGGCCCCGATCCCCAGTCCGGCACCGGCAGGCGCCGTCCCTGCTGCACCGTCGACTCGTGCGCCACGAGGCCCGGCGCCAGCGTCCGCACCGCCTGCCAGACGTTCATCCGTGGCTGCCGGCCGTCGCGCACCGCACTGACGAACTCATGCACCAGATGCGCGTGCGACCCGCCATGCCCGCCACGGTCCGCGGCCAGGGCCGCGGGCAGCGGCGCGAAGTCGAGCGTCGGCTCCACCGGCTCGCAACCCGACTTGGTGCACCAGCTCGCGCCGCGGCTGCCGAGCTCGAACGTGCCCTCGGTGCCGTAGACGCGGGCCACCCGCTCGGCGCCGGGATGGCCGACCTTGCGCATTTCGGCGATGCGCGCCGTGGCGCCGCAGCTCAGCTCCAGCAGCGCGATCTCGTTGCCATACGGGTTGTGCCAGTCGGTATCGGCGCGGTGCCAGTCGTCGCCAGGGATGGCCGTACCCAGCGCCGACACCGAGGTCACATGGACGTCGGGGTCGACCGCGGCGCAGATGGCCATGACGAAGCCGATCGAGTGCGTCGGGTAGTGCATCGGCGGCGCGCCGGTCCGGCTCATGCTGAAGGCCTCACCCAGGCGATTGCGCAGCACATCGCGCAGGCCGTGGTCGAGGTCATGCAGGTACTCGGCGTCGAAGTGGACCAGATGGCCGAAGTCGCCGGCCGCCGCGCGCTGGCAGCAGTAGGCGCACTCGGCGCGGAACAAGCTGGTCTCGCCCATCATGTAGAGGCGGCCACTGCGCTCGACGGCGCGGACCAGCGCATCACATTCGTCGAGACTGGCCGCGGCGGGCACGGCCGAGTAGACATGCTTGCCGGCATCGAGCAGCGCCACGGCCTGCGGCGCGTGCATCCAGTGCTGGCTGAAGAGCGCGACGGCCTCGATGTCCGAGGCGACCAGCGCCTCGAGCGAGTCGTAGGTCTCGGTGACATCATGCTCGCGAGCAGCCGCGGCCAGGCGTGCGGAGTCATGATCACACAGCGCGAAGCGCGCGACATCGGGATGTGCGCGCCAGTGGCGGATGAAGCTGGAGCCGAACGCGCCGCAACCCAGCAGCGCCAACGAAATGCCCATCGGGAATCTCCCCGATGGGCATTTCGAGCGTCAGGGCCAGTGCCCTTCCGCAATCAGGCTTCGCTGGTGGCCTCGGTCTCGGCCGCCGGGTTCGGCTCTTCGGCCGCGCCGGGCTCGGCCGCGGCGGAATCGGCGGCCAGATCCTCCTCGTCGGGCACTTCAAAGCCCTCGGGGATGACCAGCGGCAGCTTCTCGACCACGCTGTAGTCGGGGCCACGGGGCCGCAGGACACTGCGCATGAGCACCAGCTCCTTGACCGCGAAGCTGGCGATCTCCGCGCCGGGGCCGATATGGCCGGCGAGTTCGCCAAATTCGTGGTTGTCGCGGAACCGGGCCACGGTCAGATGGGCGCGGATGATCTCGTCTTCGGGCTGGAAGCCGAGGCCGTCGAGCCCGCCGTCGAGCGCGGCGGCGAGCGCCTCAAACTGCTCGGCGCCCTGCGTGGAGCCGACCCACAGGGTGCGTGGACGCTCCATGTTGGGGTAGACGCCGAGGCCACCGAGGCCGAGGCGGAAGGCCTCGAATCGTTGCGCCACTTCGCTGGCCAGATCGGCCACGGCGGGCACCAGTTCGTCCTCGACATCGCCCAGGAATTTGAGCGTCAGGTGCCACAACGACGGATGCACCCAACGTCCACCCGGTGCGGCATCGCGCAGCGGATCCCGTACCAGTTCGACCGCATCACGCACCACCCGCGGTGGCACGATCGCCAGGAAAGCTCTCACGGTTCCGATCCATTCATGTACCGGCAGGCCAGTTCGAGGGCCGCCAGTGCCGTGCGCTCCTTGATCAACGCGCGCGTGCCGGTGAACTTTCTCTCCTTGACCACCGTCACCGCAGCCCGCCGATCACAGATCGCCAGGTAGACCAGTCCGACCGGCTTGGCGTCAGTGCCGCCGTCCGGACCGGCAATGCCGGTCACAGCCAGGCCGAAGTCGGCGTCCAACGACGCCACCACGCCCTCAGCCATGGCCCGGGCGCAGGCTTCACTGACCGCGCCCTGTTCCGCCAAGACACCCTCATCGACCGCCAGCAACGACTGCTTGAGCGCATTGCTGTAGGCCACCACACCACCTCGGTACCAACCGGAACTGCCCGGCACCGAAGTGACCAGATCGCCGATCTGCCCGCCTGTACAACTCTCGGCGGTGGCCAGGAGCGCGCCGCGCTCGGCCAGCAATCGACCAATCTGCTTCTCGTAACCCTCGTCGTCGAGCCCGTAGATGAAGTCGCCCAGCCGTTGGAGGATCTCCGCTTGGACCGGCGCGAACAGGCTCTCGGCTTGCGACGCATCGCTTGCGCGACACGTCAATCGAATCTCGACCTCCGCATTCTTGACGTATGTGGCCACGGTCGGGTTGGTACTGCCGGTCAGCAGGTCGGCCAGGCGGTCGGCAATCAGGCTTTCGCCCAGATTCCGGCTCCGCAGGACGCGCTGCCACAGCCCGGTGGTCAACCCAAACCGCGCTCTCAGATCAGGCAAGACGCCTTCGGCGAGCATCCGTTCCATTTCGCTCGGAACACCGGGCAAAACATAGACCGCATGGCCAGCGAAGGGACCCTCGCTTGGCGCCGCCAGGACTCCAACGGCGCTGCCGGTAGGATTGTTGATGGGCAGGCAGCCGGCTGGCAACTCGGCCTGCTTCAGGCTGCTGGCGCTGGGCTTGCGCCCCCAGGCGGCATAGCGCGCCTCCAGCACGGCCATCAGCTCGGGTGGCCGGACCAGCTCGACGCCCAAGACCGCGGCCAGGGCCTCACGCGTGCAGTCATCGGGAGTCGGGCCGATGCCGCCGGTGACGATCACCGCGTCGGCCCGCAGCATGGCGGTGCGCAGCACCTCGGCGCAGCGCTCTGGATTGTCGCCCACCGTACTGTGGTGGTAGACATCGACGCCCCACACCGCCAGATCACGAGCGATGGCCGCGGCGTTCGTGTTGACGATGTTGCCTAGCAGCAACTCGGTCCCGACGCAGACAATCTCGGCCCTCATCGCCCGTCCTTCTGTGGCTCTGCTCCGTGTCCGCCGTCACCACTGGTCATGGCCGGCTGGACCCACTATCCTTACAGTCTAACACCATCCGCCGGATGCGCCAGCAGGTAGCGCCCCGCGACCGAAACGGGTCCTGACACCGTTTCGGTCGAGAAGCCGGTGGATTGCACGGTGGATAGGTTTGGGGATATCATGGGCGCTCGCGGCCGGTGGACAAGTCAACAAGAGTCCGGTGGTTATCCACCAGACTATCCACCGCCCCGATTGGCCCCGGGAGCGGCCGGTCGACGGTTTCCACCGTTTCCACCGGGCCTACTGCTACTGATCGCTGATCTAGATTCATAAGAGTCTCTGTCGAAGGGCTCGACCCGGTTGTGGACAATCCGTATGAGGAGCCACCAGCAATGAAGTTCGTCACGCAGCGTGAGCAGCTCCAGCAGGCCATTGGCACGGTGCAGCGCGCGGTCTCCAGCCGCAGCACGCTGCCCATCTTGTCCAACATTCTGCTGGAAGCCGACGGCGACGGTCTGACCCTTTCGGCCACCGATCACGAGATCGGCATTCGCGCTCGCCTGGCCGTGGACACCGAGATTGTCGGTCGCACCACGCTGCCCGCGCGCCTGTTTAGCGAAGTGGTCGGCGCGCAGCCGGCCGGTCCGCCGCTGGTGGTGGAGAGCGACGACAGCGACCACGTCACATTCCGTTGTGGCCGCGGCGAGATGGAAGTTCACGGCCTGCCCGCCGATGAGTTCCCGGTCATCCCCGCACTCAACAGCGAGACGAGCTTCGCCGTGCCTCAAGGCCTGCTCAAGCACATGATCAACGCGTGCATCATCGCCGTCGGGCATGACGAGACCCGCGCTCGGCTGACCGGCATGTTGTTCACCATCGAGGATGGCCGACTGCGCCTGGTGGCGACGGACACCCACCGGCTGGCCACCTGCTCGGAGGCCATCGACGATATCCCCGGTAGCGTCGTGGCGCACATCATCCCGGCGCGTGCCCTGCGCGAAGTGGAGCGGTTGTTGTCCGAGGACGACAAGTCGGTGGTCAACATCGACCTGACCGAGAGCCAGGTGCAGTTCCGCTTCGACGGCGTGACCGTCATCTCACGGCTCATCGAGGGCGAGTTCCCCAACTACCGCAAGGTCATTCCCAGCCGCACCGACTGGACCATCACCATGGACACGGCGCGCCTGCGCGAGAGCGTCAAGCGCTGCGCTATCGTCTCGCGGGAGGATAACCGCAAGCTGATCCTGCGCGCCACGGTCGACGGCCAGTTGCACCTCAACGCCGCCAGCACCAAGATCGGTCGCGCCGAGGAGATGCTCGACGACATCGAGATCGAGGTGACCAGCGGCGTCACCGAGGGCCTGGAAATAGCCTTCAACGCCGACTACCTGCACGATGTGCTGGTCTACCTCAAGTGCGAGCAGATCAAGCTGCAGCTCACCGCCTCCAACCATCCCGGCGCCGTCAAGCCGGTGGCCGAGGAAGACTACGTCTACGTGCTGATGCCCATGCAGATGGGTTGATGACCCCAGCATGTTCCTAGAACGCCTCGAGCTGACCGACTTCCGCAACTACGTTGGCCTGAAACTGGCCTTCGAGCGACGGCTGACGGTGTTCCAGGGCGCCAACGCCCAGGGCAAGACCAACCTGCTCGAGGCCGTCGCTCTCCTGGCCCTGGCCCGCTCGCCGCGTGCCGCGCGTGATGGCGAAATGGTGCGCTGGGGCGCGGCCGAGGCGGTCATCCGCGGCGAAGCGCGGCGCGGCCAGCGCGATCCCGTGGCGGTCAGCCTCAGCCTCAAACGCGATGGCGGCAAGAGCCTGCGGGTCGACGGTCAGCCTCGCAAGCGCCTCGCCGACGGCATCGGCGAGCTGGTCGTCGTCTATTTCGGGCCGGGCGAGCTGCAACTGGTCAGCGGCGCGCCGGGTGACCGGCGTGAGTTCCTCAACACCTGCATCGGCCAGACCAGCTCGGCCTACCTGACCGCGCTCGGCGGCTACCGCGGCGTGCTGCGTCAGCGCAACAGCCTGCTGCGCTCGGCCTTGGGTCGCGGCGGGCCGGGCCGACGGGTCGACGAGAACCTGCTGCTCGCCCTGGACGATGAGTTGGCCGACCGCGCCGGGGTGATGATGGCGCTCAGACGCGACTGGACGGCCCGACTGGGCCATGAGGCGGCTGACCTTCACCGTGTGCTCTCCGGCGGCCGAGAGGAGCTTGAGGTGAGCTACGAGCCCCATCTGCGCCTGGACGGAGACACCCCGGAGCAGTTGGCGGACGGCATGAGAGAGCAGCTCATCGTGAAGCGCACCGACGAGATGCGCCGCGGCCTGACGCTGGTCGGTCCGCACCGCGATGATCTGCGGTTGCGCGTCAACGACGTCGATGCGCGTACGTTCGGCAGCCAGGGGCAGCAACGGACTGCCGCCCTGGCGCTCAAAATGGCAGAATTGCGGGTAGTGGCACAACATCTGGGCGAGGCGCCGATCCTGCTGCTCGACGATGTACTGTCAGAACTGGACAGTCATCGTCGCGCGGCGGTCATCGCCCTGGCCGAGGAAGCAGACCAGGTGCTGCTGAGCGGCGCCGAGGCTGAAGGCTGGGACCTGCCAGGTCTGGCGGAAGCGGACCGGCGCATGGTGGAAGCCGGAACGGTGCAGTGCCTGTGAGGAACAGCTCGATGGGCAGTCCCCGCGTGACCGACGGCAGGCTGAGCGAGGTCGGTGGCCTGGCGCAGCAGATCCTAGCGCGTCAGCCCGGCGCGGCCGACATCCTGCGCATGGGCATGCTGCGTCGGCGGTGGCGCGAGATCGTTGGCGAGCTGATGGGTCGACACACGCTGCCCAACCGACTGCTGGGCGGAACGCTGGTCGTCTCGGTGGATAACGCCACCTGGAGCCAGACACTGCACAGCCAGTCGCGGCGTCTGACCGAGCGGCTGCGGCAGGTGTGCCCCGAGGCGGGCATTGAGAAGCTGCGCTTCGAGGTGGACTACGAGCTGGTGCGCCGGCTGACCGAGGAGACGGACGCGGCCGAGCCTGAAGGCGAGCCGATGCCCACCGGGCGTGAGCTGGTGGAGACGCAACTGGCCCAGTCGACGCGGCGCAGCATCGAGACCGCGGCGGCCGGGATCGGCGACCCGGAGTTGCGCGAGAGGTTCATGGGCGCCATGGGCCGCGCCATGCAGGTGCGGCAGTGGTGCCTCAACCACGGCTGGCGCATCGACCCCGAGACCGGCGACCTGCAACCACCGGCGAGGACCTGAGCCGATGTTGACGGGTGCCGACCGGGATCTGCAGGCTGTGCGCTACCGCCTCTCTCGCGCCGTGGGCGTGCTGGCGCTGCTGTTCCTGGTCGCGGCGTATGCCTACACCCATCTCATGCCGTGGAGCCTGTTGCAGGCGCTGTTCTTCACGCTCACCACCATTACCACCATCGGCTACAACGACTACGCGCTGACCGATGAGGCCAAGATCTTCACCATGGCGGTCATCGTGGTCGGACTGGCCACCTGGACGTTCATTGTTGCCCATATCATCGAGCTGGCCGTTATAGGCTGGCAGCGCTGGAGGAGCCGCCAGATGGAACGCGACCTGGCCGCCGCCGAGCGGCACTTTGTGGTCATTGGCTACGGCTTGGTGGGCCGGTCCGTGGCCAAGTGGCTGCGGCGCAACGGTCGCACCGCGCTGGTCATCGACACCAACTCGCAAGCCGTCGAGGAGGCGCGCGCCGATGGACTGATGGCGCTCTGCGGCGATGCCACCGACGAGGAGACCTTGCTCAAGGCGCGCATCGCGCGCGCCGACGGCCTGATGGCCGTGACGCGGAGCGATCCGGTCAATGTGTTCGTGACACTGACCGCGCGCGAACTGGTGCCCGACCTGCACATCTGTGCCGCGGCCATGGCGCCCGGCTCCGAGGCCAAGCTGCGGCGTGCGGGCGCGGATGCGGTGGTCTCGCCGTACGATCTCGGCGCGCACCGGCTGGCCATGGCGGCGGTGTCGCCCTCGGTGGCCGAACTCATGGCCGGCTGGGGCGAGAGCCACGAGGCCGGGCTGGTGGTGCGCGAGGCGGTGGTGGAGACGGGCAGCCGCGTCTGTGACCAGGCCCTGCGCGACACCGGTGTGCGCCAGGAGACCGGCGTGTTGATAGCGGCGGTCAAAGCCGCGGCCGACGGCAAACTGGTGATCAGCCCCGACCCGACCTACGTGCTGCGCGCCGGCGACGTGGTCATCGGCTTCGGGCTGTACCCCAACATGGCGCACTTCATGGAGTGGATAGCGCCGACCACGGCCAGTGAGTTGAGCGGGCTATAGCACCCAGTCGAGCACCGCGCCGACCAGCAGGATCAGCCCGAGCACCGCATTGACGGTGAAGAAGGCGGCATTGACCCGGCCCAGATCGTCGGCTCGGACCAGCAGATGCTGGTAGGCCAGCAGGCCCAGCGACAGCAGCGTGGCCAGCCCGAACCCGACTCCCAGGCCCGAGGTGGCCGCATAGAAGGCCAGCAGGCACAGCGCCGTGCCCAGATGACACAGCCGCGCCGCCCACAACGCGCGGTGCAGGCCCAGGGCGGCGGGGATGGAGTGCAGCCGCTCGCGCCGGTCGAATTCGAGATCCAACGTGGCATAGAGCACGTCGAAGCCGGCCACCCACAACAGCACCGCGGCCGACAGCAGATAGGGCGGCCAGGCGGCTGGCAGTTTGCCGCACAGGGCCACCCAGGCGGCCAACGGCGAGATGGCCAGCGCCAGGCCCAGGAAGAAGTGACACAACGCGGTGAAGCGCTTGGTCAGGCTGTAGAAGAACAGCACCCCGAGCGCGAACGGCGCGCAGCGCTGGGCCAGCGCGTTGAACCGCCCGGCGACCAGCCAGGTGAGCGCGGAGCCGCCGGCGATGAGCACCCAGTAGGTGACCACGCGGGCCCGGCCCGCGGCCAGGCTGCGGCCCGCCGTGCGCGGGTTGCGGGCGTCGATGTGGCGGTCGACCACACGGTTGAAGCCCATGGCGGCGCTACGCGCGGCGACCATGGCCACCACCAGATAGAGCAACTCGTGGCGGCTGGGATAGGGCAGCAGGCGGGTGCCGGCATACAGCCCGGCCTGACAGGCCAGCAGCGCGCCGATCAGCGCAAACGGCAGCGCGAAGAGGCTGTGCTCCAACCGGATATCGGTCAGGAATCCCCTCAGATCAGCGGCAAACGACCTCATCGAGCCTCCTCGGACCAACGCCGACTCCCCGGTCGCCGCAGGTTCAGGTGCGACAGGATGCGGTCGACCACCGTCAGCATAACCTCCTCCACCGTTTGTGGTCGATGGTAGAAGTTGGGGCAGGCCGGCAGTATCAGCGCTCCGGCTTCGGCCAGCGTGAGCTGGTTGCGCAGATGCAGCGTGCTCATGGGCATCTCGCGCGGCACGAGGATGAGCGGGCGCCGCTCCTTGAGGAACACATCGGCGGCCCGGCTGATCAGGCAGTCGCTGATGCCGTGCGCCATGCGGCCGATCAGCCCCTGGCTGCACGGCACGACGACCATGGCATCATAGACATTGGAGCCCGAGGCAAACGGCGCGCGGTAGTCGTCGATGGCATGGCGCGTGACGCGATGGCCCTCGGGCAGAGCCAGCCCGGCCAGCAGGTCGCCCTCGGGCAGGTCGAGCTCCTGGGCGATAACCTGTGGCGCCACACGGCTGACCACCAGGCCGATCTCGGGCACAAAGGGGATGGCGTGCTCCAGCAGCAGCCGCGCATAGCGGCTGCCCGAGGCGCCGGAGACGGCGATGACGAGGCGATGGGGTGGTGTGTTCACGAGCGCTCGGCCAGGGCGGTCAGCTCGAAGGGGGTGAAGGTCATGATGAAGCCAACCTCAAGCAGTTGGTCGCGGGAGAACCTGCCCTTCAGCATGTCCCATAGCGCGATCTGCCGGTCGATCTGCGCCACGTCCTCAAAGCCCTCCCAGCACACGACGCCGCCGAGTTGGTCGGCCTCATCGGCGCGGCCGAAGTCGACCAGTTCGGCCCCGGGGAACCGCTCGACCAAGCTCTGCCTCAGTTCGTCGTCGAAGGCCATCGTCGTGCTCCCATCTGTACGATCGTCTGTGCTGCATCGATGATGCACGTGCTGCTGTACTTCAGCTTGTCACCGGCGACGTGCCGGTCAAGGCCCTGGTCGCGCAGCCATCGCTCAATCAGGCGGGCCGGCCGGTAGCGGTGGTCGTTGGACCAGCGTACGGCCACTTCGCCCAGCGCCGTGGACACCAATGGTGCTAGATCGGGACCTACAACCTGATGGAATCGCGCGGCTCTGGCCAATGCAACCAAGTCGTGGCGGCTGTCGAACTCGGCATGAGCCAACCTGCGCCACGCCCGCAACATGCACTCCACAGCCAGTCCTGCCCAGTAGTGGGCGGCGCCGTAGGCGGCCAGATCGTGGTGCAGGCTCAGCGCCAGCTTCAGATGGGCCAGCGCTGCCTCGCGATACGACTCCGCCGTGTGCTTGACCATCGGTCGCCCACCTACCCCAAGTCTATACCCAGCTCACTCCACATCCCATCCACCCGCGCCCGGATCGCCTCGCTCATGTCGATCTCATTGGGCCACTCCCGCGCAAACCCCTCGCTGGCCCATTTCTTCGTCGCGTCGATGCCCATCTTCGAGCCCCAGCACGGCTGCGGGCAGGTGTGGTCGAGCGCGTCCAGCGGACCGTCCACCACGAACGTGTCACGCCGCGGGTCGACCGAGTTCCAGACGTGCCACATCACTTCCTGCTCATTGTGCACGTCGACATGCTTGTCCACCACGATGATGAACTTGGTGAACATGAGCTGGCCCGTGCCCCAGATGGCGTAGCAGATCTTGCGCGCGTGCAGCGGGTAGCGCTTGTCGATGCTGACCACCACGCAGTTGTGGAAGACACCCGCCAGGGGCATGGCCATATCGCGGATTTCGGGCATGACCATCTGGATCAGCGGCAGGAAGATGCGCTCCGTCGCGCCGCCCAGATACGTGTCCTCCATCGGCGGCTTGCCCACCACGGTGCAGGGGTAGACCGCGTCGGCGGCGCGCGTGATGGCCGTCACATGGAACACCGGATAGTCGTCGGCCAGGCTGTAGAAGCCGGTATGGTCGCCGAACGGGCCCTCGCGCCGCCGCTCCCCGGGCTCCACGTAGCCTTCCAGCACGATCTCCGCGCTGGCCGGCACCTGCAGGTCAACCGTCTTGCACTGCACCATTTCCACCGCCGAGCCACGCAGGAAGCCGGCCAGCATCATCTCGTCGATGCCGTCGGGCAGCGGTGCCGTGGCGCAGTAGGTCAGCGTCGGGTCGCCGCCCAGCGCCACCGCCACCTCCATGCGCTCGCCACACGCCTCGTAGTCCTGGTAGCGTCGGCTGCTCTCCTTGTGGAAATGCCAGTGCATGCCCGTGGTGCGCTCGTCGAAGACCTGCAGCCGGTACATACCCACGTTGCGCGCCCCAGTCACACGGTCGCGAGTGAACACCAGGGGCAGCGTCACAAAGCGGCCGCCATCCTCGGGCCAGCACCAGAGAACCGGCAGCTCAAGCAGGTTAGGATACTCCGTCTCCACGATCTCCTGACAACGGCCGGTCTTGACCAGGCGGGGTTTGAGCTGGGGCAACAGGCCCAGCGCCTCCCAGCCGGCGGCCAGCTTCTCGCCCAGGCTCATGCGCGGCAGCGCCTGGGGCAGGTGCACGAGCTTGCGGATGCGCTCGGCGATCTCGTCCATCGATTCCGCGCCCAGGGCCAGGCCCATGCGCCGCCAGGACGCATAGGTGTTGATGGCCACGGGAATGGTCGAGCCCACCGGGTTCTCGAACAGCAGTGCGGGACCGCCCTGCTTGACGCAGCGGTCGGCGATCTCGGTGATCTCCAGCACGGGGTCAACGGCGCGGCTGACGCGTGTCAGTTCGCCGCGGCGTTCCAGGTCGTCGACAAAGGCACGAAAGTTCGGGTAGCTCATCGGGGCCTCGTTAGGCGGTATTGTAACGCGCGGGAGCGACCGCCTGATCGCCTTGCGTCGCACTCGCGCGGGAGCCATACTCTGGCGAGGGCCGGACCAGTCGTACCATGTTCTGTCCCAGAGGCGAGGAGATAGCCCATGCGACGACTCACTTACCAACTGGGGGCCGTGGTGGCCCTGGTGCTGCTGGCCGGCTGCGGTGGCAGCGGCTTCATCGGCGCGCCCTCGGAAGGCTTCTTCGCGCCGACGGCCGACGAGGCCAGCATGCGCGATCTGGCCGTGTCCACCGCCAGTGGCGGCCTGGCCGATGGCGGCGTTACCAGCACCGGTACCGCCAACGCGCTGTGGGCGCTGAGCTGGTTGGGTACCGGGCTGGACACCCGCGCCGCGTTTGGCCCGTTGGGCGACGTGCGCACCCGCCGGCAGCGAACCACCGCGACGGTGGCCCGGTTGGCCCAACGCCAAATCGAGGCGCTGCCCACCATCACCCCCGGCACGACCACCATCGATCACCACGACGACATCACCGGCCTGCATTGGACCGGCACCGTCCGCATCACGCAGCAGAGCGTCAGCGCACAGCTCGTGGGCCGCGACGGCGTGCATGAACTGGCCGCGGGGCTGGAAGCCGCCATCACCAACGGCGCGGCGATCCGCGTCGTGCTGGGTGTCAACGGCACCTATGCGCTCGACACCGACGTGGTGACCGTGCGCATGCAGACCGAGATGACCGGCACGTTGCTCAGCCTGCAAAGCATGATCGGTGAGATGAGCGGTCGGCACAACGCCGCCGTGGAGGTCCGCGCGGAGGATGGCTCGCTGCTGTACCGCAGCTCGGAATCGATGACTCTGACCGGCTACCTCAACGGCAACCGCACTGGCCTGGACTTCACCGGCTCCACCAGCATTGGCGAGCAGTTCGAGACCGGCCTGTGGTGGGTGCGCACGCAAGAGTCCCTGAAGTACGCGGGCGTGGATGCCCTCCCGCCGATCCGCGGGGCCAAGGCCGAGAGTGACATGACGGTCAGCGGGCACATCCGCTGCCTGGCCAGCAACGGCATGAACTGCGACATGACCATCACCGACGGCGGGATCTTCACCGGATCATTGCGCGATGCCCAAGGCAACGAGATCGCGGTCGTCGATGGCGAAGTCGTCGGAGGCGTCTTGGTCACCTTCATCGACGCTGAGCTCGGCAGCGAAATGGTCCTGTGGGGCCTGCTCTAGACATTCGCCGCTGGCCACCGGCGGCGCCCTTGCCGCCGGTGGCCTCCTCCGCACCATGACCACTGACGCACGCTCGTACCTGGGACGGACCGTTGACCTGGTCATCGACCGCCCGCTGGGCAGCCGACACCCCCGGTGCGAAATCATCTACCAGCTGAACTACGGCTACGTGCCTGGCACGCTGTCGCCCGATGGCCATGAACTCGACGCCTGGTACCTGGGCGCCGACCGCCCCGTCGACCGCGCCAGCGGCCACTGCCTCGCGGTCATCCACCGCACCAACGACGACGACGACAAGCTCGTGGTCGTCGCTGCTCACCAGCTCGATCTGACCGACGACGACATTCGTGCCGCTACGTTGTTCGTCGAGCAGTACTACGAGTCCGTCATCTGGCGCTGATCCCCGCCATGGTTGCTTGACAGGTGTGCCGCCAGTGCTAAGCTGAGTTGTAGGGATAGTGAGTATACTCACTGTACTCACCTGGAGACGACCCATGATCTCGACGGCGGAGGCGGCGGCGCGCATTGGCGTGTCCAAGAACACGCTGTTGCGGTGGATCGCCGAGGGGCGCCTGACCGATGTGGCGCGGGACTGGCGCAACTGGCGCGTGTGGGGCGAGGCGGATGTGGCGCGGGCCAAAGCCTTGCGCGACCAACTGCATCTCGTGGCCGACGCGTCGGCCGATTCGGCGGCGGCTGACGGGTCCGGCACCTCGACCGAACCGGCGCAGCCGGCGGTTGGGAGGCGGCTCCATCAGGTGCCCTACAAGCCGGTGGGTCCGGGCGAATACGCGGTTGATCTGGGCCGGCTGGGCGAGGGGCGTGGCTTCCGCCACGACGACGACGAGCGCTCGGCGTCGCGGCCCAAGGTGGTCATGCCGCTGTACGCCGCGGAACTGGACAGCCTGGGCGATGCCCGGCAGTTTCGCGCCGGCGAGGTAGCCGGAGAGGGGAAGCGTCATGCCAGCTAGCACGCGGCCCGCGCGCGAGGAAGACGCCGACCTGTGCGCTTCGATCACCGCCACCGGCCGTGACGCCGAGGCCTTCAAGAAGGCCTTTGGCTCGGACCACGAGACCTGGGTGGTGCTGGTCGACGATGCCGGGCGAGCTTTCGGCGTGGCCGGCTGCCAGCTTTGGCGCTGGAACAAGGTCGCCTGGATCATGGACCTGAGCATCCGCCGCGACCGCCGCGGCCATGGTCAGGGCCGCATCCTGGTCGACGCGCTGCTGGCCGCGGCCAAGGGCCTGGGCGCGCTGGTGCTCATGGACTTTGAGCCCCAAGGCGGGCAATTGATCGAGTTCTACCTGCAAAACAGCTTCCGCATCTGCGGGTTCAACGACCGCTATCTGCCGGGCACGGACGACTCTTCGGTGGTCTTCCTGGCACGCGACCTTTAGGGATGGCCGTGATGTTGAGACCTTTCTGCCGCTGCAAGATCCACCGCGCGACGATCACCGACGCCAACCTCAACTACGTCGGCAGCCTGACCGTCGACACCGACTTGATGGACGCCGCCGGGTTGCTGCCGTATGAGCAGATTGCGGTGGTGAATATCGCCAACGGCGCGCGTTTCGAGACTTATGTCATTCCTGGCGAGGCCGGCAGCGGCATCATCGCGCTCAACGGCGCCGCGGCGCGCCTGGGCCATCCCGGCGATCTGGTCATCGTCATCGCCTACTGCCAGTTGAGCGAGTCCGAACTGACCGACTTCCGGCCGACGCTGGTGCATGTCGACGCGGACAACCGCGTCAGCGCCATCGACCGGCCGCGCATCCTGCCGCCCGAGGAGCCGGTGCTCGACCGGCTGGGGAGCTTGTCATGAGAGTCACCATCGGCGATCTGCTGGAACTCAAGCGCCGCGGTGAACGCTTCGCCATGGTCACCGCCTACGACTACACCTCCGCTCGCCTGGCCGAACGCGCCGGGCTGCCGTTGATGCTCGTGGGCGACAGCGTGGGTACGGTGGTCCAAGGCCACGACACCACGGTGCCCGTGACCCTCGACCACATGGTCTACCACGCGCAGATGGTCGTGCGCGGCTCCGACCACGCCATGGTCGTGGGCGACCTGCCGTTCATGACCTACGCGTCGGTCGACGACGCGCTGCGCAGCGCCGCGCGGCTGTTCCAGGAGGCCGGCGTGCAGGCCGTCAAGCTCGAGGGCGCCGACGAGGCGCTCGACGTGGTCCGCGCGCTGACCGTGCGCGGCCTGCCGGTCATGGGCCACCTGGGCTACACGCCGCAGTCGGTACACACCTTTGGCCGCCAGATCGTGCGCGGCAAGACTGTCTCTCAGGCGCGCAAACTGCTCGACGACGCCCTGGCCCTGCAAGAGGCGGGCGCGTTCGCCATCGTGCTGGAATGCGTGCCCGCACCGCTGGCCGCCCGCGTCACCGGCAACCTGCGCGTGCCCACTATCGGCATCGGCTCCGGCCCGGGCTGCGACGGCCAGGTTCAGGTCTGGCACGACCTGCTGGGCCTGTTCCCCGATTTCGTGCCGCGCCATGCCGGCCAGTATGCCAAGCTCGGCGACCTGGCCACCGAGGCCCTGCGCGCCTACGCCGCCGAAGTCGCCGATGGCGCTTTCCCCTGCGACAAGCACAGCTCGGCCCTGCCCGAGGACACCATGCGCGCGCTGCTCCAGGCGGTCGAGTCTGCTTGAGGCGAACGGTGTCAGGGCAGAAAAACGGTGTCAGGGACCGTTTCGCGAGCGAAACGGTCCCTGACACCGTTTTTCTGCCCTGACACCGTTCGCCTCAAGCGCCGTCTAGCTACCCAGCGCCTCCAGCGCAAACGCCAGGCGGTCGGCGGCCTCCTCGATGACCTTGGCGGTGGGCTTGCCCGCGCCGTGGCCGGCCTGCGTCTCGATGCGGATCAGCGTTGGCGCGTCACCGCCCTGCGCCGCCTGCAGCGCCGCCGCGAACTTGAAGCTATGCGCGGGCACCACGCGGTCGTCGTGGTCGCTGGTGGTCACCAGCGTCGCCGGATAGGCCGTGCCGGGCTGGAGGCTGTGCAGTGGCGAGTAGCTCATCAGCACTTCGAAGTCGTCGGCGTTGTCGGCGCTGCCGTAGTCGCTGACCCAGGCCCAGCCGATGGTGAAGTGCTGGAACCTGAGCATGTCCATCACGCCTACCGCCGGCAGGGCGCAGCCGAACAGATCCGGCCGCTGGGTCATGCAGGCACCCACCAGCAACCCGCCGTTGGAGCCGCCGGCGACGGCGATCCGGCCGGGGTTGGTGTAGCCTTCGGTGCACAGGTACTCCGCCGCGGCGATCATGTCGTCGAAGACGTTCTGCTTGGCGTGCAGGCGACCAGCATCGTGCCAGGTCTGTCCATACTCACCGCCGCCGCGCAGGTTGACCACGACATACAGCGCGTCACGCTCCAGCCACGGCACCATGGTCACCGCGAAGCCCGGCGTGAGAGGGATGTTGAACCCGCCGTAGCCGTACAAGTAGACCGGCCGGTCGCCGGTGCGCTCGGTCAGGCGGCTGCCCGTGATGAACATGGGCACACGCGTCCCGTCGCGGCTCTCGAAGAAGACCTGCTCGGTCTCGTACCGCGAGCCGTCGAAGTCCAGTTCCGGCCGCCAGAACAGCGTGCTCTCACCGGTGGCCAGATCGTAGCCATACTGGGCGCCGGGGTCGGTGAAGCTGGTGAACGCGTACCAGGTGCGCTGGTCCTCACGCCGGCCGCCGAAGCCGCCCACCGTGCCCGGTCCGGGCAGCGCGACTTCACCGAGGAGCGTGCCGTCTAAAGCGTGACAGACCACTCGGCTGTGGGCGTCGTGCAGGTACGTGGCGAAGAAGCGGTCACCCACGCGGCTGAGGCCCAGCAGATTGTCCGCATCCTCGGCAATGAGTTCGACCAGCGTGTCCGGCGCGCTCAGGTCGATGGCCACCAGCCGGCTGCGGGGCGCGTCCTTGTTGGTGAACAGCCAGAACCGCTCGCCATCGTTGTCGACCAGGCTCCAGCGCGCGTCCCATGCGGCCAGCAGCTCAACCACCGGCGCGCCGGGCTCGGCCAGGTCGCAGTAGAAGACCGCGTTCTCTTGCTGCGTGCCGTTCCAGACGCTGATCACCAGGTAGCGGCCGTCGTCGGTGACGTGTCCGCCAAAGCCCCATTGCGGGTGATCCGGGCGCTCATAGACCACCACGTCATCGGCCTGCGGCGTGCCCAGGCGGTGGTAGCAGAGCTTCTGGTTGAGGTTGGTGCTCGAGTACTCCTCGCCCGCCGCCGGCGCGTCGTAGCGGCTGTAGTAGAAGCCGGCGTGGTCGTGGCTCCAGCTGGCGCCGGAGAACTTGGACCAGGTCAGCTCGTCGGGCAGGTCGGTGCCGGTGGCGATGTCGCGCACCCGCCAGGTCTGCCAGTCGCTGCCGGCCGACGACAGGCTGTAGGCCAGATAGGCGCCGTTCTCGCTGACGGCGATGCCGCCCAGCGCCACGGTGCCCTCGGCCGACAGAGCGTTGGGGTCGAGCAACTCGCGGAACTCGCCGTCGGGCGCGTCGCCGACGTACAGCACACTCTGGTTCTGCAGACCGCTGTTGCGATACTGGAACCACCGCCCGCCGGTGCGGAAGGGCAGCCCACGCTTGGGGTAGTCCCAGACCTGCTCCAGCCGTTCGGCGATCGGCCCGCGGTGCGGCAGGTCGCGCAGATAGCCGAAGGTGACCTCGTTCTGCGCGGCCACCCAGGCGCCGGTCTCGTCGCTATTGGGGTCTTCCAGCCACCGGTAGGGGTCGGGCACCAACGTGCCGTGGTAGTCGTCGATCACGGTGTCGTCGTGGCGGGTGGCCGGGTACTGCATGGCGGGCTCCTGGTCAACGAGGATGCGACGATGGTACTCTGATGTCAACTGTGGAGACGTTGCCATGTGGCGTTGGCTGAGCCTGGCTGTGGCCGTTGTGACCTGCACCTGGGGCGCCGAGATCGTCTGGGACTTCGAGACCGGCGACATGCAGGGCTGGAAGGTGACCGAAGGCAGCTTCGGCGCGCTTCTGGCGCGGCCCGAGCGCTACCGCAACACGGGTCAGCCGTACGTCGCCAAGCAGGGCACGTGGTTCCTGTCCACGCTCGAGACACCGCAGCAGACCTGCTCGGATGTCTACACGGGCGTGATCGAGTCACCCGTGGTGCGGCTCGAAGCCGGCGCTGTGCGCCTGATGGTCGGCGGTGGCAGCCATGCCGATACCGCCGCGCAGTTGTGCGACGTGTCGGGCAAGGCGCTGCTCACCGCCCACGGCATCAACGACGAGGCGCTGCAGCGCGTGACGTGGGACGCGACACCGTGGGTCGGGCAACTGGTCTACCTGCGGCTGATCGACGGCCAGAACGGCGGCTGGGGCCATGTGACCATCGATGATGTGCACCTGAGCGGCACCATCGATGCCGACGCCACGGCCAAGCTCCGGGCGAGCCACAAGCGCGTGCTTGGCGCCGACTCCCGCCTCGGTGCGGGCACGCCGGCCAGCCTCAAGGCCGCCATCGAGGGGCTGCGGACGGCCTACGGCCCGCGCTACCCGAACGCCGCCGCGCTGCTGGCCAAGGTGCAGGCCTTGGGCGCCGACCCCGACCCCGAAGCGCTGGCCGCGCTGCGGCGCGAGGCGTTGGCCGCGCATCCCGAGCTGGCGCACCCGCTGGTCTTCGTGTCGCGTGCCCAGTACCGCCCAGACCACCACAACACCGAGACGATGTTCCAGACCAATGAGATCAACACCGGCAGCTTCGTGGGCGGCGGCTCGCTGCGGCTGCTCGACGTGGCCAGCGACCAGAGCCGCGTGCTGGTTGACGCGCCAACCGGCATCGCTCGTGACCCGGAAGTGCATTTCGACGGCCAGCGAGTGCTGTTCTCCATGCGGCGCGACATCAAGGACGACTACCACATCTACGAGGTGGGTGCCGACGGCCAGGGCCTGCGGCAGCTCACGCGCTTGCCCGGTGTGAGCGACATCGACCCGCTCTACCTGCCGACCGACCAGATCCTCTTCTCGGGCACGCGCGAGCCCAAGTACTGCATGTGCAACCGTCACATCATGGCCAACTTGTGCCTGATGGAGCCGGACGGCGCCAACATCACCCAGATCGGGCGCAACACGCTGTTCGAGGGCCATGGCGCGCTGCTGCCCGACGGCCGTGTGCTCTATGACCGCTGGGAGTATGTCGACCGCAACTTCGGTGACGGCCAGGGCCTGTGGACGGCCAACCCCGACGGCACCAACCACGTGGTCTACTGGGGCAACAACACCAGTTCGCCGGGCGGCGTGATCGATGCGCGGCCCATGCCCGGCCGGCCGGGCCAGCCCGGCGGCGAGACCGTGGTCTGCACCTTCACCTCGTGCCATGACCGGCCGTGGGGCGCCATCGCCATCGTTGATCGGCGCCAGGCCATCGACGGCAAGCGCGGCGTGGTGCGCACCTGGCCGGCTGGCGCCATCGATCGCGTCGACCAGGGCGGATTCGATTCCTACACCGGTTTGCGGCCCAAGTACGAGGATCCCTATCCGCTCGATGACCAGTTCATCCTCTGCTCGCGGATGACTGGCGAAGGCGAGCAGATGGGCATCTATGTGCTCGACACCTGGGGCAACGAGACGCTGCTGCACATCGAAGGCGCCGGCTGCTTCGATCCTATGCCGCTGCGCTCGCGGCCGCGACCGCCGGCCATTCCCGTGCGGCGCGAGTGGGGCGACGGCGACGGCCTGTTCTACGTGGACGATGTCTACGACGGCACGCACATGGCCGGGGTCAAGCGCGGCGAGGTGAAGACGCTGCGTGTGGTGGAGTCGCCCGAGAAGCGCTTCTGGGCCTCGCAGGCCTGGGGCGGCCAGGGCATCGCCGCGCCGGCCATGGACTGGCACGACTTCAACAACAAGCGCATCCTCGGCACCGTACCGGTCGAGCCCGATGGCAGCGCGTACTTCAGCGTGCCGTCGGGCAAGTTCGTCTACTTCCAGCTGCTCGACGAGCGCGGCCGCATGGTGCAGTCCATGCGCAGCGGTACCCTGGTGCAGCCGGGCGAGCGCGCGGGCTGCGTGGGCTGCCACGACAACCGGCTCGGCGCGCCCAAGGCCAAACGCGCGGCCGCCAAGTCGCCCGCGACGCTGCGCGAATGGCACGGCCCCACGCGCGAGTTCGGCTTCCGCGCGGAAGTGCAGCCGGTCTTCGACCGCCAGTGCCTGCCGTGTCACGACTGGGGCGGCGCGGGTGCCAAGGCCGTGGTCCTGGCGGGCGACCGCGACCTGACCTTCAACGCCGCGTACAACGAACTGTGGCGCAAGGGGCTGGTCAAGGTGGCCGGCGCGGGCCCACACCAGAACCTGCCGGCCAAGTCGTGGGGCAGCCACGCCAGTCGGCTGGTCAAGGCCATCGAGTCCGACCATTACGGCGTCAAGCTCGATGCCGAGAGCTACGACCGCATTGTCACCTGGGTCGACCTCAACGCGCCGTACTACCCCAGCTACGCCAGTGCCTATCCCGACAACCTGGCCGGCCGCTGCCCGCTGCCCAACGACCGTGTCAACCGCCTGGGCGAACTGACCGGCCTCCGGTTCTTCGATCTGGCCGGCTTCGGTAGCAACCGCGGTCCGCAGATCAGCTTCGACCGACCCGAGATGAGCCCCGCGCTGGTGGCGCTGCGCGAGCGGGATGCGGCGGGCTACGCCGAGGCGCTGGGCATTGTGCGCGCCGGTCGCGACCAACTGGCCAAGAAGCCCGAATGCGACGCCGAGGGCTTCCAGATGTGCGAGGTGGACCAGCGGCGCGAGGCCAAGTATGAGCGCCTGGCCCAGATGGACCGCCGCGCGCGCGCCGCGCGCCAGAACGGCACCAAGGTCTACGACGCGGCTGAATAGGGCATGCGGCGCGAGCAATCGGCCGCATCGGCGGCTTCTTTAGGCCTCTGATCGCATTTGTGTTTATCTGGTGTATGACCATAATATGACTTGAAACGCCCACTTGTCGCGGCTACACTGCACGCCATGTCACAGGTCCGGGGCTCTGCTGCGCGGACCTGCTGGCGGGTGGTCCTGCTCTTGGTCGTCACGCTGCTCGGTCTTGCTTGCTCATACACCGGCCGGCCTGGCGCCAGCTCTGGCGTGTAAGGAGCGACAGATGCGAAGTTGCTTGCTGAAAAGGTTCTGTCTCGTCGTTGGTTGCCTGCTGGTCCCATGGATGATGGTCAGCGGGTGCGGCGGAGGCACCACATTGCCCAACTACTTTGGCACGTTGACCGTGGAGATCCTGCCGGCGGGCGCTGTCACCGCTGGCGCCAAATGGGTGCTGAACGGCACCGAGCATGCCTCGGGCGATGTGGTGGAAGGCCTTCCGCCGTTCCCGTGCACGGTGTCATACAAAACGGTAGCCGGCTACCAGACGCCGGCCGAGGCTACAGTCTGGGTGTCTCAAGGCAATGCCTCGCGCGCTACCGGTGTCTACACGCCGATCGTCCCGACCACGGGCACGGTCACGGTGAACATCACGCCGGCCGGCGCGGTGACCGCTGGCGCCAAGTGGACGCTCGATGGCGGTGCCACGCAGCATGCGTCCGGTACGCCGCTCACTGACGTGGCTGCTGGTGATCACACGGTCGCCTTCACTGCCGTCGAGGGCTACACCACGCCGGCCAACCAGACGGTCACCGTGACTGCTGGCGCCACTTCCACGGTGAGTGCCGCCTACACTCTCATCCCTGCCACTACCGGCACCGTGCGTGTGGTGTGCGAGCCCGCCGGGGTGCGAGCCGCGGGGGCTCAGTGGGCGATCGATGGTGGCACCTTCCACGACAGTGGCGCGTCGGTGGCGGTCGAGCCCGGCAGCCACGAGATCAGCTACAAGTACGTGAACGGGTGGTACCGGCCGGCCAACCTGACGATCGACGTGGTGGCGGGCGAGACGTACGAGCGGACCATCACCTACTCGGTCGCCGTGGGCCGATCCGCTGACGATCGCCGTCGCTAGACGTCGCGGGCCATCGGCTGCACAGTCGACCGATGGCCCGCATCCCAATTCCAGGGTACCTCGCGGCGGCTCGCGCACAACAATGAGCGCGCGACGTACCTGGAGACGCCCGTTGACGATCCGTCATGCCCTGTCGTACCTGCTACTCGCGTTGGTCTGCCTGCCTGGTGCCCGCGCCGCCGACCGAACCGCGTCGGAATGGTTCGACCAGGGGCTGGACCAGTTGACCGACCAGAAGTTCGCCGACGCCGAGGCCTCGCTCAAGGAGGCCTGCCGGCTCGAGCCGCGCTACAAGGAAGCCTGGTCGGCGTTAGCCAAGGCTTTCCGCGGTCAGGGCAAGGCCGACCTGGCCGCCGCCGCGTTGCGTGAGGCCAGCCTGGCGCCAACGCAGCGCACCGGCGCGCCGCCAGCGCTGACCGATGAGCAGAAGCAGGTGCTCGGCGCCGCCGCGGGCGCCGGCGGCGGGAAAGCCTTGCCCGACCTGCCCAAGCCCGACGGCAAGACGGCCGACGGCCAGCCGGTCAAACCCGTGCGCCTGTCGGCGCTGGGCGGCTGCCAGTATGCCGACACGCTCGCGGCGCGCGATGGCAGCCTGCATGCGGTGTTCAACGAGCGCGCCGACAGCTCGCACGCCTACTACCTCTACTACCGTGCCAGCAGCGACGGCGGCGCCACCTGGAGCCCGGCCAAGAACCTGAGCGATGACGAGAGCGGCCGTACCGCCAGCTACGCGCGGCTCGCCCAGGACGCCGCCGGCAGGATCTACGCGGTCTGGAAGTACATGGCGGTCAACGACGTCATCGACGGACCGGGCGGCTATGCCACCGGGCAGATCGTCTTCCGCTGCCTGGCCAACGGGGTGTGGTCGCCGCCGGTCAATGTGACCGACCCGGCCACGCCCGGCTTCTCCTGGTCGCTGACCACTGCCGCCGACGGCTCGCTGCACCTGTTGTGGAGCCAGACCCCAGCCGATGCCATGCGCGCGATGAACAACTGGACCTTCTTCCAGTACTGCAACCAGGTGGTCACCGCGCGGCTGGAGGGCAATGGCCTGGCCGCGCGGCGCGTGCTCATCACGCCCAAGCCGCTGCCCACCGAGGCCGAGATCGCCGCGGCCGACGCCGCCGGTCATCCCATCCCCGGTGACGACCGCCGGCCGCGGCGCGAGGGCATCTTGAACCTGCAGGCCATGCTGCGCGCCGACGGCACGATGGCCTTTCTGGGCGAGCACCCCGGTGTGGCCGAGGGCGCCTCCGACCAACAGACCGGGCGGCGGCTGGTGTTCTGGGACGGCCAGACACTGCATCGGCTCTATGAGTACGAAAAGTACCAGAGCTACCCGACCTGGAACGACCCGCCGGCGCTGCTGACCGACACCCGCGGCGAGGTGCATGTGCTGCGTGCGCCAGAGAAGATCGCCGTGCCGTGCATTCGCGACTACACGCTGCACGAGGGCCGGCTGGGCGAACCGGCGTCGGTCATCGAGTGCGCCAACGCCAGCGGGAAGATCGTCTCGTGGCACGCGGTCGCGCTGCCGCATGGCCGCATGGCGGTGATGGCCACGGTCTGTCCCGACCGCAACGCCGGGTCACCGTACTTCGACCTCTACCTGACCGTGTCGGATGGACAAGGCATCTGGTGGCCGCCGATCAACCTGACCAACAGCAAGCCGGGCACGGGCGGTCAGCCGATGTTCGCCACCACCGGTGTGAGTGCGCTGGGCCGGCTGTTCGCCACCATCATCTCCGGTGACGGCGCCTACCTGTCGGCCACGACCGGCGCGCGCCAGAACGCTCTGTTCGTGCAGTTCTAGAGCGGGCTGCTCGGCCGGTCAGGCGCTGCCGGCGGCGCCTGACCGGCGGCGCGCTGCCGAATGCCTGCGATGTCGTCCATGCTGAGTGCGCGCTCGAAGCTTCTAAAGCCCGCCAGCTCGTAGCCATGCAGGGCCGCGAGAGCGGCGATCTCGTCGACCTTGGCGCGTTCGAGGTCGCGGCCGAGGCTGAAGTTCTCGAACCGGCCGGCCAGGGCCAGCACCGAGGTCTCGGCCATGCAGGCGTACATGAGGCCCGGCGGGAAGCCGAAGTTGAGGCCGAGGTCGACCTTGTCACCCGGCGGCTTGACGACGCCGCCTTCGATGACCAGAACGTCGTCGCGCTGCTTGGCCACGGCCACGGAGACGTCGCGCGGACGCGCCACATCGCAGATGACCGCGCCGCGCTTGAGGTGGCGCGGCTGGACCAGCGCGTCCACCGCGGCGCTCACGCAGACCAGGATGTCGGCCGTGGGCAGCACGTCGTCCAGGTCGCGGCTGACCTCGATGGTGGCCTTGGCGTGCGGCTGGAGCTGGTCGGCCAGGGCCAGGCCCCGGGCCAGATCGCGCACCACGAGCACCACGCGGGCCACTTCGTCGCCCAGGATCTGGGCACAAACCTTGCCGATGGACCCGGTGGCGCCGAGCACGGCCACGGTCGCCTCGCTCATGGTCACGCCCATCAGCTCGGCGGCGCGGCGCGCGCCTTGCAGCGCGGTGGCCACGGTGTAGGTGTTGCCGGTGGTCACGGCGATGGATACGTTGCGGCTGACGGTCAGCCCGGCGTCGCCAACCACCGAGGTCATGGCGCCCAGGCCGACGATGCCGGCGCCTTCGGCCTGGCCGACGCGGGCCGATTCGATGATGGTCGGCAGTGTGCGCTCGGCGGGCTCATCGGCCATGACGCGCGTGGTCAGCGGGCAGCCGATGAACACGCCGCTCACCTCGGAGCCGTCGTGGGCCGAGCGGATGCCGCTGATCTCGCCCACGGTCGCCGGCTTCTTGAGCCGCATGAGCCGTTCCACCAGCCGACTGGGCAGGTAGCGGGTGATCGGATAGCGCCGCGCGAAATCCTTGATCTCAATCGGGTGGACGATGAAGGCGAAACGGTTCATGCGGTGCTATCCAGCCTGGTCACGGTCGGTTCCCAGCCCCAGGCCTCGAGCTGAGCCAGCATTTGGTCAGGGCTGAGCGGCTCGCGCTGACCCGCGAGCGCGGTCAGCACGGCCTCCATCACATTGGTCCCGAAGCTGCGGCCGTCGAACACCGGGGTGGTGGTGATGAGCCGGCTCAGCCCGCGGCTGCGCAGCAGCTCGACGTCGTCACTGGTGGTGGTGTTGGTCAGGACCACCTTGCCCGCCAGCGCATCGGGCTCGGCCGGCAGGAACCGCCGGATCATGTGAAAATCACCCGCGATGACGTCGGCCCAGGCGTACCACTTGCCCCATTTGGGCGTGATCGCCGTCTGCTTCTCGCCGGTAGGATACAGCATCTTGAAAGGCAGGCGGACGATCAACGGCAGCACGGCCTTGGCCACGAGCTGCAAGGTAGCCATGCCGCGGATGGCGATGGGCAGGCCGAGGTTGAACATCAGGTCGCCGATGACGATCTGCTGTGCGTGCTCGGCCAGCGCCTCGGCCATGCCGAAGCGGTCGACGGCGGTGACCACGAGCACTTTGGAGTGGGCCAGGTCGAGTTGGCCCGAGCGCTCCAGATGCGCCACCGCCGCCGGCTCCAGGGTGCCTTTGAGGCCGCTGCCGTCGAGTACCGGGGTCAGCTTGGCAGCCGAGGCGATGCGCGCCGCGTCGCGGATGGTGTAGCGCCGGCCGGCGGCCACCAGATAGAGGTCGGTGCCGCCCAGGCCAAAGGCGTCGACCGTGCCGTCGAGCTCGGCGATGAGCTGGCGAGCGCGTTCCAGGTCACCGTCGGTGCCGCGCCGTTCGATGACCAGGTGCCGGCCGCCCAGATCCGTTTCGACGATCTTGTCGCGTGAGCTGGAGCCGATGCTCACGCTGACCACGTGCAGAGCGCCATCAGGTCGCATGGAGATCCTCATCCGCGTCCAGCGGCTGGCCGGACATGCGCGCTTTGGAGTCGGGGGTCCGCAGGTCGGGGAAGACATAGCGGGTCAGGCCTTCGTCGTCGACCTCGATCTCGCAGACGCCCTGGCGGTGCAGGCCATCGAGCGCTTCGCGCGCTTCGGCCAGGCTGAACTGGCTCATCAGCGTCAGGTCGGGCGGCGAGAGCATGCCGGCGTTGTCACCGGCGGCCTGCAGCACGAAGCGGTCGCGCTCGGCGGCGTTGCGCGGCCGGCGACTGGCATACTCGGCTTGTCGGCCTCGCGGGCGCCGGCCCGACGGTACACGGTCGTCGCGACCGGTGGTGCGCTCCTCCACCACCTCGTGCCGCTGGCCATCGGGTCCGATGACCACCTTGCGCACGGTGACGCGGGTGGTGATGTCGCGGGTGCCGGTGCGATGCGCGTTGTAGCGCTGGTCAAAGGCCTCTTCCGACATCAGGGCCAGCATGACGCCTTCGATCCAGGCTGCCGGATAGCCCAGCAAGCAGGTGAAGAACGTCAGCGCCAGGTAGATGATGCCGCCGCCGACATCGTCCAGGTAGAACCGATGCACGCCGAACCCGCCCAGCGTGAAGGCCAGTGCGACGGCGGTGCCTTTATCCTTCACGAGACCCTCTCTTCCACCAAACGCTCACGATACCGGCTGATCAGATCCACCATGGTATCCCAACTGTGCGCCTGATTGACAGCGGTGCGCAGCACCGACGCGCTGGGCAGACCATGCACGTACCAGGCCACATGTTTGCGCATCTCGGCCGCGGTGCGGTCTTCGGTCTTGAACTCGCGCATCAGTTCGCCATGGCGCAGCGCCATGGTCAGCCGCTCGTCGGCCGTGGGCTCGGGCGGCAGCACTCCCGTGTTGAGGTAGGTCGCCGTGCGGGCGAAGATCCACGGGTTGCCCTCGCTGGCGCGGCCGATCATCACGCCGTCGCAGCCGCTCTGGCGCAGCAGTTCGGCCGCGTCCTGGGGCGTCTTCACATCGCCATTGCCCAGTACCGGGATGCCGACCGCGGCCTTCACCTCGCCAATGGCCGACCAGTCGGGCGGCCACCAGCGCCTCGACGATGCGCGCCACCTGGCTGGGCGTCTGCAGCAGGCAGGCGCCCGCGCCGGTCTTGACCACCTTGCGCACGCTGCAGCCCAGGTTGAGGTCGAGGATGTCCGAGCCGGCGGCTTCGACCTGCCGGGCGGCCACGGCCAGCTTGTCGGGGTCGGCGCCGAAGATCTGGCTGCTCACCGGTCGCTCGCGCTCATCGAACAGCAGATAGTCCTGCGTACGCGCGTTGCCATAGAACAGACCGTAGCCGCTGATGAACTCGTTGCAGACCAGGCCGGCGCCTTGCTCTCGGCACAGCAGGCGCATGGGCACGTTGGTCACGCCCGACATGGGCGCGAGCACGAGCGGCGGGTCGATGACCACACGACCCAGCGAGATGGCTGGCGGCATGGTCATGGCTGGGGGTCGTCCGCGGGCAAGGTGGCGAAGACCACCTTCCAGCCGCCGTGGTCCACCAGCGTGGCGGTGTGTTTGCTGCTCTGCTCGGCGGTGGGCCCCACGTTGTAGGTGACCACGCACAACCCCTTGCCTAGCTGCTCCACGTGCACGTTGGTCAGCGCCAGCGCGGGGCCGGCCTCGGGCTGCCCGGGGAAGGCCCGGCGGAACCCGTCCCAGTCTTCGCGGCGCACCACGAGGCGCACGCCCGGCTGGCCGGCGTCGCTCAGATCCTGGAGCGTCAGCGGCAGATCCACCGTGCTCTCGAAGGCGGCCGCGTCACCGGCCGAAAGCGCGGCCCAGAAGGCGCGCAGCGTGGCCAGCGCCGGCTGCTCGGCCGGCTCCGCCGCGGGCAGATGGGCCAGCGCGGCCAGCAGCAACCCGAGCGCCGTCAGGGCCACGGCCCGCCCGGCGCCGGAGACCCGACGTCCCGACTTACGCATGGACGTTCTCCCAGTAGGTCGCGGCCAGCCCGCGCAGCACGAGGTGCGGGTCGACCTCGGCGAACACGCCCGGCAGCGCTCGCGCCAGCACCGCCGCATGGCCGCCGGTAGCCACCAGCGGGGCGCTGGGCAGATTGGCTTCGGCGCGCAGGCGTTGGGCCAGCCAGCTGATCATGCCCGCATGGGCCAGCACCAGGCCGCTGCGCAGGCAGGCCGCGGTGTCACGGCCGAGCACGCCCGCGGGTGGCTCCAGCTCGATGCGCGGCAGCAGCGCCGCCTCCCTGGCCAGGGCATCGCGCGCCGTGCCCAGCCCGCAGCAGATGGCACCGCCGACAAAGACGTCGCCGTTGGCCACGACGTTCAGCGTGGTGGCGGTGCCGCAGTCGGCGGTGAGCACCGGCGAGCCGTGGCGGTGGGCCGCGGCCAGGGCGCCCAGCAGGCGGTCGGCGCCAAGTGACTCGGGCGGGTGGTAGTCGACGGTCAGCGGCACGGCCAGATCGTCGCCCACGCGGCATACGCGCACGCCCCGCTCGCCAAGCCAGGCCGACCAGGCGGCCAGCGCCGTCGGCACCACGCCCGACAGCACCGCTTCGGTGACCGGTCGATCCGCCGGCAGGCTCGGCTCGTCCGCCGTCGGCCGATGGTCGGCCGCAGCCAGGTCGGCGCCGTCGAACCAGCCGAGTTTGGTGCGCGTGTTGCCGATGTCCAGGGCCAGAAGCATGGCCAGATTGTAGCACGGAGGCGCGCGGGCTCAGTCGGCGGCGAGATGCCGCGGCGATGAGCGAGTAGATGTCGGAGAAGTCGTAGTTCTCGGTCAGGCCGGGGAAGTCCCAGCAGGGGCAGTGACCGTCGCGCAGGTTGGCCACGGTGGTCAGGAAGCCCGAGCTGACCGTGGCGGCCACGCGCTCATCCATGGCGCCCAGCCACAGCGCCATCTCGCCGCCGAGCGACAGGCCGGCACAGCCGATGCGCCGGTGGTCGACATCGGCTCGGCTGAGCAGGTAGTCCACGCAGCGGCGCACGTCCCACAGCCGCTCGCCCATGAGGGTGCGGCCGGCCTCGTAGACCTGGTGCTGGCCGACCTCGGTGGCGACGGTCACATAGCCCGCGCCGGCCAGCACGTGGGCGAAGCCGCGGTACTGGCTCTCAGTGTCGTAGACGATGCCGCGGTTGCCGCCGTGGCCGTGGATACAGACCACGGCGGGCTGCCGGGCCACCAGCGGCGCCCGGGGCAGCGTGACGATGGCCTTGATGCGCCGAGTCGGGGTGCTCTGGAACTCGATCTCGAGCCGCTCATACTTGGGCCAGTGCGTGCGCGAGACCTCCTTGGCGTCCACCGGCACGTTGGTCGCCAGCAGGTCGTCCAGGGCCAGGGCCCGCGCCAGTTGGCGACGCGATTCCGTCTGCCAGGCGCGCGCCGACTCTGCCGTGTCAGCGGCGAAGGCGCGCGCCGGATCGGCGGTCGCGGGCGCCGCCAGGGCACCCGCGACCAACCACCACCAGCGCGTCACGGAGGACATCGGTGGCTCCTAATCGGCGCTGCTCAGACGGTGACGAACCGGCTGGCCTTGGCGCCGCAGATGGGGCAGGCCTCGGGCGCCACGCCGATCTCGATGTGGCCGCAGACCGGGCACAGGTAGATCTCGGCGGCCTCCAGGTCGACGCCGGCCTCGACGGCGGCCAGGGCGGCCTTGTACAGCTCGGCGTGGACGGCCTCGGCCTTGCTGGCCATCTCAAACATGCGCTTGCCCCGGTGTCCCTCGGCCTCGGCCTGGGCCAGCATCGGCGGGTACATGGCGGTGGCTTCGTGGGTCTCACCGGCCACCGCGGCTTTGAGGTTGTCCAGGGTCGAGCCCACGCCGTCCATGGCGGCGAAGTGCGCCAGGGCATGGATGGTCTCGGCCTCGGCGGCGGTGCGGAACAGCTTGGCCACGTTGGCGAAGCCGTCCTGCTCGGCCTTCTTGGCGAAAGCCAGGTACTTGCGGTTGGCCTGGCTCTCGCCGGCGAAGGCCTCAGCCAGGTTATCGAGTGTGGTCGGCATGGGTGCTCCCTCCATCTCAGGATGCGTGTCGGGTATCGATTGGTCGCGCGCGGGCCTGTTCCTCTCGGGAAGGGAAACGCGCGCGCGCGGTGAAGCGTCTATGCTAAGGTACCTGTTGGGTAGTGAGGAGCACCAGAATCATGTTGGACCAGAACATAACCCGCCGCGGCTTCGTGGGCGGTTCGCTCGTGGCCGCCGCCGCGTTGGCCGCCGGGCGTCGCGCGTTTGCCGCCGATGCCACGCCGCAGATCTCGCTGCAGCTCTACAGCGTGCGCGACGATTGCGGCAAGGACTTTGACGGCACGCTCGACAAGGTCGCCAAGATGGGCTTTGCCGGCGTCGAGTTTGCCGGCTACCACAGCTACGGCGGCAAGCCCACCGAGCTGCGCAAGCGCCTCGACGACTTGGGCCTGAAGGCCGCCGGCACGCACATCGGTACCGGCTCGTTCCGGGGTGATGCCTTCCAGCGCACCGTTGATTTCCATCAGACCATCGGCTGCAAGCTGCTCATGGTCCCCGGCGATGGCGACTTCGCCAGCCCCGACAAGAGCAAGGCCCTGGCCGACTTCTTCACCGAGACGGCTGCCAAGCTCAAGCCGCTGGGCATGTGGTGCGGCTACCACAACCACACCCACGAGTTCAGCAAGGACGCCGAGACCGGCAAGTCCTACTGGGAGCTGTTCGCCGAGCGCACCAGCAAGGACGTCGTCCTGCAGCAGGACTGCGGCTGGAGCGCCTCCGCCGGCCAGGATCCGGTCGCGCTGATCCGCAAGTACGCCGGCCGCACGCTGATCACCCACTTCAAGCCCGCCGTCTTCGGCCCCAAGAAGGCCGAGCAGAAGGCCTATATCGGCCAGGACTCGGTGGACTGGGTGGCGGTCCTCAAGGCCTGCCGCGAAGCCGGTGCCACCCAGTGGGTCACCATCGAGCAGGAGTCCTATCCCGACGGCAAGACGCCGCTCGAGTGCGTGGAGATCTCGCTGGCCGGTCTCAAGAAGATCTGGTAGTTCAACCGCCGAGGGACCGCCAGCCAAGCTGGCGGTCCCTTAGGGGTATCGCCATGCGCTTGCTCGCCCTCTGCCTGGGCTTGGTCTTGGGAGGCGCGACCATGGCGCAGAACCCCGTGCCGCTGACTCTCGTCGCGGCCAACGCGCACGACCTCGAGCTCACGCCGCTGCCCGACGGCGGCTGGGAGATCCGCACCACCGGCGGTGACCCGTATGTCTTCACCGCGCCGCTCACCGCGCCGGTCGACCCGCGGGCCACGTTTATGCTGGCCTTCGACTTCTTCTCGGCCACCGGCACCGATGCCTTCCAGGTCTTCTGCCAGCCGCCGCTGAGCGAGGCCAACAGCGTCAAGGGGCCCGGCCTGTCGCGTAGCGAGGGCTGGTCGCGCCATGCGCTCGACCTGTCGCCGGTGCTGACCAAACTCGGTGGCCAGGTCGGCAGCCTGCGCCTCGACTTCGGCAACCAGCCGGGCCGTACCCTCCAACTGCGCAGCCCAAGGCTGCGCCCGCCGACGGACCGCGAGCAGGAGTTGGCGGCGCAGCGCCAGGCCCGACTGGACCTGCTGGCGCGCAACGACGCCTGGCTACGCGACTACCTGCGGCATGAGTATCCGGCCCGGGTGACGAGCGTGCGGGCCGACGCCAACGCCATCCTCGTCGTCGGCGAGCTGGCCGGAGCGCAAGGCGCGAGCCTGGTCGAAGTGCCCATGTGGGTCGACACCGACCAGCCGGCCGCCTTCCTCGGGCCGCATCCCATCGTCGCCGACGCCGCTGGGCGGTTCGTCGTGCGCGTGCCGCGCCTCGACGGCGCCCGCGACCGCCTGCTCAGCCGCTGGGCAGTCGCGCGCCAAGGAGATGCTGCGCCGTGGCAACTGCTCTCCAGCGCGCACTATGCCGACCAGGTGCAGGCACGCTGGGACCTGCCCGTGCCCAAGGCGAGCGGCCGCAAGGGGTTGGGCGGCTTTGGCTTGGAGCGCCCGCGGAGCGACCTGGTCGACCTGGGCATCAGCTACGCCACGGTCAACCTCGTGCTCAACTCGCTCTTCTCCACCACGCCGGCCGCGGGCTGGTCGCCGTTTGAGTATGCCGGCCGCACCTGGTACGCGCACGACTCCCAGATCGCCAGCTTCGACCGCACCTTCCGCGCCTTGGCCGAGCACGGCGTCATCACCTCAGTCATTGTGCTCATCGGCCAGCCGGGCGCATCGCCGGCGGGCAGCTACAGCCGCCTGCTGACGCATCCCGACGCCGATCCGGCGGGCATCTTCGTCATGCCCGACGTGACCAGCCAGGCGGGAGTCGAGGCGTACTGCGCGGGGCTGGACTACCTGGCTCGGCGCTACAGCGACCCCGCGGGCGGCCACGGTCGTGTGCACCACTGGATCCTGCACAACGAGGTCAATGCCGGCTGGATCTGGACCAACGCCGGCGAGAAGACCGACGTGCAATACATGGACCTCTATCAGCGGTCGCTGCGCTGTGCTTGGCTCGTCGCGCGGCAGTACGACGCGGGCGCCAAGGTCTTCGTGTCGCTGGAGCATCACTGGACGATGAAGCAGGATCCGCGCTGCCATCCGGGCCGCGACCTGCTTGACTGCCTGCTCACCCAATGTGCCGTCGAGGGCGACTTCGAGTGGGCGCTGGCCCATCATCCCTACCCGCAGAACCTGTTCGAGCCGCGCGTCTGGGCCGATACGCAGGTGCGCTCCGATTTCGACACGCCCAAGATCACCTTCAAGAACATGGACGTGCTGGATGCCTGGATGCGTCAGCCACGGGCGCTCTATCACGGCCGGCCGCGCACTGTCCACCTCACCGAGCAGGGCCTCAACTCGCGCGACTACAGCGAGAAGGAGTTGGCGGCTCAGGCGGCGGGCATGGCCTACACCTGGGCCAAACTCCGGCGGCTGCCCAGCATCGAGGCCTTCGACTATCACAACTGGGTGGACAACCGCGGCGAGGGCGGCCTGCGTATCGGGCTGCGCAAGTTCCCCGATGAGCCGGGCGACCCCAGCGGCCGCAAGCCCATCTGGTATGTCTACCAGGCGCTGGATACTCCCCAGGAAGCCGAGGCCACAGCCTTTGCGCTCCCGATCATCGGCATCAAGGGTTGGGACGAGGTGAAGTAGCTTCGGCCGGCGGCTTGGCCTCTTCCGTGGGCTTGACGCGGAAGATCTGCACCGGCGGCAGTTCCAGCGCGGCGAGCTTGCCTTCGGGCGGGTACACGCGCTCCAGCACGGGCAACTGCGGGTGCTGGCCGTCGGTCCAAGCGGTCTCGTAGGTGCCCATGAACAGATAGGCGATGCGGTTCTCACGCAGCCAGGCGGTCTTGTCGTCGGCGCTGCCGTCGCCCTTCATGAACGCGGCGAACTCGTTGAGCTTGGTGCCGTAGTTGATGGTCTCCGCCCAGTGGCCGACATAGACCGTGCGGCCGATGAGCGCCGGCACGTAGTTGCCCACCAGCGGCATGCACAGCACCACGCTGTCACGCTCGCTATTGCGCTTCAGCCAGGCCAGCGCCGCGAGGTCTGTCTGCGGCAGGGAGAAGGGCGGCATGAGCACGCTGATCTTCTCCTGGTTGTTGGTGCGCACGTTGTCCAGCGTGCTCAGCACGAACAGCAGGTTGGACGGCATGAGCGCGGCGAGGATCAGCGTGGTCAGCGGCTTCTGCCAGGCCAGGCGGCGTGCCGCCATGTCGGCCAGCACCGGCCAGGCCCGGCCATACTTGCGCATTTGCGGCGCGGTCGCCTGCCAGGCCACGCCGTGGGCCAGCCAGCGCGCCGTCTGGCGCACGCCGAGCGTGGCCAGCAGCGCTAGCGGCAGATGGAAGCCCTCAATCATCTTCCGCTGGAAGGGGAAGAGCGTGGCCGGCAGATAGATGCAGGCAAAGTGCAGGACCGCCCAGTAACACAGGAAGCGGCCGGCCTCCAGGCGCATGCGCAGCGTGCGCCGTGCGCCGACCACGGCCAGCGGCAGCAGCAGCCCGTAGCTGAGCAACATGGCCAGCAGTGGCGGCGTGGCGGTGACGGTGTTGGCCTTGGCGGCATACAGCGGGTCGCCGTGGATGAGATGAGCCTGATAGACCACCGCCGGCCCCAGCAGCGCCAGGACAACGACCAGCAGCCCGAACCGGCGCCAGCGCCAGCCGTCGCGCACGCTCAGGTCGATCAGCCAGGCGGTCAGCACGAGGCACAGCGGGATGACGTCGTAGGTGTGCACATTGGCCAGCAGCAGCCCGAGCAGGCCCGCGCCGACCGCTGGTAGCCAGCGTTCACGCCGCAACGCGTCGGCGCCCAGCAGCATGGCGCCGAGCAGCAGCAGCATGGAGCTGGTGAACAGCGGGTTGAGGTAGAGCGAGAGGAAGGTGATGGCTTCGGGCATGACGCGGTTGGGCTCGACGTCCACCGCGTCGATGCCCAGCCCCCAGGCCACGACCAGCCAGCCGAGTCCGGCCGACAGGGCGACCAGCACGACCCCTTGCCGCCGCAAGCGCACGCTGCGCGTCAACGGGACCATGGCGGCGTAGATGGCCAGGCACAGAGCGATGGCCGCCACCACGCGCGCGGCCGCCCAGACCGCATACGGAGTGGTGTGCGCCAACGCCGCCAGCCGGCCCAGCGCCAGCATGAACAGGTTGAAGAAGCGGCCGACATGCGGCTCCGAGGTGAACTCGTTGCGGAAGAACAGCGCACCTTCCTGGGCCTGGCGGATCCAGGACAGGTGCACGTTGGGCTCGTCGGGGTTGTAGACGAACCCCAGATACTGATAGCCGTACTTCTGGGTGATCAGCGCCCACAGGTAGGGCAGGCTGGTCAGCACGGCTATGGCCACGGCGAAGCCTAGCGCCCAGGACAGCTCGCGCCGCGAGAACGACGGGCGCGCTGTCGGCGCGGGCACGTCCGGCGCGTCGACCGGGTCGGGCGAGGGGGTCTCGACCGGCGGCTCTGCCATGGGCCCCTCCACCTAGACGTGCTCGCCCACCTGCGGCATGGCCGTGCCGTTGCCGGCCGGCTTCGACTGCTGGCTCAAGCCGACCAGGACCACACCCGCCACGATGACCGACAGGCCCACGACGCGCATGGCGTTGACCGGCTCGCCCAGGAAGTAGCGGGCCGAAATGGTCACGAAGATGTAGTTGAGGGCGACCATCGGGTAGAGCACGCTCAGCGGCATCTTGGACATGACGGTCAGGTACAACATGCTGCTGACCACGAAGAAGCCCAGCCCGATGATGATGCGCAGCTGCATGAGCGCGCCGAACAGGGAGGCGATGCTCTCGATCTGCCCGTGGCGGTTGAGGCCCATCTTCATAAACGTGTTGCCGGCCGTGCCCAAGGCCAGGGCGATCAGCAAGGTCCCGAACATTGCGAGTGTCATCGTGCTCTGCTTCTCCACGCTCTCAGGGCCGAGCCCCAGGCTCGGTCGACGGTCCGGCCAATCGGCCGCGCTTGGGCCACGGCCAGAACCGATAGACGGCCGTGCCGAGAATGCTCGCCGCGGGCACTGGGCCGAAGTCGCGGCTGTCTTCGCTCTGGGGTCGATTGTCGCCCAGCACGAAGACCTGCCCGTCCGGCACCGTGAGGCTCAGCGGCAGGTAATCCCACGGCTTGACGTACGGCTCGGCCACCAGTTTGCCGTTGCGCCACACCCCGTAGGGCGTGAGACGCAGTTTATCACCCCCGACGCCTATCACGCGTTTGACAACCAAGACATCGCTTTGGGGCTTCTGCAGCACGATCACCGTGCCGCGCGGCGGCAGGCCGGCGCGGGTGGACCAGGTGTTGACCAGCAGGCGGTCGCCCTCGGCCAGCGTCGGCGCCATGCTGTTCTGCTGCACCTCGACGGGGCGGATGACGAAGACGCGCAGCAGGATGATGGCGAACAGCGCCAGCACGAACAGGAGTTGGCGGAGCAGGCCCGCGATCAGCCGGCTGCGGCGGTGGCGCTCGGCCTGCTCGCGGTCGACCCGCAGCTGCCGGGCATCGATGTCGAACTCGTTCATGTCTCGGCTCGGCGCCGCCGGGCCATAAAGAAGCCATCGTGTTGCCCGGCGACTGGCTTCAGTGTGACATCAGCCGGGCCATCAGGCAGCAGTTCGGAGCCGACTTGGGCCAGCCAGGTCATCTGCTCGTCGTTTTCCTCGGGCTCCAGGCTGCAGGTCGAGTAGACCAGCACCCCGCCCGGCTTGACCAGCCGCGCCGCGGCGGCCAGCAGCTCGCGCTGCAGGCGCTGCACCTCGGCCAGGCGCTCGTCGTCGAGCCGCCAGCGCAGATCAGGCCGGCGCGCCAGCGTGCCCGTGCCGCTGCACGGCGCGTCGAGCAGGACGATGTCCGCCGGCTCGACTTTGCCCGGCAGTTCGCGCGCGTCGGCCACCAGCGTCTCGATGGTCAGGCCCATGCGCAGCGCCGACTCGTCGACGCGGGCCAGTCGCTTGCGTTGGATATCGCAGGCCAGCACCTCGGCGCCCATCTCGGCCAACTGCGTAGCCTTGCTGCCCGGTGCGGCGCACAGGTCGATGGCCCGCAGGCCCGGCTGCGCGCCGGTGAGCTCGGCGATGGCCACCGAGGCTTCGTCCTGGACGGTGAACCAGCCCTCGGCGAAGCCGGGCAGCCGCTCGGGCTGCCCACCGGAAATCAGGACGCCCCACGGGCTCAAGGCGCTGGGTCGTGCCCGGACTCCCGCCTCGGTCAGGCGGGCCAGGAGCTGCTCGCGGTCGGTGCGGCACCGGTTGACGCGCAGGTGGACATGCGGGTCGGTGCCGGCGGCTTGCGCCAGTTCCAGCGCGCCCTCTTCGCCCCAGCGTCGCACCCAGCGCTCGGCCACCCAGCGTGGCAGCGACCACCAGCCCTCGAGCCGCTGGTCGATGCTCAGACCCGGCGGTTCGACGCGCAGCTGGTCGGCGTTGGCCACCAGCTTGCGCAGCACGGCGTTGGTCAGCGAGCCCAGGCCCACATGGCCGCCGCGGCTCTCATCCTTGGCCAGCTCGACCAACGCATGCACGGCCTGGGCCGTCTCGACGTGGTCGGCAAAGAGCAGTTCATAGGCGCCGACTCGCAGCACGGCGCGCAGCGGGGCATCGACCTCGGCCAGCGGGCGCGACAGGAACGGCCCGAGCACGGCGTCGAGCCGGGCGCGCAGGCGCAGCGTGCCGTAGGCCAGCGCGGTGGCGCGAGTCGACCAGTGGGGATACTTGGCGCGAGCCAGGGCTTGTTCGAGAACGCGCTCGGCGAAAGCGCCCTGCTCACAGCGTGCGACAACCTCGACGGCAACGCGTCGGCTTGAGTCGATCAAAGGTCGCCCAGATACATAAGTTGCTTGTGAACCTCTTCGTTGCCGGGATCGGCTTTGAGGATGGCACGCGCCTCATCCTTGGCCTCATCCACCATGGACAACATCAGGTAGCTCTTGAAGAGCTCGACGCGGCCCTTGAGGAAATCGGGGTGGTCGGCGCGAAGCTGCTCGAATTCGGCGATTGCCTCGTCGAACAGCCCGGTGAAAAGCCATGCCTTGGCTCGGCCGAACCGCGCCAGGTATTGCCCTGGGTTGCCGGCGAGCAGGTCGTCATAGACGGCGATGGCGGCGTCATAGTCGCCGTCATAGCACAGCTTGTCGGCTTGTTGAAGGCGGGCTTCATCGTCCACTGCCGCTACACTCCTGGCGTAACCGCCGACCATGGGCGTAGGCCGCTCCGCTTACCGGTTTGCGACCGGGAACCTGTACTGTCCCCAACCATAACGCATCTTGGCCTGCCGCGCAAAGCACTCCGCACAATTCATCGATGGCGAGAATGCTGCCGGGCGTGCCGCTACCCTCGCCGGGTCGGGCCGAGAGCACCTTGAGCGCTTCGCCAGCCACCTCGGCGGTCGCGCCGGGCCAGGGAGTCACGCCGCGGATCCGGTTGGCCAGCTCGGTTGCCGGCCGAGTCCAGTCGATGTGCCCGTCCTCCTTGGCCAGCCGCGGCGCCAGACAGGCCGCCGCATCGTCCTGCGGCCGCGGCGTCAGCCGTCCGCCGGTCCACTCGCGCAAGGTACGCTCGAGGACTTCGGGGGCCAGATCCTGCATACGCTGGGCCAGCTCACCTGCGGTTTCGTCGGCACCGATGGTCACGGGCTCGCTGATCAGCACCGGGCCGGTGTCGAGTCCGACGTCCATGAGCATGGTGTCGACGGCGGTCTGCGTCTCGCCGGCCATGATCGCACGCTGCACCGGCGCCGCGCCGCGATAGCGGGGCAGCGCCGAGAAATGCACGTTGATGCAGCCGTGCCGCGGCACGGCCAGCACGTCGGCCGGCAGGATCTGGCCGAAGGCCACCACCACCATGACGTCCGGCGGGTCGGCGCTGAGCCAGTGGAGAAACTCGGCATTGCCGCGCAGCCGCTGCGGCTGCACCACCTCGAGCCCGAGCTCGAGCGCGCGCTGCTTGACCGGCGACGGCGCGGGCTGACCCGAGCGACCTCGCGGGCGGTCGGGCTGGGTGACCACGCGCAGGCCGTCGACCGCCCACCGCGCCGTGGCCGCGAGGCAGCCGACGGCGATCTCGGGCGTGCCCATGAAGACAGCCTTCACTCCACCGACTCCCCGCGGCGATGAGCCGCGATCTCCTCGTGGAACCAGGCCTCGGCTTCGGCCAGGGTGGTCGGCACACGCACGACGATGACCCGGCGGCCGTCCTCGTCCTCGAAGTGGTCGGCCTCTTCGTCGCCCTCGGGCAGTTCCACCTTGGCGCCCTGCTCGGCCTCCTCCAACCACCACAGGTCCTTGGTGTGGTCGACGTAGAGCACGCCGTTGAGGTGGTCGAACTCGTGCTGGAAGCAGCGCGCGGTCAGGCCGCTGACTTCGTACTGCACCTCGCGACCGGCGCGGTCCAGGCCGCGGATGGTGACCTCCTTGGCGCGCTGCACGTTGCCCTGCAGGCCCGGCATGGACAGGCAGCCCTCGACGCCGACCTCCTTGCCGCGCCGCGCGACGATCTGCGGGTTGACCAGCGCATACAGCCGGTCGCCATCGCGGGCGACGAACACGCGCCGGCCCACGCCGATCTGCGGCGCCGCCAGGCCCAGGCCGTCGGCGGCGTGCATGGTTTCCGTCAGGTCGTCGATCAGTCGACGTACCGAGGCGTCCACCACTTTGACCGGCTTGGCCTTCTGCCGCAGGATCTCTTCGCCCATCAATACGATTCGTCGCCGCACGTTCTGTCGCTCCGAGCGGCCATTATAAGCCCAAGATCCGGACTGTGATCGGCCCGATGGCGTCCTCTCCGCGCGCCTGGGCGACCCTGGGGCCTGTCGCACCGGTCCGACATGTCCGCTGGCAACCGCGCCAGCCGAGGTATACTGACCGGCGCGGAGAGCAGGCTGGGCGGTCACCGGCCGACGCCGCGGCGCGTGCGCCGCGGCCCGGTTGGAGGAAAGTCCGGTCTCCATAGGGCAAGGACGCTGGCTAACGGCCAGGCAGGGCGACCTGACGGAAAGTGCCACAGAAAGCAAACTGCCGCCGCCGGCCCAGGCCGGCTGCGGTCAAGGTGAAACGGTGGGGTAAGAGCCCACCAGGCGGCCGGGTGACCGGTCGTGCTCGGCAAACCCCGTTCGGAGCAAGCCCAGACAGGGGAAGATGACGCGGCCCGCCGATTCCCCGGGTAGGGTGCACGAGGCGGTCGGTAACGGCCGTCCCAGAGAGATGACCGTCCTCGACAGAAACCGGCTTACAGGCCTGGTCTCCGCCCCCTTTCACCGGGCGTGGGGGCACACCCCGTGCTTTTCCCCCACGCCCGACGCCAACGCGCCAGACCTTGCTATAATGGCCCTTCGGTCCGCTCGCGCGGACCTGCTGGAGGGATGGCCGAGTGGTTTAAGGCAACGGTCTTGAAAACCGTCGAGCGCAAGCTCCAAGGGTTCGAATCCCTTTCCCTCCGTTCCCACCGCCGGCGCGTCACGTTCGTGACGCGATGAAAGAGCCGCGCGCCGGCCAGGTTCTATTCGGGAACGCAACAACCAAGAGGAGAGCACCATGCGACTGTCCAGCCGCGCCGCGGCCGCCACCGACTCGCCGACCCTGGCGCTGACCGCCAAGGTGAACGCGCTCAAGGCCGCCGGCGAGGACATCGTCGGCTTCACCGCCGGTGAGCCGGACTTCGACACGCCCGAGCCCATCAAGGAGGCCGCGCGCGCCGCGCTGGCCAAGGGTCTGACCAAGTACACGCCGTCCGCCGGCACGCCGGGCCTGCGCGCCGCCGTGGTCGAGAAGACCAGGCGCGACAGCGGGCTGGACTACGAACCCAAGAACGTCATCGTCGGCTGCGGTGGCAAGCATGTGCTCTACCTGACCTTCCAGGCCCTCATCGATCCGGGCGACGCGGTGTTCGTGCCGGCGCCCTACTGGGTGAGCTACATCGACATGACCCGCCTGGCCGGCGGTGTGCCGATCATCCTGCCCACAACGCCCGAGTCCGGCTTCAAGATCAGCCCCGCCCAGCTCGCGGAGGCCATGGTCGCCTATCCTTACGCCAAGGCCCTGGTGCTCAACTCGCCCTCCAACCCGACCGGCGCCATGTACTCCGAGGCGGAGTTGCGCGCGCTGGCCGAGGTGGTGGCCCAGCAGCCCGACTTTACCGTCATCTCCGACGAGATCTACGAGCACCTGGTGTATGGCGGCGAGCGCTCGTTCTCCATCGCCCAGGTCGACAGCGTTCGCGCTCAGACGGTCATCGTCAACGGCTGCTCCAAGGCCTACTCGATGACCGGTTGGCGCATCGGCTGGGCCGTGGGCGCCACGCCGCTCATCGCCGCCATGACGCGCATCGCCAGCCACGAGACCTCCAACCCGACCTCCATCGCCCAGGCCGGCGCCGAGGCCGCGCTGCGCGGTGACCAGAGCCCGGTGGAGGAGATGCGCGTGGCCTTCGAGGCGCGCCGTCGCGTCATGGTCGATGGCCTCAACGCCATCCCCGGCGTGACCTGTAACGAGCCCGGCGGCGCGTTCTATGCCTTCCCCAACATCAGCGCGCACCTGAAGCCTGGCCAGACCGCCGACGACCTGGCCGCGCGCCTGCTGGAAGAAGCCAAGCTGGCCGTCGTGCCGGGCAACGGCTTCGGCGCGCCCGACTACATCCGCCTGTCCTATGCCGCCTCCATGGCCAACATCGAGGAAGGCTTGCGCCGCCTGGGCCGGTTCCTGGGTGCGTAGCACCGTGATCAACAGATGGCGCAGATGGACGCAGATACCAGGGCAGTCCATCTGCGACCATCTGCGCCATCTGTTGATGGGTTGCTGACCGTGTGGTGAGGGCTCGATGAAGATCACGCTGGCGCAGATCGCCCCTGGGCTGGGGCGCGTGGAAGAGAACCTGGCGCGGCACCGCGAGCTGATCGCGGCGGCTTGGGCCGAGGGCGTCGACCTGCTGGTCTTCCCCGAGTTGAGTGTCACCGGCTACCTGCTGCGCGACGACACGGCGCGTGTCGCGCGCAGCACCGAGCAGCTCATCGGCGAACTGCGTGGCATCGCGCCCGGCGACAAGCCGCTGGACGTCGTGCTCGGCTTTATCGAGCTGAGCGCGGGGCGCCAGTGCTACAACGCCGCCGTCTACCTGCGGTATGAGCCGGGCCAGGCGACGCCGGTGCTGGTGCATCGCCACCGCAAGGTCCATCTGCCCACCTACGGCATGTTCGACGAGCGCCGCTACGTCAATCCCGGTCAGCGGCTGGCGGCGTTCGACAGCCCGGTGCTGGGCCGGGCCGGGCTGCTGGTGTGCGAGGACCTGTGGCATCCGGCCACGGTCTACACGCTGAGCGTGGACGGGCCGGGCTTCGAGGGCATGGGCGTGCTGCTGGGCATCGCCAACTCGCCCGCGCGTGGCGTGGACAACACCGAGGGCTTCACTACCGCCAACCTCGAGACCTGGCGTCGGCTCAATCGCCTGTACGCCGAGATCTTCGGCGTGCTCGTGGTGCACGTGCAGCGCGTCGGCGTGGAGGACCAGTACATCTTCACCGGCGGCAGCGAGATCGTCACGCCGTCGGGCGACACGCTGCTGGCGGCACCGCTGTTCGACGAGGCCATCCTCAGCGTCGAGATCGACACCGAGCTGTGGCTCCGCGCGCACCGCGCCAGCTCGCCGCGTGCGCTGGGCGAGTCGGTGCATGTGGTACGGCGTGAACTGGAGCGCATCGGCAGCGAGGTGTACCGATGAACGACCGCGTGGAGGCCCTGTGGGCCGCCGAGTCCATCAGGCCCGAACTGCGCATCAACACCGCCGTGGTGGAGAAGATGCTCGTCGCGTTCATTGCCGATGAGGTGACCAAGGTCGGCTTCGGCAAGATCGTGGTTGGCCTCAGCGGCGGCATCGACTCCGCGGTGAGCTACTACCTGGCCGCCAAGGCGCTCGGACCCGAGAACACCCACGCCGTGCTCATGCCATACCGCACCAGCAGCCAGGCCAGCCTCGACGACGCCATGGCCTGCGTCGACGACTGCCACACGCCGCACGTCGTCGTCGACATCTCCGATCAGGTCGATGCCTACTACGCCCAGGCCGTGGTGCCCGCCGGCCGCGACGATGCCGACGACCGCTTGCGCCGCGGCAACAAGATGGCCCGTGAGCGCATGACCATCCTGTACGACTTCAGCCAGCACCTGAACGCACTGGTGCTGGGCACCAGCAACAAGACCGAGCTGCTGCTGGGCTATGGCACGCTGCACGGCGACATGGCCAGCGCGCTCAACCCACTGGGCGACCTCTACAAAACCCAGATCCGCCAGCTCGCGGCGCACCTGGGCGTGCCGCAGCCCATCCTCGACAAGCCGCCCACGGCCGACCTGTTTGTCGGCCAGACCGACGAGAGCCAGCTCGGCTATCCCTATACCGCCATCGATGCCGTGCTGATCGAACTGATCGACCATCGCCGGCCGGCCGAGCACCTGGTCGCCGTCGGCCACGACGAGGCCCTGGTGCAGCGCGTCAGCCGCCTGGTCGGCCGCACCCAGTTCAAGCGCCGGCTGCCGGTCATCGCCAAGCTCTCCGAACGCACCATCGACCGCGACTTCCGCTACAGCCGCGACTGGGGCTACTGAACCGGAAGGCGCTGCCTGAGCCGCGGCGAAATGGCCGGGTAGTTGCTCGTTCTCGGGATCAGCGCCGCCAGTGCCGGTACGCCAATCTCCAGATTGGCAGTGGTCCGCAGGACTACCGTCCGCCACCGGTTCGCCGTGATGTCGACCTGCGGCTTCGCCTCCGGCCGATGCCAATCTGGAGATTGGCGTACCGGCACTGGCGGCGCACATCCCGAGGCGCTTGGAGTGGCTCATGTTCCCCATCGCGGCGTTCGGACTGTTCTGCCTGACCCTCGGCGCGCCTGATCTGGTGGCCAACGGCGGCTTTGAAGCTGGCAGCACGCCGATCAAGGGCGTTGGCTATGTCAGTGGCGGCAACACACTCCCCGGCTGGGAAGTGCTGGGCGAAGCCGCGCGCAATCCGCGCGCGCTGGCCTTCTTCGACAACGGCGCGCAGCCCGACGGGCAGTTCGTGCTGGCGCTGCAGAACCGCGCGGTGCTGCGCCAGGACGTCGGCCCGTTCGAGCGCGACAAGGTCTACCGGCTGCGGCTCGCGGCCAACGGCCGCGCCACCGACAAGGACTCCTGCGGCCACTTCGGCCGCCTCCAAGTGCGGCTCAACGGCACAGCCCTGGTCGCGCCGGTGGAAGTGCCGGCCGTGGATGCCGCCGGCACCTATGCCACGCCCTGGAAAGCCTTTGAAGTGCTGTTCGTGCCGGGCGACGGCGGGTACACGCTGGAGCTCAGCCAGGTCGACCCCGGCGACGGCATCTCGGTGCTGATCGACGCGGTCAGCATCGAGCCGGTCGACGCGCCCGCGGGCCAGGCGGTCCAGATCAACCGGGCCCGGGCCCGCGCCGCGGGCCAACCGGTGCGCGAGATCGATTTCCGCCGCACGCAGTGGATCTGGTCGACCGAGAAGACCAACCCGCGCGACGCCGCGCCGGTGGGCACGCGCTACTTCCGCCGCGCGTTCGACGTGGCCGACCCGGCCCAGGTCAAGCGCGCCTTCTTCGTCGGCTCGGCCGACAACCAGGCCACGGTGTGGGTCAACGGCGTCTATCGCGGCGTCGCGTCGAGCTTCGGCGACTGGTATGAGATGGACGTGCGCGAGTCGCTGCGGCCGGGCCGCAACGTGCTCGCCGTGGAGGCGCTGAACGCGGGCGAGATGCCCAACCCCGCCGGCCTGGCCGGCGCGCTGGTGCTGCTGGGCGAGGGCGACCGGGTGCTGGTGTCGGCGTTGACCGACGCCCGCTGGCGCGTGGCTTCGGCTGAGGCCACCGGCTGGCGTGAGTCGGGGTTCGACGACCGGGCCTGGCCCGCGGCCATGGAGCTGGGTCGTGTGGGCTGCCCGCCGTGGGGCACCCAGGGTTTCCTCACCTGGCTGGTGCCCGACGACTTCCCGCGGTTCGAGATCCCCGGCCAGGAGCGCTACACCGAGCTGTTGCGCTCGCTGCACTGGCTGCACTATGCGGGCAGCGGCCCCAAGGCCACCCTGTGGGACGGCTGGTTGTCGATGGCTTCGCTGTGGCCGGCCGTGGGCGACCAGCCGGCCAACGACCACGCCGCCACCTGGCGCGCGGAACTGCTCAAACGGCCCATCGACGCCGAAGGTTATGTCAGCACCATCCAGCACCACGGCTTCGGCCACGGTGAGGGCTGGCCGTTCCCGACCACCTTCCAGGCCGGTGGCATCGCGTGGCAGTTCGCCACGGAGCACCTCGTCTACCGCGTCGGCGCCACCAAGGCGCTCGACGGCTGGGCCTTGGACGGGCTGGCGCAGACCGGGCTCGACAAGACGACCGGCCTGACGCTCAAGATCGACGCCGACACGGCCAGCCTGACCACGCCGGCCTTCGATGTCGACCGGCTGGTGGCGCCGTTCGTGCGCCTCGAATGGGAGCCCAAGTGCCCCGCGGGCGCGCGCGCCACGCTGGCCTGGACCAGCCCCACCCAGCCCGAGTTCGGCGCCGAGCGCAGCCTGCCGCTGCCGCTGGCCACCGACATGCCGGGCCGGTCGTTCACCCACGTGCCGCTCTATCGTCACGCCGACCCAGCCCAGCGCCTGACGCGCCTGCGCCTGGCATTCAACGGCGCGCGCGGCGGCACGCTGCGCATTCTGGGGCTGGTCACCGCCTGCGATACGCGGCATCCGGTGAACAACCCCAACTACGTGCAGGGCTGCACCGAGTACTACCGCTGGACCGGCGACCGCGCCTTCCTGACCGAGAACCTGCCGCGCATGCGCCACGCGCTGGACTTCGCCCTGCGCGAGTTCAGAGTCGAACAGGAAGGCTGCGTATTCGTGCCGTGGGTCGGCCACGATGGCCGCGCGGGCTACGACGGCAAGACCGTGCATGCCGGGCTGGGCATCGGCAACAACTACTGGGACCTGCTGCCCTTCGGCGGCCACGACACGCTGGCCACAATCTACCTGTACGACGCGCTGCGACGCATGGCGCAGCTCGAGGGCCAGATCGCGGCGCATCCGGAGTGGCGCCTGCCTCCAGCCGAGCGCGGCGCGGCCAGCCTGGCGGCGCTGGCCGACCAGGTGCGCACGCGCTCGCGGCAACGCTTCTGGAACCCGACCACCGGCCGCTTCGTGGCCTGTATCGACAGCGCCGGTGTGGGCCACGACTACGGCTACACCTTCGTCAACAACGAGGCCATCGCTTTTGGCCTGGCCAGCGACGAGCAGGCCCGGTCGATCCTCGCCTGGCTCGACGGCCAGCGCACCGTGGCCGGCGACACCTCGACCGGCGCGGACATCTATCACTGGCGCTTCGGCCCGCGGGCCACCACGCGGCGCAACGTCGACTGGTACACCTTCCCCTGGTCCGGCCCCGAGGGCATCCCCTGGGGCGGCCAGGTGCAAGACGGCGGCGCCGTGTTGGGCTTCGCCTATCACGATCAGACCGCGCGGCTGCGCACAGCCGGGCCCGATAGCGCGTGGCAGTCGCTCCGGCGTACGCTGGACTGGTTCGCCGAGGTGCGCGCCGAGGGCGGCTACCGCGCCTACTACGCCAAGCCCGGCCGCGGCACGCTGCAGGGCGGCGGGCCCGCCGGCGGACTGGGCATGGACCAGGAGTTCTTTGAGAGCGCATTGGTGCCGCAGATCATGCTGTACGGCTTCCTGGGCTTCGAACCCACGGCCGACGGCTTCCGCCTCGCGCCCAGCCTGCCGAGCGACTGGCCGTCGCTGCGTGTGACGCGCATCGCCTACCGCGACACGGTGCTGGACATCACTGCCGGGCCGCGTCAGCTCACGGTGGCCTGCACCGGAGGCCGACGCCAGAAGGTGCGCGTGAGCCTGCCGGCGGGCTGGACGGGCATCGGCGCGGACGCCGAAATCGGGGCGGGCGTCGTGCTCACCGCGCGGCGTCCGTGATACCCTCAGAGGCGAACCGAGCAGTGCCGTGAACATCGTTCTGATCTCTTGCGATTCGCTCCGCGCCGATCATCTCGGTCTGTATGGCTACCACCGCCCGACCAGCCCGAACCTGGACTCCTGGGCGGCCGACGCCGTCGTCGCCGACAACTTCATCTGCCCCGGCGTGCCCACCACCCCGGCGCATACCAGCGTCTTCACCGGCCAGACCACGCTGACCCACGGGCTGGTCAGCCACCGTGGCGGCATGGAGCCGCGGGCGGGCTATCCCTGGATTCCATCGATCTTCCATGACAACGGCTACCTGACCGGCGCGGTAGACAACATCAAGCGGCTGCTGCCCTGGTACACCCTCGGCTTCGAGGACTACATCGATCCCAGCCGGCGGTTCCGCCATGTCTGGTCGATCCCCATGTCGGTGCTCAACCAGCGCACCATCCCCTGGGTTCGTGAACACGCGGGAGCGGAGCCGTTCTTCCTGTTCGTCCACACCTGGGATACGCACACGCCGTATCTGCCGCCGCTGGACGTGCGCCACACGTTCTATCCCGGCGATCCGTGTGACCCCAACGTGGACACCATGCGCCCCTTCCGCCGGCAGTACTTCCACGAGCGCTCGGGCGAGTGGCTGGCCGAGCTGGAGCGCGACCTGGGTCGTGGCCCGATCACCGACACCGGTTACCTGGAGGCGATCTACGACGCCTGCATCCTCGGGCTCGACCAGCATCTGACCAACCTGCTGCACGTGTTGGAAGAGACCGGCGTGGCCGACGACACACTGGTCATGATCTTTGGCGACCACGGCGAGATGATGGGCAGCCACGACATCTACTTCGACCATCACGGGCTCTATGAGGGCAACATCCGCCCGCCGCTGCTGTGTCGCTGGCCTAACGGTGGCGTGAGTGGCGGCCGCCGGGTGCGGCAGCTCTGCCAGCACCAGGATCTGGGTGCGACAGCCCTGTCCGCGGCGGGGTTCGAGGCGCCGGCGGGCGTGGAGGGGCTCGACCTGCTGCCGCTGCTGCGCGGCGAGGCGGTGAGCGACTGGCGCGGGCATGTGCTGAGCCAGGAATGCACCTGGCAGGCGGCCTGGGCCATGCGCACGGACACGCACAAGCTGATCGCTTCGCGCGGGCCGTCGCTGCACAACCGGCCGGCTCGCGAGCTTTACAATGTGGTCACGGATCCCGGCGAAACCGACAATCTCTACCTGTCGGAATGGGAGCTCGCGGCCGAACTGGAAAACAAGATGGAAGGTGAGATCGCGGCGCGCCTGGCCGCCTTGGGCCTGGCCGACGATCCTGTCTGCCACGAGAACATCAGCCTGGGCAGGCGTTGGTTCGAGTGGCTGGAGAACCGCAGTGGCAGGCGTACCTAGACCCGAGCCGGACGAGAGCCAGCAGGAGCCCGACAGCGGCCTGCGTGAGCCCCGGCTGGCGCTCATCTGGCTGACTGCGGTGGTGCTGTGCGTGGCCTGGATCGTCTTCACGCGGCCCCCTAGGAAGCCAGAGCTGCCGCCCTGGGAGGAGGTCCAGCAGGTCGTGCCGGAGGCCATCGCCACCGGCGCCCTGGTGCAGCCGCTGGTCGAGGCGCCCAAGCCCGCCGCCGCCGCCGAACCCACCCAGACCGCCGACACCGCCGTGGTTGCGCCGGACGGGAATCCCGCGGCGCCCGCAGCGCCCGTGGTCGTGCCCGCCGGTGTGGGCTTCGGCCCTGGCCTGGGCAGCCGCGTCACCCCCGAGGCCGATGACAAGGCCGCGCCCCAGACCGACTCCAAGGCCGCGCCGGCGCCCGAGACCAAGTAGCCGTCGCGCATTGGTTGGCACGAAATCGCTCCCCGCAGCGTCATAATCTGATGGGGGCCCAGGAGAGCGAGGGAACATGAACGTCACCGTCATCGGCACGGGCTATGTCGGCCTGGTAACGGCCTGCTGTTTTGCTGAGCATGGCCACCAGGTGGTGGGTGTGGATGAGCAGCCGGACAAGGTGCGACGCCTGTCCAGCGGCGACCCGGTCATCTATGAGCCCGGTGTCGAGAAACTGCTCGAAGCCAACCTGCGGAACGGCCGACTGCGCTTCACCACCGACATCGCCGACGGCGTGGCCGCCTCCGAGGTGCTGTTCCTGTGCGTCGGCACGCCCCAGGGCGACGACGGCAAGGCCGACCTGAGCCAGATCGAGCGCGTCACGCGCGTCATCGCCAGCCACCTCGACGGCTATCGCCTGCTGGTTGAGAAGAGCACCGTGCCGGTCAAGACCGCCACCTGGATCGCGCGCACGCTGCGCCTGCACACGCGGGCCGCCGGCGCGGCCTTCGACGTCGCCAGCAACCCCGAATTCACCCGCGAAGGCACCGCCGTACGCGATTTTCTGGAGCCCGACCGCATCGTCATCGGCGTCGACTCCGACCGCGCGCGCGAGCTGCTGCTGGCGCTCTATGAGCCGTTCGACTGCCCCAAGGTGGTGACCGATGTGTCCACCGCGGAGATCATCAAGCACGCCTCCAACTCGTTCCTGGCGCTCAAGATCAGCTACATCAACCTGATGGCCGAGCTGTGCGAGGCGGCCGGCGGCAACGTGGAAACCGTGGCCCAAGGCATGGGCCTCGACGAGCGCATCGGCAAGTCCTTCCTCAAGGCGGGCCTGGGCTATGGCGGCTCGTGCTTCCCCAAGGATGTGCGCGCGTTCATCCGCATCGGCCAGGAGCTGGGTGTCGACATGAGCGTGCTCCAGGCGGTGGATGCGCTCAACGGCCGCCGCATCGACCAGATCGCGGGCAAGCTGCAGCGTGCGCTGTGGGTCACGCGCGACAAGACCGTGGCCATCTGGGGCCTGGCCTTCAAGCCCGATACCGACGACGTACGCGGCGCGCCGGCACTGGCGCTGGCCCAACGGCTGCTGGCCGATGGCGCCAAGCTGCGGCTGTATGACCCCAAGGCCCTGGAATCGGCCCAGCACCTGCTGCCCGCGGGCGACCGCGTGACCTACTGCGACAGCGCGCTGCACGCGGTCGAGGGCGCCGACGCGCTGGCCGTGGCCACCGACTGGCCCGAGTTTGGCCAGGCTGACCTGGCCGATGTGCGTCGCCGCATGACCACGCCGGTGGTGGTCGACGCGCGCAACATGCTCGACCCCGCCGCCGTGCGCGCCGCGGGCTTCGAGTACCACAGCGTGGGCCGCCCAGAAAGCGATGGTCTGGCTTGATGGAGTTGTCCGAACGCTTCGACCAGGCGCTGGTGATGGCCAACCATCTGCACCGTCAGCAGCGTCGCAAGGGCACCGGCACACCTTACGTGGGCCACCTGTTGGCCGTGTCGTCGCTGGTGCTCGAATGCGGTGGCGACGAAGACACCGCCATCGCCGCGCTGCTGCACGACGCCGTGGAGGACCAGGGCGGCCAGGCCACACTGGCGGCCATCCGCGAGCAGTTCGGCCCGCGCGTGGCCGACCTGGTCGAGGCCTGCAGCGACAGCGACGACCACCCCAAGCCGCCCTGGCGCGGCCGTAAGGAAGCCTATCTGGCCCACCTGGAGCACGCCGACGAGGCCACCCGTCTGATCTCGTGCGCCGACAAGGTGCACAACGCCCGCTGCATCCTGCGCGACTACCTGGAACTGGGCGAGGAGCTCTGGCCCCGCTTCCGCGGCGGCGGACGCGAGGGCAGCCTGTGGTACTACCGCGCTATGGCCGAGGTCTTTGGCCGGCTCGGGCCACGCCGGCTGGCGGTGGAGCTAGATGAGCTGGTGACGCGGATTGAGGGGTTGGCCGACGGCGGGGGGCCCGTTGCCGAATAGGGCTGCCGGGTCTGCGAATGACCATCGCCCAGGTCGGCACGCCAACGCATCGGCAACGGCATACAGCCGCGCCTGGCCCGGGGTAGTCGCGCCGCCGATGGGCGCGGGCTTGCCTGCGGCCCGCTGATCGTGGCGTCTATCGTTCTCCACCCGCGCCGCCAGACCCGGATCGCCATGCTCCGCCAAACTTGGCGCAGGCACCCGTGGCCTTCGCGAAGGCCATCGTCCGGCCCATCGCTCGTGCTCGTCGCCCCGGCCTTGGCGGCCAGTAAGTCTGTCCCTTCCCCCAACGGGCCCGTTCAGGTAGACTCGACCGCTGGAGTCTGCTTGTGTCCTGGGCCTATGAACTGACCGAATCGTATCGACTGGCCACCCTTGCCCCCAATGGCGAGCGCAAGTGGAAGCCGTTCGCGCCCGAAGGCACGCCGCCGGTCTATCCGCGCGACCGCCGCGTCGAGTTGCAGCATCTGCGCGCCGAGCTGACGCTCGACCATCCCGGCCGCGCCATCTCTGGCGTCGCCAGCCTGACCTTCGCGCCGATCGCCGAGCCGGTCGCTTCGCTCGAGGTCGATGCCGAGGAGATGACGCTTAGCGCCGTGAGCTGCACCGGCGCCGAGCTGACCTGGCATCACAGCGGCAAGGTGCTGACGCTGACCTTCGAGCCGGCCCTGGAGGCCGGCCAGGCGGCGACGGTGAGCATCACCTACCGCGCCCAGCCGCGCCGCGGGCTGATGTTCGTCGGGCCCGACGAGGACCATCCGGACAAGCGCGCCGAGGTCTGGAGCCAGTGCTTTGACGAGGATGCGCGCTGCTGGCTGCCGTGCCTCGACGTGCCCAACGTCCGCTGCACCACCGAGATGATCGTCACCGTGCCCGGCGTGTGGTTCTGCCTGTCCAACGGCGAACTGCTGGAACGCCGCGCCAACGCCGATGGCACGGCCACCTTCTGGTGGCGCCAGGATGTGCCGCACAGCAGCTACCTGCTGGCCCTGGCCGCTGGCGAGTATGCCGAGATTGAGGATTCGTGGGACGGCATTCCGGTCAACTACTACGTGCCGCCCGACCAGGTGGAGGATGGCGCGCGCGCTTTCGGCCGCACGCCGGAGATGGTGGCGCACTTCTCGGAGCTGCTGGGCGTGCGCTATCCCTATGCCAAGTACGCCCAGATCACCGCCACCGACTTCCGCTATGGTGGTATGGAGAACACCACCGCCACCATCCAGACCTGGCGCACGCTGCATGACGAACGGGCGCATCTGGACACCAGTTCCGAGGGGCTCGTCAGCCACGAGCTGGCACACCAGTGGTTCGGCGACCTGGTCACCTGCCGCGACTGGAGCCATGCCTGGCTCAATGAGGGCTTCGGCACCTACATGCACAACGCCTGGCACCGCCACGCCCATGGCGAGGATGAGTTCCGCTGGGAGCTCTATGGCGCCATGCGCTCCTTTGTCGGCGAGGACAGCGGGCGCTACCGCCGGGCCATCGTCAACCGCGTCTACAAGCGCCCGAACGACCTGTTCGACGCGCACATCTATCAGAAGGGCGCCTGCGTGCTCAACCTGATCCGCACGCAGATCGGCGACGAGCTGTTCTACCGCGCCATGCAGCTCTACCTGACCCGCCATGCCGGCCGCACCGTGGTCACCGGCGACTGGCAGCAGGCGCTGGAAGACGTCACCGGCCGCAGCTACGACCGCCTGTTCGACCAGTGGATCTATCACGGCGGCCATCCCGAGTTCACCGTCACCTCGAGCTGGGACGACAAGGCCAAGGCGCTGGCGCTGGGCATCAAGCAGGGCCAGACGCCCGACGAGATGACCAGCATCTTCCAGCTGCCGGTGAAGGTGCGCTTCGTCGGCGAGGACTTCGACGAGACGCGCAGTTTCGACCTGACCCAGGCCGACCACACCTTCCAGGTGCTCCTGCCCGGCCGGCCGACATGGGTCGCCTTCGATCCCGGCAACACCGTGCCCAAGACGCTTGAACTCAGCCTGGACGAAGACCTGCTCAAAGCGCAGTTGGCGGCCGACGACGACGTCATGGGCCGTGTCTACGCCGCTCAGGCGCTGGGCAAGAAGGCCACGCTGGCCGCGACCGAGGCGCTGGCCAAGGCGCTGGTCGACGACGCCTTCTGGGCCGTGCGGGCCGAATGTGCCGCGGCGCTGAGCACCATCAGGACCGCGGGCGCCTTGGACGCCCTGGCCGCGGCGGTGGGCGAAGCGCACCCCAAGGCCCGCCGGGCTGTCGTCCGCGCGCTGGGCGCCTGGCATAGCGCGGCGGCCTTCGATGCGCTGCTGCCCGTCGCCCGCGGTGACGCCAGCTACCATGTCGAGGCCGAGGCGCTGGACGCTCTGGCCCGCACGCGCGACGAGCGCGCCTGGGACGAACTGCTGGCCGCCACCGAGCGCGACTCGCACCACGATACCGTGCGCAACACGGCGCTACGCGGGCTGGTCAGCCTGGATGCGGAGAAGGCGCTGCCCATTGTCGAGCGCTGGTGCGCGCCGCGCACGCCGGACACGGTGCGCAACCCGGCACTGAGCCACCTGGCCCGCGCCACCAAGGAGTCGGGCGCCCGCGACGACGTGAAGCTGCGCATTCGTCGGTTGCTGGAAGACGTGCTCGACCGCGGCCACTATCACGACCAGACGGCAGCCATGGGCGCGTTGAGCACGCTGGGCGACAAATCCGCCATCGGCGCGCTGGCCGCGATCAAGGCCAGCGGCGGCGACCCCGGTCTGGTCAAGCCAGCCGAAAACACCATCAACGCCCTGCGTGACGCCGGCGGCCTGCCGCCGGAGGTCAAGGCGCTGCGCGAGGAGCTGGACAAGCTCAAGGAAGAGGCGGCGGAACTGAAGACGAAGGTGGAGAAGCTGGAGGGCCGAAGCAACGATCCCAGCGCGGGCGGCGCCTGACGGACAGCGCCTGATCGCCGGCCATGAAGGGGAAGCGAGAACCACAGTGGGGGGACTGCCATGGGTTGCTTGAGTCGCTTGTTCGGTGGCAAGAGCGAGCCGGCGCCCGCTGAGCCGGCTGAGCCGACGGCGCCGTCGGCTCAGGACTTGGCGCTACACCAGGCCATCGAGGACGATGACGCGGTCCAGATGGCGCAGCTTCTGGAGCAAGGCGCCGACCCGAACGCCAAAGGTCTGCTGGGCTACTGCGCGCTGGTGTGGGTGGCGCTCTTCGGCCAGACCGAGCAGGCGCGCCTGTTGCTGGACTACGGCGCCCTGGTTGACGGTGCGCCGGGCGCCGATGAGACGCCCCTGCAACGCGCTGTTGGCGGGGTGGGCAATCTGCAGCTCGTGCAACTGCTGGTCGAACATGGTGCCAGCCTGAGCCCCAACAACGACGGCTCGTCGCTGCTCCAGGAGGCTGCCACAGGTGGTAGTGTGCCGATCCTGGAGTACCTGCTGTCCATTGGCGCACCGTACGTGGCCAGTGCCCTCGAACCGAGCAGCCCGCTTGAGCTGGCGGTGAGCTACGCCTGTCGCGAGGCGGCGCTCTTCCTGCTGCCGCACGACGAAGCCTGGCCAGTCGTGCATCGCGCTGCGTTGACCGGCGATGAGGCCGTCCTGCGCCACTTGCTGGCCGAAGGTGTCGATCCGAGCTTGGCCGATGGCCAGCAGTCGCGCCCGCTGCACGCCGCCGCTGTGGCTGATCGGCCAGACGCGGTCCGCCTCTTGTTGGCGCATGGGGCCGACCGTGACGCGCTGGACAGCCTCGAAAGTACGGCTCTGCACCACGCCGCGGCGGCGGAATCCATCGCCGCCATGGAGACGCTGCTCGGCGCCGGCGCGCTGCTTGAGGTGCGCGACTGCCTCGGCTACACACCACTGGGCCGCGCGGCCCACTCGGCCAGCGCGGCAGCCCTGCGTTGCCTCATCGAGCATGGCGCGGACGTCAACGCGGTCGCCGACGAGGGCCGCACGGCGCTGCACATCGCCGCCAGCTATGCCAACGTCGAACTGGTCGAAGCGCTGCTGGCCCACAGGGCCGACCCGAACCAGCGCAACGACGACGGCCAGACACCCCTGCATGTGCTGCTGGACGGCGCCGCGCCCAACGACGAGCAGACGCAGGATTGCCTGCGGCTCCTCCTGAGCCACGGGGCCGACCGCGCCGCGCGCGACATGGACGGGGCGATGCCGCGTGATCTGGCCGAGGCCAGCGGCTGCGCCGATCTGGTGGCGATCATGGCTGAAGCCTGACGGCTCCCTGCCTCTTCACGCTCCCGGCTCCCGATGCCCCGACCACCACCGCGCCACCAGCGCCTGCTGCGCCGCGCTCAGCCCCAGCGCCTCGCTAGCCAGCGCATCGAGCTCCCCCTGCTCGCTCGCGCTGATGCCGGCGTTGCCCGCCGACAGCCGCGCGCCCAGCTCGCCCAACGCCGCGACGTAGTCGTGGCGCGGCGCCGGCAGCGCGCGCAGATGCCCGATCTTGACCTGCGGCATGCCCTGCCGCGCATCGCGCCAGCGGTGGAAGTGATACCAGCGCACCGGCGACGAGTTGAGCCAGGTCAGCAGCAGCGTGGCGGGATACGACGAGTCCGCGAATCCGGCCAGCAGGCTGTTGCGGAAGGCGTGACCGTCGGACAGGGCGGCGACGGGCACCGTGGCGGTCTGGCGGATCAGAAGTGAGACGTCCGTCCACGTCTCACGACTGCGCAGGCGAGCGCCGAACCAGGCGGGGTCGGCGAAGCGGGTGGGCGCCGCCAGCGCGAAGGCGCGGATGTCGCCGCCGGCGCGCAGCGGTATGCCGGGCGGCTCGGTTCGAAGGTGCGGCAGATCGGGCCGGGTGGTCTGCACGCCGCGTTCGCCGAACAGGTGCGGTGGCAGCTTGGGCAGCGCGTCGAGGTAGGCCAGCAGGTCGCGCGCGGCCAGCGTGAGGTCGGGCCGGGCCAGCGGCCAGGTGGCGGCCTCGCTGGGCGGTGCCGGCGCGGCGCGGCGCGTGGAGAGCAGGCCCATGCAGGGCTGGAAGACGCCCTCGAACCGCCCGTCGCCGAAGTCGGGCAGCTCGGCGTCGCACTGGCAGATTGTATCGTGGGCCAGGCGCACCGGGCCGTAGCCGGCCTGCTCGGCCATGGAACTGGGCAGCAGCAGCCCGAGCCGCCCACCGGGCCGCAGGTGCCGCGCGGCCACCTCGACGAACAGGCCTTGCAGGTTGCGGTAGCCGCGGAAGCATCGGAAGTCGCGCGCGTAGCGGGCCCGGGTGTCGGCCGACAAGGGCTGAGCCGCGCGGCCGACATACGAGACCCACGGCGGATTGCCGATGAAGGCGTCGAGGCTGTCGGGCCAGGTGTGGTCATCCAGGGCGTCGGCGCACACGAGGTGCGCGCCGGGCAGCAGCGCGCGGGCCAGTTCGATGGCGGTCGGGTCCAGGTCGACGCCGTGCAGGCAGTTGGCGGTCACCTCAGCGATGGCGGTGTCCAGGTCGCCGCCGCGCCACCCGGCGAGGATGCCGCCGAGCCAGGCCGCCGCGCCGAGCAAGAAGGAGCCGCAGCCGCAGGCGGGGTCGCAGATGCGCAGGGCGAGCAGCGCCCCCGCGCGGTCGGGCTGGGCCGCGCAGGCGTCGACCAGCGGGCGCAACGTGGCCTCCACCATCGGCTCGACCAGTTCCAGCGGCGTATACCAGGCGCCCAAGGCCGCGCGCTCGGCGCCGAGCAGCGCCTGATAGGCGGCGCCGATGTCGTGGGCCGGGACCTGGCCGATGCGCGCCAGGAGGTCGCGCCAGCTCGGGTCGGCGGCGCTCACAGACCGGGCTGCCGCAGTAACGCCAAGCGCGGATCAGCGGCAACCAGTGGCGGACCGCCACGCTCCAGCGTGGCGGTCCGGCACGGGCGGCGGGCGTCCGGGTTCGTCGTCACGACGCCATACGGTCGGCCGCCGGCTTCATCTGGCCCCAGGCCACCGCCTGAAGGCGGAACTACGAGCCCGAGCCCGCGTGTGGCGTTGCTCACGGCGCCAGCGGCTGCGCCAAGGGCGCCGCCAGCGGTGGGTTGTAGACGCGGAAGGCCGCGATGTTGAGCGGGCCGTTGGGCGTCAGGCGGAGCGTGTGCTCGCCCGGCGCCAGGCCCTGGAACAGCGTCGTCGTGGTGTCGCGCGTCGGGTCGGTGCTGACGGTGCCCTGGTAGGTGGTCAGGTAGTTGGGCTTGACTTCCCAGGTCACCTCGAAGCCTTCGGGCACGACGGCGTTGTTCGCATAGCGCTGGGTGGCTTCCATCCACCAGTCGCCCGGCTCGACGATCAGGCGGCCGGAGTTGGAGACGAAGCGCTTGCCGCGTTCGCCCTCGCCATCGGGTCCGGTGACCGAGCCGGTCACACTGAACCAGAAGTTCTTGGCCTCGGCGTCGACGCGGGTGATCTTGAGCGTCCACTTCTCCGGCACGCGCGGCGCGCTATGGCCGGCCACGTTGAGCGCCGGCCACCACATCTTGTAGGAGATGCTGGGCCGCGTGGTGGTCAGCAGTTCCTGGAACTCGGCCGGCGACTTACCGTCGATCAGCAGCGTGGCCGAGCCGGGCCGGACGTCGGTCTTCTCGGGCGCGGTGACCGCGTCGACACGGTTGCCCACGAAGCGCAGTTCGAGGCTGCCGTCGGCGGCGCGCGTGGCCGGCAGGTCGCGCACGCGGTTGCGCCAGGTGTCGGTGGGCTGGTCGGCTTGGTAGCGCAGGTGCGGGATGACCAGCGCGGCCATGAGCTGGTTACCCAGCGGGTTGAGGTGGATGCCGTCGGCCAGCATGTCCTTGGCGCGCAGGTCGTACTTGGTCAGGTAGCGCTGCCATTCGAGGCGCGTATCGGCCAGCTCAAGGCCATACTTGGGTGCCATGGCCCGGATGAACACGGCCTGGGCCTCGTCCGCGTCGATGGCGCCCTTGTGCTTCGGGTCGTCGGGGGAGCCGTCGCGCGGCACGCTGGTGTCCCAGCGGAAGTGCGGCGTGCGCATGAGGATGTCGGCGGTGGTGCGCTGGCGCACGCGCTGCACGATCTTCTCCAGCTCGCCGCTGGTGTCGCCGCCGTAGACGTGGAAGATGAGCAGGTCGGGGTAGAAGCTGTAGAGGTCGTGCTCCGCGGTGCGGATCAGCGACGGCGCGGTGAACCCGCCGATGGCGCGGTTCTCGGCCTCGATGTCGGCGTTGGGGTACTGCGCCTTGAGCCAGGCGGTGACCTGCCCGGTCCACTGCTGGGCCGTGATGCTCTGTCCGTAGTAGAGGATGCGCACGCGGTTGTGGTGCGTGGGCGTGCTGGTGGCCAGCAGCGTCATGGCGCGCTGGATGCCGGCGCCGAGCGGCGCGGTGGTCTGCGGCGGGTCGGGCGGCTGGAAGTCGGCGGCCGGCGCCGAGACGGCGAGGCAGGCAAGGGTCAGCAAGGTGCAGCAGGCGCGACTGGCGGTAGACATCGGTGTTTCTCGGGGCTTCGCGGCGGCGGGGCCGGTCATCCGCTCACCAGTTGGCCGCCCTGGCATCTGTTCCTGCTCCGCTGACTCGCGGTGCATCAGGCAGGGCGTGACCTGGGTCGGGCGAAGAGAGCGGCGGGAGCGAGCCATGTTCAACGCACTCCGCGCCGCCCTGTTGGTCGTGGTCGTGATGATCGCGCCGTCGACCGCCGCCGAGCAGATCTTCTACGTCGCCAACGCCGGCCGCGACACCTGGTCGGGCCGGCTGCCCGCGGCCAACGCCGGCCGCACCGACGGCCCGTTCGCCACGCTGGAGCGCGCGCGCGACGCCGTGCGCGCCGTGGGCCATGGGCAGCCGGCGACCGTGCTGCTGCGTGGCGGGCTGTATGAGATCACGCAGACCGTGGTCTTCGGCCCCGACGATTCCGGCACGCCCGAGTGCCCAGTCACCTACGCCGCCTATCCCGGCGAGAAGCCCGTGCTGGCCGGCGGGCGCCGGGTCACCGGCTGGCAGCGCGATGCCCAGGGTGTGGCGACGGTCGCCCTGCCGGCGGTCAGGGCCGGCGAGTGGTCGTTCCGCCAGCTCTTTGCCGGTGGCCAGCGACAGGTGCGCGCGCGCTACCCCAACGTCGACCGGACCGACCCGCATCGCCGGGGCTATACCTATGTGGCGGCCGATCCCGGCGCGCTCAGCGGCAGTGTCGGCAACATCCACAACGTGGGCGACCAGATGGAGTATGACCTGAACGTCCCGGCCGCCGGCGAGTACGACGTGTGGGTCTACTACGGCCACAACATGAAGAGCTACCAGATCCCCGACATGGCTGGGCACACGGTGGTCAGCATCGACGGTGGGACGCCGGTGCCGCTGATGAACATGCCTGACACGGGTGCCTGGAGCACCTACGCCTGGGCCAAGTGCGCCCGGCTGAGCCTGGTCGCCGGCGCGCACACGATGAAGTGGGAGAACAAGACGGGTGGTGGGCTGGGCCTGGTGGCCTTCCTGCTGTGCGACGGGCCGGACTATGTGCCCCAAGGCACGCGGCCGCCGGAGCCGCCGGCCGGTCAGCACAAAGTGCTGGTGCCTGCGGAGAAGTTCCGCGCGTTTGTGGGCAAGCAGCTCAGCGTCAGCGGGTTCGCCGGCGGCGGGTCCAAGGACACCCTCCCCTGCGCACCGGGCGTGATCAAGCCAGCCTGGGCCCAAGCGCCGGAGGCCGAGGTGCACATCTGGCCGTCCGACCCCGATTCCTGTCGAGCCTTCATGCTCAATGTGCAGGTGGACCGGGCCGACGCGGCGGCGCAGACGCTGAAGGTCAAAGGGCCTGAGTGTGTCGTCTCGTTCTTCCCCGGTGACCGCTTCTACGTGGACAACCTGCCGTCGGAGCTCGATGCGCCGGGCGAGTGGTACCTGGACCGGGTCGCCGGCCGGCTCTCCTTCCGACCGGCGGCCGAAGCCGACCTGAAGGACGTCATCGCGCCTGCCGTGCGGCACATCCTGCGGCTCGACGGTGATGCAAAGACCGGCCGGCTGGTCCACGACGTGCGCTTCCGCGGCTTGACGCTGGGCTGCAACGACTACCAGCCGGGCGACGGCGGGGTGGGCTATGGCATGGGCAGCGAGGGCACGCTGCACCTGACCGCCGCGCGGAACATCGCGGTCGAGGATTGCGCCTTCGCCAACACCGGCCTGTACGCGCTCGCGGCGACGGAATCGAGCAGTTGCCGGTTCGTGGGCAACCGCATCACCGCCAGTGCCCAGGGCGGCGTGCTGCTGCTCGATAGTGACCACATGACGGTCACCGACAACACCATGGAGCACCTCGGTATCATCTACAAACACATCGGCGGCGTGGTGATGCAAGGGCCCAAGGCGTCGGACAACCTGATCGCGCACAACCTGATCCGCGACAGCTCACGCTACGGCATCAGCATCAAGATGGGCGGCTACCGCAACGTCATCGAGTACAACGCGGTCTACGACACGAGCACGGAGACGCACGACACCGGTGCGATCGAGGTCACCCAGGGCGAGCGCGACAAGCTCAGCGACAGCATCATCCGCCACAACCTGGTCAGCGGTACGGGCGGCTATTCGTCGCGGTTCGAAGTGCCCGTGATCATGTCATGGGGCATCTATCTGGACAGCTTCGCCGGCGGCTACACCGTCGACCACAACGTCTGCTACCGCACCCAGACCGGCGGCATCATGCTGCAGGGCGGTCGCGCCAACAAGGTCACCAACAACCTCTTCGTCGACGCGGTGACCAGCCAACTGCTCTTTGCCAACTACGACGACAACATGCGCGGCAGCGAGTTCAGCCGCAACATCGTCTACACCCGCGACGCCAAGGCCCGGCTGTTCAGCCTGGGCCGCATGGCGCCGGAAGTGCTGACCGCCGATCACAATCTCTACTGGCAGGCCGGCGTGGACCTGCTCCGGCCCGGCGGCGAACTCGAGGCCTGGCGCAAACTCGGTTACGACGCCGGCGGCGTGGCGGCCGACCCGCTGTTTGTCGATGCGGAGCACGACGACTATCGGCTCCGGCCCGGCTCGCCGGCGCTCAAACTCGGCTTCGAGCCGATCGACCTGAGCCAGATAGGCCCGCGGCGGCGCTGAGCGCGGGTTACTTGGCGGGCTCGGCGTCGGCGGGGCCGAGCGTCAGGTCGCGGAGATCCCACCAGACCGTGTCGGGCGGCGGATGATGCCAGGTCTGCGCGGACACCTTCGTCGTCGCTGCCGAGCTGCTGTCGACGGGGTCGTAGAGGCGAGGCAGCTCCGGTGAGGCCAGCGCCAGCCAGCGGTCGTGGTCGGCGACCTGGCCCTCGGCACCCGCG
>JACRKZ010000157.1 GCA_016235455.1 Armatimonadota bacterium | reverse complement strand
GGTGCCTGGCCAGGTAGTGGCCGGACACGTAGCCCAGCGCCGCGCCGGCCACGACATCCTGCCAGTGGTGCTCGTCGAGTTGCACCCGCGACGCGGCGATGAGCCCAGCGCCGACATAGGCGTAGGGCGCCCAACGCGGATCGTACTGCCGGATGATCTCGGCCATGCAGAACGCCGTGGAGGCGTGCAGACTGGGGAAGCTGTCGAACTCGCGGCGGTTGGGGCGCTTCTCGCGCACGGTCCACTTGAGCAACTGCGCTGTCGCGCCTTGGGCCGCCAACGCCTCCAGCCCCTGCAGCGCCGCCTGCCGACCGTCGCGGCCGTCCAGCGCCATGGCCAGCTCGCCGCCGCCCACCAGCGCAAACACGCTGTTGGAGGTGATCTCCCAGAACGTGCGCTCGGTATCGGCGCGGGCCGCGGTGGTCAGCAGAGCGAGGGTCAGCGCGGTGAGTAGTGGTCGCAGTGGCATGGGTTCGGGCTTCCTTGGGTCGCGGGCAGTGTGAGGTGCCCTGCCGCCCATGTCAAGGGACGCTCCGCCTGGACGCGGTACCACACCCTGACCGATCCGTAGGTACAGCCTACATTGCCCGCCGCGCCGCCCAGGCAACCGCCGGGGCGGCGCGGTCGCGTCCACCGCACCTTGCGCGCGCTCAGTTGCCCTTGACGACACCCAGCGCGGCGGTCACCATACCCTGCGGGGCATCTATCTGCCCGCGGAGAGCATCTTGGGCGCATCTTCTGGGCGTAGGGCAGGCTGGCGCACGGCGCTGGCCGGCATGTTGCTGGCGGCCACCGTGGCGTGGTTGACCGGCTGCGGCAGCAGCAGTGGCGGGACCACGCCGCCGACCAATCGCGGCTCGTATGTGGTCTTCGCCTGGAACGACCTGGGCATGCACTGCATGAACCAGGACTTCCAGAGCCTGATGATCCTGCCGCCCTACAACACCATGCACGCGCAGGTCGTGCGCCGTGGCGACGAGCCGCGCATCACCGATTCCGGTCTCACGGTCGGCTACTCGGTGCCGGGCAACACCGTCTCGACCACCAAGACCAACTTCTGGACCTACGCCGCCGCGCTGCTCGGCACGGCCCCCGCGCCCAATGTCGGCCTCACCGGCCACGGCCTGACCGGCACCATGACCGCCACGGGCAACAACGACTGGAGCGTGACTGGCGTGCCGCTCACGCCCATGACCGACGCCAACCAGCTCAACGCCTACCAACTGGCCTCGGTGGCCGTCGCCTCCGGCGCCACGCAGGTGGCCAGCACGCAGGCGGTGATGCCCGTCTCGTGGGAGATCAGCTGCAACCTGTGTCACAACACGCCGGGCATCTCGGCCGACGTGGACATCCTGCGCAAGCACGACAGCGCGCATGGCACCAACCTGGAGAGCCAGCAGCCGGTGAACTGCGCCCGCTGCCACGCCGAGCCCAACCTGGGCAGCACCGGCACCGTCGGTGTGCCCAGCCTGTCGAGCTCGATGCACAGCTCGCACTCGGGCCGCATGGCCGCCGCCGGCCTGGCCAACGAGTGCTATGCCTGCCATCCGGGCGTGACCACCCAATGCCAGCGCGATGTGCACAAGGCCAAGGGCATCACCTGCAAGAACTGCCATGAGTCGATGACGGCCGTGGGCAACCCCGCGCGCCGTCCCTGGGTCGACGAGCCGCGCTGCGGCACCTGCCACACGCGCTCGGGCTTCGAGTTCGAGCAGGCCGGCACGCTGTACCGCGACAGCCGTGGCCATCACGGCATCCACTGCGCCGCCTGCCACGGCAGCCCGCACGCGGTCGGCCCAGCGACCAACGCCGCGGACAACGCGCAGGCGATTGCGCTGCAAGGGCATTCGGGGACGATCAACACCTGCACGGTGTGCCATACGAGCACGCCGGACGAGGGCTTCGACCATCGGTTTGGCGGGTCGGACTGATCCGTAGGTACAGCCTACATTGAGGACGCGGCGCCTGGGATTGGGCGGCGCGGCGCGGCGCGGCTGAAAATGGACCGCCGCGCATCCGTAGGTACAGCCTACATTTCCGAGGAGGCGCAAGACAAGATCGAAGGAGCCCTGCGCCGCCGACGGAAATGGTGGGCGGGGAACCAGCATGGGGACGCACGAGATCAACTACCGGTCGGGTTCGGCCGCGTGGTGCGCTGAGAACGCCGGCCCGTTCCTGGGTGCAATCGCCTTCATTCTGCTCATCGCGTGGCTACGCAACGACTCTATCTTCGGCTGGCTTGGGGCCATCATGGCGGTGCCGGCAGTCGCCATGGCCATTGTGGCAAGGGCCTTGCCGCGCCAGACCATCCGCTGGGATGCGGACGGTATCGCCCACCAGCGCCGGAACCAAGTCTGCTCGCTACGTTGGTCGGATGTGATGCACACGGAAGCGCGCGCCGACGGCTACGGCTGGCCAGAGTACCGGCTCGGTTCCGGCGACGGCAAGCAGATGCAGATCTCGATCAAGCTGCTGGGCGAGGAGGGCCAGGACTTGGCCGACCGGCTGCGCGGTCTCCACAACCGGTCATTGCTTCGGCAGCGGCAGCAGGTAGCCGGCCTGGGGCTGGTGGTGCTACCCCCGTCAGGCGGCTGGCTACTGACCTTGTTTGTGCTCGTCTTCGGCGGGTTCGGCATCCTGGTGGCGGCGATGGGCATCGGCGAACTGTGCGCCAGCGGTGACGCCACGCTGCTGGCAATCATGTTGCCGCTGGCCGCGGTGCTGTTCTGGGCGACCTGGTACATCCAGCGCACCGTGCCACGTGCGGTGCGCCTGACGGCCGACGGGCTGGAATCTGGGCGCGGCTTTGGCCGACGCCTGTCTTGGCCGGCGGTCCAGCGCATCGAACTGCACCGCGATGCGAAAAACGATGCCATCAGCGAGTACGTGGCCGTGACGGGTCAGCGGGCACGCGTGGTGCTGAATGCCGGGTCGTACGGCTACCTGCCCGCGTGCGCCGCAATCATGGCCAAATCAGTTTCGGCGACCGTGGAGGACCGCACCAACGCTGCCTCGACCGACGCCTGGGATGAGCTGCTCCTTCCCGTGTTCGACCCGGACGACGACCAGGAGCCGATGGACCCCGAGGAGGCCGAGCGATTCGTGGCGCTGCTGGACGGGCCGATCGCGCGCCGTGCCTGGTTGGGCGTACTGGCGACAGGCGTGCTGATGACGGGCGCATGCCTGCTGATGGCGGCACGCGCGCTGGCTCCCGACCAGAGCGAGGTGAGCCGCCGCCTGGGCCTCTGGGAACTGGCCAACAGCGCGTCGCAGACCATCGCCGTGGCCACACGGTCCTGCCCTGGCCATGGCGACGGCCCGCATGTGCACTACCGCTACGAAGTGGCCGGCAGGACGTATGACGGGAATACACGGTCCGTCGCCGAGGGTGGCCACACCTGGCAGATTGGCGAGAAACTGGCAATTGCCTACTCGCCCTCGCGACCCTACTACAGCCGGCCCACAGCTGAACCGGCACGGCCGGTACCACCGCGAAGCGCTCGATACAACCTGGCGCCCGTGTCCAGCTGGCTGGGCCTCATCGGGCTGGTGCTGAGCGGACTGGGCGCGCTGCTGCTCGCGCCCCTCAGCCTGATGAACCGCCGGCTGCGCCGGCTCGACAAGCTCCACGGCCAGCCCGGTGCCAGCCAGGACTAATGCCCCCTACCCCACAAACTCCTCCAACGACAGCACGCCAATCCCCGCCGCCGCCAGCGCCTCCAGCGCCCGGTCCGGCGCGTCGAAGCGCAGCACCAGTGCCGCCTGGCCATCCGCATGGCTGGGGAAGCCGTACATGTACTCGATGTTGACGCCCGAGGTGGAGATGGCGTCGAGCACGCTGGCCAGGCCGCCCGGCGCGTCTGGCACGTCCACCGCCACGAGTTCGACGACGTTGACCGTGCAGCCGGCGGCCTGCAGGACCGTCTTGGCCTGCTCCCATTCGCGCATGATCAGGCGCAGAATGCCGTACTCGCTGCTGTCGGCCAGGGCCAGCGTATCCAGGTTGAGCCCGGCCTCGGCCAACAGCTTCACCGGCACCGCCAACGCGCCCGGCTTGTTCTCCAGAAACACCGATAGCTGATGGATCTTCATGGTCGTCTCCATGCATCCGATCCACAGATTGCACAGATGACACTGATATCGGATCTGCCCATCTGTGTCATCTGCGTAATCTGTGGATCAAAGGCCGTTCTGCCTACTCGCCCTTGTCGCGGTTGTCGATGACGCGTTTGGCCTTGCCCTCCGAGCGGGTCAGAGTCTGGGGTTGGACCAGCTTGACCGCCACGCTGAGGCCGATGGTGTGCTCGATGGCGTGGGTGATCTGGCGCTGGAGCTGCTCCAGCGCGCCCAGGCGGTCGCCGAAGAACTCGCTGGTCACCTCGATCTGCACCTCGATGCGGTCCAGGCCGTGGGCGGTGGTCAGGATGATCTGGTAGTGGGGCAGCGTGCCTTCCACCTCCAGCAGCGCCGCCTCGATCTGCGAGGGGAAGACGTTCACGCCGCGCAGAATGAGCATGTCGTCGGTGCGCAATCGGATGCGCTGGATGCGGCGGATGGTGCGGCCGCACTCACAGGGCTCGGCCAGGATGCGCGTCACGTCGTGCGTGCGGTAGCGAATCATGGGCATGGCCTGCTTGCTCAGCGTGGTCAGCACCAGTTCGCCTTCCTCGCCGTCGGGCAGGGGCAGGCCGGTCTCGGTATCCACGATCTCGGGGTAGAAGTGGTCCTCGATGATGTGCAGACCCGCCTGCGCATGGCATTCGAAGCCCACGCCCGGCCCGAGGATTTCGGACAGGCCATAGATGTCGAAGGCCTTGATGCCGCTGGCCTGCTCGATGGCCCGGCGCATGCCCTCGGTCCAGGGCTCGGCGCCAAACACGCCGACCTTGAGCTTCAGCTCGGCCCAGTTGACGCCCAGGTCCTCGGCCCGGTCGACCAGGTGCAGGAAGTAGCTCGGCGTGCAGCACAGCGCCGTGACGCCGAAGTCCTTGAGCACCATGATCTGGCGCTCGGTATTGCCGCCGCTGGTGGGGATGACCGTGGCGCCCAGCGCCTCCGCGCCGTAGTGCGCGCCCAGCCCGCCGGTGAACAGACCGTAGCCGTAGCTGTTCTGGATGATGTCGCCGTGGGTCAGGCCGTAGGCGGCGAAGCACCGCACCATGGCCTCCTGCCAGACCCGGATGTCCTCGGCGGTGTAGGCCACGACAATGGGCTTGCCGGTGGTGCCGCTGGAGGCATGGAGCCGCACGATCTCGCCCATCGGGCTGGCGAACAGGCCGAAGGGATAGGTGTCGCGCAGGTCGGTCTTCTCGGTGAAGGGCAGCTTGGCGATGTCGGCCAGCGTCTGCACATCGGCCGGCATCAGACCGCGCTCGGTCATGCGCGCGCGAAACAACTCCACGTTGTCATAGGCGCGCTGCACGATAGCACGCAGCCGCTGGAACTGCAGCGATCGCAGTTGGGCTGCCGGCAGGTAGTCCGGCGCACTGGCGGGATGGTACGTCGCGGTCTGGTTCATGACAGACGCTACTCCTTCTCGGCCATCAACAGATCACCCAGATTGCGCGGATGGTCGGCAAGATGAGTCGGTCCTCCTACTCGTCTGCGTCATCTGCGCCCTCTGCTGATTCCCTCTGCCACCCTATCCGCCCTGGCCCAGGGCGAACGCGGCCAGGTTGGCTTCCCACAGGTTCTCGGCCAGGTTGGCGCGGATGGCCTCGTGCCACTGCTCATCGGCGATGGGCAGGTGGCGGCTCAGCACCCCGAGCATGGCCACGTTGGCGCTGCGCCGGTTGGCCAGCGCGTCGATATCGATGTCGTCGGGCACGATGAGCAGCCCGTCGGGCTTGAGGCGGTCGCGGTTGGCGTCGATCTGGGTGGCTTCCTGCACGACGAGGATGTCGGCCTCGCCCGGCGGCACCATGGGGCTGAGCACCTCGGCGCCGAAGCGCACGTCGCTGCTCACCGAGCCGCCGCGCTGGCTCATGCCGTGGATCTCGGCCTTCTTCACGTCGTAGCCCGAGCGGAAGGCAGCATCGGCCAGGATATCGGAGGCCTTGATCACGCCCTGGCCACCGAGGCCGGCCACGACGACGTTGTACACTCGCTCACTCATTGCCGCACACCTCCAAAGCGCCATCCTGGCGCTCCGCGCGCCGCTCATACTCGCGGATGCGCTTGGCCGCCAGCAGGCAGGGGCGCTTGGCGATGAGCACATGCAGCCGGCCATCGCCCAGCGCCTCGACCAGCAGTCGCTCGAAGCCCTCGGGGTCGGCCGCGGCGTCGATGGTGGTCACGTCGTCGATGCCGATAGCGCGGCACAGCGCGGGGAAGTCGAGTTTGTGGGTGGGCTCATGGTCGAGCAGGCGACCCGTGCCGGGATGCTCCTGCTGGCCGGTCATGGCGGTGGTGCCGTTGTCCAGGATGATCAGCACGTGGCCGGTGGCGGGCCGGTTGTAGGCCATCTCCACCAGGCCGGTGATGCCGCTGTGCACGAACGTGCTGTCGCCGATGATGCTGACCACGCGTTTGGCTTCGGCCTCGGGCAGCACGTGGCGCAGGCCCAGCCCGACGCCCAGGCTGGCGCCCATGCACGACTGGCTGTCCATGCCCGACAGCGGCGGTAGCGCGCCCAGCGTGTAGCAGCCAATGTCGCCCGAGACGATGCAGTCCAGTCGGGTCAGTGTCTCGAACACCCGGCGATAGGGGCAGCCGTCACAGAGCTGTGGCGGCTTGCCGCGCGCGGGCACGGGCTCGGGGCTCTCGTCGCGGGCGATGATGCGGCGTACGCGCGCCACGTTCAGCTCGCCGAAGCGGTACATCTCGGCCTTGCCCTCGACCTGCAGCCCCATGGCGGCCAGCGCGTCGGCCAGGACGGGGTCGCCCTCCTCGATGACCACGCAACGGTCGACCGAGGCGGCGAACTCGCGGATCCGCTGCTCAGGCAGTGGGTAGCTCAGCCCCAGCTTGAGCACCTTGGCCTCGGGCGCCGCCTCACGCACATGCTGGTAGCAGATGCCGCTGGTGACGATGCCCAACGCCGTGCCCTCGCCGACCACCTGGTTCAGGTCGCTGGTCTCCCCAAAGGCGGTGATCTCGGCCAGCTTGGCGCGCAGCCGCCGGTGGGCGGGCCGCGCGTGGGCGGGGATCATGACGCGGCCGGCGATGTCGCGCACGAAGCCCGGCTGCGGCGGCTCGCTGGTCGGCCCGCCGGGCACGACGACCGATTTGCCGTGGCAGACGCGGGTGGTCATGCGCAGGATGGTGGGGATGCCCCAGCGCTGCGACAGTTCGAAGGCGGCCAGCGTGTAGTCGTAGGCCTCCTGGCTGTCGGCCGGCTCCAGCATGGGCAGCGCCGCGGCCACGGCGTAGCGCCGGTTGTCCTGCTCGTTCTGGCTGCTGGCCATGCCGGGATCGTCGGCCGAGATGAGCACCAGCGCACCGCTCACACCGGTGTAGGCCACTGTAAACAGCGGGTCGGCGGCGACGTTCACGCCGACGTGCTTCATGGTGCACAGGGCCCGCGCGCCGCCATAGGCCGCGCCCATGCAGACCTCCAGGGCGACCTTCTCGTTGGGTGCCCACTGCGCCGGCCCGCCGAGCACGCTGAGCGCCTCGAGGATCTCGGTGGAGGGGGTACCGGGATAGCCGGCGGCCAGGGCCACGCCGGCGTGCAGGGCGGCCAGGGCCACGGCCTGGTCACCACTCAACAACATGCGCTCGCGCGCCAGATATGCTTTGGACATCAACAACACCGTCACTAAGGGGTTGCGTTGGATGATACACCATGGTCGGCGGCGTTTCCAGCAGGACTCGCGCGGCTGGGGCGAACCACCACTGCCAAGGTGATCGACGATGCGACGAGCCCTGATCCTGGCTGGTGCGCTGCTCGGCGTGACCATGGCCTGTGCCCAGCCGGTGGTGCCGACGCCCAACGCCCGACTGAGCTTCGAGTTCCCCGACCTGCCCGACACGCTGACGGCCATGTCGCAGCGCAAGAAGGCGCCGGCCAAGATGACCGCGCTGCTGCCGGCCAACTACACCGCCGAGGGCCGCTTCCCGCTGTTCGTCTACCTGCTGGGCGGCGACGGCGGCGACGGCGGCTGGCCCGACCGCGGCCGCGCGGTGGTGGGCGACAAGGACTTCGTCTGTGTCGGCCTGCCGCTGTTCAAGGACCACATGGACCGCGGCGAGCCCGCGGGCGGGCTGATGGTGTCCATGGACGACATCGGCGTGATCAGCCGCTGCTACCGCGCGATGCTGGGCCGGCTGTTCGAGGCGGTACCGAACATCACGCCCGAGCGGAGCGTGCTGGGCGGTTTCTCCAACGGCGCGCACACGACCGCGGTGCTGCTGGCTGGCCAGGATCCATTCATCCTGGAGCACTTCCGCGCCTTCTTCCTGCTCGAAGGCGGCGCCGGACCGATGCTGGCCAACGTGCTGCAGAAGGGCTCCTTGCAGCCGTGCCGGTTCCTGCTGATCGTCGGCGACCGCGCGCGGCCCGACAACAAGCCGCTGAGCACCTGGGAGCTGATGTTCGCCATCGCCGATGCCGGCCTCAAGAACCGCAAGATCGACTCCACGCTGCTGGCCATGCGGGGCTACGGTCACGAGGAGCCGGCGCCGTTTCTGGCGGTCATCGGCCAATGGGCCCGCGGCGAGGCGCTCAGCGAGGTTCCCCCCAAGCCGCAGCCGACCGAAGCGCCGAAGTAGGAGGAGCGCCGTGCCTGTCACCATCACCTATCTAGAACAAACCTCGCCCGACGACCTGCGACCGAAGGAACTGGCCGACCCGCGCTTGACGGTGGTCGAGGCACTCGCGCCGCAATGGCGGTTCAACCACTTCCTGTACTGTCTGGTGGGCCACGACTGGCAGTGGTTCGACCGGCTTAAGTGGAGCGACGACGAATGGGCGGCGTTCGCCGAATCGCCCGATCTGCGTACGCTGGTGGGCTACTACGACGGCTCGCCGGCGGGCTACATCGAGTTGCGACGGCAGGGCGACGAGGTGGAGATCGCCAGCTTCGGCCTGGCGCCGCGGTTCGTCGGGCTGGGCCTGGGCGGCGCGTTCCTGACATTGGCCGTGCGCGCGGCCTGGGCCTGGGAAGCGCGCCGTGTCTGGCTGCATACCTGCACGCTGGACCACCCGCGCGCGTTGCCCAACTACCTGGCGCGCGGGTTTCGGGTGGTGCGGACGGTGACTGAGTGAGCCATGATCACCTACCAGACACACACCGACGAGCTCAGCCCGGACCAGCTCGGCGGCTTCTTTGAGGGATGGCGATGCGTGCCCACGCCGGCGCAGCATCTGGCCATCCTGCGCGGCAGCGCGCTGGCGCAGCTGGCCATCGATGACCAGACCGGCCGCGTGGTGGGCTTCGCCACGGCCCTGACCGATGGCGTCCAGGCGGCTTTCATACCCCTGCTGGAGGTGCTTCCTGCTTATCGCGGCCGAGGCATCGGCAGCGAACTGGTGCGGCGCATGCTGACGGCCTTTGCGCATCTGCCGGCGGTGGACCTGACCTGCGATCCGGCACTCCAGGGCTTCTACCAGCGGCTCGGCATGATGCCGTCGGTCGGCATGGTCGTGCGCAACTACCCTGGCGCTGACGGCGGCGGGCATGCCTCGATCCCCAAGACCACCGCCAGCGTGTCGGCGTTGACCATGGACGACTACGACGAAGTGGTCGCTCTGTGGCGCGCCTGCGACGGCGTGGGCCTCAACGAGAGCGACGAGCGCGCGCCACTGGCCGCCTTCCTGGCGCGCAACCCCGGGCTGAGCCTGGTGCTCAGGGCAGCTGTCTCCGGGAACGGTGACAGGAAGAACGGTGTCAGGGACCGTTTCGTGAGCGAAACGGTCCCTGACACCGTTCTTCCTGACACCGTTGCGCGGGTCATTGGCGCGGTGCTCTGCGGTCATGACGGGCGGCGGGGTTACCTGCACCACCTGGCCGTCGCGCCGGAGCAGCGCGGTCAGGGCCTGGGCCGACTGCTCGTCGAGCGTTGCCTGGCCAGCCTGGCCGAGCTGGGCATCGCCAAGTGCAACGTCTTCCTGTTCGCCGACAACGACGAGGGCGCGCGCTTCTGGCAGGCGGTCGGATTTGGGCGCCGAACCGACCTTCTCGTGCTACAGTCAAGCACCCAGCCCGGCCGAGGGAGCCTGTCGCCATGAGTGTCCGCCTGCATGTCGTCGATGCCTTCACCAGCCAGCCGTTCAGCGGCAATCCGGCTGGGGTATGCCTGCTCCCCGTGGAGCGCGGCGCCGAGTGGATGCAGCTTGTCGCGCGCGAGCTCAACCTGTCCGAGACGGCGTTTCTGTCGCCCGTGGGCCAAGGGTACCGGCTGCGCTGGTTCACACCGCAGACCGAGATCGACCTGTGCGGCCACGCCACGCTGGCCAGCGCGCACATCCTGTGGCAGACCGGCGTTCTGTCGGCTGAGGCACCAGCCGTGTTTGCCACGCGCAGCGGCGAGCTGACCTGTCGGCGAGACGGCGCGTGGATCGCCATGGACTTTCCGGCCATCACCGTGAGCGAGACGCCGGCGCCCGAGGCCCTGTTCGCCGGGCTCGGCGTGGAGCCCGCGTGGGTCGGCCGCAGCGACTGCCGCTGGCTGGTGGAGGTGGCCGACGCGAGCACCGTGCGCCATCTGCGGCCCACCTTCGCGCGGCTGGCGCAGGTGCCCAGCGGCTCGGTCATCGTCACCGCGGTCTCCGACGAGCCGGACAGCGACTTCGTCTCGCGCTACTTCGCGCCGGGCATGGGCATCGACGAAGACCCCGTCACCGGCTCCGCGCACTGTGCGCTGGCCCCCTACTGGCAGGCCCGGCTCGGCCGCGTCGAGCTGGTCGGCCGCCAGCTCAGCGCCCGTGGCGGCACGGTGCGCTGCGCCGCCCACGGCGACCGCGTCCTGCTGGGCGGCCAGGCGATCACCGTGAGCCAGGTGGAAATGCTGGTCTAGCGGCGCTTGACCTGGCCATCGGGCGATGGGACACTACCGCGCGGAGCCACGCCATGCGCCGCATTCGCCTCTTCGCCCTGCTTGCGCTCGTTGCACTGCACGCCGCCCAGGCCGCTGATCTGCTGCGCGGCGGCAACGCGCGCGTGGTGTTCGTCGGCGACAGCATCACCGGCCTGAGCCGCAATGCCGCGGGCGGTTGGGCACATCAGATCGAGTGGGCGCTGCGCCAAGCCCACCCCGGCTGCCAACCCGACCTCGTCTCGCTGGGCGGCAGTGGGCAGGGCGTGCGCAGTTGGCTCAACGTCGAGGAGCGCTCGCGGCGCGAGCCCGTGTTTCTCGACATCAAGGGTGTCGATGTGCAGGCCGGGCTGGCCAGGCCGGCGGACGTGCTGGTCATCATGCTCGGCATGAACGACGTGCTGTCGCCTTATGTGACCGAGGACGCGGCGTCGCTGGCCGACTGGCTGGCCGGCTACCGGCAGTTGATCGCCGCGCTGCGCGCGCGCGTCACGCCCGGCACGCTGGCGCTGGCCAGCGCCACGATGTGCACCGAGGATCCCGCCTCGCCCAAGAACGCCGCCATCGACCGGCTCAACGAGCAGGCCGCCGCGCTGGCCAGGGAGCTGGGCGCCATCGCCATCCCCACCAACCAGGCCATGCGCGACGCGCTGCGCGTGGGCCGGCAGGGCCGGCCGGACTTCCATGTGACCTACGACTTCGTCCACCCCAACGACGCCGGCCACCTGGCCATGGCCGCGGCCATGCTGCGCGCGCTGGGCGACGAGGCCGCGGCCGAGCTGCTCACCCGGCAGCGTCTGGCACCGCTCCTCGAGCGCCCGTCGACGCCGGCCCCGGTCCCGCAGCCGCCGGCGCCGTGGCTGGTCACCGCCGGGCTGGCGCACACCTTCTGGGATGGCCAGGTGTTCGACGTGGCCAAGGCGCGCGGGCCCATCGAGGCCGCCATTGAAGCGGGCGCGGACTTCACCACTGCCGCCGACGTGACCGGCGTGAAGCCAGTCTGGCGGCGTTGGACCCCGAGCGTGAACTACACCGGGCTCGACGCGCCGGGCAGTGTGGACTTCGCCGGCATCACCCAGGCCCGCACCTTCGAGGGAGGCTACGGAGCGCGCTGGATCCGTGCCGACCGCGAGCACCAGGCCAACCTGGACCTGAGCACGCAGATCTTTGCCGGCACGCTGCACCTCACCGTCTGGCTC
>JACRKZ010000153.1 GCA_016235455.1 Armatimonadota bacterium | reverse complement strand
GTGGGCGCTTCGGCCAAGTTCTCGGGCTCGGGCGGCGCCATCGTCGGCCTGTATGACGACGACCGCCACTTCATGAACCTCAGCGCGTTGCTCACCGCGCATGGGTATCAGGTGTTCAAGGCGCGGGTGCGGGACTAGCCAGGCGGCCGGTCGTTTGTGGTACGGTTTGGCCGACGGAGACACCGACCATGGCGAGCATCGCCACCGCCGACGGCACGCTGCACATCGACCTGCTGGCGCCCGGTATCGTGCGCGTGCGCAAGACGCGCGGGGCCGAGTTGCCGCCCGACGGCGGGCTACTGCGCTACGGCTTCCTGGCCGACGACTGGTGCGACACCACCGCCATCATCACCGAGCATGAGGGGCAACTGCTGGCCGAGAGTGCGCCGATCAGCGTCAGCGTGGTCGACGGCCGGCTGAGCCTGATCGACAGCGACGGCCAAGTGCTGCTGCGCGAGGCCGCGGCCGCCACGCTGGGCGCCGCCGGCGGTTGGCAACTGAGCTTCGAACTGGGCGACGACGAGCGCTTCTTCGGCCTGGGCGACCAGACCCGCGAGCGACTCCAGCATCGGGGCACGCGCGGCGACCTATGGGTGCGCAACGTGGCCAGCTACGTGCCTGTGCCCTTCTGCTGGAACAGCCGCGGCGTGGGTCTTGTGGTCAACAGCACCTACCGCATCGGCTACGACCTGGGCGCCTCGGTGACCGACCGCTGGGGCTTCTCGGCGGCCCAGGGCGCGCTCGATTACTACCTGCTGTATGGCCCCGAGCCGCGTGCGCTCTACGAGCGCTATACCCGCCTGACCGGCCGGCCGCCGCTGCCGCCGCGCTGGGGGTTGGGCCTGTTCTTCATCTGCCGCACTCAGGCCGACGCCCGCGAGCTGATGGACGACGCCTACACGATGCGCCGCGAGGGCATCCCGTGCGACGCCATCGGCCTCGAACCCGGCTGGATGAGCCGCAACTACGACTTCACCGTCGACAAGACCTGGCATCCCGAGCGCTTCCCCATCCCGCCGTACGCCCAGTTCGGCGGCTCCAACTTCCTCAACGCGCTGCAGCGCATGGGCTACAAGCCCGGCCTGTGGATGTGCTGTGACTACGACCTGTCGTATGAGGAGGAGCGCCGTCTGGCCAAGCTGGCCGGTGAGGACGCGGTGGACGAGGGCGCCGGCTTCGAGCAGGACGACCATGGCCACCTGCCGCTGTATGCCGACAAGCTGACCCGCCGCGACGAGCCCTGGTACCGGCACCTGGCGCACTTCGTGAAGCAGGGCGTGTGCTGGTTCAAGCAGGACGGCGCGGTGCAGGTCAACCGCCATCCCGACCGGTTGTGGGGCAACGGGATGCTCGACGCCGAGATGCACAACCTGTACCCGCTGCTCTACGCCAAGCAGATGTACCAAGGCTATCGCGAGGCCAAGGGCCAGCGCCCGTTCGTCTTCACCGTGGCCGGCTGGGCCGGCTTCCAGCGCTACGCCTACACCTGGACTGGCGACACCGGCGGCGGCAGTGGGCCGCTCGGCGCGTGCCTCAATTTGAGCCTCAGCGGCCACGGCATGAGCACGCCCGACATGGACCCGCACAGCCCGCCGGGCATCCACTTCGGCTTCCTCCTGCCCTGGACCCAGCTCAACTCCTGGAACTACTGGCGCCATCCCTGGTACCAGGGCGATGACCTGCTAACCTGCTTCAGGACTTATGCCAAGCTGCGCTATCGGCTGCTTCCCTACCTCTATGGCTGCACCGCCGAGGCCAGTCGCACGGGCTGGCCGGTGCTGCGGGCGATGAGCCTGGAGTTCCCCGACGAGCCCGAGTGCGACGGCCTGCTGCACCAGTACATGCTCGGTCCGTCGCTGTTGGTGGGCGCCTTCACCTCGCGCGTCTGGCTGCCGGCGGGCGAATGGTACAACGTGTGGACCGGGCAGCGGCTGAGCGGGCCGGGCTGGTTCGAACCCGATGTCCCCGCCGACCGCGGCGGACCGCTGCTGGCCCGCGCCGGCGCCATCGTGCCGCTGGGCCGGCCCATCGCCTATGTGGGCCAGAAGCCCGACGACCGCTACAACGTGCATGTGCTGGTGGGCACGCCCGGCGAGTTCGAGCTGGTCGAGGACGATGGCCTGAGCCTGGCCCACGAGGCCGGCGCGCAGCGCCTGACGCGACTGTGGCACGGGCCGACCGAAGCCGGCGGCTGGCGCATCGGCGTCGACCCGGCGCGCGGCGACTACGACGGCGCGCCACACCTGCGCCGCTGGCGGTTCCGCGTGCACGGCCTGGACAGCGCGCCCCGGTCGGTGGTCTGCGCGCAGCCGGCGAGTGTGGCCTGGAGCTGGGACGAGGACCGCTCGTTGCTGCGGGTGGATGCGGGCTGGCATGGGGTCGAGGGGCTGGTGCTGGAGATTGTGCCGGGATAGCGGCGGCACGGAGGCTTGGGCACCGATGATCACCTACCGCCCGCTGGATGGCGCGGTGGCCTGGGCTCGCGGCCACGGCTGGCTGGAGCTACGCGCCCGCGCCGTGCAGCCTATCCCGCCGCTGCTCGACTGGTGCGGGCAGTTGAGCCGCGCGGCGCTGGAGCGCCGTGGGTTCACCGTCCAGGCCAGCGAGGTCGACCCGGCTCTGCGCGACGGGGTAGTGTCGCAGCGCAGCGGCCAGCACAGCGCCGAGGTGGCCGCGCGGTGGGCCGAGTATGCCGCAATGTCCGATGATGAGGCCGGCACGGTGTTCAGCATGGCCTGCGCGCTATGAGGTGGCGCGGTCACGACGCGTTAGCGCCCTTCCGCGGCCGTCCCGGTGAGCGCAGCGTCGAGCTCAGGCCCAGCGAGGCGGCGGCCTTGGCCGCCCAGCCGTCGTCGCCATAGGGCCGGCCGCGCAACACGCAACCGCGCAGCGCCTCCAGTTCGGCCTCGGACTGCGGCTCGTTGACCCACTCAGGCCAGTTGGCCGGGCAGTCGGTCGGCCACCCGCTCAGCAGCGCCTGCGCCGCGGTGTCGCCGTTGGTCCGGCGCCACAGGCTCGACCAGCGCCAGTCCTCGGCGCGCTCGCAGAGCCCGGCGCGCAGAGCATTGCGCTCCACATAGCGGCAGAGCCGCAGCAGGTGGTTGTCGTCCTGCACGGGCACACTCTTGAAGCGGCCCTGATAGACATGCCCCGCGCCCACGGAGCGGTGCGCCACATGCCAGCGCTGGGTATGCGTCAGCGTCAGCCAGCCCATGAAAGCCGAGACCTGGTCGTCGGTCTCCGGCCAGAGCACCAGATGCCAGTGGTTGGGCATCAGCGCATAGGCCAACAAGCGGATCCCCGTCCGCGCCCGCGCCTGCTCCAGCACCTGCTCGAAGGCGGCGTAATCGCCGTCCGACTCGAACAGCGTGAGCCCCGCGTTGGCGCGATTCAGGGCGTGGAACACAAGTCCACCGGGACAGATGCGGGCTGATCGTGGCATACCCCCATCGTCGCCCAGCGGTCGGCGGTTGTCAAGAAAACGGTGTCAGGGACCTTTTGCGAAGAACGGTGTCAGGGACCGTTTCCGCGAGCGAAAACGGTCCCTGACACCGTTCTTCGTGGAGCGCCAGCAGGCCAGCGGCGGCGGCCGACCACGGGAACTCGGCGGCGCGGGCCCGGGCCACCCTGGCGGCGGTGACCGGATCGGTGGTCAGCGCCGCCTGCACGGCATCGATCCAACAGCTCACGCGCGGCCCGGCGGTGGGGAAGCCGCGCGGCAGCACTTCGGCCACCGCGCCGCCGGACGCCGCCACCACGCGACACCCGGCGGCCAGCGCCTCCAACACGCCCAGCCCGAAGGTCTCGATGTTGGACGGATGGACAAACAGGTCGCAGCTCCCGTAAAGCGCCGCGAGGCGGTCTACGTCGCGCACGAAGCCGAGGCAGCGCACGCCCGGCGTGGCCGCCAGCCGCGACTCCAGCGGGCCGCCGCCGACCACGGCCAGCCGCACGCCACGTGGCGCCAGATGCGGCATCAACTCGGCCAGCAGGTCGACGCGCTTCTCGGGCACCAGGCGGCCGACATACAGCAGCAGGTGCCGGCCATCGCCGAGCAGGTCGGCGCGCAGCGCCTCGTCGCGCCGCACGGCGGCAATGCGCGCGGCATCGACGCCGAGAGGCAGCACCAGCGGGTCGGCGCCAACCGCGCGCAGTTCATCGGCGGCGAACTGGCTGTGGCAGACCACAGTGTCGAACTGCCGGCAGAACCAGGCGTTGTACTGCCGCACGGGCGCACCCATCAGCCAGGCCGGCAGATAGGGCGCCAGCACGCGGTCGAGCCGCTCGCAGGAGAAGCCGACCACCGGCAGGCCACGGTTCCGCAAGCGGCGGGCCAGCCGCGGGAGCGTCCACTTGTCGACGATCTCGATGGCGTCCGGCGCGATGCGGTCGACCAGCTTCTCGACCGGCCCCAACGCCCACAGGTTGCGGTAATCGGGGTTGATGGGCAAGCGTGGCGCGCGCAGGCGGTAGACCGGCCCGGCCTCGTCCGCGTCCACCGCGTCACGGTCGGCGGGATGAACCAGCACGGTCTCATGGCCGGCGGCGCGATAGAGCCGGCGCAGCGCGTCGATCTGCGTGCGCACCCCGCCGGTGCGCGGGCCGTAGGCGTTGGTCAGGGTGAGGATGGTCATGGCTGACCCCGGTCACACCAATCCAGATACGTCATCGGCTGCCGACCCGCGGCCACCAACCGCGCCAGCAACGACAGCGTATGCTCAAATGGCCGGCCGTGGTGCAGGTCGGCGGGGTGGATGGCGATGCGCAGCAGCGGCGCCGCCCGATGCGCCGCGACCATCAACTCGTTCACGCCGCGGCCAATCAGGTCGTCGCGCAACGGGCCGGGCCGGTTGCTGATGCCGAACGACCAGGTGTCGGCCCCGCGCGTGAAGTCGCGCAGCCGCAGATGCGTGGTCAGGTAGCGGAAGCCGGAGTCGCGTACGGCCTCGGCCGCCGCGCCGCTGTAGAGCCAGGCCGGCGCCACGAAGCCCGCGGCGCTCAAGCCCAGTGCGCCCAGCCGCTGCCGACCTTCAGCCAGCCGCGCCGTAGCCGCGGCGTGGTCCAAGCCCAGGAACTCACCCGCGCCCCGCGCCAGCAGCGCATCGAGCAGCGCGCGCGGGGCCGACAGGGGCGGCTCGCCGGGCTGACGACGGTGATAGAGGCCGTGCTGCACGATCTCATCGCCGCGCGCGGCCAGGTCGCGCAGCCACCGCGCGCAGGGCAGGTCGAGCTCCGCGCCCGGCTCCGCGGGGATGACCAGCAGACTGCGGCGGCGTATGCCCAACCGGTCCAGCTCGGCCAGGATGACCGCGCAGTCGGCCTGTGTGCGCGGGCAGACATCGTGCACCGAGACGACAAGCGCTGCGCTCAAGAGCGCTGCGCTCAAGAGCGGCGCGCTCAAGAGCGGCGCGCTCAAGAGCGGCTGCCAGCGGCGCGCGCGCGCGCCGCGCGCCGTCGGCCAAACTGCTTCCAGAAGGCCACCAGGCCCACCGCCAGCGGATGGTCACTGTCCTTGAGGCGACGCAGCCAACGCACCCAGAGCCGCCTCCGCCAGGGGTAGCGTCCCGCCTCCCACTGGGCCCAGAGCAGCTCGAACACATCGTCCCAGCCGCGCTGCTGAGCGAGGGCGCGGCCCTGGCTGCCCATCTCGGTCCGCAACGCGGTATCGCCGGCCAGCGTCTCCAGATGCGCCAGGAAGGACTCCGCGCTGTCGGCCACCAGGCCGGTCAGGCCCGGCTCGATGATCTCGCGCGGCCCGCCCAGATGGCCCACCACCGCCGGCAGGCCCGACGCGTGCGCTTCCAGCACCACGTTGCCAAACGTCTCGGTGAGCGAGGGGAAGGCGAAGATGTCCGCGTCGGCATAGGCGGCGGCGAGCACCTCGCCATCCAGGAAGCCGGCGAAGGTGGCACCCGGCAACGCGGCCTCCAGGGCGGGCCGCTGCGGCCCGTCGCCCACGAACACCACCTCCCACTCGGGGTGCGCTCGCGCCGCTTCGACCAGCCAGTCGAGGTTCTTCTCCAGGGCCAGCCGGCCGACATAGAGCAGCCGCACCGCGCCGCCGCCGGCGCGGGTGCGCCGCTGGGGCGAGTAGAGGTTGGTATCGACCCCGCGCTGGAACAGCGCCAACGGCGACTTGAGGCGCGGCGCAACGCTTTGCCGGGTGGCCTCCGACGGCACCAGCACGGTTGCGCAGTGGTCGTAGAAGCTGGCCAGGAAATCCCAGGCGATCTGGTCGCTCACCTCGGCCACGTAGGCCACCGCGTCGGGGTCGTCGCGGAAGCTGTCGTCGAGGCGCGCCACCAGCCGTTGGCTGACGTACTGCGGCAGCTCGGTGTGGTAGCTGCCCATCACCGGCAGGCCGTGGCGCGCGGCCATGTACAGCCCGGTGATGCCCATATGGCCCGGCGTGGCCACATGCACCATGTCGAACTCATTGGCCCGCGCGAAGGTCAGCACGGTGTCGTCGAGCGGGATGAGGTCGATGGCCAGGCCCGGGTAGTAGCTCACCGGCACCCGCGGCCGCACGCGATGGATGCGCACGCTGCCGTGCGTCTCGGTGGTCGTGTCGGTGGCGCTGACGGTGAACACGTCGAGCGGCAGGCCGCGTTGCGCGCACCAGCGCGCGAGACGGCCGAAGGTCTTGCCAACACCACTCACCTCATCGAAGGTGTCAGTGAACAAGGCCACCCTGGGGTGCGCCATCGGGGGCTTCTCCCTGCTCCGAAGCCAAGCGCGCCCGCGCCTGGCTCAGTTCGTCGCGCATCGCCTCCGCCACGTCCCGGGCCAGTTGGCGCTGTCGCGCAAACTCGCTCACCGTGGCGTAGGCCACACCGGCCGAAGCCGCCAGCGCCAGCATATCCTGCGCCGCGAGCGGCATGTTGTGCCAGTAATCGTCGGCCAACGCCACGAAGTGGCCGGCGCGGCCCGTGGCATTGCTCAGCACGCAGGCCCGCACATCGCTATCCAGCCGCCGGTGCGAGCCGTGGTCGCCCATCGGCCGGCAGTCGCCGCCGCGCAGACTGGCCAGCACCTGCTCGGGCGTCTCGCCGTGGGTCTCGGTCCAGGTGGTGCCGATGTTGTCCGTATGCGAGTCCGACCCGCCCGTGAACACCGCACCAGGCCGCAGCACGCGGCACAGTTCCGCGCCCAGCTCGTTGAGCTGCCGGTGACGCGTGCCATTGATGCCTTCAAACAGCGCAAACATCGGCAGCGCCGCCCGCAGCGTCGGTGCCATCGGCGTGCCATCGCGCGTCCAGAGCGGGTGCTTCAACTCACAGACCAGCCCGCGCTCAGCGCAGTAGGCCAGCAACTGCGGGACGTTCCAGCGCAGGCAGCGCTGCTCGCGATCGGTCCGCTCGGCGCCGGCGTGCAGGTGGTCGTGGTCGGCCGGCGTCAGCCCGAACACGCCAATATGCAGGCACGCGCCGGCGTGGAAGCAGGTCACCTCTTCACCCATGACGAAGCGACTCGGGTCGGCGTGCCGCGCCAGCAGGTCCAGCCCGCCCGCGATGGTGTCGTGGTCAGTGAAAGTGACATGCGTCATGCCGCGCCGGAGCGCCAGATCATAGGCCTGGCAGGGACTGAGCGTGGGGTGGAAGGGGATGGTCACCGTTACGCCTCGGGCCACGGTAAACTGCTCACGATCCTCGGAGAAGGATGTATGC
>JACRKZ010000152.1 GCA_016235455.1 Armatimonadota bacterium | reverse complement strand
TCGGTGCCATCCTTAGCAGCACCTGAGCCCCGACCACAGGGCCCCCGCCGGTGTCGTGCACACGGCCGGTCACCGTGGTCAGCGGGCATTCGGTCAGCGGCAGGTCGACGAGCATAGCTCCCTCGGGCACGTCGACCTGGCCTTGCCGCCAGGGGTCGGCCAGCACGACGCGGACGATGGCCGGTGGTTCAGGCGGTCCCTGCGGTTGACCCACGGGTGGCGGTGGGTCGAAGAGTACGCGCTGTCCGAGGGGCAGTCGCGCCTCCACCTGGCCCAGGTCGTCGCTGGTCACCCAGCGTGTCTGGCCATCGACCGCGAGCCAGACGTTCTCCCGCGCGGTGGGGCGGTCGCCATCGCGCAGTTGCAGCCGCACCCGTCGGTAGCCGCAGCGCGGCGCGCTGAGTTGCACCGGCGCCATGGCGCCGTCGACCACGGTGATCCTCACCGGCCTGCCTGGCTCGGAAGCCCCAGCCACCGCAGTGTAGTCGCCCGGCGCGACCACCACCTCATACCGGCCCGATGCGTCGCTGTAGGCCGCCGCGCCGGGCCGATCGATCGACCGCCAGTCGACCCGGCAGCCCTCCAGCGGCGCGCCGCTGACCTGGTCGACCACCGTGCCGGCGATGCGCACACCCCTCGGCAGCCGCAGGTCTGGCGCGTGCGAGGTCGTGCCAGGCACGACCATCGCGCCGAAGAAGGGCGGCTCCGCCCAGGTCGCGTCGGCTGGTCGCATGACGCGGATCGCGGCCTGACTGATTGGCTGATGCGCCAGCGTGTAGGCGCCATCGGCGCCGGTCATGGTCCACTCAGGGTCGGCCATGAGCCACAGGCCGGCCGCGGGCCGGCCGTCGGGCAGAAGTACCCGGCCGGTCAAGCCGCCGCCCGGCTTCAGGATGGCGTAGCTCGCCGGCGGCGGCTGGTAGCCGCTGCCCACCGCCACCCGCGCCAGGGCGTAGCCGGCGGCACGGGCCTCAAAGTCACGCCGCGTATCGGCCGGTAGATCGTCCAGCCGCCAACGGCCGGCGGCATCGGTCGTCGCCGACCACAGCCGCTCAGCCAGCTCCGGCGGGACTCGGGCGAAGCCGCGCGGTGGCCAGAACATCACCGGCCGCACTACCGCGCCCGCTACGGGCCGGCGCTGCGCGTCGAGGACCAGGCCTTCGACCGGGCCGGTCGACCGCAGCCGGAGCAACACCGGCGGCTGGCTCGCGGCCAGCCGGTGCACGGCGGCGCCGCGACCAGTCGCATGGGCGATGAGCGCGCCGCCCGCAGCCGCGACGTCGGGCAGCGTGAGCGCAAACGAGCCGTCGGCAGCGGCGGTGACCGGCGCCACGGTCGGCCCGCCAGACGGATCGTCGGCCGCATACCACACCGTCGCCCCCGGCACGGCTCGGTCGCGGCTGTCGTTGACGAATCCGGTCAGCGTCGCCGCGCGGCTCGCGCCGACCAGCAGTGCCACGGTCCACAACCATCGTCGCATCGGCTTCTCCGACCGCTACTGCCAGCGGTCCAGCCCCGGCCAGACGGCGTTGTACTCGAACCACGCACTCAGCGGTTGTGCACTGCGATCGCGCCGATCGGCCAGCAGCCAGCAGGCCAAGGCCAACCGATCATCGGCTGTGGCCAACGACGACCGCGCCATCTCCACAGCGCGGCCGCGGTCGACTGCCGCCATGGCCACTGCGGCTCGACCACGCGAACAGCCGGCCGCCCAGCGCGATTCCACGGCCCACCGCGTGCGATTGGGGTCGCTCAGCGCCAGAGCATGACCGCCGATCAGGTCCAGCCGATCGTCGCTGTCGAAGGTCAGCGGACCGCGCTCGCAGCCGGCCATGAACACCGCCTTGCCGAGCAGGTCCTGCCGGCAGCCCTCAACCAGGACGTCGTCGATGCCGGCCGCGGCCAGGGCCACCCTAGCGTCCGTGTCCAGCCGCGCGAAGGTGTGAAGGCGTGCTGCCGCGGCGAGGAACCACCGGGCCAGGTCCTTGTCGCGCGTGGTCAGGGCCGCATACATGGCCGCCGCGAAGGCCGAGTCGCTCTCGCCTTCGTGGGTCACCAGAGACTGCGCCAGCGTGGGATCGCGGTTCACCAGGGCCGCCACCAGCCTGGCCAGCAGGCGCGCCCTGCGGGGCTCTTGCCACGCGCGCAGGTGCAGACCCTCGCCAGCACCAGACGGCGGCCAGCAGCGCCGAGCGGCCGCATAGGCTCCGCGGGCGTCGCCGTGTTGCAGCAGACTCGCCACGTCATTGGCCGGTAGCACGGTCTCCTCGGTCTCCATGTAGGGATTGGCCAACAGCAGAGCCACCAGCCTCGGCTGCAGGTCGATGCCGCGCAGCAGGGACGGCAGACCAACAGTGAGGTAGCCTTCGCCCAGGCAGCGCTTGTCCAAGTCCGCCAAGGCGGCATCGACATTCGGCTGGCCTGCGCGCAGGGCCAGTTCGACCCGGCACGCCGCGGCCTGCAACGCCAGAGCGCGTGCATCGGGCTCGCCCGGTATGTCCTTCGCCAGCTCCGCCAACCGCGCGGTCAGGTCGCGCCGCTCTGACGGCAGATGCGCTGCCGCCAAGGCTGCCACGATCGGCCGCAGCCCGCCGGGCGGGGCCGCCCTCACCAGCGACACCAGACCCTCGCCGAAACGCACCTCCGGCGGCGCGGCCGACAACAGCTCGCGCAGCACATTGGCCCGATCGGTGGGGTCGGCGACGGCCGCCACGCGCTCCAGCGCCGCCGCCGGGTCGATGCGCGCCAGCAGCGCCAAGGCCCGCGGCTGGCGACCCGTGCCCAGCGCCGCCATCACCAGACCACGCGCCAGCTCGATGTCGTCGGCGGTCGGCGCCTGCGACCAGTCCACGGCCGGCGCATCGGCGACGCGGATGGTCAACTCGGCCGTCGTCGGCACGCACGAGACCCGGCCCACGGCGCGCCGGCCGTGCATGGCCCAGAGCGTCACGCGCTGGCTGGGCAGTCGCGAGCAAACGAACGTGCCATCGGCGCGGGTGATGGCCGGCGCGCCGTTCTGGTAGTCCTGCGCCAGCACCATGGCACCGGCCACAGGGCGGCCGGCGCGGTCGATCACGCGGCCGGTGGCCGACTCGGCGAGGCGCAGCAGCGTCAGGTCCTGGGGCAGAGCCTGACCCAACGGCTCCACGCCGACGACCGCGCTCTGGCGATAGCCCGCGCGGCCGGCGCGCAGTTGGCCGCTCCAGCCGGTCGGCACCTCGGCGAAGCGGTAACGGCCGTCGGCATCCGTGCGACAGGTCAGAGCGTCGGGCTCGGTGCAGAACTCGGGGTGCTCGCCGGCGGGCGCTAGCGACAGCGCCACCGTGGCGCCGGGCACGGCACGGCCGGTCTCATCGACGACACGGCCCGTCAGCGCCGTGGCCGGCCGCCGGCTCAGCCTCGCCTCGCTGCCGGCGCCGATGACCACCACGCGCCCCACGCGCCACGGGCCCGGCTGGACGAAGGTCAGCGGTAGGTCCCGGCCAGCAGGGAGCGTGCCCTCAAGACGCAGAATGCCGTCGGCGTCGGTGGCCCGCGGATACAGCCTGCCACCGCGCGACGCCACCCAGACCGTTGCCCCGCGCAGCGGTTGCCCCTGCTCATCCCGCAGGACAACATCAGCCGACTCGCGCTGCTCACCCAACTCGCCCAGGTCGAGCGTCTGGCCCGCGCGCAGCTCGATCGTGCGGCCGAGGGGTATGCGGTCAAGGGGTCTGGGTCCAGCGGCGAGACGGTAGCAGCCGGGCGGCGCGGTCACGACGAACCGGCCGTCAATGTCAGCCTCGGCCAGGTAGTAGCTGTCGCCTTGGGCCAGGTCCACCACAACCCCGGGGCCGCCCCGCACGCGGCCGATGGCCCGCGCCGCCGGCACGAGCCGCAGGTCGGGCGCCACGCTGCGCGCGCCGGCAGCGACCTTGATCCCGTTCAGCGGTGCCGCCACCCAGGCTGCCTGCGCGTCGTCGGCCAGCCAGACACTGCGCTCGCCGGGCGACGCATGGGTCAGTTCGTAGCGGCCCTCGGCATCGGTGACGGTTTCATCGCACTCGGTGACCACGCACAGACCGGGCCGACCCGCGCCGTCCGGGCCGGCCACGCGGCCACTGATCGTGCCGGCCGGCGCCATCACCATGTAACTGCCGGGCGACGGCTGGAAGCCGCCGCCAATGGCCAACCGCGTCATCGCGCACCCGGTGGCCGAGATCAGCACGCTGCTGTTCCACTCTTGCGGCAAGTCGTCCAGCCGCCATCGACCTTCGGCGTCGGTCTCGGCTCGCCAGAGCGACTCGGCGCAGGCGCGGGGCAGGTGGCCCAACCACCAGCTCTGGCCGACCCGGCTCGGCGCCACCACCGCGCCGGCCAGCGGGCGCCGCTGCGGGTCGAGGACCACGCCATCAACGCTCTCGCCGGGCCGCAAGCGCAGGTCGACCGCCCCGGCCGGCAGCACCACCGCGGCCACCGCCGCCCCACGGCCCGGCACGCGCGAGAGCAACGTGGCGTGGCCGGCGAACGCATCCGGCACCGACAGAGAGAAGCCGCCGTCCGCCGCGGTCGTCGCCGGCGCGACAGCCCGACGCCAGGCCGGTATCTCGGTCACCAGCAACACGCGCGCGCCCGCCACCGGCTGGCCAGCGGAGTCGAGCAGCCGGCCGGTCAGCGGCGCGGCCTGCGCTGTCGACAGCACGAGACAGACAAGCACGCGCAGCAACGGGCGCACCATGGTCGTCACCCCCCGCTCAGACCCGGACGATCACCGCCCCTCTTTGAACACCGTATCGATGGCCAGTCCGGCGGCCAGCAGCAGGCCGGCCTGCTGGTCGGTCTGCTGGATGCTGTCGCTCAGTGCGATGATGTAGTTGTCGGCGCTGGTGAACAGCTCCTTGCCGATGCCGGCCCACTTCTTGGTGACCGTGCCCAGCTCCTGACCGGCGCCGTTGACGAACCGGAAGTTCCAGCCCTTCCAGTCCCCCTTGACCTCGGCCACCTGCTGGCCCGACGCATCGAGCACCCAGAAGCCGCCGCCGATGCTCCAGAGCTTGCTGCGGAAGGTTCCCAGATGCCCGCCCTGGCCATCGCTGACGATCACCGTCTGGCGGAAGAAGCCCATCTTCTTGCGCAGCGAAAGGACCGGTGGCGCGCCTTCGGCCTCGCGCACGTTGACCAGCGTCGGCAGCAGCAGCTTGTTGACAAACAGCCGCAGCAGCTTGGACAGGAACGGCAGATCCTCCTGGGCGACGCCGACCGTCTCCTGAGAGACCGGATCAAGGATGTCGTAGACGTCCGTCAGACGGACCAACGCCACCCGCTCACGCACGAAGAACTGTCGACGAGAGAGCAACATAGCAGCATTCCCTTCTCAACAAGCCTAACCGGCCCGACCAGCGGGCGTCAAACGCCGGCCCTCTGGCCACCCACCCGACCCCTCATGCCGCGCCACAGAAAGGATCAACAGATGGCACCGCGGGATCCGGCATGACTGGGCATCCGGGTCGTCTGGCACCCACTCAGCCAGCCCTCCGCGAAGCCATGGCCCTGGCGGCGGCCAAGGATGCGGACCACAGTGCGCACGGAAGTGCGAATAGGTGTGTTCCGTGGCCACTGACATAAAGCCCATCGAGGGCTCTGGGCATACGCTGGTCTGTCCACCGGCAAGATTCCGGTGCCAGGTTGGGCCGATCGCCCTTCGCGGACCATCCACGACCGTCCACGCAGTCACGTCGCCTGCGCCGCTTGTAGGTACTGGCAGTCCAGTGCAATCAGGTATCAATACGTCTCCACCCGCGCCACGGCGCCCAGGTCGACCATCTCCGCATCGTCATACCAGACGCTCCCCGTCGCCCAGCGCAGTTGCAGCGTGAAGGCGGTGTAGCGCGCGGCGGCGCCGGTGATGAACACAAACTCGCGCCGTTGCCAGTCGAACGTACCGCGCGGCAGCTCCACGCCCTGCTCGTAGGTGTTGTCGCGCGTCTCGCGGCCGTCGGCCGACGACACGGTGTAGAGCATGAGGATCGGCCCGGCGCCGGTCGGCTGCACGTTGTCGCCCTTGACCCACCAGCGCAGCCGGTAGCGATGGTTGGGCCGCACGCCGTGCGGGTCGTCGGTCTGGCCCTGGTATGGCTCGGTGCTGTAGGCCAGGCAGGTGATGTCGCGCGGGTCGCCGTTGGTCAGCCGTGCCGAGCACTGGCCACCATGGCGCACAGCCTCGTCCAGCGCGATGCGGCCGGTGCGGGTCTGGTCGCGCGCCACCTCGCGCATCGGCAGCCAGCCGACGGGGCCTTGGCCAGCCGGGTCGAGGTCGACATTGCGCACGTCATCGCGCCGGGCAACAGCCTCGGACAACGGCGCCCAGTCCTCGAATCCGCCGTTGACCAGCAGGTTGGGCCGGGCCTCGGGCGTCGGCGTGGCCAGCAGCAGCCAGAGCAGCGCGAGTGACATGGTCAGCGCTCCCCGGACGGCGCCAGCGGCAGCGTGCCCAGCCGCGCCCGCCGCACCACCATCCGCTGCTGCGCGGTGCTCGGCGAGCGGCCCCACAGCTCGATGCGGTTGATCTGGCCCGCCTTCAGGTACGGGTAGAGGCTGACCTGCATGGTGCCGGCGAAGGGATGCAGGAACGCGTTGTAGCCGATGGCGCGACCATTGACCATGATCAGGCTGACCCAGCGGTCGCCCACCTCGAACTCCAGCAGCGGGTTGCGGCCCTGCCAACTCGCCGGCACATCGACATCGACGCCGGCGAAGCGGCCCGTGGCGTCGAGCGGCAGGCTGGCCGGCGCCGCGTGCTGATTGTCGCGATAGACCTGCCAGCCGGCCGTCAGCTCGCGCGCGTCGTCCAGGTTGTCCAGCGCATAGGCCGCCAACTGGCCGATGCAGCCGCCGCGACCCTCGGTCGCCTCGGCCAGCACCGCCAGCTCGTTGTCGCCGTCTCGCAGGGCCGCGCTGATGTCCAGCACGTCGAAGTTGGCCCATGGATGGCCCAGGTAGTCGCCCACCGGCTTACCGTTCACATAGAACGTGGCCCGCTCCAGGAACACCGGGTAGTCCCACGAGGCGCAAGCCAGCATGACCCGCCGACCGCGCCAGGCCGACGGCGCGCGGAACGACGCGCGGTACAGCCCGACGCCCTTGGCCGGGAAGCCCTGCTCGTCCCAGAAGCCGTAACCGACCTCCTTCCAAACGGCGATCGGCTCGGTCAGCCAGCCCAGCGCGGTCCTCGCGCCAGCCTCGGCCGGGCGGAAGCGGAAGCGCTCGAAGGCCACGGTGGTTGGCGCTGGTGCCGGTCGCGACGGCGGCGGTGGAGGCGGCAGCGTGGGCCGCGTCTCGTAGCGCTGCTTCTCGGCGAACCAGTGGGCCACGGCCTCCAGCGCGTTGCCGCGCCGCACGCCGAACACGCGCACGCTGTTGGCCGCCAAGTCCAGCCCGCTGATGCGCACGGCGCCATCGGCCCAGGTGAACGGCACGCTCTCGCCGCTGACCACGTCGCGCACCTGCTCGGGCCGCGGCGAGACCGGGAAGCTCAGGGTCCGGCCCTTGGCCAGGCCGCGCCCGGCGTTGAAGGCCATGACCCAGTCTTCCAGCCCATTCTTGGTGATCAGCCGCCGGGTCCAGACATCGTCGCTGTCGATATCGGCCTGGCGATGCAGACCGACGGCGGCGAACAGGTCGTCCAGGAACCGCGTCTGCACGCTACCGTTGAGCGACACGCCGTTGCCCGCGCGGTCGGACATGCTGCGCCAGAACGACGAACCGAGCACGATGACCCGGCCTCGGCCCAGCCGCCTCAGGCCCACCGCCGCGCTGCCATCCTCCCAGCGCGCCAGCACCGCGCCGTCACCGTCGGCCGCCCGCAACGCCACCGCGCCGTCGGCCAGATGGTTGACGCCCATCCAGTTGACCGCGATGCCGTTCCCATTGAAGGTCAGCCCGCCCAGCTTAGGCAGCAGCGGGTTGTCGGGGAGCACGGTGACGTGCATGTTGTCGCGCTCGCCCAGCACCCTGAAGCCGCTGAGCCGCTCGATAGGCCAGGTGTCGGGCCTGGTCAGGCTGTGTCGGCCGGTGACGTTGGTGGCCACAAACGTGCCGCCGGCGCGCACGTAGCGTTCCAGCGCGGTGACCATGGCGTCGTCGAAGACCATCGTGCCGGCATCGAACAGCAGCGGGTAGTCGTTGGCCAGGCCCGCGGCCAGTTCGGCCTCGGTGACGTAGACGTTCTGATAGTGCACCGCCTGCAGGCTGCTGCGGCCGATGTCCCAGTCATCGGCCAGCGCCGACTGCGGGAAGTAGTTGTCGCTGCGCGCCGCGCGCAACACAGCAATGGGCGGCTTGGCCCAGTTGGCCTTGCCCAGCAGTTCCAGCAGCCGCGTGTTCTGGCTGAACCAATGGGTCGCCTCCTCGATGCGGCGGCAATCGAGCGCGTCGTAGTAGTAGTTGTGATGCCCTTGGGCGTCGAGCAACATCCAGGCCAACTCGCGGCTGAGGCCCTCGGGCTCGCGGATGGTGCCACCCTCTTCACTGGTGGCGTAGGCGCCCCACACATAGCCCAGGCCCGACCACCACGGCATGTACGACGAGCCGCCGCCGGTGAAATGCAGCGCGTTGATGCCCAGGTCGCGCTTGAGGCCCAGGAACTGGTCCCAGTATTCGCGGCAGCCGCCGGGCGTGAACATGAGCGGCACATCGGGCTCGCGCTGCCGCACGAACGTTGCCTCGCCACGCCACCCCGAGATCAGCTTGGCCGCCTCCCAGTCGCGCAGGTCGACATAGCGTGCGTTGGCCTGCTCGCCCAGGTACGGGTAGCGCTTCGGCTCTGCGCGCGTGAGGAACACCGGACCGCGAATGAGCCCGCTACGCACCTTGAGGCACAGCACGTTGCGGCCCGGCCGCAGCAGCGTCGTGGCATTGAAGGCGATCGGCCCGCACCACACGGTCTTGGGCTTGATCAGCCCCAGGTAGCTGTCGTTCAGCCACACTTCCACCGGCTGCGTGGCATTGTCGCCCACCTGCGCCACCAGATAGGCCGGCGCGCCAGGCTTGGCCGCCAGCCAGGTGGTCGCGTCGAAGCTGCGGCGGAACCAGGCCACGGTGCCGCTGCCCTGGCGCAGTTCCTTGTCGCGCAGCGAGCCAAACAGCAGCAGTTGCCGCTGCGACGGCGCCAGGTCGGTGGGCGTCCATTCGTCGCCGGGAGCGTAGTCGACCCGCGGCCAGCCCTCGTCCTCGGCGGCGGCGTTGTCGGGCCGCCAGAGCCAGTCGGCGCGCAGGTCGAGCGACGTCGCGTCGAACGCGCCGAAGAACTCGTAGTTGCTGGGCAGGCGCACTTCCGACCAGGCCTGGTAGTGCGCCGGGTCGCCATGCCAGCGCCGGCCCAGCGCCGGCAGGTCGAGCCCGCGGACGTCGCGCAGCCAGCGGCGGAAGGCGGCCTGGCCGGCCTCGTCGTAGTCCATGAACTCGGTGCTCTGATGGTGCATGCCCATCTCGTCACCGGGATGCCCACCACCTACGGGCCGGATGCAGCCCAGCCGGTCGCCGGCAGCGGCGTGCAGGCGGTCCAGCGCGTCGGCGGCGAACCGCCGGGCCGGCGCCGTGGCCTGGGGCGAGGCGAAGTTGCTCAGGTGGGACCCAGCCATGGCTTCGATGCCGCCCCAGCCGGTCAGCGCCAGCGGATCCCAGCCGACCATGTCGGCCGGATAGCGGTTGCGCAGCCACCATGGCGCCCAATACTGACCGAAATGCGCCATCACCACCATGTCGCGGTCCGTCGCCTGCTTGATGCAGTAGTCCACGGGGAAGTGGTGCGGCGCGCCCTCGACCACCTCGTCACCACCAAAGTACGGCTGGAACATGCTGTAGCCAAACCCGAACCGGGCGAAGAAGTCGGGCAGGCTGGCCAGTTGCTCACGGCCATAGCGCTGCCAGCCAGTGGCCATGTCGCGCACGTTCATCGGCAGGTAGTAGACGCTCACCGCGCGCAGATCGAAGAAGTCCATGGACAGCGGATGGCGCTGCCTGGCCACATACGCGGTGTCGCGCCCGCCCAGCCCGAGCCGCCCCAGCTCCGCCGCCGAGCCCAGTGCATAGACCGTGCTGCCGCGCCGCGCGAGGACCAGCGTGCCGCCGCCGGGCAGGCTCAGCCCGCCGCCGGCCGCAGCCTTGACGCCGAGCGAGGCGTCCCAGGTCAGGTCGGCGCGCAGCTTGCTCAGCAGCCGGTCGGCATGGGCCTCGTCCTGACAGGCGAAGGCCAGATGATCGCCGGCACGCGTGGCGCTCACCTGGCCGTAGCCCGACAGGCTCACCGGTGCCGCGGCGGCGGCGGCGAGGGACATCAGCAGGTACAGCAGGGCTTTCATGCGGCGCCATTCGCCGTGCACGGCGATCAGCCCTTCCGGGCGACCACCGCCGGCCAGACCGGCGCCCCGGGTGACAGGAACCGACGCCGTCCAGCGTACTATACTGATGAACGGCGGGACACCGCGACACCAACGCGCCGACCCGCCCGAGGAAGCACACATGCAGAGACCATCGAGCACTCACGACTCCATCACTCGCCGCGGGTTCATCGGCGGCGCGACGGCCCTGGCGGCCGGCCTGGCCCTGCCGCGGCTGGCTGCGGCGGCCGATGCCCCCAAGCCCAACTCGGACTTCGGCGGCGTGCGCATCGGCACCATCACCTACAGCTACCGCGGTTTCGCCAACACCGCCGATGAGACGCTGAAAGCCTTGGTGGCCGGCGGCCTGAGCGAGTGCGAGCTGATGGGCGGCCCGATCCAGGGGTTCGCCGGCATCACCGGCGGCAAGCCCACCGACGCACAGCGCGAAGAGCGGCTGGCCAAGTGCCGCGAGCTGCGCAAGATCTTCAACGACGCGGGCGTCAACATCCACCTGCACAAGATGGGCGTCGGCGGCTCCGACGAAGAAATCGACTTCAGCTTCCTGGTGGCCAAGGCGTTGGGCGCCGTCGGCCTGACCACCGAGCGCGACGAGAACCTGGCCAAGCGCGTCGGCCCGTTCGCCGACAAGCACAAGATCTGGCTGGCCTTCCACAACCACACGGCCAACTACCCGGTGATGGACAAGCCCGACCCCATCCTCGAATGCGGCGAGTATGTCGGCTTCAACTTCGATGTCGGCCATTATGTGGCGGGCACCAAGGGCAAGTCGCCGATCCCGGTCATCGAGAAGTACCATGACCGCATCGTCAGCCTGCACCTCAAGGACCGCAACGGCGACGGCGGCAACCTGCCCTGGGGCCAGGGCACCACGCCCATCAAGGAGATCCTCCAGCTGATCCGCAAGGAGAAGTGGACCTTCCCGAGCGATGTCGAGCTGGAGTACAGCGTCCCCAAGGACTCTGACCCGGTCAAGGAAGTCGCCAAGTGCGTGCAGTTCTGTAAGGAAGCGCTGGCTTAGGCCGGGGCTGAGGCAGGGGCGCAACCCGGTACCGGCGGGAACGGGTTGCGCCCCCGGCAATGCCACTCGCCGGTGAGTGGCATTGCCGCCACAGACGCGCTAGATTCGATCCGTGGCACCATGGGCGGCGGCTTCCAGGCACGCCGACCAGGTCCGCTCGGAGCGTCGATGATGCGCATCCATCTGCTGCTGACCAGCCTGCTGGCAGTTTCGGCGATCTTCGGCCAGACCACATTCGGCGAGTGTCGCCTGCCGCACTGGTCGGCGATGAACCGCACGACGGGCAAGCTCTACATCGCCGCCGCCGGCACCAACACCGTCCTCGTTGTGGACACCAACCAGGACCAGGTGGTGGCCAACGTCAAGGTCGGCTCGCGGCCCGAGCAAGTGGCCATCAACGAGCAGACCAACCGCGTCTACGTGGCTTGCGCAATGGTCCCAGCAGTGCTGGTGATCGATGGCGCCAAGGATGAGGTGGTCGGCCAGGTCAAAGTCGGCCGCGGCGCCCACGGCGTGGCCGTCAATGAGAAGACCAATCGCATCTTTGTATCCTGCATGGACGAGAACGTCCTCTGTGTGTTGGATGGTGAGAGCAACGCGCTGCTCACCAGCCTTCCGGTTGGCAAGACGCCGACGGGGGTTGGCGTCGATCCCGACATCAACCGTGTGTTTGTGGCGATTCGAGACGGCCGGGCGGTGTCGATCATCGACGGCGCGGCCAACACCTACCTGGGCTATGTCGCGGTAGGCGGCGAGCCGTTCGGACTGACCGTGGACTCGGCCACCCACACCGTGGTCGTGGCCTGCGCGCAAGACGGCCAGGCCTACTTCATCGACGGCCAGGCGGGCACCGTGCTGGGCCGAGCGTCCGCTGGCGCCTACGCCATCGGCGTGGCGCTGGACGCAGAGGCCAAGAAGGTCTACGTGTCGGCCCTTCGCGGCGGGACCGTCGTGCCCCTGGACCTCGCCACGCGCCGGGCCGAGACCGCCCTCAGACCTTTCCAGACACCCGTCGGCCTCGGCATCAATGGGCAACGGAAGCGGCTGTACGTGGCTTGTCGCGAGGCGAACCTGATCGCGGTGATCGACACCGAGTCCGGCAAGCAGGTAGGCTCATTCCACCTCGCGACGACCGCCGGCGGGCACTGGGACGGACGGATGAAGACCGACTAGCGACCAAAGCGGTCGCCACCCATCCCAGCCAGCGGCCAAGCCACGCCAACCGCCCTTTCGGCTGGGCTCGCCGTCGAGTAGACTCAGGCCATGACCGACGCGCGGGGCACCATCGCCACGACGTGTGACGAAGCGGGCAACCAGCTGGCGCGTTCCGGCATAAACGGTGTCAGGGACCGTTTTCCTACCCGAAAACGGTCCCTGACACCGTTTATGCCGGAACCCTCCGCACACACTACCGCCGCGCGCGCCGCAGCGCCGCCGCCCGGTCCAGGATCATCTCCCGGCTCAGCCCGGCCTCGGCATACATGGCAAACACGTTGTCCACCGGCGTCTCCGGCGGGATGGTGTGCGAGGCGGCCAGGATGTACCCGCCGCCGTCGGCTGTCATGCCGTCGAGCAGCGCGCGCGTGGCGCGGCGTACGTCGTCGACACTGCCGCGCGGCAGCAGTTCCTGGGTGTCGACACCGCCCATGAAGGTCAGGTGCTCGCCGAACTCGCGCTTGAGCGCCAGCGGGTCCATGCCGGGGCAGTTGCACTGCACCGGGTTGAGCACATTGAGCCCCATCTCCACCAGATCGCCGATGATCGGCCGCAGCGCTCCGCAGCAGTGGTAGGCCACAGGCAGGCCGTGCACCCGGCCCACATCGAACACGCGCTGGAGCTGGGGACGGATGAGCGCGCGCCACGTGGTCGGGCTCATCAGCAAACACTCCTGGCCCGCCACATCGTCGCCGGCCCACAGCCAGTCCAAGGCGAAGCGGCTGCAGGCGGCTTCGCTCAGCGCCACGGCGAAGTCGGCGCAGCGGGTGAACAGCGACTCCGCCAGCTCGCGGTCGCCGGCCATGGCCGAGAGCGTGCGCTCCATGCCGGTCAGCCGCCAGGCCATCTCGAACACACACGGCGAGACGTCGCAACCCACAAAGAACTCATCGGGGCGGTCGAGCAGCGGCACCATGTTGGCCAGCAGCGGCTCGGTCTCGGCGAAGGGGAACTCGTAGCTCAGCACCTCGTCGCGCGTGGCCGCCTCCAGGGGGAAGTGCGCAATCTGGTTGAACCCACCCTCGCGCACCCAGCGCACGCCCCAGGCGTCGGTGTGGCCCTGGCCGTCGCGCTCGTGGACGATGCCTTCCATGGCGTGGTTGTGGTTGACCCAGGCCATCTT
>JACRKZ010000168.1 GCA_016235455.1 Armatimonadota bacterium | reverse complement strand
GCGAAGCGGCGGTAGCGCGGTAGCAGGTCCCAGTTGAAGTCGAGGAAGCAGCGCCCCTCGTCGAAATGCCCGGCCGCCTGATAGGCGATGTAGGTCATCTGGGTGTTCAGGTCGTTGTGATAGTCGCCCTTCCACGGTGGCAGACCGCCCGCGTCGGCGGTCCACACGCCCTGCAGCGGCATCGGCGGGGCACCGCGCCGCGACGCGGCACCATGGAAGTACTGCACCAGATAGTAGTGCCGGAGGATGTCCTCTTGCGGGACCTGCACGCGCGATTGCTGCCAGAAGCCCGACCACCAGCGCCGGTGCTCGGCGGCGAGGCGCTCGTAGCCCTGGTCGAGAGCTGAGCGCACGCGGCTGGCGGCCTGCGCGCGCGGGTCGGCGCTCTCGGTGCTGCTGGTCACCGTGGCGGCCAACAACGTGGTCGCGCCCACCTTGCGCCGACCGACCATCACGCAGTAGCGCAGCTCGCCGACGGTCGGCTGGATGAACCACGACAGCTCGTCGCGCTGCCCGCGCTCGGGTTCGGCGTAGCCCAGCCGCTTGACCGACTCCGGGGCGCGCAACGTTAGCTTGGCGGCGTCGCCAGGCACCTCGATCAGCGCCAGCGGCTGGTTGGCAGCGAAGAAGGCGCGTGCCCGCCGCCCGTCGCTCAGGTGCGCGAAACCCTCGGCCGTGGCCAGGTTGAGCTCGAACGACTTGAGCGTCGCGCCGGGCGCCAGCGCCAGCTCGAGCCGGCCGGCGGGGATCTTGGTGGGGTAGACGTCGTTGTAGGGGTTGTCGAAGATGGTATTCAGTTCGCCGATCTTCTTCTCTCTGGCGAGCTGGACCATCGTGGCGTAGTTGAACCGCTCCCAGGGCACGTTGCGCGCAGGTCGCTCATCCCACAGGTCGCCGCGGTCGAGCGAGAGGCGTAACGTGCCGTCCTGGCCCCAGAGCAGCCCGCCGAGCAAGCCGTTGCCCAGTGGCACGGCCTCATCCCAGGTGGTGATCGGCGCGGACAGGCGCAGGTTGAGGTCGGACGACGGCAGGCGGTCGGCCGTGGCAGCGGCCAGGCAAAGGGCCAGGAGGAGTGACATCGTTGGCTCCGCGTCTCCCAACGCGTGACCGCGCGGGCTGGTTGCAGTATGCCATACCACCCGCTGAGGATGCTCAGGTGCGCATGCGTTTGCACAGACCATTGACGGTCCGGCGCCGACGTGGCATCCTGCCGGCAGGATGGTGGCATGGCCAGGATTACGCAGCGTGACATTGCGCAGCTTTGCGGTCTGGATACCTCCACGGTCTCGCGGTCTCTGCAAGGCGACGAACGCATCCACGAGGCGACCCGAGCACGGGTGGTGGATGCGGCACGACGGTTGGGCTACAGGCCCAATCTGGCGGCGCGCGCTCTGGTTGGCGGTCGAGCGCAGGTGCTGTGGTTGGTTCTGGCGTCCGTCGGCGCCACGGCCGATTGGCGGACCACCCACGCCGTGACCAGCGCCACCGAGAGCACGGACTACGATCTGTTCGTGGCCCTGCACGGAAACGATGAGGCGCGCTACGAGCGGCTGCTGGCGCGGCTGGCACAAGGGCTGGTGGATGGCGCGGTGGTGTTGCCCAGGCGCCATGTGTCTGATGAGCGGCTGCTGCGCGAACTGGCGCTGCGCGACTATCCGCTCGTGTTGGTGGACGTGTGGATTGACGGCCTGCCCGTGCCGGCCGTGACCACCGACAATGACGGTGCCAGCCGATTGCTGGCTCGCCGTTGCGCCGAGGCGGGGGCGCGCGGGTTCGTGCTCCTCTACGGTGACAACAACCCCGTGGTGCGTGAGCGCACGGCTGGAGCGCGAGCCGAGTTGGCGGCGCTTGGCCTGCCCTGGACAGAGATCGGCTCGGTGGACGATGCCTGGCAGGAGACCGAGCCCTGGCCAGACGGCCCCTTGGCCATGCTCGCCTCGGCGCAAGAGACGGTACTGGCCTACTGCCGGCGCAATGCCGGAAGGTTGGCAGATAGGCGGCTGGTGGCCGGCTGCTTCGACGAGTGGCGGGGCGAACCGTCGCCCGCCGACCGAGTCTTCGTCGCACCCCAAGACCACGACGCCATCGCGCGACAGGCCGTGCGCCTGCTGGCCCGCCGTGTCGAATGCCCTAACGAGCCAACCGAGCGCCGCGTCATGGTGCAGATCAAGCCCATCGAGGAAGTCGTTCCGCGGTTCTGAGTCGATCCGGTCTCCCCAGCGGGAACCAGCCTTCGAGTGACGTCGTCCACGCGAGAATACATACGATTGCACGGCGGAAGGAGAGCGGGATGGGAGGAGTTGGCGGCAGGACCGCGGAGCGGATTCCGTGGGTGCTGGTGATGCTGGTCGCTGCCGTGGCGACGCAGTGCGCCGCGGCTGGGCCGGCATCGGGCGGCACCACCGAGGCAAGGAAGCCGTTGCTCGTGGCGGCCTACTACGTCTGGTACCGAGACGGCAATCACCCGCTGCGGCCCTGGTCGGTGTGGAATCACCGGGGGTCGGAGACCAATGCGCTGGCGCTGGCCGAGCAACGGCCGGGCGAGCCGCCGATGGCGAGCGCGGCACGGCCGCTCATCGGGCCGTATGACAGCGCCGATCCGAACGTGGTTGAGTGGCATGTGAAACTGGCTCAGGCAGCGGGATTGAACGCCTTCCTGGTGGACTACTGGGATGCTGTCAACGAACAGGACAAGGTGATCGACGAGGTGGTTCGACCGACCATCGAGCGGTTGGGCTTCAAGTACGCGCTGCTGGACGAGCGTGCGCAGTTCCACAGCTCCTTCGACGACTACGCGGCCATGCTGACGCGAGCGCTGCGCCGGCACAAGGACAGTCCAGCCTACCTGCGCATCGACGGCCGGCCGGTGGTCTATCTGTACCAGGTCGCCCAGAAGCCCGGTCTGACACCGGCAGACTTCACAGCGCTCAAGGCACGCGTCGAGGCCGAGTGCGGACCCGTGTATTGGATCGTTGACAAGATCGCCCACGACGCGGCCGCCGCCGCGGCCGGCGAAGACGACCGCGTCAAGCGCATCACGCCCGGCTGGCCGGAACTGCCCGGCGTGGACTGCTTCGCTTTCTACAGTACCTTCTCCAACTACCGTGCGCATACGTATGACGAACTGGCCGGCAAGTACCGCTACATCGCTCAGATGGCGCACGATGCGGGCAAGCGGATGCTGTTGCCGGTGCATCCCGGCCATGACAACTCGCGCTTTCGCGATGACCCGTATGTGATGCCGCGGCGCGATGGCCAGACACTACGCGACTTTCTGCGCGCCGCCACCGACGCCGGCGCGGACATGGTGATGGTGACCAGTTGGAATGAATGGCCTGAGACGACGGTGGTGGAGCCTTCGTCGACGTGGGTCGACCCGTACCTCTACCTGAAGATACTGGCCGAGTGGCGCGGTCGCGAGTTTGTGGCGCCGACGCTGCCGGCTCGACCCGGAAGGGAACCGCGATGAAGACCATTGTGGTGGTGAAGGTTGGTCTGTTGGTGCTGCTGCTGGCGATCACTGGCGCGATGGGTCTGGAGTATGGCTACCAGACCGCCGAGCCGCAGAAGACCGGCTGGCCGTTGACCGACGAGGAGCGCGCCTACGTGCTCAGGCCCGAGTTCGAACGTCGGCCGGGCCGCGAGGATCCGGCGGCGCCGAAGCATCGGCCCGATCTGTGGCCGGTGCTGCCCTCGGCCGGCTACTGGGGTGGCACGAGCTGGCTCGACTGCCACGCCGGGCTGGTCAAGGTGGCGCAGGCCAGCCAGGGCCCCATCGACGTGCTCCTGGTCGGCGACAGCATCACCATGCAGTGGGGCGCGGCCTGGACCAGGCACTTCGGCCAGTACAAGACGGTCAACATCGGCATCGGCGGTGACAAGACCCAGAACGTGCTCTGGCGGCTGGACCATGGCGGGGTCGATGGCCTGGAGCCGCGGATGGCGGTGCTGCTCATCGGCAACAACAACATGTTCTTCACGCCCGAAACGGGCATCGCGCCGGCGGCTCGGGGCATCAAGGTCTGCCTCGACTGGCTGCGCGACCGGTTCCCCAAGGCACCGGTCGTGGTCGTGAAGATCTTCCCCGCGCACGGGCCAGGAGTGCCGTTCTACGAGGACATCAAGAAGACTAACGCCGCCCTGGACGCGCTGAAGTTGGAGGGTGACCCTCAAGTGCGCGTGCTGGATCTGTGGAACGACATGGTGACTGCGGACGGCAATCTGCGTCCAGGCCTGTTCGCGCCTGACAGCATTCATCTTACGCAGGACGGCGGCTATGAGCTCTACGCGAACCGGCTGAAGCCGTTCATCACGGCCGCGCTGAGCGGTCAGCCGATGCCACGACAGGAACGAACCAGCGTCCCAGCCACGGTCACGCCGCCCGTCGGCCCGGTACAACCCAAGCCGATCGGCGTGGCGCCGGCGAACCCCGTCAACGCGGAACCAGCCCAGGCCGTGCAGGCTATCTACCGCGACGGCCTGGCGGCGGGTTGGCTCAACAACCCCATCCAGGCACAGGTCAACCTCGATGATCGGAGCGCGGCGGATGGCGGCGGCCAGGCCATCGCCGTGACGACCGAGGCCTATGGCGCCGCGCAATTCCTGCGCTGGGGCACGTCCCTCGACACGACGCTGTGCAGATCACTCAGTTTTCGCATCCACGGCGGGGCCGATGGCGGACAGGACCTGCGCATCGCGCTGATGAAGGGCCTCGCCGAAGGGCCGCGCCTGCGGGTGACGCCCGTGCCGCGGGGCGGCCAATGGTCGCGCGTGACCATCGCACTGGAGGATCTGGGCCTGGCCAAAGCGCGTGACCTCTACGGCGTGCGCCTCTGGGAAGCCGGTGGCGTGGCGAGCACGTACTACCTGGACGATCTGCACCTGAGTGGCGAGGCCGTGGACTCGCTGGATGGCGTTGTGTATGACGACGTGTGTCGCGGCGGCTGGTTCGGCAATCCGTTCGCGGCCACGGCCGACACGGCCAACGTCGCTCCGGTCCACGGTGGCGAGCGATCCGTGGCGGTGACGCTCGCGGGCGGCGGAGGCTGTGCGCAGTTCAGCCTGGCGAATGCGCAGTTCGACACGACGGCAAGCGAGGCATTGAGCTTCTGGATCAACGGCGGGCCCACCGGCGGCCAGAAGTTGCAGTTGTTCGTCAAGCGCTGGCACGGCGAGGCGCCTGCCTGGGACATTCCCGTCCCTCCGGCCAACGCCTGGCGGCAGCACAAGGTGCCACTCAGCGCGCTCGGCGCCGCTCGGGCCAACGACATCGCCGCCCTGTGGTTCCGTGACGCCAATACCGGGCAGCCGCAGCCGGTCTTCTACCTGGACGATATCCGTTTCGTGCGCGCCGCGCCCAGGGCGGCGGCGGCGGTCGTGAGCTACCCCTATGCGCCGTACAACGAGGGCAAGATGGACCCTCAGTTGACCGGCTGGCCGCTGACCGAGGCCGAGCAGGCGTGGGTGGCCCAAGGGGAGTACACGCGCAAGCCTGGCCATGAGGTGCAGAAGCACTTGCCGGAGATGTGGCCGGTGGTGCCGTCGGCGCCGGTGTGGCCGGCGCCCGACGGCCACGGCAATCTATGGCTGGACCACCACGCCACGCTGGTTGAGCGGGTCCGAGCGGCCAGCGACAGCATCGACATCGTGCTCATCGGCGACAGCATCACTCAGGGCTGGGGAGGCGGGTGGGATGGTGCTGCCTTGTCCACGGCGTGGCGTGAGCGGTTTGGCGCATACAAGACCGTCAACTTGGGCATCGGCGGTGATCGCACCGAGAGTGTGCTCTGGAGGCTGGACCACGGGGCGCTCGATGGTGCTGAACCCAAGGTCGCGGTGCTGATGATTGGCGTTAACAACGCCCCACTGGTCACGGCCAACGGCGTGCCGGCGTCACGGGTGGCTGAGGGCATCGCGCTGTGCGTGCGGAACCTTCGTGCGCGCTGCCCAAAGACGGACATCGTGCTGACCAAGATCCTGCCAGCCTTCGCGCCAGACGGAGCGGTGCACCAGGCGATCAAGGCGATCAACCGCGAGGTGGACGCGCTGAGACTGGATGCCGACAGTCGCGTGCATGTGGTGGACTGCTGGACGAGCTTCACCACGGCGGACGGCTCGTTGCGGGCTGACCTGTACTCAGACGGGCACCTCCACCTGGGCCCGGCCGGGTACATCAGGCTGGCAGAGCAGTTGCGGCCGGTTGTGGACCGCTTGCTGGTGCGGTAGCAGCCAGCGCGCTGCGGCGGCCCAAAATGAGGTGAGGCACGCTGTTCCCAGGGGAGCAGCGTGCCTCGCCAGCAGGGAGTCTAGACCTCGTCGTCCTTGTTCAGGTCGTCGCTGATCTCCTTGGAGCCCTTGTCCAAGTCGTCCTCGGAGGTGTACTTGTTGGCCACTTCGGAGCCGACCACCAGGTAGGCAGCCCAGGTCAGGTCCTCGGGAAGGTCGAAGGCCTTCAGTTCCGCGTCTTCCTTGGTCGGGTCGGCCAGGACGATGTGGCACTTGGCGTCTTTCCACGTGGCTTTGATGTGGTCCCACACGTCCTTGTCGTCACTGAGAACGACGATGGCGACTTCGATGCCGTCCTTCTTGGCGCCCTCTTCGAGACGCGTGACGCGCGGTCCGCCGACGGCCGCCTTCTCGTTGCTCTCGTCCTCGTCGCCCGTATCGCCAGCCTCGGCGGCGATCTTGTTGAGCGCTTCCTCCAGGGCTGGAGCGTCCTCGGCCTTGAACTTGGCGGCGTTGATGAACACCAGCAGCGCGTCGCCGCCAGCGGCCTCGATCAGGTCGAACTGGTGGCCATGCTCATTGCTGACGGTCAGCTTGATGGGTGCCTTGTCCTCGGCGCGGACCGAGGGAGCAAGGTACAGACCGCACACCGCAACGGCGGCGAGCATTTGGGTCCAACGCTTCATGTGGGTTCTCTCCATTCCTTGGTGCCTTTGTAAGCTTCTACTCGTACTCTCGTGCCAAGTGCGCATTCGGTCAAGGGCGGCGCGTTCACTTGGGCGTGGCCCAGGGCCCGGCTCAGGCCCGGGCCCTGTAGGCGATCGAGTGAGCCGCATGAAACGGCCGGCGACCCAAGGGCCGCCGGCCGTTGCCGCGAGGGGTGCTCCAGCCTAGGCTGGTCCTACTTGTTCAGGTCGTCGGCAATGCCTTTCTCGTGCTCTTCGAGGTCCTTGACCGAGGTGTAGCCATCCTTGACCTCCGACCCGATGACGACGAAGGCGGCCCAGACCAGGTTCTCGGGCAGCTCAAAGGCCTTGAGCTCCGCGTCTTCCTTGGCCGGGTCGGCCATGACGAGCTGGAACTGGGGGTCGCCCATCTCCTTCTGGCACTTCGCGAACACGTCCTTGTCGGCGGTCAAGAAGACCATCACCACCTGGATGCTGTCCTTGCCCTTGGCGTCGGCGTTCTCTTCGAGTCGCACCACGCCCGGCAGCCCGAGGATGGCTTTGCCTTCCGCGGCGGCCTCGCCCGGCTCGCCCGCGTCCTTGGCGATCTTGTCCAGCGCGGCGACCAGGTCCTTGGCATCCTCCTCCTTGAACTTGGCCGGATCGACGAAGATCACCAGGGCATCGCCGCCGGCCCTTTCGATCAAGTCGAAAGACTCGCCCGTTTCGTCAGTCACCGTGAGGCTGAGGGGCTTCTTGCCTTCCGCCAAGGCCCGGGGGCTGGCCATGAGGCCAGCGAGCATCGCGACCGCAACGAGTGAGAACCAACGCTTCATGTGAGCCACTCCTGTCTGGATCGTTTGTAGAAATGGCTATCGTCAGTTTCATCGCGAGCAACACCCATGGTGGCCAGAAAATGTGACGCAATCGCGAACCGGCGTCGGGGGCGGGCACCCAAAGCGGCGAGGCCCGCCACCCCTTTCGGGCTGGCGGGCCTCGGTAGCGTGGCGATCAGGCCTCGGGGTCGTCGTCCTTGTTGAGCTTTTCGGTGATGTCGCCTTCGTCTTCCTCGATGTCCTTGACCGAGGAGTAGTGCTCCGCGACTCCGGAGCCGGTCACCAGGCAGGCCGCCCAGACCAGGCCATCGGGCAGCTCGAAGGCGTCGAGCTCCTTGTCGTCCTTGGTCGGGTCGGCCAGGACGATGTGGAACTGAGCGTCGTGCCAGGTCTTGTGGATGTGGTCCCAGATGTCCTTGTTGGCCGTCAGGACGACCACCACGACTTCGATGTCGTCCTTGTCGGCCGCTTCGTCCGCGTCGTCGGCGTCGTCATCGTCGTCTTTCTCTTCGAGGCGGACCACGCCCGGCATGCCGCGCACAGCCTTGGCGGCGGCATCGTCGTCCTCGGGCATGTCGTCAGCTTCGTTATCCTCGGAGCTCTCGGCGATGGCGTTGAGGGCCTCTTCCAGGTCGGCGGCGTCCTCATCCTTGAACTTCTCCGGGTCCACGAAGACGATGAGCGCGTCGCCACCGGCCTTCTCAATGAGGTCATACTGCTCACCCTTGTCGTTGACCACGGTCAGCGAGACGGGCTCCTTGTCCTCGGCGTAAGCCTTGGGGCTGACGAACAGACCCCCGACCAGAACGGCAACGAGTATGGGCATCCAGCGCTTCATGTTCACTACTCCTGTCGGCATTGAGGTGTTCCCAGTTCGGAGCAGTATGGGTCTGCTCCGCCACTGGGCAAGGGGACGCTCGTAACAGAACGTGCGTCACCCACATCGGGCCGCCAATCCGCCCTTGGCATCCATGCCGTGCCGCGCTATGCTTCGCCGTCGAGACCGGAGGAAGGTTCAATGCCCGAAATCGTACGCTGGGGCATCATCGGATGCGGGAACATCGCGCGCAAGTTCGCCGGCTGCCTGAGCGCCGTGCCGGGCGCCGAGTTGGCCGCCGTGGCCTCGCGCGAGCTGGCCAAGGCCGAGTCGTTCGCCAAGGACACCGGCGCGGCGCGAGCCATTGAGGGCTACGAAGCGCTGGTCAACGACGCCGGCATCGACGCGGTCTACGTGGCCACGCCGCATCCCATGCACGAGTCGGCCGTGCGCCTGGCCATCGCCGCCGGCCGGCCGACGCTGTGCGAGAAGCCGTTCGCGGTCAACCGCGCCAGCGCCGAAGCCACCATCAGACTGGCGCGCGAGCGAGGCGTGTTCCTCATGGAGGCCATGTGGACGCGCTTCCTGCCGGTCAGCCGGCAGGTGAGTGCCTGGGTCGCCGAGGGCGCCATCGGTGTGCCACACCTGGCTACCATCGATTTCGCCTTCCGCGCTGGGTTCAACCCCGACAGCCGGCTGTTCAGCCCGGCCCTGGCCGGCGGCGGCCTGCTCGATGTCGGCGTCTACACGATCGCCTACGCCAACATGCTGTTCGGTGCGCTGCCCACCAAGGCCGTGGGCCTGGCCACGCTCGGCGCGAGCGGTGTCGACGAGGTGGCTGGCTACGCCGGCCGCATCATCGTGCCCAGCTACTGGAACGGCAGCCGCGCCACGCTGTACGCCGAGGGTCAGGAGGCCGTGACCGTGGACTTGCCGCACGACGGCAACGGCTTCGAGTACCAGGCGCGGGAGGTGCAGCGCTGCATGGCCGCCGGGCTGACCGAGAGCCCGGTCATGCCGCTGGACGAGACGCTGGCCATCGCCGGCGCCATGGACGACCTGCGTGCCCAGTGGGGCCTGCGCTACCCGATGGAGTAACCGTCATGAAGTACGGCAACGTGGCCGGCGTTAGCAAACCCGTGTCGAAGCTGGTCCTGGGCACGATGATCATCCACGACAGTCGCCAGACCGAAAGCAACCAACTACTCGACGACGCGCTGGACCTGGGCGTCAGCACGCTGGACCTGGCGCACGTCTACGGCGGCGGTGGCACCGAGCGCGCCGTGGGCAACTGGCTGCGCGAGCGCGGCAATCGCGAGCAGGTCTGCGTCATGACCAAGGGCGCGCACCCCAACGGCGACCGCCGGCGGGTCACGCCGTACGACATCGGCTCCGACCTGCTGGACTCGCTGGCCCGGCTGAAGACCGATTATGTGGACATCTACCTGCTGCATCGCGACGACGAGGACGTGCCGGTGGGCGAGATCGTCGACGCGCTGTGCGAGCACCAGAAGGCTGGGCGCATCCGGGCCTTTGGCGGCAGCAACTGGACGCATCAGCGGCTAGCGGCGGCCAACGACTACGCGGCGGCGCACGGCCTGACACCGATGGCCGCCAGTAGCCCGCACTACAGTCTGGCCGAGCAGGTCGACGACCCGTGGGGGCCCGGTTGCGTGGGCATCAGCGGGCCCGGTCAGGTCGAGGCGCGCGCCTGGTATCAGACCACGGGGATGCCGATCTTTGCCTATTCGAGCCTGGGCCGCGGGTTCTTCTCGGGACGCATCACGCGCGCCAACTTCGAGGCCACGCGCGACCAGATCGACGGCGCGTGCCTGCGCGCGTACTGCCATGAGGTCAACTTCCAGCGCCTTGACCGCGCCGAGCAGATGGCCGCGGCGAAGGGCCTGACGGTCGCGCAGGTGGCGACGGCCTACGTGCTCAACCAGCCGCTGAACCTCTATCCGCTGATCGGTGCGGCCAGCCGGGCCGAGCTCGAGGCCAATGTGGCCGCGGCGGAGGTGGTGCTGACCGAGGCTGAGTGCGCCTGGCTGGATCTGCGCGACTGAAGCCCTGGTGGCACCGGCCTCCTGGCCGGTCATTGGCCCGCGGATCGGCACCGCTCGCGCCAATCACCGGCCAGGAGGCCGGTGCCACCAGGGTTGGTGACTGGTCTGGGGGGCTACGATGGCTTCTGGGCCGGGGTTCTACGATCCCGACAGCGAGACGGCTCGCCGGCACGGCGCCAACCTGCCGCACTGGTCGCAAGCGGGCGCGACCTACTACGTCACCTTCCGACTGGCCGATTCCCTGCCCGAGGCGGTGCTGGCGGCTTGGGAGCGCGAGCGGGCAGAGTTGCTCCGCGACGAGTCGCTGGACGACACGGCACGCGAGCGGCAAACGCGGCGGCTCTACACCCAGCACATCGAGGCCCACCTCGACCTGGGTCATGGTGCGTGCTGGCTGGGCCGGCCCGAGTGCGCGGCGCAGGTGGCCAACACCTTGCGCCACTTCGACGGCGAGCGGTACCGGCTGTGGGCCTGGTGCGTCATGCCCAACCATGTCCATGTGATGGTTGAGCCCCTGGCGCTGCACTCGCTCTCGTCGGTGCTGCATTCCTGGAGGACCTTCGCCGCGACCGGCGTCAATCGGCTGGTCGGCCGACGCGGTGCGCTGTGGCAGAAGGAATCGTTCGACCATCTGGTCCGCCGGCAAAGTGCGTTTGACCACTTCGCGGCGTACATCCTGTCGAACCCGCGGCGCGCCGGCTTGCGCGACTGGCCATACTGTGGTGGCACCGGCCTCCCGGCCAGTGATTGCTCGGAGCCGCACTGACCCGCCTTCGAATCACCGGCCAGGAGGCCGGTGCCACCAGGGGCACAATCGGATCCGCAAACCACAAGAACGCTTTGCCGGCTTGATCCCGAAGCCTGTTTCCGGGCACACTTGGCCCCGGAGACAAGTCATGGGACGATGGTTGGCCGGCTGCCTGACGCTGGCGGTGATGACGGGTGCCGGCGCCGAGACGCTGCGGGCTGTGCCGTTCACCAGTGTGCGGCTGTCCGATAGCTTCTGGGCGCCGCGCATCAAGCTGAACCGCGAGACGGTGCTGCCGCACAACTTCCGCTCCTGCGAGGAGACCGGCCGCATCCGCAACTTCGACCGCGCGGCGGGCAAACTCGGCGGCGGGTTCGAGGGCACATTCTTCGACGACTCCGATGTCTACAAGGTCATCGAGGGCGCCGCCTACTCGCTGCACCAGACGCGCGACCCAGAGCTGGAGAAGCTGACCGACAGCATCATCGCCCGCATCGCCGCGGCGCAGCAGCCCGATGGCTATCTCTACTGCTACTACACGGTACGCCGCGAGCTCGACAAGCGCTTCACCGACGAGCCGCAGATGCACGAAACCTACTGCGCGGGCCACCTGTTCGAGGCCGCCGTGGCCTACTTCCGCGCCACGGGCAAGCGCACGTTCCTTGATGTCGCCACGCGCCTCGCCGACCATTTGTGCACGCGGTTCGGGCCAGGCAAGAACACCAGCGTACCGGGCCATCAGGAGTGCGAGCTGGCGCTGGTCAAGCTCTATGAGGTGACCGGCACCAAGCGCTACCTCGATCTGGCCACGTTCTGGGTCAATGAGCGAGGCGTCGGCACGAACCGCAAGCTCACCGGCGACTACGACCAGGACCAGAAGCCCCTGCGCGAGCAGAGCGAGATCGTGGGCCACGCCGTGCGCGGCATGTACAACTGGTCGGGCGTGGCCGATGTGGCGGCGCGCCTGGGCGACAAGGACTTGATGGCCGCCACCGACCGCGTGTGGAACGACGTGGTCGGCCGCAAGATGTACATCACCGGCGGCATTGGCCCGTCGGCGCAGAACGAGGGCTTCACGGTTGCCTACGACCTGCCCAACGACAGCGCCTACGCCGAGACGTGTGCCAGCATCGGCATGGCGCTGTGGAACCACCGGCTCAACCTGCTGCACGGCGAGGCCAAGTACGCCGATGTGCTCGAGCGGGCCATGTACAACGGTCTGATCTCGGGTGTGTCGCTGGCCGGCGACCACTTCTTCTACGTCAACCCGCTGGGCAGCCGTGGCGCGCACCATCGCCAGGCTTGGTTCGGCTGTGCCTGCTGCCCGACCAACGTCACGCGCTTCCTGCCCAGCGTCGGCGGCTACCAGTACGCCCAGACCGACGACTCGGTCTACGTGAACCTCTACGCCGCCGGCAGCGCGACCATCGCCCTCAAAGCCGGCGAGATGAAGCTGGAACAGGTCACCGACTACCCGTGGGACGGCCGCATCAAGCTGACCGTGACGGCCGCACCGGCCGCCGACACCACGCTGGCCTTGCGTCTGCCCGGCTGGGCCCGCCATGAGGCCGTGCCGAGCGATCTGTACCGCTTCGCCGAAGGCGCCAGCGGTCCCATCGCCCTGAGCGTCAACGGCAAGGCGGTCGAGGTCGACCCGACGCAGGGCTACGCCAAGGTCAAGCGCGCCTGGAAGGCTGGCGACACGCTGGAGCTGAACCTGCCCATGCCCGTGCTGCGCGTGGTGGCCAACGCCCAGGTCAAGGCCGACGAGGGTCGGGTGGCGCTGCAGCGCGGGCCCATCGTCTACTGCGTGGAAGGCGTCGATACGCCCGAGGCGCGGCACCTCTACCTGCCCGCCGGCGCGGAACTGACGGCCGAGCGCGCGCCCGGCCTGTTGGGCGGCGTGACCGTCCTTCGTGGTCAGGCCCAGGTGGCCGTGCGCGACGACGCGCCACGCCCGGTGAACTTGACGGCCGTGCCGTACTACGCCTGGGACAACCGCGCCGCCGGGCCCATGGCGGTGTGGCTGCCGGTGGACGCCGAGCACGCCGACCCCTTGCCCAAGCCCACCGCGGCCGCTCTGGCCAAGGCCAGCACCTCGCACTGCTGGCAGATGGACAGCGTGGACGCGCTCCACGACCAGGTGGAGCCGACCAGGTCGGGCGACACCAGCATTCCGCGCCTGACCTGGTGGGACCACCGCGGCACCAGCGAGTGGGCACAGTACGACTGGGCCGAGGCGCGCACGGTGTCCAAGGTCAGCGTCTACTGGTTCGACGACAGCGGCGCGGGCAGCTGCCGTGTGCCGGCGAGCTGGACGCTGAGCTACCGCGACGGCGACCAATGGAAGCCGGTGACGGCCAAGGGCCCGCTGGGCACGGCGCTCGACGCTTACAACCAGCTCGAGTTCGAGCCAGTGAAGACCACCGCGCTGCGCATCGACGTCAAGCTCAAGCCCGAGGTGTCGGGCGGCATTCTCGAATGGAAAGTCGATTAGGACGAGCACGATGAACTACCTCGCCATGACTCTCGCACTGGTGGCGGCCGTTGCCGCCGGCGCCGCCGATGAGGTGACCTGCGTCAAGCAGCCGGCGCTGGCCGCGGCCGGGCAGACCGCCAACTACGTGACCAACCGCGCGCCGCTGGTGCCGACGCGGCTGGTCAGGCTGCCCATCGGCAGCATCGAGCCGCGTGGCTGGGTGCGCGGCATGTTGGCCGACGAGGCCAAGGGCATGACCGGCCGGCTGGCCGAGATCTCGCCCTGGCTCAAGTGGGACGGCAACGCCTGGGCCGACCCCAAGGGTCAGCACAGCGGCTGGGAAGAGCTGCCCTACTGGCTCAAGGGCTATGGTGACCTGGGGTACGTGCTCAAAGACCAGGTCATCACTGGCGAGGCCCGCAAGTGGATCGAGGCGGTGCTGGCCAGCGCCGAGCCGGACGGCTGGTTTGGCCCGCAGGGCCTCAAGAAGAGCCTGGACGGCCACGCCGACCTGTGGCCGCACATGGTCATGCTCAACATCCTGCAGTCGTTCCATGAGGCCACCGGCGACCCGCGGGTCATCCCGTTCATGACCAGCTACTTCAAGTGGCAGGCCGCCGAGCCGGCGGGCGCCGGGTTCGTGGCGGGCTACTGGCCCAAGATGCGCGTGGGCGACAACATCGAGAGCGTGCTGTGGGTGTACAACCGCACCGGCGAGGCATGGCTACTGGACCTGGCCCGCAAGCTGCACGAGCACAGCGCGCCGTGGAACAAGGGCGTGGCCAACTGGCACGGCGTGAACTTGACCCAGGGCTTCCGCGAGCCGGCCATGATCTGGCAGCTCAGCGGACAGGACGCCGATTTGGCCGCCTCCGAGCACGTGTACAACGAGGTCATGCGCCTCTACGGCCAGACCGCCGGTGGCGGATTCGGTGCCGACGAGAACTGCCGGCCGGGCTACACCGACCCGCGCCAGGGCTTCGAAACCTGCTCCATCGTCGAGGGCATGCACAGCTTCCAGATGCTCGCGCGCATGACCGCCAACCCGCTGTGGGCCGACCGCTGCGAGGAGCTGGCCTTCAACACGCTACCCGCGGCCCTGACGCCCGACCAGAAGGGCCTGCGCTACCTGACCGCCGCCAACGAGCCGCAGTCGGACCACGTCAACCACGCGCCGGGCATCCAGAACGGCGGCACGATGCTCTCCTACAGCCCCTGGGAGACCTATCGCTGCTGCCAGCATAACGTCAGCCATGGCTGGCCGTACTACGCCGAGGAGTGCTGGCTGGCCAGTGCCGACGGTGGTCTGTGCGCGTCGCTCTACGTGGCCAGCGCCGTCACGGCCAGGGTCGCCGACAACCGGCAGGTCACGCTGACCGAGACCACCGACTACCCATTCTCCGAGACGGTCGAGCTCAAGGTCGCCACGGCCGAAGCGGTGAGCTTCCCGCTGTACCTGCGCATCCCGCGTTGGTGCGAGGGCGCTCGGCTGGCGGTCAACGGCAAGGCCATAGCCATCAAGAGCGAACCGCTCAGCTACCTGAAGGTAGCGCGCGAGTGGCGCGATGGCGATACCGTGACGCTGACGCTGCCGCAGAAGACCGCCGTACGCACCTGGGCCGCGCAGAAGGGCGCGGTCACCGTCGACCATGGCCCGCTGTCGTTCTCGCTCAAGATCGGCGAGAACTGGGTCGAGTACGGCAATCGCCCGGCGGCCTGGCCCGACTTCGACCTGATGCCCACCACGCCGTGGAACTACGGACTGGAGCTTGACGCGGCCGATCCCACCCGGGGCCTGGAGGTGGTGCGCGCGGCCGGCCCGCTGGCGGCCAACCCGTTCACCCACGAGACCGCCCCGATCAGCATCAAGGCCAAGGCCCGCCGCATTCCGCAGTGGGGCTTCGACCGCACCGGCCTGTGCGCCGTGTTGCAGCAGAGCCCGGCCAAGAGCACCGAGCCGACCGAGACGGTGACGCTCATTCCCATGGGCGCCGCGCGGCTGCGCATCGCCGTGTTCCCCACGGTCTCGCCCAACGGCACCGAGTGGACCGAGCCCGGTCAGTCACCCATCACTGCCTCGCACTGCTTCGACAACGACACGGTGGAGGCGGTGGCCGACGGTCGCGAGCCGGCCAACAGCAACGACCACGACATCCCGCGCATGACCTGGTGGGACCACCGCGGCACCAACGAGTGGCTGGAGTACGGCTTCGGCAAGACGCCGCGCACGGTCGGGTCGGTCTCGCTCTATTGGTTCGATGACACCGGCGCCGGCCAGTGCCGCGTGCCGGCGAGCTGGAAGCTGCTCTATCGCGACGGCGACCAGTGGAAGCCGGTGGAAACCACGGAGGTCTTCGGGGTGGCCAAGGACAAGTACAACACCGTGTCGTTCAAGCCCGTGGCGACCACCGTGCTACGGGTCGAGGTCAAGCTCCAGGACGGTGTCTCCGGCGGTGTGCTGGAGTGGAAGGTGGCTGCGAAATGACGTCCGCGGAGGTCGCCGCCGCACTGCGCTGCGGCAAGCCCAATCCCCCTTGGCAAGGTGAGCCGCTGCTCGGCGGCACCTATGGCGAGGAGGAGATCGAGGCAGCGGTGGCGGCCATCCGCTCGTCGATGGAGCCCACGGTGGGATTCGGTTTCGGCGCCGGACCCATTGCGGCCTTCGAACAGGCCTTCGCCGAGTATGTCGGCTGCCGTCACGCGGTGGCGATCAACAGTGCCGGCCCCGGCCTGGACATGCTCATGCGCTGGCTGAAGCTCCAGCCGGGCGACGAGGTCATTGTGCCGGCCATCAACTTCCAGGCCGCGCCGCTGGCGGTCTACGGCGCCGGCGGCCAGATCGTCTGGGGCGAAGTGCGCGAGGATACGCTCCAGCTCGACCCCGAGGATGTCGCCGCGAAGATCACGCCGCGCACGCGCGCGGTCTTCCCGGTGCATTTCAACGGTCTGTCGGCGCCCATGGACGACCTGCAAGCGGCCGCGCCCGGCCTGCCCATCCTGGGCGATGCCGCGCGCGCCTGCGGCGGCGAATACAAGGGCTGTCCCATTGGCAAGCACGGCCGCGCCACGGTCTTCTCGTTCCACACCATGAAGAACATCAGCACCTTGGGTGAGGGCGGCATGGTCACCACGGACGACGACGAGATCGACGCCTGGTGCCGTGCGCAGCGGTTCTACGGCGCGCCCATCGAGGAGTGGGGCACCAGCAACGTGATGACCAAGGTGCAGGCCGCGGTCGGGCTGGTGCAGCTCGGCCGGCTGCCGGGCTTCATGGACGCGCGCCACCGTCTGGCGGAGCAGCGCGACGCCTGGCTGGCCGATGTGCCGGAGATCACCCGACCCGTGGAGCCCGCCGACTGCCGGCACAGCTACTACTTGTACACGGTGCTGGTCGACCGCGCCTGGGCCGGCGAGAAGCGCGACCGGCTGGTGACCATGCTCAACGAGGAGTATGGCGCGGGCGCCGTGGTTGCCAACCGCCCGGTCTACGCCTCCCGCCGGCTGCTGGCCGAGCACACCGCCGGCCAGCGTTGCCCGCGCAGCGACGAGCTGGGCGAGCGGCTGCTGTGTCTGGCCATCCACCCGGCCATGAGCGATGAGCAGAACGCGTATGTGACGGCGAGCTTGTGTGCGGCGGTGGGGCGGCTGAGGTAGGCGGGGCGGGCCATGGAGCGGGCGAGCGTGCGGCCCTGGGAGCGCCGCGCTCCTGCGCGGCATCGGCCGCAGGGCTACCCGATCGCAGGTGCGTCGTCGGGGTTAGTGCCGCGCGGGAGCGCCTCGCGCCCAGGGCCGCCCCCCCGTCTCGCCTTACACCACCACCACCGCCGTACTCCAAGCCGCCATCGGCCCCACGCGATGCGCCGTCTCGCCATCGGCCAACCTGACCCGCACCGTCACGCTCTCCAGCACATCCAGCCCATGGTTGAGCAGCACCACGAACCCGCGCCGGCGCTCGGCGTCGAGGCGTACCCACGGAGTCACGCTGACCGGCTCGTCGATGCGCACGGCTAGCCGGTCGCGGGTCAGCCAGTCGGCCAGGCTGAGCAATTGCCAGCGCTTGGAGACCGACCGCAGGAACATCCACGGGGCATAGCCCATGACTGCCACACGGCCGCCGTACTCGTTCTCGTAGGCCGAGACGCACGCCTCTCCGGGCCGGCCGAAGTAGTCCTCCAGGCGGGCCAGCACACGCGCGCCGTCGTCCAGCGGCTCCAGCGCCACGGCCTGCCCACGTGAGTCGCCCCAGAACTCGATGCGCGCATCGCGCAGCTCGCCGGCGAACGAGCCGTTGAGCGTGTCGTCGGTGAGGCGTTCGGCCAGGCCGTTGGTGTAGCTGCCCGCAGTGCGCACGCCGGTCAGGTGACCCAGGCCGCGGGCTTCGAGCGCGCCCAGCGCCACGCCGTCGCACAGCAGGCCGCCGCTGAGCAGCGCGCGCAGTTCGTCGTCATCGAGGGCCTCGACCATGCGGCCGACCAGGATGGTGCCGTCGCCGGGCGCCTGCGCGGCCAGGGGCAGGCCGATCTCGGCCAGCGCCGTGGGCACCATGCTGCTGTGCCAGGCCGAGGGGTGCCACCACGTCTCGCCGGGCTCGAGTTCGCGCTTCCAGGCCAGGTCGCGGCTCCAGGCGGGCCACAGGCCGGCGGCGTGGGTGCCGCGGGCCACGTTGGCCAGCTCGTCCCATCCGACGCGCCCGGCGTGGATGGCTGCCAGCAGATGCTCCTCGTCCTCGAAGCCCAGGTCGCTCATGCCCAGCGCGTTGTAGGCGATGCCGGTGTGGCCGTTGGCCAGCGCCAGCAGTGTCTCGTGAGCCAGGGTCGCGCCCGCCTTGGCCAGCCGCTGGTAGGGGAAGTTCTCCATCTCGTACTGCGTGTCGGTCACGGCCTCGGGCAGGTCTTCGAGCTGGCGGCCGCAGTCGAGCGCCTTGTCGATGATGCCCAGCCGCGCCGCATCGCCGTAGAACCCGCCGCCGGGGCGCAGCTTGGTCGCGCCCAGCGCCCGCAGCCAGCGGCCGATCTGCACACCGGAGTAGGTGGTCCAGCCGGGCCCGGCGGTCATCAGCCCGAGCTCGATGCCGGGGTCGACCGCGCGCACCGAGCGGCCGATGTGGGTCAGCAGGTCTTCCAGGCTGCGCACGTTGCGTTCCACCCAGGCGCGGCGCGTGGCGCCGGCCTCGGGCTGGTCCAGTGCGTTGACCAGCGCCTCGCGCGTCCAGCGCACTCCGGTTTCGGCCGAAAGCAGGCCCAGGCAGCGGTCGCAGAAGCAGGGGAAGGGCACCGTGTGATGGTGGATGCGGAAGTCGTCGTCAACCCAGATGAAATCGGGCTTGGCGCCGGCGAACAGCCGGTACTTCCAGTCGACATACTGCCGCAAGGCCGGGTCGTTGGGGCAGCCGCTGCCTTTGGCCACGCCGCCGTCATGGCCGATCATGGGCTGGAACGGCAGCGGCGGGTTGGTGTCCCAGGCCTCGTCAATGTGACCGATGCTGGTCAGCACGTTGATGCCCACGCTGGGGATGCCCAGCTCGCGACAGGCGGTGATGCGGTCGGCCAGAATCGCGGCGCGCCGTTCGAGGATGGCCGGCTCCACGTAGAGCTGATGGGTCACGGTCTCGAAGAAACAGACCTCATCGAGGATGGGCAGGTTGGCGTGGAACAGGGCGAGCAGGCGGTCGAAGGCGGCGTCGGTCTCGTAACGCGGTACGGCGATGCGCCACGCGAGCTTGAACATGGTCGGTTCCCCTCACTGGTGCCGAGCAGAGCAGAACGCCACCGTAGCACATGGGGCTGAGCCGCGCCAGCGCCACCTGAGCCGTGAGGGAGCTGATCGCCGCGGCTACGGCACTTCGGCCGTCGCGGCGGCCAGGCGCTTGACATTGAGGAGGTGACGGAAGCCCACGTTGTCCGTGGTGGAGGTGCCGCCCCAGGTGCCGCAGCCGAGCGTCCACGAGTGCTGGAGCCCGTTGCCGATGCCGATGCAGCCGGTGGAGCCGGCGCAGTTGAGCAGCACGCGGCTGGCCGGCATGGCACCGGCATAGCGCAGCGCCAGCTCGGCATCGTGGGTGTGAATGATGGCGGTGTGGCCACTGCCCATGTTGGCCAGGATCTGCCGGCACAGGGCCATCCCCTCGTCCTCGCCGGTGGCCGTGAAGAGCGAGATGACCGGGGCCAGCTTCTCGTGTCCCCAAGGGCCCTGAACCTTGTCCTGCTCCAGCGGCAGCACGATCAGGCGCACTGCGTCGCCACGCTCGAACCCGGCGGCGCGCAGGATCCTGGGCGCCGACCGGCCCACCAGCTCGCCACGCAGGCGCTGTGTACTGGGGTCGACGACGGCCTTGGTGAAGCGCTCGATCTCATAGCCGCTGAGCACCGCGGCGCCCTGGTCCTCCAGCGCCTCGACAAGCGCTCGGCGCAGGCCGGAATCGACCACGATGTTGTTGTCAGAGCCGCAGATGACGCCGTTGTCGAAACTCTTGGAATCGACGATCAGCCGCGCCGCGGCGACCGGGTCGGCGTCTGCGCAGACCCACACCGGGGCGTTCCCCGCACCCACACCCAGCGCCGGCGTGCCGGAACTGTAGGCGGACTTGACCATGCTCGGGCCGCCGGTGGCCAGGATGAGCGAGACGCCGGGGTGGGTCATGAAGGCGCTGGTTGTCGCGCGGCTGGCGCGTTGTCGGATCCACTGTAGCAGATCGGGGTTGGCGCCATGGCGGGTCAGCACGTCGCGGATCACCTCGCCCACGCGGCCGCCGACGCCCATGGCGTTGCGGTGACAACTGGCGATGAGCGCATTCCGCGACTTGAGGCAGATCATTGTCTTGAACAGCAGTGTGGGGATAGGGTTGGTGAGCGGGATGAGCCCGAGTACCACGCCAACGCCCGAGAGTACCTCGGTCACCCCGCTGGCGGGATCGGCCACGACCGGGCCCGCCGCCGGCCTGCCCAGCAGCAGTTCGAGCGTCTGGCGGCAGGCCACGGTGATCTTGAGCACCTTGTGCTCCACCACGCCCAGACCCGTCTCGGCCACCTCCGCGGCGCCCAGTGCCTCGGCGTCCGCCGAGATGGCAGCCGCGATGTCGGTTAGGATGGCGTCCACGGCGTCCTCTGGCCACGCGGCAAACTCTGCCTGCGCGGCGCTGCCGGCGGTGACCATCCCATCGACCCAGGCAGGTGCCTGGCCGCGACTCAGGAACGTGCCGAGCTTGGCGTCCATCTGCCGCAGCTTGTGGGTGAAATCCTGGGCCATGTAGGTCAGCAACGCCATGCCGAGTTTGGGATGCTCATCGCACAACGCGTCGAAGCGACGCCGCCTGAGGCGACGCGCGGTGACGGCCGTGTCGGCATAGGCGCTGGCCGAGCGCGGGCCCCGGTCGAACAGACTGAACTCGCCGAGCACCTGGCCGGCCTCAAGGAAGTCGAGCACGGCATCGGTGTCCAACTCGGCCGAATGGAGTTCCAGGCGCACACGCCCGTCGTCGATCAGGTAACAGTCGTCCCCGGCCGTGCCCTGAGCCAGAATGCAGGTGCCCTCATCGAAAGACACCGGCTCCAGGTACGGCGCGATGCTGTGCAGTTCGTCAGGCTGCAACGAGTCGAAGAAGCTCATGGCCCTTGCCCATCTGCCGCGGCCTCGGCTCGTGGGCATTGGTGGCGCGGGCCAAGCCCCAAGCTAGCGACCTCAGGCTGCCGTCTACCCAGACTATGGTCACGGTGCGCCGGTGAGACAAGGCCGATTTTCGGAGTCTCTCATAAGGATACTAAGTAAGGCAAAGTCTCGTCACATTCACCATATGGCTCGGTCCCAGGTTGTCGGTCGTGGTCGTGCCGGCCCAGGTGCCTCCGCCGAGCGTCCAGGCATACGGCAGGGCGTTGCCCAGGCCGAGCGCCCCGTCGCAACCGCCGGCGTTGCACAGGACGCGGCCGACGGGCAGCGCCGAGGCGAACCGGCGGGCGGCCTGCGGGTCGGCGGTATGCACGATGGCGGTGTGACCAGCACCGGCGGTCGACAGCAGGTGGCGGCAGAGGCTGACCGCGTCGGTTTCGCCATCCGCGCCGAAGAGCGACACGATGGGCGCCGGCTTGTCGTCGCCCCACGGTCCGAGCACCTTCTCGGTGGGCTGTGGCACGACGATCAGCCGTGCGTCGAGCCCGCGGTCGAGCCCGGCGCGGGCCAGAATCTCCACGGCCGACTGGCCGACCAGGTCGGCACGCAGGGCACCGGTCTCGGCCTCGAGCGTATGGCGTGTGAAGTGCTCCACATCGTAGTCGCTGAGGATCACAGCGCCCTCGCCCTCCAGCGCGGCCAGCAGCGGGCCACGCGCGGCGTGGTCGACCACCAGGTTGTCCTCGGCGCCGGGCGTGAGGCCGAAGTCGAAGCTCTTGCTGGCGACGATGAGCCGCGCGGCGTTGGCCACGTCGGCATCGGCGGCCACCCAGACCGGCGTGTTGCAGGCCCCCATGCCCAGCGCGGGCCGGCCCGAGCTATGTGCCGAACGCAGCACGCCTGGCCCGGCGCTGGCCACGATCAGGGCGATGCCAGGGTGCGTCATGAACGCGGAGGTGGTGGCGCGGCTGGCACGGCGGTAGATCCACTGCACCAGGTCGGGGCTGGCCTCACGCCGAATGAGCACGCCGCGCAGGATCTCCCCCAGGCGCCCGCCGACACCGAGCGCCGTATGCGGACAACTGGCGATGAGCGCGCAGCGTGCCTTGAGACAGCAGAGCGCGGCGTAGAGCAGTGTGGGCAGCGCGTTGGCCAGCGGAATGACGCCGAGCACGGCGCCGACGCCCTGGCGTATCTCGACCAGGCCGTCGCCCAACTCGCGGGTGCCCACGGGCTGGGTGCCCAGCAGCATGGCCGGCAGTTCGCGGCAGGCGACGATGAGCTTGGCCGCCTTGTCCTCGGAGTTGCCCAGACCTGTCTCGGCGACCTCTTCCGCAGCCAAGTGCGCCGCCTCGGCAGCCACCTCGCGGGCCATCTCGGCGATGACCGCATCGACCTCGCCGTCATCCCAGGTGGCCCACTCGCTCTGCGCCTGTGCGGCGCTGGCCACCTGCTCATCAACCCAGTCGGGCGCCTGGCCTTCGCTCAGATAGGTGCCCAGGCGCGCGTCCATCTGACGCAGCTTGAAGCTGAAGTCCTGCGCCAAGTAGGTGAGCAGCGCAATGCCCAGGCGTGGGTGGTCGGCGCACAGCGCATCGAGTGAGGCACGCGTCAGCCGCCGCGCGGCCACCGCCGTGTCGGCGAAGGCGCTGGCCGAGCGCAGGCCGCGGTCGAACAGACCGAACTCGCCCAGTACCTGCCCGGCTTCGAGGAAGTCGAGCACGGCGTCGCTGTCGAGCTCGGCCGAGTGCAGTTCCAGCCGCACGCGGCCGGCATCGATGAGGTAGCACTCATCGCCCAGTGTGCCCTGCTCCAGGATGCACGTGCCCGCCTCGAGCGTGACATCCTCCAGGTACGGGGCGATGGCCAGCCGTTCCTCGGAACGCAACGAGTCGAAGAAGCTCATGACGGCTCCCAGCAAACGGCGCGCACGGCCGCCTGTGGGCAATGATGCCCCATGCGTGGACGCGATGCAAGTTCGCCGGCCATGGTGGCCCGGGCGTCCGCGCCGGTGTTTGCGAGCGCGGCAGGGCGGGACGACACGGGGCTCGCGAGGAGACGCCCGGCCGGTTCGCGCACGCTGGAAGGCATCGCCACCTCGCCGTCGAATTCGTCGTCAGAACCATGCAGGAGACGACGGTGAACGTGTTCCACATACTCGTGCTCGGCGCCCTGGCCGCCGGGGCGGCCGGCGCCCAGGATCCCGCGCCGAAGGTGCTGTTCAGCTTCGACCAGGGCGTTGATCCCGCCAAGGTGCCCGCCACCGGCGTCAAGGTCGCGCTGGTCGAGGCCGGCGGCGGCAAGGCGCTGGCCTTGGCGGTCGGGCACGACCGCGATTGGCCCGGCATCAACCTGGCTCCCGCCGAGAAGACCTGGGACCTGTCGCCCTATGCGCGGCTGTGCCTGGCGGTGACCAACACCGGCGCCGATGAGGCCACGCTCCACTGCCGCGTGGACAACGCCGGCGCCGACGGCATCAAGAACTGCAATACCGGCAACCTGACCCTGGCCGCCGGGGCGACCGGCACGCTCACCGTGGAGCTCAAGGCCCGCCCGCCCGAGGTGCCCGGCGTGAAGCTGTTCGGTATGCGCGGCTACCCCATCAACTCCGACATCGCCGGTACCATCGACACGGCCAAGATCACCGGCCTGGTCATCTTCGTCGGCAAGCCGACGAAAGACACCGCCTGGCGCCTGGACGACATCCGCGCCGAGGGCACCGCGCCGCCCAACGTGCCGCCGCCGACCGACAAGCCGTTCCTGCCGTTCGTCGACACCTTCGGCCAGTACATCCACCATGACTGGCCCGGCAAGGTCAAGAGCCTCGACGACCTCCGCGCGCGCGTGGCCACGGAGGCCAAGGACCTGGCTGACCATCCTGGCCCAGCGCAGTGGGACAAGTGGGGTGGCCTGGCCAATGGTCCCAAGCTTGATGCTACGGGCTTCTTCCGCGTGACCAAGCACGAGGGCAAGTGGTGGTTGGTCGATCCCGATGGCCGTCTGTTCTGGTCGCACGGCATCGACTGCGTGGGCTCGTGGCACTCCACACCCACCGACGAGCGCGAGAGCTGGTGGCAGGACTTCCCCGGCGCGCAGCCCGACCTGGCCGAGTTCGCCGGCGGCAATGTACGCGGGCTGCATGGCTACTACGCGGGCAAGCAGGTCAAGACCTACAGCTTCTCGCACGCCAATCTCAAGCGCAAATACGGCCCGGAGTGGCGCGCCACGTGGAACAGCCTGGCCCACACCCGCCTGCGCTCGTGGGGTGTCAACACCATCGGCAACTGGTCGCAAGGCGACATCCAGCAGATCCGCCGCACGCCGTATGTCTGCACCGTCGGCACTTCGGGCAAGCTGCTCGAAGGCAGCACGGGCTACTGGGGTCAGTTCCGCGACGTGTTCGACCCGAGCTTCGCCGCCGGCATCGGCGCCACTATGGCCAACCAGAAGGGCAAGGCCGCCGGTGACCCGTGGTGCCTGGGCTTCTTCGTCGACAACGAGATCGCCTGGGGCGACGACGTGAGCCTGGCCACCGCCGCGCTGGCCTCGCCTAGCACGCAGGTGGCCAAGCAGGTGTTCATCACCGACCTGAAGGCCAAGTACGGCACCATCGAGAAGCTCAACGCCGCCTGGGACACCAAGCACGCCAGTTGGGAAGCGTTGGCCGAGACGCGCGAGGCGCCCGACAAGGTCAAGGCGCGCGCCGACCTCACCGCGTTCTACACCAAGTTCGCCGAGCAGTACTTCCGGGTCATCCGCGATGCGGTGAAGGCCGCCGCGCCGAACCAGCTCTACCTGGGCTGCCGCTTCGCCTGGGTCAACGACCTGGCCGCGGCGCAGGCCGGGCGCTTCTGTGACGTGGTCAGCTACAACCTGTACAAGCGCGACATCGCCACGTTCAAGACGAACGCCGGCGACGTGCCGCTGATCGTCGGCGAGTTCCACTTCGGCGCGCTCGACCGCGGCATGTTCCACACCGGGCTGGTCCCGGTCAGCTCGCAGGCCGAACGGGCCAGGATGTACCGCTCGTACGTCGAGGGAGCCGTGAAGCACCCGCAGTTCGTGGGCACGCACTGGTTCGAGTTCCAGGACGAGCCGCTCACCGGCCGCTGGCTGGATGAGGAGAACTACCAGATCGGCTTCATTGACCAGACCGATACGCCATACCCCGAGACGGTGGCCGCGGCGCGCGCGGTGGGCGACGAACTGTACGCGCTGCGGCTGGGCAAGTGAGGTGTTGACCATGCTGCCACTCGTCGCGGCACTGCTCATGGCCGACGCCAACGTGATCGAGGACCGTACGGTACTGGCCTGGTCGGCGCCGTACCGCGGCTGGTGGTACCAGCCTGAGCATGTGCTGTCGTCGGACCCCAAGATCCCTGGGTTCGAGAAGGTCCACATGACCGACTGCCCGACGGTCTATCAGATCCCGGGCGACCCGAAGTGGTACATGAGCTTCATCGGGTTCGACGGGCAGGGCTACCAGTCGTTCGTGGTTGAGAGCGGCGACCTGCTGCACTGGACCAACCCGCGGCTGGCCCTGGGCTTCGGGCCGGCCGGCGAGTTCGACCATGGTGGGCGCGTGCTGGGCGCGTATCTCTACGAGTCGTATGACGTGAAGGCGCCGCGGCGGCTGGCCAAGCGCGATGGCCGGTACTGGTCGCTGTATGGCGCCTATCCCAAGCAGGGCGGCTACGAACTGCGGCCCGGCTATGAAGGCGTGGCCGTCAGCGATGACGGGCTGACTTGGCGCCGCGCCCACGATGCGCCGACGCTCTCCATCCACCAGGCCGACGTGGCGCCGTGGGAGAAGGACTGCATCTACCAGCCGTGGCTGGTGGCGCATGAAGGTCGGTTCTACGACTTCTACAACGCGGCCAACGGCGGCACCGAACAGAGCGGCGTGGCGTTCTCGGACGATCTGCTGAACTGGAAGCGGCATCCGGGGAACCCCGTGGTGCGCAACACGCCCGGCGCCTACGATGCGGACTTCGCCTCGGACCCCAAGGTCTATCGCGACGGCGATCACTGGACCATGTTCTACTTCGGCGTGGGCCGCGGCGGGGCGCACATCATGCTGGCCTTCTCGCGCGACCTGCTGTCGTGGACCAAGGATCCGACGCCCATCTACCTGGCCGGCGGCAACCCCAGCGGGCTGGACCGGCAGTATGCCCACAAGACCAGCCTGGTCTACAACCCGGCCAACGACACGTACTACCTGTTCTACAACGCCGTGGGCGACAAGGGCCGCGGCATCGGCCTAATCACCAGCCGGCCGTTGGCCAAGGAGTAGCTTACCGCTTGGGCGCGCCGCCATCGGCCTTCAGCCCGACGCCGCCGCCGACATGCTTGCCCATGCGGTCCAGCCCGGCATACTGCGAGCCGGCGGTGTCCTTGCCAACCCACTTGACATGCCCGTCGAGGAACCACGCATTGGCACCCTCCAGATGGCGCCAGGCGATGCCCTTCGCGTCGCCGTCGAGGCCCATGACCTGGCTCTGCGGCTCCTTGAGCGCGGAGAGCTTGACCGCGCGCGGCGGCACGGCGCGGTAGACATAGGTCGGCAGCTGGTCATACGGCGCCAGTGGGCAGCGGAAGGCATTGGCGTACTTGACGTAGGGGCTGATCAGGTCGCCCCAGGAGCCGCTCTCGATCTGGTTGGGGACCAGGCAGTCGTCCCAGTCCTGGCTGTATTGCAGCATGGCCAGCGAGACCATGCGCTCGTTGCTTTGGCAAGCGGCGTTGCGTGCCTTCTCGCGCGCCTTGGCGAAGATGGGCAAGGTCACCGCCGCGACGATGGGCACCATGAAGATCAGGCAGGCGCAGCCGATCAGCGTGACCAGCAGGCAGCCGTTGGTGCCGCGCGACCCCGAGGACACCATGGGCGCGGTGTGCGCCGCCGCCGGGCCGAACCCATCGAGCCGCACCTCGACCACGAGGTCGCCGCGCGGCCCATCGCCAAAGCCGGGCTCGCCCTTGCCGGCGAAGCGCAGTAGCGAGCCATGCTGGGTGCCGGGCGGCACTTGGATGCTCTCACCGGCCACCAAGCGGACACAGCCCTGTTGCGCCTCATCGCCGGTCAGTGTCAGATGCCACTGCACGTCGCTGCCACGTTGTCCCCCGTCACTCATGGTCGTTGTCCTTGTGCTCATTCTGCGCGATCCGAGGGCCCAGCGCAAGCGTACGACCGGATCTGGGAGCGCCAAGGTCCAGCTTGGCAATCGGCCGTCAGGCCGACCCCTCAGCGGCTCTTGACCGCATGCGCCGGTCCCCGCGGCGGCCGGCGCGGGTAGCCGCCGACGGCGGGGCCGAGGTCGTCCAGGCCAAGGTAGCCGGTCGCCGCAGCCGGACCCGGGAGCCACTGGGTAGGGCCGTCGACGGTCGCAGCCCAGGCGCCGCCGTCGTGCCGCCAGGCGATGCCATCCGGGCAGCCGTCGATGAGCAGCACCTGGCGCTTGGGTTCGGCCAGCGTGCTGATGGCCAGGCCCGTGCGTGGAATGGCGCGGTACAGGTAGTGCGGTGCCTCGTAGCGTCGCTCTGCCGGGCAGTAGAGGCAGAGCGGCGAGCAGTACGGCGACAGTAGTTCAGACCAGCGGGTCTGGGCCGTGTGATGGGGAGGAAGGACCCCATCGTAGTCCTGCACGTACATCCGCATCGCATTGGTCAGGCTGTTCATTGTCTTCAGGCATTGCACCCTAGCGATCTTGTGGCTGATCTCACGCAGGCCAGTGTAGGCTACCAGGCAGCCAGCAACGACGATGATGAGCGCTAAGCTACGGCATCCTGCCTGCAGAACGCGGACAACACGCCGCCGCGTTCCGGTTGGTTGCGCGTGATCGCTCGCCATGTCTAGCCTCGCTGCTGCTATTCCCGGTGCTGTGTGCCATCCCTGCACAAGGATCAATGCCCCACACGCCGAACACCGCCACCGTCGGAGACACGGATGCTGCGAAGATGGACCTGGTGGACGCTGGGAGCGATGGTCATGGCCGCCTCACAGAGCTGCGCGGCGCTCAAGCCGCAAGTCATCAAGACCCGCTGGGCCACGGGTGATGTGGTCATCGCCTCGCAGGTGGTCAATCCGCCGGCTGATGCCACGACCGATGCCGCGCCGGCCATCCAGGCGGCCATCGACCAGGCCAAGGCCGCCGGCGGCGGCGTGGTCTTCTTGTCCGCCGGGCGCTACCGGCTGGCCACGCCGATCACCGTGCGCGAGGGAGTCATCCTGCGCGGCGACTGGGCGCCGCCGGGCAAGGCGCGCGCCGATCAGACCACGCTGCTGATGCTCACCTCCGGCCGCGGCAACGCCGACGCGCCGCCGGCCATCGCCATCGAGCGCGGTACCGGCCTGCGCGAGCTGACGCTGTGGCACCCCGAGCAGGACGCGGCCAACCCCGTTCCGTACCCCTGGGCCGTGGCGCTGGCCAAGACGGCGACCGGCGACAACTCGACCGTGGCCAATGTCACGCTGGTCAACCCGTGGCGTGGCATCAGCATCGGCCCTGACTGGAACGAGTTGCACACGCTGCGGCGCATCTATGCCACGCCGCTCTCGCTGGGCATCTTCATCGACACCGTGACCGACATCGGCCGGCTCGACGAGGTCGATCTGTCGCCGCGCTGGTGGACCGAGAGCGGTCTGCCCGGCGCGCCGCAGGCGGGCGCGTTGGCGGCGACGCTGGCCAAGGCCACCGGCCTGGACATGGGCCGCAGCGACTGGGAGTACATGTACCGCCTGCGCGTGACCGGCTACGGTACCGGCGTGGTGGTGCGCGCCGGCGCGCAGGGCACCGCCAACGCCGTCATGTATGGCGCGGAGCTGACCGACTGCGACACCGCGTTGCGGCTCGAAGGGCTCAACGGCGTCGGCCTGTCGGTCACCGCCAGCCGTCTGGCCGGGCGCCGTGGTCTTGTGACGACCGACCGCTTCACCACTGTGGCGCAGTTCAACAGCTGCCGGATCGAAGGCATCGAGCACACGGGTCGCGGCGTGTTGACGCTGCAGCACTGCGATGTCTCCGGGCCGACGGTGGCCAACCAGGGCACTTTCTCGGCGCTCGATTGCGACCTGGGTCAGGTGACGATTGGCGCGGCGGTGCCGCGGGCTCGACTGCTGGGCTGCCGCTGGCAGGGCCAGCCCGAGATCGACAACAAGAGCCAGGGCGACGTGGCCATCGTCCATCGCGACCTCGGCCTGAGCCGCCCCAATGTGGCCATGCACGTGCCATCGCCGACGCCGCGGCCGGCTAACGACCAGCTCTTCGACGTCACCGACAGCGGTGCCGCCGCCACGGCCGAGGACAACACCGCCGCCTTCCAGAAGGCGCTCGACGCGGCTGGTGCCGCGGGCGGGGGCACGGTCTATGTGCCCGCCGGGCGTTACCGCTTCCGGGGCCATCTCACCGTGCCCAGCGGCGTCGAACTACGCGGCATCTGGGATGTGCCGCACCACACCGTGTCCGACGGCAGCACGCTGATGGTGACCGAGGGTCGGGGCCAGGAGGACGGTACGCCGTTCATCTCCCTGCAGCCCAACGCCGGGGTGCGCGGGCTCAACGTCTGGCATCCCGAGCAGGACGTGGCCGCGCCGGTGCCTTACCCCTGGGTGGTGCGCAGCCTCGGTGTCGGCTGCTGGGCGGTCGACCTGAACCTGGGCGACGCCTGGCAGGGGGTCGACTTCGGCACTCATCCCAGTGACGGCCACGTCGTGCGGTACCTGTCGGGCTGCTGCCTCAAGCGCGGGCTGTGGGTCAGCCGGTCGGCCACAGCGGGCTGGGTTGAGGACTTCATGTTCAACCCGCACTATGCGCTGCGCCTGCCGCCGAACATGCCGCATCCGCCGTACGCGGGCGACATGGGCGCCAAGCTCATCGACTGGCTGCGCGCCAACCTGCAAGGGCTGGCACTGGGGCGGTGCGCCGAGGAGCATGTGCGTGGCACGTTCCTCTATGCGGCCTACGACGGCATCGCCTTCCTCGATGACCAGGGCGGCGCCAACGCGCGCGTCATCATGCACGGCAGCGATACGGTCAGCCGCAGCTGCTACGTGGAGGCGGGCAACATCGAGGGCCACTTGTTCCAGTTGGTGCCGCTCAGCGCGCAGGCCGTGGCCGCCTGGGCCGTGTCGCCCAAGTTCACGGGCAAGGCGCGGTTCGACAACTCGCAGATCTGGGCCGGCAACACCACGGCGGTGGTGGAAGGCACAGGCGATGTGCTGCTCTCCCAGATGAACACCTTGACCGGCCCGCTGCGCCTGGCCGGCGGCAAGGCGCGGGTGATCGGCGCCTGGTTCTCGGGCACCTGGTCGCCCGCGGTGCGCATCGAGCCGAGCTGCCAGTCGGCCGAGGTGGTCTCGTGCCTGTCCGGCGCGCCGCTGACCGTGGCCAACGGCATCGGCGACAAGGCCTACATCCGCGCCAACGCGGCGGCCGGTCAGCGCGCCGCGTCTGGTCCCGCCACCGCCTTGGCCGAGGACAAGTTCCGCGCGAGCACCGGCTGGGAGGCCGGCCAACCGGTGGGTCCGAAGGACACGGTGGCCACGCCGGGCGGTGGGCTCAAGTCGGTCAGCGGCATGACCTGCGGACCCGTGGCCGGCGTCGGCCGCGACGGCGGCACGGCGCTGCGCCTGGCGGGCAAGGCCGACGACCCGGCGTACTCGTTCGTCTACGCCCGCATCCTCACCGGCCCGATCGGCGTGCGCGGTGACACGGTGCTGAGCTACTGGCTGCGGCCGGAGAACAAGCTCGGTGGGTACACCTGCGTCGACCTGGTCTTCAGCGACGGCAGCACGCTGCGCGACTCCTCGAGCCATACGGCCTCCGGCACGCCGGCGCGCGCGGCCGGCGGGCTGGCCAAGGAGGGCGAGTGGGTGCACATCGAGGTGCCGTTGGGCAGTGAGCACGCGGGCAAGGTCATCGACCAGGTAATGCTGGCGTATGACAGCCGCAGCGGCGGCGGCGCGTTCGGCGTGCTGCTCGACGACCTGTCCATCGTCTCCGAGGCCACCCCGTCGGCCGAGGTGAAGGTCGACCGCGCCGTGGCCCGGCCCACGCTGACGGCGCCGGCCGGCTGGCAGATCGCCTACACCACCGACGGCACCAACCCGACCGACGCCTCGCCGCGCGGCACGTCGGTGGCCCTGACGCCGGCGCCCGGCCGGCTCAACGAGGTGCGCTGGCGCCTGGTGCTGCCCGACGGCCGGCTGGCGGCGGCGACGCGGGCGCTGGTGTGGTGAGTCAGGTGCACTGTTCGTCGTGCCGGCTGAAGCCGGTACAACCAACCTGTGCCTACGGCGACGCCGGCCCGGACAACTTGGTCCAGGCGCGCTTGTTGACCCACAGCTCAAAGAACACGCGGCTGCGCAGGCCGTAGGTGCCGATGGACTCGTGCGTGAAGCCGATACGCGGGGTCAGGTCGTTCTGATACTGCGGGGCGGCCACGATGATCGGCGCCAGGGTCAGGTCGCCCTTGAGTTCGGCCCGCGAGGGCAGGTGGTTGAACCAGCCGATGTTGGGCAGGCGGCGCAGGTACCAGGGCAGCGGCCAGTAGTAGTTGTCCATGCCCATCACCACGACCATGGTGTTCGTGCCTGTGGGCAGACTGCGCGCCACCTTCTCAATCTGGTCGGCCAGGTCTTCGACGTCCGGCGCGGTGAGCGTGTGCGAATAGGGGTTGCGTCGGTCCATGAGCATCCGGTGGTTGATGCGCTGGCTCTCGAAGCCCAGATGAACCAGGCCGGCGAGCAGCAGCAGCGCCACGGGCAGCTTGACCCACCAGCGCCGCGAGCCTAGCAGCGCCGCGGCGCCCGCGCCGGCCAGCATGATATACGGCGTCACCAACTGCACCACGCACCACGGCGTCTTGTAGGGGATGGCCGAGTAGGCGGCGGTGATGAGCATCGAGTAGACCGTGACGAACCGTGTCCAGCGCGAACGGCGCCAGGTGAGCAGCGCGCCGAGCACGGCCAGAGCAAGGATGAAGCCCTCGGAGTAGAACCCACCGCGCAGCTTGGCCCAAGCCAGCAGACGCAGGTAATAGATGGCCGGCTGTTGGTGCATCTCGCCGCCGGTAGCGCGTTGGCCCCAGGTGGCCACGCTGCGCAGGAAGGCGAACGGCGCGCCCGGCGCATGGCCGAGGCCCGACAGCAGCGCGAAGGCGGTGAGCGCGAACAGCCCGATGGCCCACAGCCAGTGGCGGCGCGCGATGCCAGCGCCGTCGGCCTTGGGCGCCCGTGCGGCGAGCAGCGCCACCAGGGCGGCGGCGAAGCTGAGCGTGGCCGTCTCCTTGGTGGCGACCATCAGCCCGGCCAGCAAGCCGCTGGCCACCAGCCAGCGGCCGTCGCGGCGTTCGGCGGCGCGGTAGAGCGCGCCCAGGAAGGCCACGGTGAACACCGCCAGCAGCATCTCCTGGATGTAGTAGCGACTGTAGTAGGCCAGGACCGGCGACAAGGCGACCAGCAGGCCGGCGACGACGGCGCCTGAGCGGGGTACGCCGGGCATGGCGAACGGCATGGCCCAGATGAGCAGCAGGCCGAAAACGATGGTCACCAGGCGGTAGTCCGCAATGCCGATCGTGCCGAAATCGGTGCGGCCGCGCAACAGGTTGAGCGGCAGCGTGGCGTAGTAGAGGGTGGGCCCGTGGTACTCGTTGGGGTCGTAGCGGTAGGTGCCGTGGAGCACCTCTTGGTAGCGCATGGCGTGGACCGACTCGTCGGCGTGGATGAGCCGGGTATCGAGCTCGGGCAGGCGCAGCAGCAGGGCCAGGACCGTGGCGATGATCAGCCCGACAGACCACAGCCAGGCACGTTGGGCGGCACGAGGTTCAACGGATTCCACGAGCGACCACCTTCAAGCAAGAGGCCCGGCCTGCGCAGCCTCGAGGTGAGGGGCAGACCGGGCCTCGGCGATCAGGGCTGACTTACAGCGCCCAGACTTCGATCTCGGTGTAGCGGTTCAGCGAGTCGGTGTAGGTGCTGCCGCGGCTGTAGCAGCGGACATACCGGCCCGACGTCTGGCGGCCACCGATGACCTTGCCCAGGTTGGTCTCCCAGTACTCCCGGTTGGAGCCGGCGCCGAGACCCGAGCTGTTGTCCTTGTCGTTGTTGAAGACGGTGGTCACGCCCGACTGGAAGGTCGGGTCGTTGCTGATCTGCACCACGATGTCGTGGAAGATCACGGGCTCGAGGTGGAAGTGCCACAGCTCGATGGCGTAGATCGTCTTGGCCGCGCCCAGATCGATCTGCACCCACTGGGTCTTGGGCTTGAGCTCAACCGCGGTGTCCTCGTAGGCTTCCTTCTGACCATCGGTGATCAGCTCGAGCGAACCCGAGTAGGCCTTGGCGCTGGAGGTCACGCCCTTCTTGATCGCCACCTGGGCGATGCTGGCGGGAACCTGCGGCAGAGCGGCCTTGAACTGCGCCTCGGTCGGCACGGGCTCGACGTTCTCGACGCCTTCAGGAAGCTCCTTGGGCGTGCCGGCGAAGGCCGCGCGCGGCAGCTTCAGCGGCAGCTTGATCGTATCTTCGGCGCCGGCCGGCGACAAGAACGCCGCCACCAGTGCCGCCAGCGAGACTGTCCCGGCCAAAGCGCCGAGGCGAGCCATCCGAGGTGTAGCCATACGCATCACAAACTCCACGAATAGGGTACCACAAGGTGGTCATTTGCGGACACCCGCCGACCACCTGCCTGCTCTCTACGACGACTAGGGACGCGCATCGTTCCCCCAGGCGCAACCCGCCGCCGGGCTCGGTGTTACGATTCCGTCACAGCCCCCAGACCTCGACCTCCAGCCAGTGGCTGAGCCCGTCGGTGAATCCGCTGCCGCTCGACCAGCAGCGCACGTAGCGCGCCCGAGTGCGCCGCGCGTCGATCAGCCGGCCGCAGTGGGTCGCCCAGTAGAGCTTGTCGAGGCCCGTTCCCTGGCCGTGTCGGTTCTCGGTGTCGTTGTTGTAGAGCGTGGCGACGCCGGTGGCAAAGGTCGGGTCATCGCTGAGTTGCACCAGCACGCCCTGGACGATGGCGAGATCGAGGTAGCGGTGCCACAGCGCCACGTAGTACAGTTCGCGCGACTCGCCCAGGTCGATCTGCACCCACTGGCTGCCGGGCGGCATCTCCAGCCCGGCGTCGCCGTGATCTTCCTTGTCGCCATCGGTGACCAGCGACGGATGGCCCACGCGGGGTGTGCTGCTCGTCGTCACCGACCGGCCGCCGGCCAGTTGCTTCACGCCCCGGGGCGCCTGCGGCGTTGGCGGCGCCTCGCGCGGGTAGAGCTCGAGCCTGCCGGCATAGCGCGGGTCGGCCATGATCCGCGGTACGTCGTAGTAGACCGCGTCGCCCAGGAACTCACGGCGGGGGTAGTCGATGGGCAGCGGCGACAGGCGCCGCGTCTCCGGCTCGGGCGTGCCCCATACTTCCACCTCCGTCCAGCGGTTGAGCGCGTCGGTGTAGGTGCTGCCGCGCGACCAGCAGCGCACGTAGCGCGCCTGGGTCCGCCGGGCATCGATCAGCCGGCCGCGGTTGGTCTCCCAGTAGCGCTTGTCCGTGCCGACACCTTGGCCGAGCCGGTTCTCGCGGTCGCTGTTGTAGAGCGTGGTCACGCCGAACATGAAGCTCGGGTCGTCGCAGACCTGCACCACCACGCTGCTGACGATGACCGGATCCAGGAAGTAGTGCCACAGCGCAATGTAGTACAGCTCATGCGAGGCGCCCAGGTCGATCTGCACCCACGCACCGCGAGGGCTCAGCTCGACATTGGTGCCCTCGTGCGCCTCCTTCTGGCCGTCGGTGATCTGAGCCAGGCTGCCGCCGAAGACCTTGGCGCCGCTGGTCACCGGCCTGCCGCGGGCCAGTTGGGTGGTTCTGGGCGGCACCAAGGGCGTTGGCGGCGGCGCTGCCGGCACGGGGTCGAGCGACGGGTCGGCGTCGGAGGCCATGGCCCGGTCCTGCTCGGCGAGGGCTGGACCGTCGAGGCCGTAGGACGGTCGCGGGAAGGCGATGGGCAGCGGCACCCAGTCGGGGCCCGCGGGCCGGTCCGTGGCCCATACCTCCACCTCCGTGTAGCGGTTGAGCGAGTCCGAATAATCGCTGCCACGGCTGTAGAGGCGCACGTAGCGGGCGGTGGTGCGGCGACCGTCGATGACCTTGGGTAGGTGGGTCTCGACGTACTCGCGGTCCGTGCCCTGGCCGAGCTTGGACGAGTTGTCGCGGTCGTTGTTGAACAGCGTGGTCACGCCGGTCTCGAAGCGTGGGTCATCGCTGACCTGCACCACGACATCGCGCACGGCGATCGGCTCCCAGTGGTAGTGCCAGACGACGACGTCCCACAGCTCCAGTGACCGGCGCAGGTCAATGTGCACCCACTGGGTCTTGGGGCTCAGTTCGACCACGCCGTCCTCGTCGGGCTCCTTGCGGCCGTCGGTGATCTGCGCCAGAGACCCACGCCAGAGTTTGGCGCTGCTGGTCACCGGGCAGCCGAGCGCGGCTTGGCGTATGGTCGGCGGGACCAGCGGCAAGGGGCGCTTGGGGTAGGGCCTTTCCACCTCGGGTGCACGTTCGTCGAAGAGCTCGGGGTAGG
>JACRKZ010000056.1 GCA_016235455.1 Armatimonadota bacterium | reverse complement strand
GGCCGCGCACACCGAGCTCGTGCTCGAGGCGTTCAAGGAGAGCCACCTCGACGCCGAGGTCGTCGAGGTGGACTCCATCGCGGCGGCGCGCGCGGCCCTCGCCGTCGGCGAGTGGGACTTGCTCATCAGCGACTGGCTGCTGCCCGACGGCGATGCCCTGGCCCTGCTGGAGCAGGTGGCCGGCGGCAGTGCGGTGCCGGTGGTGGTGATGACCAGCCACGGCAGCGAGCGCGTGGCGGTGGAGGTCATGCGCGCGGGCGCCGCCGATTACGTGGTCAAGTCGTCTGAATCGCTGCTCGACATGCCGCACGTGGCGGAGCGTGCCATCCGCGAGCGCCGCCAACTGTGCGAGTTGCAGCAGACCCGCATCGCCCTGCACCGCTCCGAAGCCAACCTCGACGCCATCGTGCGCGCCGTGCCCGACATCATCTACCGCCTCGACCCCATGGGGCGCATCACGTTCATCAGCCACGCCATCAGCCGCTACGGCTACACCGAAGAGGAACTGCTCGGCCGGTCTGTGCTCGATATCATCCATCCCGACGACCGCGAGGAGGCCCGCTATCGCATGGCCGAGCGCCGCACCGGCGAGCGCGCCACGCGCATGCACGAACTGCGACTGGTGCCCAAGGGGAGCGCCACGCGGCACTTCGAGCTGCATTCACAGGTGCTCGACGATCTGCCGGTGATTCTGGTGTCGGCCGAGGGCCAGTACGTGGGTGATCAGGTCACGGATGAGGCCTTCGTGGGCACCCAGGGCATCGCTCGGGACGTGACCGACCGCAAGCGCGCGGAACAGGAGATCCGCCAGCTCGCCGCTGCCGTTCGCGCCGTCGACGAGGGCGTGGCGCTGCTACGCGCCGATGGCACGGTGGCGCACGCCAACGCCGCCTTCGCCGACCTCGTCGGCCTCGACGCGGGCCAACACCGCAATTTGCGAGACTTGGGCCCGGCCTGCGCCAGCGCCTACCAGCTCGAACGGTTGGTGGAGGCACTGCTGGCCGGCCGGGGCTATCGCGGTCGCTTGAGCGTGGCCCGCGGCGCGCTCAGGCGCGAACTCGATGTCACTTTGGCGCCGCTCACCGAAGGCGCCTCCGTCGGCGCCGAGTTCGCACTGGTGCTGCACGACATGACCGAGCAGGCCCACTTGGAGGCGCAACTGCGCGAGGCGGTCAAGCTCGAAGCCATCGGCACTCTGGCCGGCGGCATCGCCCACGACTTCAACAACGTCCTGTCGGCGATCATCGGCCATGCGGAGCTGGCGCTGTGCGACGTGCCAGCCGAGGTGCCTGCCGCCGACAGCCTGCAGCTCATCATGGATTCGGCGCAGCGGGCCGCGGGCCTGACCCGCCAGATCCTCACCTTTGCGCGTCGCGGCGAGCAGCAGCGCGAGCCGGTGGAGTGGTCGCTGGTGGTGCGTGAGGTGGTGCGCCTGCTCCGCGCCACCATCCCCCCCACGGTCAGAGTGATTGAGGAGATCGATCGCCACGTCGGCCTGGTCCTGGCCGACGCCTCTCAGTTGCACCAGGTGGCCATGAACCTGGCCACCAACGGCTATCAGGCGCTGGGCGATGGCGGCGGCAACCTGCGCATCGGCTTGAGCCGGGTCTGCCTCGATGAGCAGCAGGCGCACGCCCTGCGCCGCGGCATGGAGCCGGGCGAGTACCTGCGGTTGACCGTTCAGGATGATGGGCCGGGCATCGACCCCGCCAACCTGGCCCGTATCTTCGAGCCGTTCTTCACCACCAAGCCGGTGGGGCAGGGCACGGGCATGGGCCTGGCGGTGGTTCACGGCATCGTGCTGTCGCATGGCGGCGTCATCGCCGTGGACAGCACGCCCGGTAGCGGCACGACGTTCAGCATCTACCTGCCGCGCTTGAGTGATGTCGATGTGGATGCGACGACCGAGGTCGTCGCGCCGGCCCTGCGCGCGCACGGCATGGTGCTGATCATCGACGATGAGCTGACGCTGGTGCGCATCTTCCAGCGCGTGCTGGAACGCCTCGGCTTCGAGACGATCGGCTGCACCTCACCGCACGAGGCCATGTTCGTCGTGCAGCGCGAGGGCGACGCGATTGACCTGGTGCTGTGCGACTTCATGATGCCGGAGATGATCGGCCCTGAACTGCTCGACCGGCTGCGCTCGTGTGGGCTGAAAGCGCCGGCGGTGCTGGTCACCGGCTATCCGGGAGCGGTCGACCACGAGGCCGCCACCGCCATGGGCTTCGATGCGCTGCTGCCCAAGCCGGTCACCGGCGCCGCCATGGCTGCGCTGGTGCGCCGTCTGCTGGCCTGAGCCGGTCAGACGACGATGCTGACCAGCCGGCCCGGCACGTAGACCAGCTTGCGGATCTCCTTGCCGGAGATCTGCGACTGCACGCGCTCGGAGGCCAGGGCCAGGTCCTTCACGGCGTCCTCGGCCATGTCGGCGTCGATCTCCAGCTTGTCGCGCAGCTTGCCATTGACCTGCACCACGATCGTGATACGGTCGCGGCGCGCGGCTGCGGCGTCGTGGCTGGGCCAAGAGGCTTCGTAGGTCGTGTTCTCGTGGCCGGTAGCAGCCCAGATCTCGTCGGCCAGGTGCGGCGCGAACGGGCTGAGCATCAGCGCCAGGTGCTCGGCCAGTTCCGAGTAGACGGCGCGATCGACATCGGTGCCGCTGGGCAGCTTCTTGTCGGCAAACGGCGCCGCGGTGTTGATCAGCTCCATCAGCGCGGCGATGGCGGTGTTGAAGCTGAAACGCTCGATGTCGCTGGTGACCTTCTCGATGGTCTGGTGCAGCTTCTGCCGCAGCGCCTTCTGGTCGGCGTCGAGTTCGGCGGTGGCCAGCACCTCGCGCCAGCCGGGCAGCCAGGCCTCGGCGCTACGCACGCCCACGCGCCACACTCGGCTCAGCCAGCGATGGACGCCGCTGATGCCGTCGTCCTGCCACTCGGCCTCTGCCTCGGGCGGCCCGATGAACAGGATGTAGCAGCGGCCGGTGTCCGCGCCAGAGGACTCGCAGATCGTCTCGGGCGCGACGACATTGCCAATCGACTTGGACATCTTGGCCACCTGGCGCTCGACGGCATGGCCGGCGGGCGTGGTGGTGCCGTCGACCAGGTCGGCCGGCTCGGTATACCACTTCTTTTCCTGCGCGCACCACCAGGCGGCCTTGGTCACCATGCCCTGGGTGAACAGACGCGCGAACGGCTCGGTGACGCCGACCAGGCCCAGGTCGTACAGCACCTTGGTGAAGTAGCGCGCGTAGATCAAGTGCATGGTGGCATGTTCGATGCCGCCCACGTACTGGTCGACCGGCATCCAGCGGTCCAGTTCCGAACGGCAGAAGGCCGCATCGCTCGGCTGGCTGGCGTAGCGCAGGAAGTACCACGAGCTGTCGACGAACGTGTCCATCGTGTCGGTCTCGCGTCGCGCCGGCCCGCCGCAGGTGGGGCAGGTGGTGTGCTGGAAGGTGGGGCTGGTCTCCAGCGGATTGTCGCGGCCGGTGAACTCCACATCGGTGGGCAGGATGACCGGCAGTTGGTCCTCCGGCACGGGCACGCAGCCGCAGGTGTCGCAGTACACCATGGGGATCGGGCAGCCCCAGTAGCGCTGGCGGCTCAGGCACCAGTCGCGCAGGCGGAAGTTGACCGTGCGCTGGCCCAGGCCCTCGGCCTCCATCCACTCGGCGATGGCGGTCATGGCCTGCCGGTTGGGCATACCGTCGAACTGACCGGAATTGGCCTGCAGGCCCTCGCCGCTGTAGGGCAGGGCCAGCGTCTCGGGCGTCTGGCCTTCGGGCACGATGACCGGCGGGATGGCCAGATCGTACTTGCGGGCAAAGGCGTAGTCGCGCTCGTCGTGGGCGGGCACGGCCATGATGGCGCCGGTGCCGTAGTCCATCATGACGTAGTTGGCGATCCAGATGGGCACGCGCACGCCGGTCAGCGGGTGAATGGCATACGCGCCGGTGAAGATGCCTTCCTTGGGCGCCTCGGCGCTGGACCGCGCGAACTGGTCGGAGGCCAGCACCGACTGCACAAACGCCTTGACCTGGGCCTCCTGCTCGGAGCCCTTGGTCAGTTGCTCCACCAGCGGATGCTCGGGCGCCAGCACCATGAAGGTCACGCCGAACACGGTGTCGACGCGCGTGGTGAAGACGCGGAAGCGGATGTCGCTGTCCGCCACCTGCCACTCGAACTCGACGCCCGAGCTGCGGCCGATCCAGTTGCGCTGCATGGTGCGCACCTGCTCAGGCCACTCGTTGAGCTCCTCCAGGTCGTCCAGCAGACGCTGGGCATAGTCTGTGGTCTTGTAGAACCACTGCTCCAGGCGCTTCTTGTTGACCACCTGGTCGCAGCGTTCGCAGGTGCCGTCGGCCATGACCTGCTCGTTGGCCAGCACGGTCTGGCAGCCGGTGCACCAGTTCACCATGGATTCAGCGCGGCTCACCTGGCCGGCCTTGAGGAACTGCAGGAACAGCCACTGGGTCCAGTGGTAGTACTCGACCGAGCTGGTGTTGACCTCGCGGTCCCAGTTGAAGCTGATGCCCAGCATGTCCAGTTGGCGGTGCATCTCTTCGATGCAGCGGCGCGTCCACGGGTCGGGGTGCACCTGGCGCTTGATGGCGGCGTTCTCGGCGGGCAGGCCAAAGGCGTCCCAGCCCATGGGATGCAGCACAGCCTTGCCACGCATGGTCTGATAGCGCGCCACCACATCGCCGATGGTGTAATTGCGCAGGTGACCCATGTGCAGGTTGCCCGACGGGTAGGGGAACATGTCGAGGTAGTAGAACTTCTCGCGCTGGTCGTCGGCGGGCACCGCGAACAGGTCGCGCTCATGCCACCGCGCCTGCCAGGCGCGCTCGATCTGCCGGAAGTCGTACCGTTCAGCCTTTTCCATGATTCCCTCGGTCCATCTGGTCAGCCGGCGTCGGCAGCGACGCCACATGGGCCTGGTAGAGCAGTCCCGCCGCCACCAGGATCGGCAGCATGATCGCCGCCGCCAGCTTAAGCGAGCGCTTCTCAGCCTCGCTGTAGTCCCATTGCCCGCGATTGGCCACGAGGCCCGCGAGACCAATGAAGATAAGTCCCGGTATCGCCCAGGGCGTGAACAATGCTAAGCCCAGGCCGACCAACAGCAGCCCGAACATCCAGGCCAGATTGGCTCGTAGCGACAGCCCATGGCGCACCACCACGCCCAACACCAGCGCCATGAACAGCACATCGCCCGGCCCGATGCTCAGATCCGGCAGCACGAAGCCGGGCGGCAGAGGCACGCTGCTCTGCACCGCGGGCAGCGCCGCGGACGCCTTGGCTACGGCCTCGGGGTTGGTGGCCAGGGCATGGGCGGTGAAGCCGAAGGTGACGCCCCACAGGTCGACCACACCCATCAGCACCAGGCACACGGGCAACAGGTTCTTCTCGCGCAGCAGCCAGGTGACCAGCAGTCGGGCCAGGCCCACCGTGGCCACGATCATGGCCACCGCCGCGCCGGCCGCGGCCCACGACGGCAGGCCGCGATGAGGCGGCGAGACATGGGTGAAGCCATACCAGGCGCCGGCGCCGGCAGCCAGCATGAGCGGCTCGGACCAGCGCGGCAGGGGCAGCGCGGCCAGCCCGGCGGCGCTAAGCAGCACCAGCGCCGTCAGCGCCACGTAGCCCAGCCCGGTGAGCACGATGGCGGCGGTGGCGCTGGGCACCGTGACCACATCCAGGCCATAGAGCACCAGGCCGTAGCCCAAGGCCAGGGCCGGCGCGAACCGCGCCAGTCGCTCGGCTGGCGGGCGGGCGCTCGTGATGCTGGTCGGCAACTCGCTCACGGAGCGGGATGATACCACAGGCGGGTCATAGGACCAGCAGGTGGTCGGCGGTGGCGCCGGGCACTGCGGATAGCGAGATGCGCTGATCGAACGTGACCAGGCGGCTGCCGTGCCGCACGGCGAGCGCGAGAAGGTATACGTCCGTCAGGCGGTTCGGCGAGACGACGACGCTGAGGTCGCATGTGCCGTCAGTCACCAGGCTGATATCGTCCGGGTAGAACCGGTGGTCTGGAGCAGAGGTGGCTTGCCCGAGGCGGCGGGCCACCTCCAGCAAGGGCCGCGGCCGAGGGTAGGACTGCTGTGCCATGATGCGGACGCAGCCGTTCTGGACCAGCGGACAGGTGGCCCAACCGGCTGAGCGGTGAGCCGCCAGCCACAGGTGCGCATCCCTGTGACGCAGATGGCTGGCGTCCAGCAGCGCGATCAGCACGCATACATCGAGCAACGACGGACTCACAGGTCCTCCGTTTCGTCGCCCAGCCGTCGCACGATCTCGTTCGTGACGATGGGGCCATCCGCCGGGAACACCTCGAACCCGTTGCGGAACACGGGCGGCGCCGCAGCCACGGGCTCGGCGTCCGGTGCGCGCAGCCCGCGGCGCGCCAGGTCGCTCAAGACGGCGCCGGCCGAGCTGTGCCTGATGGCGGCCAGCTCCTTGGCCGCCATCAGGATGTCGTCATCGATGGTGAGTGTGGTGCGCATGCATCTGATGTTGTCGCATCAGTGCGCGGGTGTCAAGAGAAGCCTCGGCTGCGCTGGCGGAGGACCACGCGCGGCCAGCGCGAAGTGCTGAGCGGAGGCACCGATGGTTGCTGGAGTCCAGGGGCGATGGGCACGGGTGGCCCTTGTGCCGCCGCTGTTCACGTGTCTGCTGGCCGTCGTCGCCCACGCCACGCCACGCGCGGCGGTGATACCCACCTCGCCGGCGCAACTCGTCGCACTTGATGGCGGTTACCTGCGGCGCTACGCCGCGCCCGACTGGACGCCGCTGCCACCCGTGCCGTCGCCCGGCTTGCGCTCGCTGGCGGTCGGCGCCGACGGCCAGCTCTACGGCCTGCGCGCCGACCGCGTGCTGCGGCTCGACGGCGCGCTCTGGCGGCAGGTCGCGTCGTTTGCCCAGCGTGTGGAGCAGATCGTCCCCGCTCCCGACGGGTCGCGCGCGCTGGTCGTGCTCACCGGCCGGCCGGACGAGCCGGTGCTGGCCGATTCGCGCGTGTGGCGGCTCGACCTGGGCACCGGGCGCGTGACCTGGGTCGAGGCGGTGCGCGATGCCTACCGCCCGTGGCACCTGGGTGTCAGCCGCGTGGACGATGAGCCGCGGCTGGCGGTCAGCACCTACCGGGCCACACGCTTCTGGCCCGAGCCGCACCGCTGCCACTTTCTGTACCGTTGGCAGGGCGATCTGGTCGAGCCCGTGTGGCTGGGCTCGCGGCTGTCGCGCCCCTATCTGCAAGTCGCGCATGCCGACTTGCGCGGCGATGGCCGATGGCGCATGGTTGGGTTGGAGCACGATCAGGACGAGCAGCCGTCGCTCACCGTCTACCAGGCCATCGGTTTTGGCTATGAGGGCGAGTGGCGCTCGGACGTCCTGCCCGGCGCGGCGCATGTGGCGGCCATCGGCGGGCAGGTGGTGGTGCTGGCGCCGGACCAGGCCTGGCGGGTCGTCGTCGACGGCCAAGGCTATCGTCTGGCGCCGTTGAGCCCCGTGCCGCCGTCACTCGACGGGCTGGTCGAGTGGGACGGACGGTTGTGGGGCCAGTGGGAAGGTCAGGTGCATCTCGTCAGAGGGGAGTAAGGCCATGGCGCGCGCAAGGGTGTGGTGGTGGACGGTGCTGCTGTCGGTGGCGGTGCAGGGCGCGGGTTTCGCGCCGCCGCCACGGCCGGACAAGCCTATAGTGGCCATGGCGCCGGACTACCGGGTGTCCGCCGACCTGAGCAACGTGAGCAACGCCAAGCAGTTGCCCACGCTCACCGCGGCACAACGGCAGGCGCTCGGCGGGCAGGGCTTCTTCGCCCAGACCACGCCCGATGAGCAGCTCTACGCCATCTACGAGAACAACGAGTACCGGCGGCTGCCATCGTTTGTCACTACCGACTCGGTGCTGCATACCTGGCATATCTTCTACGATTTCGTGCTGCGCTGGCTGGAGGCGAGCCGGCTGCGCGACAACTGCCTGCGCTTCTGCGAGCGCATGTACGAGCTGAACCTGGCCGGCTATCGCGCCGACCACACGCCCGCGGTCCGCGCCGGCGGGACGGGACGTCGGGGTTCGGGTCGACTTCACCCAGTTCATCGTCCGTGGCCACTACACGCGCACGCCCGAGCTGGGGCAGTACTTCCGCGCCATGATGTGGCTGGGTTTGGTGCCGCGCCCTCTCGGTCCAGGCGTGCCCGAGTGTACCGTCCGATCGCTGTTGCTGACCCACCAACTGGTCGGCGACGACGAGGCGCGCGGTCTGTGGCGCCGGGTCTACGAGCCGACGGCGTTCATGGTGGGGGTGGCCGACGACCTGACTCACGAGGACTTGCAGCCCTTCTTGCGGCGCTGCTTCGACCCCGAACGCATCGACAGCTTCGGCGAGCAAGAGCGCCTCGAAGCGTTCTGGAAGCTGACACCGACCATGCGCCAGCAGGGCATCGAAGCCGGGGCGATCAGCTACAAGATCATGGGCCAGCGGTTCATCCTGGATTCCCGCGTGTTCCGGGAGACCGTCGCTCCCCGCACGGGTCGTGGCTTCCCGCTGGGCTTGGATGTGCCCGCGGTCCTAGGCAGCGCCCGCGCGATAGGCCTGCTGGACGACCTCTACCAGCAGCCTAAGTTCGACGGCTACGCGACGCAACGCGCCAAGATGCGGGCCGAAGTGGTCGCGCTTAGCCCTTCGGACTGGGACCAGAACCTCTACTACGGGTGGCTCCGGGCTCTGCAGCCGCTGCTGGAGCCCAAGGGGCCGGGTTGGCCGCGGTTCATGCAGTCGCCGGCCTGGCTGGACAAGCAGTTGGTGTGCTTCTTGGGGTCCTGGACCGAACTGCGGCACGACACCATTCTGTACGCCAAGCAGAGCACCTCCGAGTGTGGCGGCAGCGAGCCCGAGCCGCCGGCGCCGCCGTTGGGCTACGTGGAGCCCGAGGTGGCCGTGTATGAGCGGCTGGCGCGGCTATTGCGCATGAGCCGCGACGGGCTGGCCGACCTCGGACTGCTGGGTAAGAAGGGCGGCGGCGACGACAACGCCTATACCGGCCAGCAGTTGGCCGAGCAGTTCGGCGAGTTCGCCACCATGCTCGACTGGCTGGCTGAGGTGAGCCGCAAGGAACTCGCCGGGCAACCGCTCTCGAAGGACGATCTGCGCGGCATCGAGTACTACGGCGGCCAGACCGAGCGGCTCATGCTGACCGTCGTGGGCCTGGCCACCACCGGCCGGCCAGCCAGCTACTGGAATCTGGAGAGCCGCGCCGACCGCAACATGGCCCTGGTGGCTGATGTGCACACCAGTGGCCCCTACGCCCTGACGGAGGCCGTGGGCCAGCCCGCCGAGCTGTGGGTCATTGTCAACCACGGTGGTAAGTTGGTGGCCGCGCGCGGGGCGACCTTCACTTGGTACGAGTTCAAGGTGAAGACGACCGAGCGCATGACCGACGAACAGTGGCAGAAACGGCTGCGCGACGGCAAGGCCGAGCCCATGCCGTCATGGACGTCCTCGGTCTTCATCGGACCCGGAGTCAAGACCCGCACCACGGAGACCGAGCGCCGCATCATGAACACGGGTTGCTGACGCATGGCTCTGGTCGCACTACTCCTGACCTGTGTGCTTGCCGCGCCGCCGCCCGAGCCCAGCCTGCGGCTGGTGGCCGTGGGCGATGTGCTGCTGGCGCGCACCGTGCCCCAGCGCATCGCCGAGCATGGCCCGGCCTGGCTGTGGGCGCCCATCGCCAGCCTGCTGGCCGACGCCGACCTGCGCTTTGCCAATCTGGAGTGCCCGGTCACCGTTGGCGGCACGCCGGTGCCCAAGCCGTTCTGCTTCCGCGGCGAGCCCGAGCAGGTTGAGGCGGTGCTGCGCACGGGCGGCATCGACATTGTCTCGGTGGCCAACAACCACACCTTCGACTACGGCCGCGAGGGACTGCGCCAGACGCTGGCCAACCTGCTGCGCTGGGGCCTCGCAGCGCCCGGCGCGGGCCAGGGCCGAGCCGGCGCGGTGCGGCCCGTTATCGTCGAGCGCGGCGGGCTGAAGCTGGGCTTTGTGGCCTATACCGACTGGCCGCCAGAGGACTACCTGCCGGCCGAGGACGACGCTTGCCTGGCCACTCTCGACGAGTCGACGTTGGCCAACGAGGTGGCCGCGGCTCGCGCGCAGGTCGACCGGCTGGTGGTCAGCGTGCACTGGGGGCAGGAGTATCGGGCCACGGCCAGCGACCGCCAGAAGCAGCTTGGCCACGCCCTGGTGGACGCCGGCGCGGACCTCGTGCTGGGCCACCACCCGCATGTCGCGCAGCCGGTCGAGACGTACCGCGAGCGACCCATCGTCTACAGCCTGGGCAACTGCATCTTCGACCGGAGTGGCCCGAAAGTCTCCAACGGGCTTGTGGTAACGATACGCATGGGGGCATCCGGCGTGACGGTGGAACGAGTCGTGGCGACGGAGCCGCGCGAATGTCGGCCCCAGCCGACGGGTTCGCCGCAGTAAGAGTGTGCTATACTGGCCTTCCGGTGACCGAGACCGAGCCAAGGAGGCGAGAGACCCATGGCCGTGCGAATTGGGTTCATTGGGACCGGTGGTATCGCCGGTGCACACCGCCGTGCGCTGAGCCAGATTGCCAACGCTCAGATGGTCGCGTTCTGCGACACCGACGAAGCCCGGGCCAAGTCCGCGGCCGAGGAGCATGGCGGCGTCGCCTACACCGATTATCAGGCGATGCTGGGCAAGGAAGCCCTCGACGCGGTCTACATCTGCCTGCCGCCGTTCGCCCATGGCGAGTTCGAGGACGCCGTCATCGATGCCGGCCTGCCGTTCTTCATCGAAAAGCCCATCGACATCGACCTGGCGCGCGCCGAGCGCTGCGCCGCGCGCATCGCCGAGAAGGGGCTGATCACCGGGGTTGGCTACCATTGGCGGCACATGGACACCGTCGACTACCTCAAGGCCGAGATCGGCGAGAGCAAGATTGGTATGGCGCTGGGCTACTGGATGGGCGGCTCGCCTGGTGTCTGGTGGTGGCGCAAGTGGGCCACCTCGGGCGGCCAGATGTGCGAGCAGACGACCCACATCATCGACCTGGCCCGCTACTTCATGGGTGAAGTGAAATCGGTCTACGCGGCGTACACCACCTACCGCATGGACCAGTTGATGGACGGCTTCGATGTGTCCGATGCCGGCACCGCGACGCTGACCTTCGAGAACGGCGCCGTCTGCCAGATCGCCACCTCGTGTGCGCTGGAGAAGACGGGCAACGTCAGTCTGCAACTGCATTTCGACGGAGCGCTGGCGGACATCGGCGGCGGCTCGCTGTCGATCCGAGGTGGCAAGTACGACGAGGAGGTGAAGCGCGAACCGGAGACGAATGCTACGGTGCGCGAGGATACTTTCTTCGTCAACGCGGTCGAGGGCACGGACTCGGCGGACAAAATCCGTTCGCCGTATGCCGACGCACTCAAGTCGTTGCGGGTCTCCTTGGCGATGAACGACAGCGCCAGGAGCGGCCAGGTGATTAGGCTCTGATATGTTTGAAAAGAACCAGACCGAACTGCGTAAGGATATCTGCGAGATCGGCCGACGCGTGTGGCAGCGCGGCTACGTCGCCTACAACGACGGCAACATCTCCATCCGCCTGAGCAAGGACCACGTGCTGGCCACGCCGACCGGCGTGAGCAAGGGCTTCCTGTCTCCCGACATGCTGGTCGTGGTGGATATGGAAGGCCGGCAGATCGACGGGCATCTCAAGGTCTCCTCGGAGGTCCTGATGCACCTGGCCATGTACCGCGAGCGCTGCGACATCGCCGCCGTGGTCCATGCCCATCCCGTCTACTGCACCGGCTTCGCCGTGGCCGGCGAAGGTCTGGATCGACCCACGCTGCCCGAGTTCGTGGTGGCCTTGGGCGACGTGCCGCTGGCGCCCTATGCGCCGCCGAGCACGCCGCTGCTGGGTGAGTCGGTCAAGCCGTTCATCAAGGACCACGACGTCTTCCTGCTGGCCAACCACGGCGCGCTGTCCATCGGCAGCGATGTCTACCAGGCCTACCACCGCATGGAAACGCTGGAACAGTCCGCGCAGATCTCGTTCATCGCCCGCATGCTGGGCCGCGAGAACGTGATCGCCCCGAGCGAGATGAGCCACCTGCAGAACATGCGCCAGAGCATGGGGCTGACCTACCCGCGAGATTGCCTGACCTTCGCGCCGGGCAGCAAGTCGCCGGTCAACCGTGGCGAGGATGTCAACGAAGCCACCATCGAGGCCATGGTGCGCAAGGTGGCCGAACGGCTGATCCAAGAGATGGGCCGCAGCTGACCAGGCTGCACGAGGCTGGCTGCTGGGAGTTCGCTGGCGAACTCCGGGTTGGCTGGAACAGGTTACGAAGGACGTGCCGCCGCGCGCGGCACGCATGACGGTAGAGGAGATGGGCTGTGGCACAACAGGCCCTGGGCATGATTGAGGTGGTCGGCTTGGTGCCGGCGCTGGCGGCGGGTGATGCGGCGGCCAAGGCGGCCAACGTGTCGTTGCTGCCTCTGACCAAGTCGCCGGGACGCGGCTTGGTGACGGTCTTCGTTTCCGGCGAAGTGGCGGCTGTTTCGGCGGCCGTCGATGCCGGCGCGGCTGAGGCCCGCCGGGTGGGTACGCTGGTTTCGACACACGTGATCGCGCGGCCGAGCGACCAGCTTGGTACGGTGGTCCCCACCGCCAAGCCGGCGCGCGGCGGTAGCAATAAGAGCGCTTAGGAGAAGTACATGGCTGGAGAAGCGCTGGGTCTGATTGAGACCCGCGGTCTGGTGGGTGCGATTGAGGCGGCCGACGCCATGGTCAAGGCGGCCAACGTCGACCTGGTCGGCAAAGAGCAGATTGGCGGCGGGTTCGTCACCATCATGGTGCGCGGCGATGTCGGTGCGGTGAAGGCCGCCACCGATGCCGGCGCCGCCGCCGCTCGCAAGGTTGGTGAGTTGCTCAGCGTGCATGTCATCCCGCGACCGCACGACGAGCTGGCCAAGATCCTGCCCGCCGGCTGACCTTCGGGTTGGCCCGGTCACTGACCACCCGCCGCCGGCCCGGCACTCGCTGGGCCGGTGTGCTGCGTGGGCGTTGGCTGTGGCGGCTACGTTTCCGCGCGACGCGTTCGGCCCCCTGGGTGGTCGACGCGCTGCGCGGATGCTGCGCGCGGAGTAAGGCTGGACCATGGCTTCGTCCGACGAGTTGTTGCAGCGTCTGACCTCGCCCGAACTGCTGGCACGCCTGACCGGCGAGGTGCTGGCGGAGTTGCGCGGCGAACGCGAGCCCATCCCCATTGGGGTGTCGGCTCGCCATGTCCATCTGACCCGCGAGCACTGCGATATTCTCTTTGGCCAGGGCTATGAGCTGACCGTCTTTCGGGAGCTCTATCAGCCCGGCTTCTACGCCGCCAACGAGATGGTGACGCTGGTCTCGACCAAGCGGGCGCTGCACAACGTGCGCATCCTGTTCCCGCTGCGCGACGCCAGCCAGGTGGAGATCGCTCGCTCCGATGCCTTCACGCTCGGCGTCAACCCGCCGCTGCGGCTGTCGGGCGATGTCAAGGGCTCGGCGCCGATCACCTTGGTCGGGCCCAAGGGCTCGGTCCACCTGCCCGAAGGGCTGATCATCGCGGCGCGGCATGTGCACATGGACGCGGCTGTGGCCAAGCGCTGGGATTTGCGCTCGGGCGACTCCATCGAGGTGGAGATTGACGGGCCGCGCGGAGCGCGGCTGCGCAATGTAGCGGTTCGCGTCAGTGAGGGCACTCTCTTGGAGATGCACCTCGATACCGATGAGGCCAATGCGGCCGACATTGGGCAGGGCGTCTTCGCACGGATGGTGAGTTGAGCCACAACTTCGATTCGGCAACCATCGAGCGGCTGGTGGCCGCGGCCGTGGCCGCGGTGCTGGCCGAAATGCAGCCGCGTCCGGCGGCGGCCGATGGGCGGCGCGTCGCCGTTTTGGTCAGTGAAACCACGGCCGGTCTGGACTTCGCCGTGGCCTCGCTGGGCACGCTGGCCGATTTCCCAGTGCGCCTGGAGTGGCTGGCCAGTGGGCGCGGCGTGGCCAGCGTCAATCGCCGGCTGGGCGCGGAGTTGTGCCGTGACACGGCCGACGCCGGCTGCCCGCTCAAGCTGGCGAGCGAGGTGGAGGCCGTGGTCGTGGCCACGCTCGACCGGCCCACCGCGGTGCGCGTGGCCATGACCACGCCCGAGACCTTCGGCTCCAAGCTGCTGCTCGAGGCGCTCTGCCTGGGCACGCCGGTGGTGGTGGCCACCGATGCGCTGGGCTTGGATCGGCCCGAGGCCACCCCGCAGCTGCGCCACGCACTGGCGGAGCCCGTGGGTCGGCTGGAAGTGTTCGGCGCCAGTTGTGTCGAGGCGGTTGACCTGGGCGCGACGTTGCGCACACTGCTCAGCGGACCCGGTGGCGTCAACGCCCACGAGAACCGGCCGCTGATCACGGCCATCGAGGTCGAGGCGGCGGACGGCGAACTGCTGTTGTCGGCCGACGCCATCGTCACGCCACTGGCCCTGGATCGCGCCCGCGAACTGGGCGTGAAGCTGCGTCGCCTGCCGGCCTAGGCGGCGGCGGGAGACCGCAATGGAGGCTGCTCCCGAGGGCGCGGGTCGCTCCGCGGCTCAACCCAAACGCTCTCTGGTCGTCGCACTGCTGATAGCATTGCGGCCCCACCAGTGGGTCAAGAACGTCCTGGTGTTTGGCGGCCTGGCCTTCACCGGTCGGTGGCACGAGCTGACTTCGGGCGTCGCCTCGCGCCGGCCCGAGGAGGGCCACGCGGTGGCCGCCGCCGTGGCCGCCTTCGTCATCTTCTGCGCGTTATCATCGGCCGGCTACCTGATCAACGACCTGCGCGATCGCGAATCCGATGCCTGCCATCCGACCAAGTGCCGCCGGCCCATCGCCGCGGGCGAGGTATCACAGGCGCTGGCCATCATCACCGCGATTCTGCTGTTCGCCGGCGCGCTGGTCTGGAGCGTGCTGCTCTCGCGGCGGGGCGGCGACACCCAGGCCTTCCTGTGGACCGCGGTCGGCTATGCGGTGCTGACTAACGCCTACTCGTTCTACCTGAAGAACCTGGTCATCATCGACGTTCTGTCGTTGGCACTGTTGTTCGTGCTGCGCGTGGTGGCGGGCTGCTGGGTGATCCCGGAGCCGCCGTCGGCCTGGATCGTGGTATGTACCCTGTTCGGAGCGCTGTTCATGGGCCTGTGCAAGCGGCGCGGTGAGTTGCTGCAGGCGGGCGCCAAGGGAGTCTCGCGCGCTGTGCTGGCCAAGTACCACACCGACGAAGCCCATGAGGCGCTGCTGCTCGACCAGATGATCCAGATGTCGGGCACGGCGACCATCCTGTGCTACTCGCTCTACACGTTCTACCGACCCATCGAGATTCATGCCACGGCCGAGCAGGGCCGGCTGATGTTCACCATCCCGTTTGTGGTGTACGGCGTGTTCCGCTACCTGTATCTGGTGCACAAGGCCGATATCGGGCAGAATCCCGAGCGGCTGTTCGCTGACCGGGGCATGGTCATCAACATGATCTTGTGGGCGGCGACCATCGTCTTTTTGACACGCGGCCGCAACGGCTGACGGACGGGAAGAGGCGCGACGCATGACGGCCTACATCGTGATTCCTACCTACAACGAAGCCGAGAACATCGAGGCGCTGGTGGCCGGCATCATGGCGCAGCAGCCCGAGTTTGACCTGGTCATCGTCGACGACAACTCGCCCGACGGCACCTCGGCCATGGTGGAGGCGATGCAGGCGACGCAGCCGCGGCTGCACCTCATCAAGCGCGCGGGCAAGCTGGGCTTCGCCTCGGCGGAGATCGCCGGCATCCGCTATGCCCTGGCGCAGCGCCCGGACTTCGTGCTGCACATGGACGCTGATTTCAGCCATCACCCCGACTACCTGCCGACCATGGTGGCCAAGGCCGAGAGCGAGGGCGCCGACGTGGTGGTGGGCTCGCGCTACTGCCCTGGCGGCGGCACCAAGAACTGGGGCTTGGGCCGCATCATCCTGTCGCGCGGCGCCAACCTCACCGCGCGCACGCTGCTGGGCCTGCGCGTGGACGACTGCACGTCGGGCTTCCGCTGCTATCGGCGCGCCGTGCTGGAGAGCTTCGATTTCGACCAGATCACCGTCGATGGCTACTCGTTCCTCATCGAGATGACCTATCTCTGTCAGCGGCGCGGCTACCGCTTCGCGCAGGTGCCGATCATCTTCGAGGACCGCGCGCTGGGCACCTCCAAGATCTCCAAGCGCATCATCTTCGAGGCGCTTGGCCTCGTGCTGCGGCGAGCCGTGCGCCGGCTGACCGGTGGTGCCGACTGATGGCCAATCGGCTGCTGAAGTACCGCTATGACCTCAAAGCGCGCCTCAACGACGGCGGCGCGCTGAGCAGTTGGAAGGCGCACGACCGCTACCGTGACGCGGAGGTCGTGGTCAAGCAGCCTGGGCTCGTCGGCTGGGTGAGCAGCGCAGCTTGCTGCTGCCCTGTGCGCCCGGCCTGGTGGAGGCTTCGCGCGAGACCGACGGACTGCTGCTCGTGCGAGATTTTGTCGAGGGGCTGTCGCTCGAGAAGTGGCTGCTCAAGCGTCATGCCCCGGCCGAAGTGCTCAGCCGCGGCGTGGAGATCCTGCAGAGCGTGGCGGCCTGGCACGCCAACGGCGTGGTGCATGGCATGTTGCATCCAGGCAACATTATCCTCACCCATGAGGGCGCCGTGTTGACAGACTACGATCAGGCGGCGGCCGTAGCGCAGACCTTCGGGGTCTCCGTGGTGCGGCCCGACGCCCTGGTCTATGTGGCGCCCGAGGTGCGCGCCGGCCGGAACGCGCGGCCGGGCAGCGATGTCTACTCGGTTGGCGTGGTGCTCTATGAGGCGTTGACCGGGCGCAAGTTGGTGCCCGACGCCCCGGAACGCCCCAAGCCCAGCGAGGTGAACAAGGAGTTGTCGCCCGGTGTCGACCTTGTCCTGGAGGGGATGTTGAAGCCCGAGCCCGACGACCGCTACCCGGCGGCGCAGGCGGTTGAGGCGCTGTCCAAGCTGCGCGAGCTGGGTGAGCCGCAGCAGCGTCGGTCGCCGCGCGAGCTGCGGCGCCAACGGGCCCGCGCGCGCGAGGAACAGCCGCGCGCGCCGCTGCCTTGGGGCGTCACGGCCACGCTGGGTTTCTACCGCGTGCTGTTCACCATCCTGGGTACCATTCTGGTTTCGGCCACCACATTGTCCGGCCTGGCCTACGGCACCTACCGGTGGCTCGACGAGAGTCGGCCCACCGAGGTCATCATCCCCGACGTCACGGGCATGACCAAAGACCGTGCCAAGACGCTTTTTGAGCAGACCTTGGATCTCCAGTTCAGCGTGTCCGTGGAGCAGGCCAGCAAGGATGTGCCGGCCGGCGCGGTGATCATCACCCAGCCCGGGCCCGGCCGCAAGGTGCGCGCCGGCCGCGTGGTGCAGGCCATCCTGTCGAGCGGGCCGGCGCAGCTGACCATGCCGCGCCTGGTCACCGGGACGCAGTCGGACGCGCTGGACCAGGTGCAGCGTCTGGGCCTCAAGCAGGGCATCATCCAGAAGCAGGCCGATGACACCATTCCTGATGGCTATGTCATCAAGCAGGAGCCCGAGGCCGGTCGGCGGGTGGAGAGCGGCGCGCAGGTCAACCTGTGGGTGAGTACCGGGCCGGATGACAAGCGCCGCCGAGGCGCGGACGCCGAGCAAGCCAAGGACCCGAACGCCGGCAAGCCGTTGCGCAAGGGCAAGGTGCGGGTGACCGTGCCGGCCAGCGACAGCATCTGCTGGGTCAAGATCGTGGTGCACGATGTGAATGGGGAGCAGATCGTCTACAACAAGGTCCACAATGCGGGCGACACGGTCAGCCGGGCGGTCGAAGGGCACGGCACCACCAGCGTCGAGGTCTTCCTGAACGACCAGTTGGTGCAGAAGAAGGACCTTTGATGCGGCTGTTCTCGTCTGCCGGGCGTGATGACCCCGGCGGAATCTCCGACGCCGACATGATCGCCCGCTGTCGCCGGGGCGATCGTGACGCGTTTGACCTGCTGGTCGACCGCTATCAGTCCAAGGTCTACAACCTGGCCTACCGCCTGCTGGGCGACCCGGACGAGGCCTCGGACGTGGCGCAGGAGGCCTTCCTGCGCATCTACCGCGGCCTGCAGTCGTTCCAGGGCGGCTCGGCGCTGACCACCTGGGTCTACCGCATCGTCCACAACCTCTGTCTGGACGAGATGAAGAAGAAGCGGCGGCGGCCGCAGATCGTCACCGATCCGGCCGACACCGACGAGGGCGGCGAGCCGCTCATCGACCGGCTGTCGGACCAGAGCGACGAGCCCGAGGGCCAGATCCTGGGCGATGAGCGCGCGGCAGCGGTGCGCGCGGCGGTCTATCGCATGAAATCGCACCATCGCGATGTGCTCGTGCTCTACGACCTGGAAGGCTTCTCGTACAACGAGATAGCAGACATGCTCAAGACCAACGTGGGCACCGTCAAATCCCGACTCAACCGGGCGCGACTGGCCCTGGCCAAGGAACTGGAACAGGACCGGCATCTTTTCCAGTAGTGCGGAACTCTAAAGGCGACCCAGACGTCGCACCCAGTAGACCGGCTCTGAGCCGGTGGATGGAACGTGATGGCAGGCTGGCTGGAACGACGACAACTGCGGGCGATGATGACCCCGCTCCTCGAAGGCGAGCTGGACTCGTCGACGCAGGAGTCGGTGCGCGCTCGTATCGAGGCTGACCCGGTACTGGCGGGTGAGCTGCGTCGGCTGGAGCTGGC
>JACRKZ010000151.1 GCA_016235455.1 Armatimonadota bacterium | reverse complement strand
CCGTCACCGTGCCCGACGAGCAGCCGCGCAGTTGGGCGCTGGAAGCCTCGGCCGACGGCGGCGCCAACTGGGTCCGGCTCGACACGCACACCGCCGAGCCGCTGCGCGCTGCGGGCGGGCCGCGCACCTTCCGCCTGACCAACACGGTCGCCTACACCAGCTACCGTCTGCGCTTCACTGGCGGTGACAAGGCCCCAGTGGCTGAGCTGGCGCTGCTGGAACACATCGAAGCCAGGCCCGGCATCGCCGTGGCCAGCCTGAAGCTGGACCGCGCAACGCTGAGCCTGCCCGCCGCCGGCCGCGCGGCGCTGAACGTGACCACCTTGCCGGCGAACTCCTTCGACAAGGCCGTGGCTTGGACCAGCGACAACCCGGCCGTGGCCACGGTCAGGCGCATCGGCGACCGCACGGCGATGGTCATGGGTGTCGGCGTCGGCCGCTGTCAGGTCACCGCGCGCAGCGCCGACGGCAAACGCGCGGCCGGCTGCACGGTCACCGTCACGAGGAGCACATTGCCGACGCCGTGGACGCTGGCGGAGGTCAATAGCCCGCACGTGCCAGGCGAGGCGCGGTTTGCCGACGGCGCCTTCACCCTCACCGGCGGGGGCATGGGCATTGGTCGCTGGTGGAAGCGCAACTGGGACCAGTTCGCGCTGCTCAGTCAGCCGCGCGACGGCGACTGCGCGGTCGCCGCGCGGGTCGGAGCGCCCAGCCGTAGCAGCGACGGCGCGCTGGCGGGGCTCATGTTGCGCGAGACTCTGGACCGCGAGTCACGATTCGTGGCCGTTGGCGTGCAGCCGTCGGGCGAGGCCCTGCTCACTTGGCGCGACTCGCCTGCCGATGAGAACCCGCGCACCAAACTGGGCAAGCTGGCCCTGCCCGCCTGGCTCAAGCTGCAACGGACCGGCGACACGTTCACGGTCAGCACCTCGGCCGACGGTGTGAACTGGGGCGAGCCGCTGGCACGGCACGCCGGCGCCTTCACGCCGCGGCTGAAGGTCGGGCTGTGGGTCACCGCCGACCGCAACCCCACCAGCAGCACCGCGCGCTTTGAGCAGGTGCGGGTGGACTGACTAGCTGCCGTACCAGACGACCAGCGCGCGCAGGATGTCGCGGTTGCACAGCGCTCGGGTCCGCGACCGCTCGCCCGGCAGCGCCTGCTGCGGCGTACGGCCGTGGCGGTGGTCGACCACCTGCAGGGCGAGCTGCACATCGGCGTCGGTGACCACCTGGCGACCGTCGCCGGCGGCATACAGCCGCGCCATCCACAGTGTCACCGGGTAGGTCAGCCACAACGCCAGGACGCCGGGCAGGTAGTCCTCGCCGAAGAACCCGGCGCCGCAGAAGGACTGCGCGGCCAGCTTCACCCGGTAGAAGCGGACCAAGGTGGCCGCGGCATCGCCGTCGGGCACGCCCCATTCGCCCTCGATCCGGTCGAAGGGCACGTGGGGCCACTCGGGCCGCAGCTTGGGCACCAGCCCGCGCCCCGAAGCCAGGGCGAGCGCCTGACGCAGCCGCTCGCCGGTAGGCACGCGGCGCGAAATGCGGTCGATGCGGCCATACAGACCGAGCGTCTGACGGAACATGGTGCGCACGCCACGCGGCGGGCGCAGCCGCTGCAGCGGGTCCTGGGGCAGCGCGTCGAGCAGCTTGGCGATGGCCGCGGCCAACAGGACGTCGAGCTGATCCTCGTCCACCGCCGCCATGGCCGCGGTGTCGAGCATCACCGCCAGGTTGACCGCCCCGATGACGCGGCGGGTCAGATCGACCTCGTCGGCGGTGATGAGCGTGTCGAACGCCTCGCTCACCCGGTCGAGTTGGCCTTGCGACCATTCGACGCCGGGCCGCAACGGCACCGGCTCCAGGTCGATCTCGGGCACCACCTCGGGCAGGACGGATTCGAGGTAGGCGCGCTGCGCGCTCAGCGGCTCGCCCTTGTTGCCCGCCACGCTGACGCAGTCGAAGCGCACGTCCACCCGCACGCCATCGCCCGCGGGGATGAACAGGTGCGGGTAGAACCGGCAGGACAGCGGCTTGCCCGCCAATCCGAACCGCGCGTGGATACGGCAGCCGCCCTTCGGATCCAGGAAGACGCAGCCCTGGTCGCCGTTCTGCGCGAAGTAGAGGTTGCCCGCCCGCTCGACAAACAGCTGCCGACCGGTGTAGTCCGGGTCGTCGAGCCAGCCCTGCTTGACGATCATGTCGGCCTCGGCCGGCGTGACCAGCACCGCCAGGTTGCCGCCACAGCACTTGCCGCAGGCGTGGCAACTGTAGTTCTGGAAGATGGGCAGTTCGTCGAGGGTCGGTCGCTTGGGCACGGCGGGCTCCGTCAGCTTGCTTCGCCAGGTTCATGGTGCGTCCTGCCGGCATGGGGCGTGCACCGTGGGCAGGAGCAACGGGTCCGTCCCCCGCCCCGAGGCTTGCCGCTCTGGACTCCTGCGCGTTAAGCTATGGGCGGAGATGGTTTGGTGGACGTCGTGGCTCGGCTGCTCAGCCGGTGGGATCTCGACCCGGTGGTGGGGTTGCTCCTGCTCCTGCTGTTGCTGGCGCGTCTGGTGCTGTTCGCCGTGGGCCGGCGCACGGCGCGGCGCGCGCCTCGGCCCGACCCGGCCAAGACCAGCTCCGGCGGCTGCCTGGAGTGGTTCGACACGGGCCTGTTGACGATCATCGTCGCCTACTGCGTAGTAAGGCCGTTCGTGGCGCAGGTGGTCATGGTACAGGCGTCCAGCATGGCGCCCACGCTCAACGGCACGCTCACCCCGGAGATCGACGGGCCGGCCGACCGCCTGCTGGTCAGCCGATTGATCTACCTGATGCGCCCGCCGCGCCGTGGCGAGGTCGTGGTCTTCCGCCTGACCGAGGCCAACACACTGCTCGATCATGGCAACGTGGTCAAGCGGGTCATCGCCATCGCAGGTGACACGGTCGCACTCAACGACCGTGGCCGCGTGGTGCTCAACGGTCGCGAACTGACCGAGCCGTACGCGCGCGATGCGTCGGACCGCGTGGTCAGCGCACAGACGGTGCCAGCCGGCAGCGTCTTCGTGCTGGGCGACAATCGGCGCGACAGCCGCGACAGCAGCCGCTTCGAGCGCAGTCCGTTCGTGCCGCTGAGCACGCTGCGCGGCAAGGCGGTGGCGGTCGTCTGGCCGCTGGGCCGTGCGCGTCTGCTGGCGGGTCAGTAGCAGGAGTCGACCACGCGGCGCAACTCGGTCTGGGGCAGCTCGCCCACGGCCAGCACCACCGGCTGGCGGTCGAGCCGGCCCACCACCACGCCATCGTCGCGCGTGGCGCCCACGCAGGCCGCCTGCGACTGCGCCGTGCCGCAGCACTGCGAGGTGGCCAGGCAGCTGGCATCCTCGATCCGACCCTCGAACAGGCTGAAGGCCGCCACGCCGTTGGAGTAGGTCAACTGGCCGGCGAGCATGTCGCAGCACGGGCAGCGGAACAGGAATGCGCCGGCCGGCTGGAAGCCGGCCGGCAACCACTTGGGCTGGGCCAGCGCGAAGCCCAGCCTGGCCGCGATCTGCGCGGGGGTCAGCGTCTCGGCCGCATGGCGCGTCGCGCCGCCGGGCGCCTCGTAGCTGACCGGCTCGGCGGGCGCGCCCAGGGTCAACTCGACGAAGGTGGTCTCGGCGCTCTGGCCAGTCGGCTGGCGGGTGCGACTGCGCAACAGCAGGCCCGTCTGCACATCGAGCCAGAGCGTGCGCGCGGTGCCCGCGCCGGTCAGGTCGATGCGCCGCGTGGCGCGGCCGGCGACGCTCTCGCCGGGCCCCACGCGCACTCGATAGCCGGCCACGCTGGCTGGTATGTCGGTGGCGGCGCCAGTGGCCTCATCGGTACGCTTCAGGCGCGGATCGTAGCGCCAGGTGTGCTCGCCGACGGTAATCACGCAGACGCCGTCCAGGTCGGCCCCAGCGTAGTCCAGGCGCGTGCGGTCGGGCGGCTCATGAGCCACGCGCACCTCGCTGGCCATCTGCTTGTTGCCCCAGGCGAAGCGCACCTGCTCCCGGCCGTGGTAAGCCACCGAACGTGGCGCCGCCGCGGCCCGCGCCAGCCAGCGCTCTGCCTCATGGCGCTCCAGACGCGACGCCACGCGCACTGTCACCACCAGCAACCCGCCGATCAGCACCAGGCCGACCCAGCGGATCACGCGTCCGTTCCTCATGGATGTCGCTCTTCCCGCTCGGCCAGCGCGCCCATGGCGTGCAGTGCGGCGCTATCGGCCAGCGGGCTGCCCGCCGACACCAGCGCGTGGCTCGCGGCATACGGGCTGGAGTAGAGGGAGCCAGCCTCCACCTGCAGCATCGGCGACGGCGACGGCCGCCCCGCGAAGAACGCGACGGCCGCGATCCCGGCGGCTAACGCGGCGAACGCCGGCCGGCGCAGCCACACCGGGCCCGCGCGGTGCGTCGCCTGCCGGCGCTCAGCAATGGCGGCGAAGGTCCTGGCCCGCAGGTCGGCCGGCACCTGGGGCATGGGCAGCCGCTCCACGGCGGCCACCACGGCGTTGAGGCGCGCCGCCTCGGCCCGGCACGCCGCGCAGCCGGCCAGATGCTCGGCCACGCGGGCCGACCGCTGGGCGGCGCCCAGGTCGTTCGCCAGTTGTGTTTGTACCCGCTCGCAACGCATGTCCGTCACTCCGCCAGCGGCCCAAGGATCCGTGCCAGGTGTGCCCTGGCGCGGCCCAGCCGCGATTTCACCGTACCCGTGGCCACGCCCAGCGTGACCGCAATCTCACCCACGCCCAGCCCTTCGAGATGGTGCAGCACGACCACCTCGCGATGCTCGGGCGACAGCCGCTCGAGCGCCGCGCGCACGGCCTCGTCCTGCTCGCCGCGGGCCAGGGAGTCCACCGTCATCGGTGCCTGGTCGGCGGGGTCGAGGTCCGGCGCGTCATCGCCTTCCACCTCGCTCCACCAGGACCACCAGCGCCGTCGGCGCTGGGTGCGGCCGCAGACCCGCGTCGCCGTCTGCTTCAGCCACGAGGTGAAGGCCTCGGGCTGCCGCAACGAACTCAGCCCCTGCCAGATGGCCAGCCAGACCTGCTGCGCCGCGTCCTCAGCGGCGTCGTCGCTGGTGAGCAGACGCCGGCAGAGCCCGTAGACAGCGCGCTCGAACCGCTCGTAGAGCTGCTCGAACGCCGCGTCATCGCCTCCGCGCGCTCGCTCCACAAGCGCCTTGAGTTCCAGATCCGGCATCGCCTACGGCCGTTCCTTTGGCAGGGAAAGAGACAGGACAATCCCCGACGGTTCCCCCTTTCCCCGGCGGCTCCTGCACCCTATCGTCGCGTGCTATACTTGCGCCAATCGGAGAGGCCCTTGCGCCGCGTCGCTCTGTGTCTGCTGCTCTTCGCGCTAGTGTCGCCCGTGTCCGCCGTGGGCGGCTGGCTGGCCGTGGCCAACGGCGGTCGCGACACCGTCTGGCGGCAGCCGGACGGTACCTTCCAGGTGTTTGGCCGGCCCAGCGAGATCCTCGCTCGCCGCGAGTTTGGCAGCGGCGTACTGAGCTTCGCCGCGGCGCCCGACGCTGCGCGCGTGGCGGTCCACCTGCGCCGCGGCGGCGCCGACAGCGTGGTCGTCTGGGACTATGCCTCCGACACGGTGACGGCTGCACCCGACGCGGCGGTGGCGCAGAGCGCCGGCCTGGCCTTCGCCGGCGATGGGCGCAGCTTGTTTGTGGCACTGCCCGGCGGCGGGTGCGTGCGCGAGGTGGGTGGATTCCTGGGCGGCGAACGCCTCCTGGCCGCGCCGCGCCTGCCGGCCACCGACCTCGACCTCAGCGTGGCCGTCTCCGCGTTGGACCTCTACCTGGCCGTGGCTTCGGCCGACTGCCTCTACCTCGGCGCCTCGCGCGGGCGCGAACTCGTGCGCTACGATCTGCCGCTGAGCGCCACCGCGCCGCCCTCGCTGCGCTTCACGCGCGACGCCCGCTGGCTGGTCGCCGCCGGCGACTCGCAGGTGGCCGTGCTGCCCAGCATCGGAGGCGTGGCGCGCCGGCTGACCCTGTCTGGCGTGCCGGCCACGCCGGCGTTCGACCTGTCCAGCGACGGTGGCAGCCTGTTCGTCGCCGACGCCGGGCGCCTGTGCCGGCTGAGCGTCGATTCCGGCCGGTTGCGCGAAGCCAACACGCTACGCCGTGATGCCGCGCGACCCATGGATGCGGCCATCTCCACGGTCTTTGGCGCCGTGGCCGTGGCCTATGAGGATGGCAAGCTCTACTGGTATCTGCCCGGCGACCAACGCACCATCGGCCCTTACCCGCCGGTGCGGCCGCGCACGCTGGGCCCGCCGGCGCCGCCCGGACCGGGCGATCCCAGCCTGCCGCCGGCCGCCATGCCGCCGCGACCAGCCACGCCATCCCCCACCTCGCCGCCTCGGCCGCCGGTCAAACCGCCGACGCCACAGGTCGTGGCCACCCCACCAGGCACCGCCGCCACCTCGCCGGGCTCGGCCACCAACGCTGGCCCCAAGCCCGATGCCTATGCGCTGGTCGCCTCGGCGCAGGCCGCGCTGGCACCCACGGCACAGCTCTTCACGGTGCAGCCAGGCGCGGCGGTCGTCGTGCTCGACCATGAGTATCGGCGCATGCGCGACGTCGAGGAACTGGCGACCAAGCAAGGCGCGGCCGGCCTGTCGGCGGCACTATCGGCTATCTGGCTGGGTCGGCCCGACCTGGTGCCCACCGTCTGGCAACCGCTGGCCCAGCGTCTGGCCACGGTGGATATGGCGGAACTGCGCGGCTACCAGCCGACAGCGCCGGTAGGCCGGTTTGAGGCGGTGCTGGGCGCGGCGGTGCCGACCGGCACGCAGCAGCGCGGCGCCGATGGCCAGACGCGGCCCATCGTACGCTTCGGGGTGTTCGCGCTCACGCTCGACGCCACCGGCGCAGCCTTTGCCCCCGGCTGCGGTGTGGTGCTGTCGGCGGAATACCTCAAGTAGGCCGGTCCGCGACAGGGCGACCCGCCATGGATCGCCCCGACCAACGGTATCTGGCTACTCGGCCTGGCGGATGCCGGGACTCATCAGATAGCCCCGCTGCCGTTTGGTGATGATGTACTGGCCCAGGTTGGAGACTGCGTCGAGCTTCTTGCGCAGCCGGTAGATGTGCACGTCCAGCGTGCGGCTCTCCAGGTCCAGCTCACTGCCCCACACCAACGACGCCAGCCGCTCGCGCGGCACGATGGTGCCGATGTTCTCCGAGAGGATATGGAGCAGTTCGAACTCCTTGCTGGTCAGACCCAGCGACTGCCCCTTGATGAAGGCCTCCTGGCCACGCAGATCGAGCGTGAGCGGCCCGATGCGCGTGCCCGCGCTCTCCGGCGCGCCACGCTGCGCCACGCGCCGCAGCAAGGCCTTGACCCGACTGACCACCGCTTCGGGGTGGTACGGCTTCTGGATATAGTCGTCCGCGCCGCTCTCGAGGCCGAGGACCTCGTTGTAGCTCTCGCCCCGCGCGGTCACGAACACGATGGGCACATTGGAGAACTGACGGACGCGTCGGCAACACTCGAAGCCGTCAACATGGGGCATCATCACGTCGAGCGTAACAAGATCAAAGGACTCACGATGCAGCAGCGCCACCGCCTCCTCGGCGTTGAAAGTGTCCATCACTTCGTAGCCGGCTTCAGTCAGAATCCGCGACATCAAGTCCCGAGTACTGGCTTCGTCGTCTACGACCAGAATACGCGCACGACTCATGGCCCGCCTCCCGCACAACAGGGCTATGGAATCACTTGCGCTAGGTTCGGCGGCGGCCCTGCCGATTCCTTTCAGCGATCACGTTTTGTCACCCCGCACCACTACCGCCTGATCCGCATCGAAGCTGCGCAGCGGTTTCTTGGCCGGGCCGTTGGCCACGGCGCCATCCAGTTCGAAGCGGCTGCCATGGTCGGGGCAGACGAACTTCTTGAGCTTGGCATCATAGGCAAGCACGCCGTTGGCATGGGTGCAACGGCCCTGGCAGCAGACGAACCTGTCGGTCTCGGGGTGGGCCACGATGATTTCGGTCTTGGCCTTATCCGGCAGCGTAGCCTGCGCCGAACCCCCTACTTTGGCCAGATCCTTGTGTTCACTGAATGACAAGGCCACCACCTGCGCCTCACCCGCGGCTGCGGCTTGACGCTCGCCCAGCAGCAGGCCGGCGGCCAGGGCGCCCAGTCCGGCACCCTCGCTCAGGAATCCGCGGCGGCTGACTTCCTCGCTCATTGTTGTCCTCGTATCGCTCAATCGTGACACTGTGACGCCGTGCGCGGCGCTGTGGTTCGCGCGGCGCTGACCGTTCGCCCTGACGCCGCGCAAACGTTCCGACTCGCGCGAGCCAAGATCCCGAGTGCGGTCCGTCGTGCGCGTGGTTACTCCTCGTCGTCGGGCAGCGGATGTGCGGCGAGCCAGCGCTCATACCAGCCGCGGTCGGCGACGACGTCGACGGCCACCTGCGACCTGGGGCGCGCGAACAGCCCGTAGATCTTCTGCATCTCGCGGTGCACGAAGTGGATCGCGGCGTCCAGGTCGGCGTGCGTCACCTCGCCGGCGTGCCAGGCGGTGAACTTCTCGTACAGCGGGTCGAGCACCTCGTGGCAACGCTCGTCGTAGTAGGCGGTGACCATCGCCTCTTCCCACTCGAACAGCGCACCCTTGGGCTTCTTGCGTGCCATGGAACCTCCTACCAATCCGCGACGCTGCCGTCGGCGTGCCGCAATTGAGGCGTCAACCAGTCGTGCTCGGGCATGGCGGCGATGGCCTCTTCGTCCAGTTCGATGCCCAGACCGGGTCCGGTGGGCAGGGCGATGTGACCGTTCTCGATGACCAGCGGCTGCTTGAGATAGCCGCGGCCCAGTGCGTCGGCCGTGTGCTCCTGCACCAGGAAGTTCGGGCAGCAGGCATCGACCTGCAGGCTGGCCGCCAGCGCCACCGGGCCCAGCGGGCAGTGCGGGGCCAGCGCGGCGTACCACGACTCGGCCAGCGCGGCGATCTTCTTGCACTCGCTGATGCCGCCAGCGTGCGACAGGTCGGGCTGCACGACGGCCAGGTCGCACTTCTCCAGCACCTCGCGGAATGACCATTTGGTGAACAGCCGCTCGCCCGTGGCGATGGGCACACGGGCCTTGCGGGTCAGCCGCGCCAAGGCGTCGATGTTCTCGGGCAGAATGGGCTCCTCGACGAACATCGGCGCCAGGTCGACCACGGCGTCACAGAAGCGCAGCGCCATGGCCGGCGAGAACCGACCGTGGCAGTCGATGGCGATGTCGAAATCGCGTCCTACAGCCTCGCGCATGGCCGCGATGCGCTCCACGGCGTCATCGACCACCCGCGGCGTGTCGACCAACCGCACGCCAGCATCGGCGGCGCCGGTCTTGAGGCAGTCAAAGCCCTGCTCCTTGACGGCCAGCGCGGCGGCGGCCGCCGCCTCGGGTGTGCTGCCGCCGACTCCCCGGTACATGCGGATGCGGTCGCGGCAGGCGCCGCCGAGCAGTTGATAGACCGGCACGCCGTGGAACTTGCCGAGGATGTCCCACAGCGCCTGCTCGATGCCGCTCAGCGCGCTGCACAGGATCGGGCCGCCCCGATAGAAGGAGCCGCGGTAGAGCGACTGCCACAGATGCTCGATGCGGCACGGGTCCTGGCCGATGAGCAGCGGCGCGTTCTCGCGCACGCAGGTGATGGCGGTGCGGGCATGGCCCTCCAGCGTCGGCTCGCCGTAGCCGACGATGCCTTCGTCCGTCTCGATGCGCACCAGGCTCCAGCGCGGCGGGATGAGTTGGCAGGTGACGTTGGTGATCTTCACGGCTCTGACCTCACAGTGGGCCGATTGGCAGCACGCGCGCCAATTCCTGCGCCGGTTTGCCGGTTGGGACTCCGGCACCGGCCAACCTCGGGCCGAGTATAATGTCACTTGATCATGCATGCACCATTTCTGCTGGCCTTGTTGTGGACGCTTGTGGCGCCCGCCGTGGATGCCGCCCCCAAGCTGGGGCCCGAGCCGCCCGGGCCGCTGCCGCGCGTGCGCGTCAACACGCTGTGGGTCGTGCCCGAACTGGGGGTCTCCTGGGTGGAGCCGCTGATCGTCATCAGCAAGCCGGGCGGCAACCTCTATCAGATAGACGGCAACCTGACCGAATACACCATCGCCAACAGCCTGCGCGACGCGGTCGACTTCCTGCGCTCGGCGCCCGACAAGTGCCCCGGTTTCATCGAGGGCTACCGCAAGCACGACCTGTTCTTCATGTGGGAAGACGTGGACCAGCCGCGCGGCGGGCCCTCGGCGGGGCTGGCCTTCGCGATCGGCGGCTATGCCGCCATGGTCGACCTGCCCGTGCTGGGCGACGTGGCCTTCACCGGCGCGGTGGACAACACCGGCCGCGTCAAGGCCGTGGCCGGCCTGGCGCTCAAGGTCAAGGCCTGCCGCCAGGCCACCATGCGCACGCTCTGCCTGCCGGCCGCTGACGGCGTCGACCCGGCCACGCTCGATATCGGGCTGTGCGAGGAGATCCGCCTGGTCGGCATCGAACGCGTCGAAGATGCCTTCTTCGAGGCCTTCGGCCTGGCCGGGCCGCGCAAGGCTGAGTACGACCGCATGCTCAACGCCTGGAACGACTACCGCCAGGCCAAGGCGGAGCGCCGATGGTCGGCCGCGCGCCTGGCGCTCGACAACATCATCGAGATCCAGCCGGGCGACCTGTCCGCGCGACGGCTGGTCAGCAGCTACGCCCGTGTGGACATGCGCGAGGCCGCCGCCAACCTGTTCGCCGACGCCGCCACGTTCGAACGCGACGGTCAGCGCGGCGATGCCCTGCGCGTGGTACGCCGCGCCTGGGGCTATGCCGACGAGACTCTGCGTGGCAAGTACCGCGCCGTCTATGACCGGCTGGAACGCGCCGCGCTCGGCGCGGACGATGTGGGTCAGTTGACCAAGGCCGAGCAGGCCATGGCCGACGGCGATGTGGTAACCGGCTGGCGGCTGCTCTCCGGGCTCTGCGCGCGGCTGCCCCGCAACAGCTATCTCGCCGGCTACCAGGCCAGGTGGCAGGTCTATGCCGAAGTGGCGGCCACCGCCTCCGCCGCCGAGGCGCGGCCGGACGACGCAGCCTTGCAGGCGCAGTTGGCCCAGGCCTACCTGGACCGCAAGGTGCCGGCCGCCGCGGCGCGGGTCTACGGCAAGCTGCGAGCCATGCAGCCCGACACGCCCAAGTGGCCGCTGGCTGAGGCCTATGCCTGGCATGTCGCCGACCGCTCCGAGAAGGTGGCCGAGGTGCTGCGCTCCATGCGGCCCAAGTTCGCCGTGGAGGCCGCGCTGGCGCAGACCGACTACAACGTCGAACTGCGCCCGCCGGAGCTTCAGGCGCCGGCCTTGCGCATCGACGGCAACCTGGCCTGGAGCCTGATCCGCTCCGCCGACGGCAGCGGCCCGCCACGAGTCGGCGCGCAACTCGACGACGGCCCCGTCCTCGCCGCGCCGGGCACCGGCGGACGGGTGGAGGTCGACCTGGGCCGGCTCACCGCCGGGGCCCACCGGCTGCATCTGACCGCGGTCGACCGCTTCGGCAACGAGACGCGGACCGAGCTGCCCGTGGCCGTGCCGCAACTCGACGCGGCCTCGGCGCTGCGCATTCTCGATCCGCCGGCCGCCCTGCCCGCCGGCCGGCTGACCCTCGACCCGCAGCTCGCCCGGCAGCGCGTGCCGCTCGGTGCCCGGCTGAGCCTGGACGGCGGCGCGCTCTTCCCCGGCCAATCCGTCACCAAGGTCGCGCTGGGCGAGGCGACGGCCACGGCGCCGCCCTATCGCCTGG
>JACRKZ010000150.1 GCA_016235455.1 Armatimonadota bacterium | reverse complement strand
CGGTCAACGGGCTGGCCACGCCGGGCGATGTGGGCGGTGGCAGCACCCCCGGTGGCGGTGGACCCGATATCCCCAACATCCGCTAGACACGCCTCGGGGCCGCGGCCATCGGCCGCGGCCCCGTTGCTTTTGGGGCGGCGCTACGCCCCGGCCCCAACCGCTTCCAGCGCAGAGCAGACGTCTGAGCAGGAACCACACGCGCCGGGCCGAAAATGATACAATCCGGACGTTTGCGTCGGCATACGGATTCATAGGCCTCGGAGGAACGGCGATGGTGCGGAGAGCATTGTGGACATGGGTCGCGGCGGGGCTGTTCGCCCTGGTCGCGGCGATGGCGCCCGTGACGGCTGAGCCGTCGAAGTTCAGTGCCAGTGGGCCTCGGCAGGTGGCACCCTTCGAGCCCACCGCGGACGGCGCGGTCATGCCCTGCATGGTGCCGCCGCGACCGGGCACCGTCATCACTCCCGCGCAGTCAGCGGCCATGAAGCGGCTGCGCGCCCAGCAGATGTCCGCCATGCGTGCCGCCGGCAAGCCTCGGGCCCAGATCGGCAGCCACAAGGTGGTTGTGCTGCTCGTCGACTTCTCCGACAGCCCCGGCACGCGGAACGCCCAGTACTTCCGCGATCTGCTCTTCTCCCCCAACCAGCCCGGCGCCGGCAGCATGCACGACTTCTACGCCCGCGCCAGCCACGGGCAAGTCGATTTCTCCGGCACCGTGGTCAACAACGGCGTCACCGACTGGTTCCGCGCCTCGCAGACCAAGGCCTACTACGAGGCTAACAACGGCGCTGGCCTACTGCGCGAGATCATCCTCGCGGCCGACCCATACATCGACTACAGCCAGTTCGACGAGAACGCCGACGGCGTCATCGAGCACCTGATCATCATCTGGGCTGGTCCCGATACCGGCTGGGGCACGTTCTTCTGGCCGCATGCGAGCGGCATCAACGTCGCCACCGCGGACGGTGTGCGCACCGGCGGCTACAACTTCGTCCAGGAAGACTTCCCGATGGGCACGTACGCCCACGAGATGGGACACAACCTGGGCCTGCCCGACCTCTATGACTACGACTCCGGCGCGGCCGCGTCGCAGGGCGTCGGCGGCTTCTGCCTGATGGCTGGCGGCTCGTGGGGCGGCGGCGGCGCGGATCCGTCCGTACCGTCGGCCTGGTGCCGTTACGCGCTCGGCTGGGAGACGCCAACCAATGTCACGGGTCCGATCAATAACCGCACGCTCGTGCCGGCCGATGCTGGCGGAGCGCTGCCGGCCAACCTGACCTACCGGCTATGGCGCAAGGGCCAGACGGGCGGCAGTGAGTACTTCATCATCGAGAATCGGCAGCAGTCGGTCATTCCCGGCCAGGGCCTGCTTGTCTGGCACGTCGACGAAAGCGTGACCAACAGCAACAACGACCAGTGGTACCCCGGCCTGCCTGGCAGCAGCCACTACCTGGTGGCGCTCGAACAGGCCGACGGCAAGTGGGACATGGAGCACAACACCAACGGTGGCGACTCCAACGATCCCTACCCCACCGCTACCGTCACGGCCTTCGACGGCAGCACGACGCCCAACAGCCACGACTACGCCGACGCCGACACCGAGTGCAAGATCCGTAACATCCAGCGCTCGGGCACGGACATTCTGCTCGACATGACCACCAGCAACGCTACGGCGCCGGTGTCCATTCAGGTCTCACAGCAGCCCACGGACACCAGCGCCACCCAGGCGATCACGCCAGCGGTGCAGGTCAGGCTGCTCGATTCCATCGGCCAGGTGGTCGACTGGGCCACGCAGAACGTGACCGTGGCCATCGGCACCAACCCCGGTACCTCCACGCTGTCCGGCACCACGACCGTGGCTGCCGTGGCGGGCGTGGCCACTTTCCCAGGTCTCTCGCTGGACAAGGTCGGCACCGGCTACACGCTGCGGTTCAGCTCGGCCGGGTGCGGCGACGCGATCACCAACGCCTTCAACATCACCGCCGGCGCACCGACGACGCTGGCCTTCGCGGTGCATCCCAGCAATGTCGCCGCCGGTCAGGCCATTGCGCCGCCGGTGGAGGTGCAGCTCTATGACGCTGGTGGCAACCCGGCCACGGGCGACAACTCCACCGTGGTGACCGTGGCCATCGAGGCCGCCTCCAACGCCACCGGCGCCACGCTCGGCGGCACGCTCACCGCCACAGCCATCGCCGGTCGGGCTTACTTCTCCGACCTGACCATGAACAAGGTCGGCACCAACTACCGACTGACGGCCGCCATCACGGGCGTTGGGCCAGTGCCCAGCAACACGTTTGACGTGACTGCTGGTGCGGTGGACGGCCTGGCTGTCGTCGCCTCGCCGGGCAACGGCACCGCGGGCGTGGTGCTGGCTCCGTCGGCCCAGGTACGCGTGGTCGACTCGTTTGGCAATCCGGTCAACGGTGCCACCAACGACATCACCGTCGAACTGGTGACGCCCAGTGGCACGCCGCCGGCGCTCGGCGGCACACTGACGCACGCTGCGGTGGGCGGCCTGGCCACCTTCAACAACCTGGTGGTCAACCAGGCGGGCGCCGGCTATACCCTCCGCTTCACGGCGACGGGGCTCAACACCGCCGTCAGTGCCGCGTTCGACATCGCGCCCAACGTGGCGGCCTCGCTGGCCTGGGTGCAGGCACCCAGCAACAGCCTGGCGCTCACGCCGATCAGCCCGTCGCCCACGGTGGAGCTGCTCGACGCCTACGGCAACCGCGCCACGGGTGACAGCACCAGCACCCTCCGCGTGGCCCTCGGCACCAACACCACCGGCGCCACGCTGAGCGGCACGTTGACCAAGCGCGCGGCGCTGGGTCTGGTCACGTTCGCCGACCTGGCGCTCGACAAGGTCGGCACCGGCTACACGCTGGTCGCCGGCGGCACTGGCCTGGCTGCGGTGACCAGCACGGGCTTCGACATCACGCCGGGCGCGCCGACCACGATGGCCATCGTGGTGCAGCCCAGCAACGTCGCCGCGGGCTCGCCCATCGCTCCGGCGGTGGACGTGCAGTTGTACGACGGCGGTGGCAACCCGGCCGCGGCCGACAACTCGACCGTGGTCACCATGGCCCTGCAGCCCGCGTCGAACACCACGGGCGCGACGCTCAGCGGCACGGCGACAGCCACCGCCAGCGCCGGCCTGGCGCGCTTCGCCGCCTTGTCACTGGACAAGGTCGGCACCGGCTATCGGCTGGTCGCCTCCTTCACCGGCGCCACGCCGGTGGTCAGCGATCCGTTCGACGTCACCCCTGGTGTGGCAACCACGCTGGCCATGGTCACGTCGCCCGCCGATGGCACCGCCGGTGTCGCTCTGGCGCCGGCCCCGCAAGTGCGGGTGCTCGACGCCCTGGGCAACACCGTGCCCACCGCCAGCGTGACCGCAGCGCTGCAGGTGCCCAGCGGCACGCTGCCGACCATCCTCGGCACCACCACGCAGGCCGCGGTAGCTGGCGTGGCCACCTTCGATGACCTGATGGTCAATCTGGTGGGCACGGGCTACACGCTGCGGTTCACCTCGCCCGGCTTGACCGACGCCGTCAGCACGGCGTTCGCCATCGCGCCGAGCGCCGCGACCTCCATGGCGTGGGTGCAGCAGCCTACGGCCGCTCTGACGCTGGCGGCCATTGCGCCCGCGCCGACCGTGGAACTCCTCGATGCCTTCGGCAACCGCGCCACCGGCGACAGCACCACCACCCTCGATGTCGCGCTGGGCACCAACCCGTCGAGCGCGACGCTGAGCGGCGGCCTGTCCCAGACGGCAGCCGCGGGTGTGGTGACCTTCTCGGGCCTGTCCATCAACCGCGTCGGCACCGGCTACACGCTGACGGCCAGCGGCAGCGGGTTGGCGAGCACGGCCAGCGCCGCGTTCAACATCCTGGGCCGCACGCCTGACGCAAGCAAGTCCACAGCCACCCTCACGCCTGCGGTCATGGGCACCGACGGCCAACTCGCCACGCTGCGCATCGTGCTGCACGACAGCTCCGACCTGCCGGTTCAGGGCAACCTGCCCGGTACCCGCTCGCTCGTCTCCGACCCGGCCACCGGGCTGACGGCGACGGACCTTGGCGCCGCGTCGGACGACAACGGCGTGTGCGAGGTGAGGTTCAGCGCGAGCACGCCGGGCTCCTATACGGTCGCCCCGCGTATCGATTCCGCCACCTTGGCGTCGTCGCCGCTGTTGGTCCAGTCG
>JACRKZ010000161.1 GCA_016235455.1 Armatimonadota bacterium | reverse complement strand
TGCCAGATGACGACGTCCCAGATCTCGCGCGGCTGGCCCAGGTCGATCCGCACCCATTGCGCCTTGGCTTTGAGTTCGACGGCGGACGTCTCCGCGGCTTCCTTGTCGCCATCGGTGATCAGGTCAAGGCTGCCCGCGTAGGCCTTCTTGCCGCTGGTGACCGGCCGGTGTAACGCGACCTGGCTGATGCTCCGAGGCACCATCGGCAGCACGCGCCTGGCGTCGGGCGGGTCGGCCATCGGGTAGTCGTCCGTCGACCAGCAGCCGTACTTCTCTCCAAGTGGCGTGGTGCCGGGCAGGACCAGCGGCAGCGGGATCAGGTCAGCGCCGGGTGGCGCGTCGGCGGCCCAGGACAGGGCCGCCGACAGCAGCGCCAGGAGCGCACAGGGCCTCACAGCCCCCAGACCTCCACCTCGGTGTAGCGGTTGAGTGTGTCGGTCCATGTGCTGCCGCGGCTGTAAAGTCGGACATAGCGCGCCTTGACGCCGCCGCACCCAATGAGCTTGCCCTCGTTGGTCTCCCAGTACTCCTTGGCCTTGCCTTCGCCCAGGCCGGAGCTGTTGTCGCGATCGTTGTTGAACAGCGTGGTCACGCCAGCGCCGAAGGACGGGTCATCGCTGACCTGGACAATCACATCATGGGTGATGATCGGGTCGAGGTGGTAGTGCCACACGACAATATGGTAGAGCGGGTGGCTGGCGCCCAGATCCACCTGCACCCATTGCGTCTTCCCGCGCAGCGCCATGAAGGTGTCCTCGTAGGCCTCCTTCAGACCGTCGGTGATCTGGTCGAGTGAGCCGGAGAAGGGCTTGAGGCTGGCCGTCACCGGCTTGGTGAGGGCCAACTGCGCGATGCCCGCGGGCACCATGGGCACCGGGCGTGGCTTAGGCGTCTTGTCCAGGTCCTCTTCACGCACACCCGCGGGCGGCTCGGGCGGCGTGCCGGCGAAGGCCTCACGCGGCAGCTTCAGCGGCAGCGGAATAAGATCCTCCGCGGCCACGGCGGCCAGAGCCAGACCCAGAATGCTGGCCAGACCGGCCGCGCCCAGCAGACGACGAGTGCGGTTGCGGTGCTCCATGTTGGTTCCCTCCCTCGACCGCGGCGCCAGGTTGCGCGCCGCGCGCCATGGACTCCTGTTAACTGTCGGACGATTACGGCGTTGACTCGTTCCCCTCGCGGCAGGTGAATCCAAACGACAACGCCCGAGCCACGCCGCCGTGGCGGGTGGCTCGGGCGTTGAGTGGCGACAGCGCAAGCTACAGCAGCTTGCCAGCCTGCGCCTTCAGTCCTTCGTCCTTGGCCAGGTCGATGACCTTGCGCAGCGCGGCGGTGGTGCTGGGTCCCTTGACCGCGGCCAACTGGCGGTTGCCCACCTTCTGCTCGGCGGCCAGGTAGATGACGCAGCCGGCGGCCTCGGTGAAGACCTTGGCGTCGTCCAGCAGGCCCGCGGCCATCTCGACCGCCGCGGCAACGCGGCAGCCGCGGAGTTGGGTGATGATCGCGCGCTTGGTGCCCGCCTCCTTGGCCAAGGGCAGGATCTGCGCGAGCAGCTTCACGCGGTCGTCGCCCGACAGTCTGTCGTCGGCCGCCACCTTGCTCACGGCGCCGTCCAGCGCGGTGGCCACCAGGTCGGCGTCGGTCGATGTCTTGACCAGCTCCAGCAGCGGTGCCAGCGCGCGGGCATCGTCCCATTCGCCGGCCAGCGCATCCACGGCGGCGGCGCGCACCTCGGCATCGGCGTCCTTGGTGGCGGCCACCAGTGCGGCCAACGCCGCATCGGTGCCCAGCCCGGGCAGCATGCCGACCAGCGTCACGCGCTGTTCGGTCGGTGCCTTGGCCAGCAGGTCGGTCACGGCCTTGGTCGCCGCGGCGGGTTCGGCGCGCCGGGCCACGGTGAGGATCTGCGTCGTCAGGCTGTCCCGCACGCCCTTGTCGGGCGCGGCCAGCAGCGTCTGCAACAGCGCCGCCAGGTCGCCCGGCTGGCAGACACGCGGCAGGCCAGCGACCACCGCCTTGGCCAGCTTGACATCCTTGCCGCGCAGGATCTCCAGCAGGGCCGGCAGGGCCGACCGGATGCCGCGGTCACAGATAGGCGCCACGATGAATGCGCTCTGCTCGGGCGTGCCCTTGGTCAGCAGGGCCAGCATGGCCGGGTCGGCGGCGGTGCCCTTGAAGCGGGCCAGCGTATCACGAACGGCACGGGCCTGGCCGGCGTCGGCCAGTGCGATGGCGACCAGCGGCTCGACCAGTTCGGGTGTGCCGGCGGCCGAAGCGACCACCATGGCCACGGCGCGCATGGCCGGGTCGGTGGTCTTGAGGGCATCCAGCGCGAGCGGGCCGGCAGCCGGGTCACCGCGATCGGCAAACGCGCCGAGCACGGCGAACTGCGCGTCGGCCGAGAGGCTGGGGTAGGCTTCGCGGTAGCGTTGCGCCGTGGTCTTGTCGGCCAGCAGCGAGGCCAGCTTGGCGGCCACCTGCCGCACATGCAGGTTCTCGTCCTTCAGGCCGGCGATGGCCAGGTCGAGCGCCTTGGTCGACTTGACCAGCGCCAGACCGCGCAACGCGGCCGCTTTGGCCGCGCTGGGCGTGCCGGCGGCGGTCAGCGCCAGATACAGCTTCTCAGCGTCGGCGGTCTTGCCCGCGGCGGCCAGTCGCTCGGCGCACAGGGCCCGCGCCTGAGCGTTGGCCAGATCCTGGGTCCTGGCCGAGGTCAGCACCTTGGCGGCCTCGGTCGTGCCGATGCGGCCCAGCGCCCACAGCGCGGCGGACCGCAGGTCGGCGTTGGCGTCATCGGCCAGCGGTGTCAACAGGGCCGTGGCGGCGGCGTCGGCGCGCTGGCCGATGCTGTTGACCAGGCCCACCTTGGCCGCGCCCGAGGCGCTTGCCGCGGCATCGCGCAGCGCCTTGCCGGCAATGGCGCTGGGGTTGGCCTGCAGCGTGTAGCGAGCCATATCGGCCGTCTTGGGGTCGGCCAACAGCTTGGCCACGGGAAGCACGCAGGCCTCGCCGCCGGCGATCCACAGGAACCGGCAGATCTCCTGCAAGCCTTCGGGTGTGGCTTCGGCGGTGGACAGGGCGGCGATGAGTTTGGCTTCCACCTCGGCGAGCTTGGCGCGGTCGGTGCCGGCGGCGTTGACCTGGTCACGCACGGCCAGCAGGCAGGCGCGCTTCTGGCCGTCGAACCGCGCCGCCGCGGCGAAGGGGTCGTCCTGGGCGCGGGCCGGCAGCATGACGGCCAGCATGGCCAGCAACATGCCGAGCGAGCGCAGAGCGGTCGTCTTCATGGTGTCTCGTCCTTTCGCGCGGCTCACAGGTGCCACGGGGAGCGCAGCGACGGCAGCAACATGCGTGTGGCCGTGGCGTCGTTGGCGAAGGTCTCGGTGGCGGGGTCCCATTTGAGTTTGCGGCCCAGCATCATGGCGATCTGGCCCAGATGGCCGATGCTCGCCGAGCGATGCGCCGCCTCCGCGGGGGTGATGGTGAGCTGGCGCGTCTTGACCGCGTCCAGGAAGTTGCGGTGGTGGTTGTTCGAGCGGATGAGCTGGATCTCGCCCGCGCCCACCGGGTCGGTCAGCAGGTTCTTGGGGAACGAGTCCTGGTTGCCGCGGTCGACCCAGATCCAGTGGCCGTTCTCTCCGATCCACTTGGTGCCCATGCGGTGGTCGCCGTGGGCGTTGGCCACGACCATCTCGGTGCCGTCGGCGTACTTGGCGGTGAACGAGTAGGTCATCGGCGCGTCCCAGATGCCTTCGTCGGGGTAGACGGCGGAGCCCTCGATCTCCACGGGGCCGGTATGGTCCCAACCCATGCCCCAATGGGCGATGTCGCCGTGGTGGCCGATCCAGTCCATCATCTGGCCGCCGCCGAAGTCGAGCTGCCAGCGCCAGTCCCAATGGGTGCGCTTATCGCAGTACGGCTTGTAGCGTGACGGGCCGACCCACATGTCGTAGTTGAGGTTGGGCGGCGCGTCCTTGTAGGTCACGGGGCCGCACTTGCCGCCCGTGGGCAGGCCGACCTCGATGCGCACAACCTTGCCCAGCCGGCCGTTGCGCACGCGCATGGCGCCCTGGTAGAAGTTGTCCACCGAGCGTTGCCAACTGCCCGTCTGCCAGACGCGGCCGCCGTCACGGAAAGCGTTGACCAGCGCGCGACCTTCGCCCAGGCTGTGGGTCAGCGGCTTCTCGCCGTACATGTCGCAGCCCGCGCGCGCCGCGGCGATGGCCGTGATGGAGTGCCAGTGGTCGGGCGTGGCCATGGACACCGCGTCCAGGTCGCCGCGAGCCAGCAGTTCGCGGAAGTCGCCGTAGGCCTGGCAGTCCTGGTTGCCGTAGCGGTCGTTGACGCGCTTCTTGGCCCGCTCCAGGTTGTTGGTATCGACATCGCACACGCCCACGACCTGCACATCGCTTTGGCCGAGGAACGCGTCGAGGTTGCCGCTGCCCATGCCGCCAACGCCGATGGCGCCCATGACGATGCGGTTGCTGGGCGCCGGCCTGTCCTGGCCCCACGCTGGCACGATGTGGAACAAGGCCACGCCGGCGCCAGCGCCCGCCGCGCTGCGCAGGAACCCGCGCCGATCCATCTGTCCGGCTCTGTCCATTGACACACTCCCTCAAATCGGGTGTGCCGTTCGCCGGGTGCCGGCCGAGTCCTTCCCGGCCGGCGCACGATGGTCGCGGGCCGTCTATCCGGCGGCGATCTGCTCGCTCGCGAGTCGCTCCAGCCGGGCCTGTCGCTCGCGGTACACCTGCTCGAAGGTGCGCAGCCAGGTGGCCGGCAGGGCGAACAGCATCTGCTCGATGAGCGGCTCGGTCTGCCAGTCCTCGGCCTTGACCAAGCGGCGGTAGGCCTTGTTCAGGGGGTTGCTCTTCCAGCGGCTGATGTTGATCACGCCGCGGAAGCGCAGGCCGGCAACGAACATGTGGTGGAGCAGTGCGCTGCGCAGGCTGCGCCAGCGGCTATGGCCGCGGATTCGATTGGTGCGGTAGTTGGCCGCGTTGAACTGCAGCAACGGGGCCAGCGCGCGCGGTACCGTGTAGAACGACAGCATGGCATTCTCGGCAGCGGTCTGCACATCCGAGACGGTCATGGTCTCATTACCCAGACGCGCGTAATGGCCGTTGACGAACAGCCAGTTAAGCGGTTCGTAGGCTCCCTTGAGCGGGCGGAACGAGTTCTCCGCCAGGTTGAACTGCTCGTAGTCGGCCGAGCCGGGCAGGTCGATGAGGCACAGGAACTGGACCGTCTCGATCTTCATGCGCTTGGCCCAGGCCACCGTGGCGCGCACGGACTCGGGCGTGTCGTGGGGCAGGCCGACGATGAACATGCCGTGCACCTGCAGGCCGCGTCGATGCAACTCCTTGATGCAGGCTTCCATCGTCTCGCGCGACTGGCGCTTGTTCGAGTCGGAGAGGCTGGCGGGGTTGATGGTCTCCAGCCCCAGGCACCAGCGCTCGCAGCCGGCGGCGATCATCGCGTCGACCATCTCGGTGTGGCGGATGGCGCCGACCTCGGCCTGGCACGACCAGTTGATGTCGATGCCGCGGCGGTTGATCTCCTGGCAGACTTCGGTCGCCCAACGCGGGAAGGCGGGGAAGTTGTCGGCCGAGAAGAACACGCTGAGGAAATCGCTGCTGGCCAGCACGGCCTGGAGCTCGTCGACGAAGTGGTCGGGGGTGCTGTTGCGGTCGGTGCGACCGTCGCGCGGCCAGACGGCGCACCACGAGCACGACCGCGGGCAGCCCTGCATGCCATGTACGGCGGCCACGACCATCCTGTCGCGGTCGCGCACGGCGCGCCAGTTGGCCGGTGGCAGTTCGTTGATGGCCTCGCGCGAGAGCAGTTCGGCGGTCTCGTTGTGGATGGTGCGGCCCGCCGCATCACGGTAGCTGAGGCCACGCACGGCGCTCAACGGCCGCTTGCCCTCCAGCGCCTCCAGGAAGGCCGGCAGGGCCGTGTAGCCCTCGCCGCGGATCACATAGGGCACGAAGTCGAGGGCTTGATCGGTGGGCGCCATACAGGCTTCGGTGGTGTCGCGGTGGGCGAACTGATACCCGCCCATGACCACGGGCAGACCCAGTTCGGTCAGCCAGCGGCCGAGCACGAGGCCGTGCGGCGCGGTGTTGGAGAGCACCGAAATGCAGGCCAGATCAAAGTCGCGGGCGATGGCCTCGTGGTCGATGGCCGACAGCTCGCCCGAGATGACCTCCACCTCATAGCCCAACTGGCCGAGGACGGCGGCCATCTTCGGCCCGCCACGTGGAAAGAGCACCCCCGTGTAGATGTTCTGGTCGTCGACCCCATACGGCATGCGCGAGGGTTCGATCCACGCGATACGCTGCGTCGTGCGGACGACGGTCGGTGTACTCAACGCAATCTCCGGCCCAGAGCATCAGCGGGTGGAACAAGTGGACCAGAGGATCGGCTCGTCGACGCGCGAGGTACTACTGCCATGGGTTCTGTCTCACATTATAGCGGGTTTGTGCCACGATGGTTAGCCGGTGGTTTGGTCGGCCTGCGAGCCGCGGCCCAGGCGCGGGGTACGAAAGGCGCCCGGCGTGGGCAGCGGGATCGATTCGTTGAGCGCGGTCGTGGCTTCTGCTAGTCTGTGTAGGTGATGGAGATGCGGAGCATGGGCGGCTGGGCGAGTCTGATGTGCGTCGGCCTATTGACGGTCGTGGCGGCCTGCGCGGCAGAGCCGGCCCAGACCGTGCTGCGGCTCGGCTTTGAGGATGCGGCCGCCACGGCGGCGCTGGCCGACGGTCTCAAACCCGTCGCGCAGCCCGGCGGGGGCTTCGCGCTGGTGGGCGATTCACGCGCGGGCGGCGGGCAGTGGAACGAGTACCTGCAGTCCAAGGTCGGCCTGCTGGCCGCGCGCGAGGCCTATCGGCTGACACTTGACTACCACATCATCGCCCTGGCCGAGGGCGCGGAAGCTTACGCCCTGTTCCGCCGGCAGGGCGGTGCCACCCGCGGCTGGTGGACGCTGGCCGGCAAGGCCGGCGACCGAGGACGCCTGACCATGACCCTGTGGACCGGTGGCGCGGCCGACTGGCGGCTGGTGCTGGGCATCAAGAACCGGGGCGCCGTGGCCATCGACAACCTGACGCTCGAGACCGACCCTGCGGAGCGGGTGCCCGACCTGACCATGCCCAAGCCCGAGCGCACCTGGACGTCGCCCGGCCGAACCACCTACTACGTGGACTCGGCGGCGGGCGATGACCAGCGAGACGGCCGCAGCGAGGCTACGGCCTGGAAAACGCTGACGCGGGTCAACAGCGGCACGTTTGCCCCGGGCGACCGCATCCGCCTGCGCGCGGGAGGCACCTGGGCCGACTACCTGTCGCCCGGCGGCCGGGGCGCCAAGGACGCGCCCATCATCCTCGACAGCTACGGCCTGGGAGCCAGGCCGCGCATCGATTGCCAGGGCCGGTGGCAGGCCACGCTCTATCTGCGGAACACCGAGTACCTGACGGTCAGTGGCCTGGCCATCGGCAACCAGGGCGCGCGACCTCACCCCAACCGCACCGGCGTGCATGTGGTGCTCAACGACTTCGGCGATGCTCACGACATCGTGCTCGAGCGGCTCGACGTGACCGATGTCAACGGCAGCAACGTCAAGGACGACGGCGGCGGCGCCGGGATCCACATCGGTCGCTCCGACACGAAGGCCGGCCCCAAGTCACGCTACGTCGGGCTGGAGGTTCGGGACTGCCACCTGGCCCGCTGCGATCGCAACGGCATCACCATGTACGGCCACTGGCAGCGCGACGACTGGCACCCGAACCTGGGCGTGGTCATCCGCGGCAATCTGCTCGAGGACCTGGGCGGCGACGGCATCGTGCCCATCGGCTGCGATGGCGCGCTGGTGGAGCGCAACACGCTGCGCGGCGGCCGCCAACGGGCGACCGACGCCGCGGCCGGCATCTGGCCGTGGAGTTGCGACAACACCGTCATCCAGTTCAACGAGGTCTCGGGCATGAAGGGCACCAACGACGGCCAGGGCTTCGACAGCGACTGGAACTGCCGGAACACGGTCATTCAGTACAACTACAGTCACGACAACGAGGGCGGCTTCCTGCTGATCTGCAACAACGGCGGCTCGAAGATGCCGGCCAACATCGGCTGCCAAGGCACGGTAGTGCGCTACAACGTCAGCCAGAACGACGGGGAGCGCATCTTCCACCTGAGTGGCCCGCTGCGCGACACCGCCATCTACAACAACGTGGTCTACCTGGCCAAGGGCCGCAAGGTGCCGTTGCTCAAGGCCGGCAACTGGGGCGGCGACTGGCCCGAGGACACGCGCTTTACCAACAACATCTTCTTTGTCGAGGGTGAGACGAGCTTCGATCTGGGCGGTATGCGCCAGACCGCGTGGAGCCACAATGTCTTCTTCGGCACCTTCGCCAGCGTGCCCGACGGCGAGGGCAACCTGCGCAGCGACCCCCGGCTGCGGGCGGCCGGCGCGGGCGGCGCCGGCTTCGACAGCCTGGGCGGGTACCGACTGCTGCCCGGCTCGCCCTGTGCCGCCGCGGGGCTGAAGGTCGAGCGCAACGGCGGGCGCGACCTGTGGGGCGGCAGCGTGCCGGCCGACGGCGCGCCGGCGATCGGGGCGCATCAGCCGTGATGGCTATGGCACTCCTGGCTTGCGTGCTGGGTGCCGACCCGGGCATCACCTGGGACCAGGCTACGCTGCGCTGCGTGCAGGCCGGCGCCACGTATGGCCGCCTGACGCGGCTGGCCGATTCCGGCGTGCTGTGTTGCTTCGAGATGCGCGGCCGCTGCTACACGCGGCGCAGCGACGACGATGGCCGCACCTTCGCCGCGCCGGTGCCCGCCGCGCTGTGCGCGCACGGTGCCGCGGCCAACCCCGAACTCCTGCCGCTCGGCGGTGGGCGAGTGCTGCTGTTCTACAACGAGCGGCCACGCGACGGTGAGCATCCGTTCACCATCCGCGCTTGCGCCAGCGGCGACGGCGGGCGGTCGTGGTCGGACTCGACGCTGGTCTTCGCCGCCGGCACCCGGTTCGAGGAGGGCTGCTGGGAGCCGGCCGCGGTGCGCTGCGCGGACGGCACGATCCGCTTGTTCTTCGCCAACGAAGCGCCCTACCGTACGTCCGCGGAGCAGGAGATCAGCGAGGTGGCCAGCACGGACGACGGCCGCACCTGGTCGGCGCCGCGGCGGGTCAGCTTCCGGCCGGGCCATCGCGACGGCATGCCCGTGCCGGTGCTCAGGCCCGACGGCGCGCTCTGGCTGGCCATCGAGGACAACGGCTACCGCGGGGCCTTCAAACCGATGCTGGTCGACCCGGCGAACGGCGACCGTTGGCCCGTGGCACCAGGGCTGGCGCCGGACGTCTATGCCGGCGCACCGTATGTCGTCGGTCTGCCAGACGGCCGCCTGGTCGTCTCGTGTCAGAGCGCCGACGGCTTGGCGCAGGCGCAGATGGCGGTGTGGCTGAGCGATGCCACGGGTCGTGCGTTCGGCGCCGCCAGCCGGCCGTTCGCGCTCGACGCCGGTGTGCGCGGCTACTGGAACTCGCTCTGGCTGCGCGACGCCCGGACCGTCGTGGCGTTGTCGGGCACGCGCGTCGGTGAGGTCGCCGGTCTGTGGGCCATCGACGGCCGTGTGAGCGAGTAGGAGTCACCCGTCCAGCGGCGAACGCCCGGCCGGGAGAGTCCACGTGTTGATGGCCCTGGCTCTGACGCTTTGCGCACCCGACGCAGGCCGCCTCTGGCCGGCGTTCCCCGCTCCGAGCGGGCTGGCCGTGCTGGACTGGGCCGCCTGTCACGGGTTCGACGAGCAGGTGCTCGGTCAGACGCTCAGTGGCGTGGCCGCGGCCGCCGCGCGCGAGAGCGGCCAGGGCGAGTTGGTGTGGATTGATCTGGCCGGCAGCCCCAGTTACGGCGAGTGGAAAAGGCGCCTGCTGGCGCGGCTGCGGCTGCGCGTCGACGAACACGCGCTGGGCCCGTGGGAGCTGCTCGACCACCTGCGCGGCCGCGGCGTGGTCAAGGGCTATGTGTTGTACCAGCCCGAGGGCGGCGAACGCCGGGTGTACGAAGGCACGCCCGCCGATGATTCGCTGAACCTGGCCACGTCGCTTTGTGCGCCGCTGCGGGCCGTGGCGCTGAGCCCCGAACTGGCCAAGCGTGCTGATGGGCTCGGGCTGCCGTGTCTGGCCGACACGCGTGGCCGCGACGACGCCTGGCTGCTGGCCGGCTGGGGCGACAAGCTGTCGCGCGAGGTGCTTGGCCTGCAGGACCCACGCACGCCTATCATGCGCGACGCGGCCGTGGCCATGGGCGCCTGGACCGTGCACGGCGGCGCCCTGATGGCGCAAGCCGCGGCCCGCGTGACCACCGGCTCCCCGGTGCTGGGCTGGGGCTTTGGGGGCGAAGACACCTTCACTGGGGCGGCCAGCCGCAACGGTCTGTTCATCACCGCCACCAACTGGTGCTGGAACCTGCCGGCCACGAGCTGCGGCGCGAGTGGCCTGGCCGGCGAGCTGCCCCGGCTCAACGAGCCGCCGCCGGCCAAGCTGCCCGATGAGCCGGCCCAGCGCTACGTTAGCTTCATCCTGTCCGATGGCGACAACGTGCAGTGGGCCATGGGCAACTACCTGCACCACCGCGACTACTGGGCCGTGCCCGAGCGCGGGCAGATGCCGTTCGGCTGGGGCCTGCCGGCGGTCGATCTGGCACAGCTCTGCCCCATGGCGCTGGACTATGTGGCCGAAACGAAGAAGGCCAACGACCAGTTCGTGCTGTACGGCGCCGGCGGCTACTACTACCCCGACCAGTTCGGCAGCGCACGCGGCGATGCGCGCTCCGCCGCGCAGGCGGTGGCCAACCATGCCCGGCGGCTCGACCCGTGCCTGTCGCGGCTGGGCATCTCCACCATGGCGCTGATCGGCATGGACTGGGACAACGAGGCATCACGGGCCGCGTATGCCGCCTACGCCGCCGAGATGCCGACGTTGCGTGCGGTGTGGGCGATGCAGTATGCGCCGTACTCGGCTGGCGGCGGCGAAGTGCTGTGGGTCAAGCGGCCCGATGGCGGCGAGTTGCCGGTGATCTCGGCGCGTGGTGAGTTGTGGGCCCATCGCGGCAACTACGGGCGGGCCGGATCCCCTAATAAGGTGGCGCAGCACTTGAATGTCTGGGCGCGCCAGCCGATTACCAAGAGCGAGGATCGCTTCGCCTGGGTCGTGGTGCATGCCTGGTCGCCGTTCTGGCGGGACGAGCCGCAGGAACGGCGCGAGGACAGCGGTGACCGCGGCTATCGGCCAGCCCTGTGGTGCGCGGAGCAGTTGGACCCGGCGATCCGTGTTGTTGGCCCCGAGGAGCTGGCGACCAGACTGCTGGCCTCGCGGCACCGGTAGGTGCGTGGTACGATCGAAGCAGGGCAGGGAGGCTGTTCATGCGTGCACGAGCCAAGTTTCGCGGTCTGTCGGTTGGGGCGGCGGTGCTGCTGGCCGTGCTGGTTGGCGTCGTCGCCGGCGACCAACGCGAGGCGGCCCCCCACTGGATGTTGGCGAGGCGCTCGTCGAGCCCCGCGCCGGCCACGCTTCGGGTGGCCCAGCCGGTGGTGCTGAGTACGGCCCAGGGGCGAGCGCGCACGGGCCGGGCGGCGGTCTACACGGTCACCACGACGGCCGATAGCGGGGTGGGTTCACTGCGCGATGCCCTCGTCTCGGCCAACACCTCGGCCGGGCTGGACACCATCGAGTTCGGCATTCCTGGCTCCGGTCCATACATCATCAC
>JACRKZ010000160.1 GCA_016235455.1 Armatimonadota bacterium | reverse complement strand
GACCTGGCTGCGCGCGCCGGTTGTCCCTATGAGTTGGGCCGCGAGCGCGACGGGCTGACCCAGCCCATGACGCTGATGTTCGAGATCCGCGGCATCACCGCCTGGGAGCAGCAGTCGGCGGAGCAGCTCTACGACGCCATGGCCGGCGCCATCGCCGAGCATGGCCTCGACATGGTGCTGCCCATCGAACGCTGCAACTACGCGCCCTGGATCATCAACACCCCCGCGCCGGGCACCGCCGATGTGCAGTTGACCCATGTCTACCGGCTCAACCCGCTGGACCCCGCCGCCCTGACCGCGGGCACGGTCGCCTGTCGCCAGCAGGCGGCGCAAGCGGTGGAGGTGTTCAGACACCTTCCCGGCCTCGAGCAGGTTACACTCGCGCATACCGCGGCCAGCCTGGGTGTGCGCGAGGCGCGGCGGGTGCGCGGGCGCTATTACCTGACGCTGGCCGACCTGCAGGCCGGCTGCCGGTTCGACGACGCGGTCACCTCGTGCGCGTTCGGCGTGGACATCCACGAACCGGCGCCCGGCGCGGGCGTGGCCAGCGGCCATCACGCCCAGATGAAGCCGTATGAGATCCCCTACCGCTGCCTGCTGCCGGCCGAGCACGACGGGCTGCTGCTGGCTGGGCGGCTCATCTCGGGCAGCCACGAGGCCCACGCCTCCTATCGCGTGACGGGCACGGCCATGGCGCTGGGCCAGGCCGCCGGGCTGGCTGCGGCGTGGTGCGCGGCCGAAGCTTGCCAGCCGGCGCAGGTGCCCGGCGTGCGGCTGCGTGGGGCATTGGCCGAGCGCGGGGCGCGGTTCCTCGACTAGCGCCAGTCGCCCAGCAACACGAACGGCGCCCAGTAGAAGGGGTGGTCCGGCGTGAGGGTCTCACCGTTCTCCAGCCGGAGCTCGGTGCCGCGCAGGTCCAGGGCAGCGGCGCGCAGCGCGGCCGCCTTGGGCTTGCCGCCGGCCAGGCCACGGTAGAACCGCGTCATCAGCTCCTGAGTGACGCGGTCGTCGACGCTCCACAGCGAAACCACCTGGCTGGGCACGCGCGCCGCGACGAACGCCCACGGCAGGCCGATCAGGCCCTCGCCCATCTGGGCCTCGCCGCGCCCGCTCTGGCACGCGGACAGCGTCACCAGCTCGGCGTTCAGGGTCATCTGGGCCAGCTCGCGCGCCTCCAGGAAACCGTCCTCGCCGGGTCGGTCGGGGCGCGCCAACGCCACGGCGCTGTGCAGCGGCTGCTCGGCGTCGAGCAGACCATGCGTGGCAAAGTGCAGCCAGCGATAGTTTGCCAGCTCGGGCTTGATGGTGCGCTCCTGGGCGTCCGCGCCGAGGCGCTCGGTGGGGTGGGGCATGAGCTGGGCCACTGCCGTGGCCTCGACGCGCGTGCCGGGCAGCTGGGCCAGCCGCTGCTCGCGCAAGTCGCGCTGGCCGGCGGTTCCCGCGCCGGCGTCACCAAAGTCGGGATCGGCCACGATCAGTGTCGACTGCGCCGCCGGGCTGGCGCGCCGCTCCTCGCCCAGCGCCAGGCACGCGGCGAACAGGCTGGCGCTGCCGGCCTGGGCGACCTCGTAGCGGTCGATGACGCAGCGCGTGTGGGCCTCGTCGTACAGCGCTCCAAACGGGCAGTCGAGCAGCGGGCCTTGGGCCACGATGGCCAGCCGGCCGATGCGCTCGGGCAGCTGCTCGACCGCGGGCGCGAGCACCCGCCGGTACAGCTCGTCGCCCACCTGCCGCCACTTCCGCCGCGGATTGGCGCAGGCGGCCCGGAATCGGCCGACCAGGTCGCTCAACGGCCCGCCCGCGGCCGACAGCGTCAGGGTGCGCAATCGCGGCGTGCCATCGTCGTTGCGCCAGACGCAGAACAGGTACTGCGAGTTGGCGCCGACCGCATACTCGAGCAGCGCCGTGTCCATCGGCAGGCGCGTGGCGGCCTGGGCCAGGTTGAGCGGCTGCGTGCCGTTGCCGGAGCTGGTTTCCGGGTGCTTGGCCGCCAGCCGGCCCTCTTCGGCGGCCAGCGAGTTGCGACCGGCCTCCAGGGCCGTGCGGGCCGTGGCCAGCGCCTCCGGGTCCGGCTTCTCGGCCGCGGCCAGCCGGGTGAGCGCCACCTGGCTGGCCGCCACGCCGGCTTCCAGTTGGCGCAGAACGGCGGTCTCCGCGGCGGGCAGCCGGTCGTAGAGGTTGACATGCCCGCCGGCCATCATGTCGAGCATGGCGCGCGCCCGGCCGCGTTCGGCGATGTCGAAGGCCTCCGCCTCGCGGCCAGCGCCCACCAGCAGCTCGATGAGCAGAAGGTACGGATGGATGTTGCTGGCCAGGAACTGGCGCTGCTGCTGCTCGCCGCCGCCGATCAGCGCGCGTCGTTGCTCGGTCAGCGCCAGCGCGCGTTGCGCAGCGGCGATGGCGGCCTCGATGTGCTTCTGCTGCTGGGCCAGCAGCGCCGAGTTGAGCGCCACGGCGGCCTGCAACTCCAGGTCGCCCAGCGCCTCGGCCTGTCGGGCCGCCTCGCCGAGCTGTCGCTCGGCCTCGGCGGCATGGCCCAGCCGCGCCGAGAGCAGGCCCAGGTTGGCCAGGCACTGACACTGGCCCAGCCGCTGGCGGGCCTGGGTGTGCAGATCGTAGGCCTCGCCCAGTGTCCGGGCGGCATCCTCCACTCGGCCCAGGTCGGCATCGATCTGGCCGACGTTGTTGAGCGCCGTCGCGGCCCAACCCAGGCGGCCCGTCGCACGGAAATAGGCGGCGGCCTCGACGAAGGCCTCCCGGCTCTTGGCCGCCAGCGCGCGCACGTCGTTGGCCTGGGGCGACTGATCCGCGGGATCCAGCGGCATGACGCCGCGCAGAGCGTTGTACAGCGCCAGCCCCATGTTGTTCTGGGCCAGCGCCGCGATACCGGGCCGCTCCAGCTCCTTGGCCAGTTGCAGGCAGCGCCCGAAGTATGACATTGCCGAGTTGATGTCGCCCTGCGTGTCGTAGATGCGGCCGATGTTGTTGTAGGCCGTGGCCAGCGGCTCCCGCAGGCCGAGCTTCTCGTAGACCTCAACCACCTGCAGGTAGATGCTCAACGCCTCGCGCAACTGGCCGCGCGCGGTCAGCGCCATGGCGCGGTTGGCCAGCGTGGCGGTCAGCCCGATGTCGTCATGCTGCTCGCGGCGCAGCGCTTCGGCCCGGTCGGCCGCGGCCAGCGCCTCGTCGATGCGGCCCAGTTCGACCAGCATCAGCGTCAGCGTGGTCAGGTGCGTGGCCACGGAGCCCTGATCGCCCGCCTCACTGGCCAGGTCCACCGCGCGCTGCATCAGGGCCAGGGCTTCGTCGCCGCGGCCGAGCGCTGCCGTGACGCGCGCCAGATTGCCCAGATAGCCCTGGAGCAGCGGCTGGCGCGGCAGGTGTTCGGCGATGGCCAGTGCCTCGCGCAAGGACTTCTCGGCCTCGGCCAGGTTGCCCTCGCTCTCGGCCAGCGAGGCCAGGTTGTTCAGCCCCATGGCGATCTGGTCGTCGAGCTTCTGCTCACGCGCGGTGGCCAGGCCGCGCTCATACTGCGCGCGGGCCTCGGCGCCATGGCCCTGGCCGGACGCGATGATGCCGAGTTGGTAGGTAGCCTGGACCTGCTCGCGCACGGCGGGCGTGTCGCGCAGCCGGCGCAGCGCATCCTCGGAGGCCAGCTTGGCCGCTGGCAGATCGCCGAGTTGGGTCAACGCGTGGCCCAGCATGAGCGCGGCCTTGCCCGAGACGAAGGACGGTGCCTCGCCGTAAGCCGCCAAGGCGATCTTGAGCGCGTCGCGGGCGTCGGCATAGTGCGACAGTTGCGAGGCGCACAGGCCCTGCATGTAGCGGCAGTAGGCGATGCCGCGGTTCTCCTTGAGTTCGGTGGACAGGTCGGCCGCGCGCCGGTAGCGGTCAAAGCCCTCGGCCCACTCGCCGGCGATCACGGCGCATTCGCCCAGGCCGTAGTTGGCCAGGCCCAGCTCGGTCTTGTCCTCCGCGATACCTGCCACCAACAGCAGCGACCGCGCCGTCTGCTTGGCCTGCTGCCACCGCTCGCCCTGCAACTCCGCCAGCATCCGGTCCGACAACGGACTGGCACCCGCCCAGGCCGCCACAGCCAGCCCCATCCACAGCCGCCACGCTCCGCGCATCGCCTGACTCCCGCTCATTGACAGCCGCTCGCGCGGCGTGCCACACTACCCCGCACGCCGTGGCCCGCATCCTCACTCGTAATCCTACTATGGCACAGCCGGGTCTGCGGCGCCCGGGAGTCGACCATGCCTCAGCGCATCGTGGTGGTGGGCAGCGCCAACACCGACCTGGTCTGCCTGACCGGTCATCTGCCCCAGCCGGGCGAAACGGTGCTCGGCGGCCGGTTCGTCCAGGCCGCCGGCGGCAAGGGCGCCAACCAGGCCGTGGCCGCGCAGCGGCTCGGCGCCGAGGTGTGGTTCGTCGCGCGCCTGGGTGACGATGCCTACGGCGACGCCGCACTGGCCAGCTACCGGCTGGCCGGCCTGCATACCGACCACATCACCCGCGATGCCAAGGCGCCCAGTGGCGTGGCCCTCATCCTGGTCGACGCCGCCGGCGAGAACGTCATCGTGGTCGCGCCCGGCGCCAATGAGACGCTGCGACCCGACCATGTCGAACACGCCGAGTCCGCCTTCGAGGAGGCCGCCGTGGTGCTGCTACAGCTCGAAGTGCCGCTCGATACCGCCCTGGCCGCGGCGCAACTGGGCCGGGCCAGCGGCGCGCAGGTCATGCTCAATCCGGCGCCCATGCCGGCCGATGGCCTGCCCGCGGAGCTGCTGAGCTGCGTGGATGTGCTGACGCCCAACACCACCGAGGCCAGCCGTCTGGTGGACCTGCCCGATGGCGCCGACGACGAAGCCCTGGCCGCGGCGCTGCGCGGCATCGGCGTGCCCACCGTGGTGCTCACGCGCGGCGCGCGCGGCGCGCTGGTGGTCACCGCCGACGCGCACTTCGCCGTCACGCCGCCCGCCGTGGACGCGGTCGATACCACGGCCGCGGGCGATGCCTTCAATGGCGCGCTGGCCGTGGCGCTGGCCGAGAACCGGCCACTGCTGGCCGCCACGCGCCGCGCCTGTGCCGCTGGTGCGCTGGCCGCCACGCGGGTCGGCGCGCAGCCGTCGCTGCCGCGGCTGGACGAGCTGGACCGGCTCTGCCCGATGTAGGGCACGACGGAACCGCCAGCGCGGGTTTCGTCGTCACGATGAACGTTGGATGGCGAGGCGTATGGGCTGGTTGACGCGCATGGCAGGGGTCCTGTTGGTGGTGGCCGCGGCTGGTGCCGCCGATTCGCCGCGCCGCATCAGTTACGTCGCCGACCAGGTGCCGGCGCGGCAGGTCATCGACGAGCTCAGCGCACGCCTCAACCGGCGCCTCTATGCCACCTGGTCCGAGGACCCGTGGCTCAAGAAGCCGCTCACGCTGCGCTTCGACCGCGCTTTTCCGCGCGATGTGCTGGCCGAGCTGTCGCGCGTGGGTGAACGACAGCTCCAGCGCGGCGACCACTGGTCCTACTGGCTGCAGCAGGGCAACCGCGGCGACCGCCGGCTCGACGAACGGCAGCTGGGCGACTGGTTGGTGCGCCTGCGCTCGGTGTCCTATACCTACCGCGCCGATGTGCAGCCGGGCAGCGCCGAGCCGCCACACATCGAACGCGCTCTGAGCGTCGAATGGCTGCTGCTGCCGCCCGACGACCAGGCCATCCTCGGCCTGGTGGATGCCCAGCCACGGCCGTTGCGCTACTCCGATGGCACGACGGTTGCCGTCGGCGAACAGCAACTCGCCATGTCCATCAATGAAGGGTACCTGCAGCTCACGCTGCGCCTGCCCGAGCCGCCCGTCGGCGCGGGGCTCAGGCTGGCCGAACTGGGCCTGGCGCTGACCACCGCGCCGATCACCGAGCGCGTGGTGAGCCTGGACCTGCCGGCCCAGGGCGCCACCGGGCCGATGGTCACGGCCGAAGGCTGGCAGTACACCGTGGAGCATCGTGATCGGCGCTTCGTGGTCGCCGCGCGCCCCGTCGACGCGGTCGACGGCCCGCGCCCGCCGGACGTGAAGCGGTCGCCCATCGCCAACCAACTGGCCGAGTTGCTGGCCGGCCGCCAGCGCTGCGCCGAGGCCCGGCTACAGGGCGCCGACGGCACACCCATGCTCACCGCCACCAGTTGCGAGCCGGCCGGTGGCTCGCGCAGCCCGGCCGCCGGCCTGCGCATTGCCGCCTGGCCGCATGGGCAGGAGAAGCCGCCCGAGGCGGCGCGGATGGTGCTATGCGTGGTCGACCGCGGCCAACCCGCCGTCGCCGAGGAACTCGCCTGGCGGGACCTGCCACTGCCGCCGCGGACGTTGGGAGACCTGCCATGACCCGGGCTTGCGCGCTGGCGCTGCTGCTCGTGGGCTTGCTGGCTGGCCTGGCCGGGGCCGACGACTTCGTCGGCCCGCGGGTCACGCTGGAGGGCGAGTTGACCCTGGCCGAGGCGGCCAAGGCCTTCGGCCGGCAGGTGGGTTGTACCGTGCAGGTGCCGTATCTGGAGAAGCAGCGCGCCGAGCGCCGGGTGGCCCTGGCGCTGCGCGGTGCCTCGCCCACGGCGGCGCGAGCCGAGCTGGAGCGGGCCTATGGCGTGACGGTTCGGCGGTACTGGCGCGGCGGGTACGGCATCGAGCCGCAGCCGGCGCCGGTCATGCCCGCGCTGGGCCGACCGCTTGGTGGCCTGGCGCAGGGCTGGACCTGCTGGTTGAGCAACGTGCGCATCAACTTCGAGTCCGCGCTGCGCGAGCTGGGACCCGATGGGCTGCACACCGATGTCTCGCTGGTGCCACGCATCATCATCCAGACCCCGAGCGACGCCGAGGGCCTGCGCATCCTGGCCTGCAGCCTGCCGCGCACCACCGCCACCGAGGAGGCGCAGCCGGACCACCGCGGCCGCGACCACCTGATCCGCTGGAACCAGAACGGTCAGGACCCCAGCACCTGGCTGCTCGAACAGGGCATGCCGCTGCCTCCGGGCGGCGCGGACCAGCTCGAGCGGCTGTGCTTCGATGTGCATCTGCTGCGACTGGTGGCGCATCGCTTCGTCTTCGACGAGATCGACACGCCGGCCGCACAGTTGCAGTCCGATGCCGACATGGACGTGACGCTCAAGCCCAACGCCGACCAGCCCGCGCTGGCCGTGGAACTGTCGGGCGCGCTGCCCGCGGGCGGCAGCGAGCTGTTCCAGGCGGCGACGGGCCGCGAGGGCATGGTTGATCTGCGCTTGCTGACCAACGACGGCCAGGTCGTCCCGGCCAGCATCGTCGGCGTCAACCGCGACAGCAAGCGCGACACCTGGACCGCCAGCTTCCAGGTGCGGCGTGGCGACCGCGGCGACCAGGCTCGACCCAGCCGCCTCGAGCTGACCGTCTATCTGCCCACCGGCGAGGTCGAAGTGCAGACCGTGGAGTTCCGCAACGTGCCCCTGCCGCCGCTGCCGTAGGGCGTGGGCCATCGCCGCTGGTGCGTCACGCCGCCGCCGCGTGGCATCGGCTTGCTGTTCGCCCACGACCAGCACGCGCGGCGCGCCACGCCCCACCTCCCACGCCGCGCGCGCAGCGCGCTTGAACCGCGCCGCCGCGCCGACTATACTTGCGCCGTCATCATGCCCCACTAACCAGGGCCAACCGATTGCCGGCGGAGTTGAGCCGTACCAGCCGGCGGCGCGAGGATATACGATGGATTCACATGGCTTGACCATGGCCGGCTTCGCCGCGCTGGCCGCAGGGTCACTCATCTGGGGGATGCGCGCCCAGGTCCGCTATCTGGGCGAAGTGCGGGACCGCGAGGAGCGGCTGCGGGCCGACCGCGCCGAACTCGAGCGGCAGCGCGCCGAGGCGTTGCTCGCCGCCCAGACCGACGCCGACCAACGTCGCCGCGACCTGGAGGACGAGTTCCGCGAGCGGCGGGCCGAACTGACCCGCATCGAGAGCCGCATCGAGCACAAGGACCAGCAGCTCGACGGGCGCGAGAACGACCTGCGGGTCCGCGAGTCGGTGCTCAGCGAGCGGGGCCAGGCGCTGGACCGGCAGGCGGCGGAGATCGCCGGCCGCGAGTCCGAGCAGGCCGCGGCGCTGGAACGCATCAGTGCCATGACCCAGACCGAAGCGCGCGCCCAGCTCATGCGCCGCGTGGAAGACGAGGCCCGCCACGACGCCACGCAGTTGGTGCGCGGCATCGAGGACGAAGCCCGACGCGACGCCGACCGGCGCGCGCGCATCATCGTCACCGAGGCCATCGAGCGCTGCGCGGTCGACCACGTCACCGAGAGCACGGTCTCCGTGGTGCCGCTGCCCAGCGACGAGGTCAAGGGCCGCATTATCGGCCGCGAGGGCCGCAACATCCGCAGTTTCGAGCAGCTCACCGGCGTCGATCTGGTCATCGACGACACGCCCGAGGCGGTCGTCATCTCGGCCTTCGACCCCGTGCGGCGCGAAGTGGCGCGGTTGGCCCTGGAACTGCTCGTGGCCGATGGGCGCATTCACCCCGGCCGCATCGAGGAAGTCGTGGAGCGGGCCCAACGCGAGCTTGAGCAACGCATCGCCGAAGCCGCCGAGGAGGCCGTTTTCGAGACCGGCGTGAGCGGGCTGTCGCCGGTGCTGCTGGCGCTGCTGGGCAAGCTGCGCTTCCGCACGTCGTACAGCCAGAACGTGCTGCGCCACTGCATCGAGGTCGCCCACCTGGCCGGCGCCATGGCCGAGGAACTGGGCGCCAACGTGGCGCTGGCCAAGCGCGCCGCGCTGCTGCACGACATCGGCAAGGCGGCCGACCCCGAGCTGGAAGGTCCGCACGCCCTGGTCGGACTCGACCTGGCGCGGGCCCAGGGGGAGTCCGAAGAGGTCTGCCTGGCCATCGGCGCGCACCACCGCGACATCGAGCCGGCCAGCCTGGAGGCCGTCCTGGTGCTCACCGCCGACGCTATCAGCGCGGCTCGGCCAGGGGCTCGACGGGACACAATCGAAAGCTACGTGCGGCGCCTGGAGCGGCTCGAGGAGCTGGCTCAGGGCTTCGAAGGCGTGGACCGCGCCTACGCCATCCAGGCCGGGCGCGAGGTGCGCATCCTGGTTCGGCCCGACGAGGTCGACGACCGCGATACGCGCGATCTGGCGCGGCAGATCGCCGGCCGCATCGAACAGGACCTGGCCTATCCGGGCCAGATCAAGGTGACCGTCATCCGCGAGCAACGTGCCGTGGAGTACGCGCGGTAAATGCTCGTGGAAAGACGGTTCGCCGGGAACCCGGCCGGTGGCGCCGGTGTCCAACTAGCCCAGACGACTCACGCGCCTGGTCGCTTGCCAAGCGACTCCGCACATGGTTTCAGCCTGCCGGTTGACGTTGACGGGCGCTCTGGGTGTCGTTATAATGGGTCTGTCGTGTATCTACAGGTCGATGGTGGCGGGCGCAAGCCGGTCACACAGCGGCTGCTACATGGCATGCGTAGCGTGCGCCTTGGCGCTGAGAGTGGGACGCGGGGAGGCAACTCTGAGGAAACTCACCGCCGATGACTCTGGGCCAGCCAAGGAATGTGACTGACAGAGGAGTGCGAGCAATGAGCCGAAAAGCTCTCCTCATCGCGGCCTTGGTGGCCGTGGTGGCCGGACGCTCTCAAGCTGGCGTGTTCGCCGACGTCCCGTTTACTCACTGGGCGTATCAGGCGGTCGAAAAGCTGGCTTCGGTGGGCGTTCTCGAGGGTTATCCGGACGGCAAGTTCCGCGGCCCGCAGCCGATGACTCGTTATGAGTTCGCGGTGGCGCTGGTCCGGGCTTACGACTGGATGAAGAAGACCATCGGTGTGGATCCGGCGATCATCGACCGTCTCACGAAGGGCCAACAGGACCTGGATGGCCGTCTGACTGCTTTGGCGACGAAGCACGATGCGGACATGCGTCTCGTGGGTGGTCGCGTGGACGGCCTGGGCACCAAGCTGAACGACGAAGTCAAGCGGCTTGACGGCCGCATCGATGGCCTGAAGCCGGTTGATCTCAAGCCGGTGAACGACCGCATCGATGCCTTGGACGCCAAGGTTGCGGCTGACGGCAAGCGGATCGATGGCAACACCACCGCCATCAACGACCTCGCCGCCAAGCATGACAAGGACATCGCCGACGCCAAGGCTGCTACGGCTGCCGTGGCGACCTCGGTTGGCAAGGTCGAGACGCGCACCAAGGCGTTGGAAGACGCCGTGGCCGCGTTGCAGAAGCTGACGGGTGAGTTCGACAAGGAACTCAAGGCCCTCGGCGCCGACACCGCCAAGATGAAGACTGACCTGACCGCCCTTCAGGGCCGCGTGACGGCTCTCGAAGGTCGCGTCAACAATCACGAAGCCCGCTTGGCTGCGCTTGAGCGCATCAAGGTCTACGGTGACCTCGGTCTGACCGTCGCTTTCGACGGTTCCCCGAACGCCGCCGGTGGCCGCGATGGCGACCTCAAGTTCGAGTCCGGCGAAGCCTCGATGGCGTTGAGCGCCCGGGTTGGTGTTGATTTCGCGATCAGCGACACCCAGGCCGCTCGCGTGACGTTGTGGTACGACAGCGACAACAACCGGTTCCACGGTGCCAGCGCCCGCCAGGCGGGTATGGCTTCCCTGGGTATCGACGAAGCCTGGGTCAAGACCCCCGGCCTCGGTGGTCGCTGGATCTTCGGTCGGCAGTATGCTGGCCAGGACTATGAGACCGGCGAAGCCAAGTGCGCGCTCGGCCTGGGTACCGGCTACTACACCGGCGCTGCCCTCACCGGCATCCGCGGTCAGTACAACCTCGGCAAGCACGTCACCATCACTGGCCTGGTCCAGGCTGATGACAACACCAACCCCACCGCCCTCGTTGGCGGCGTGGTCGGTGCCAATGCGGCCAACCTGACCGGTATCGCTCGTGGCGACATCAGCCTGCCTTGGCTCAAGGACAAGGCTGGCAAGGACGGCGTCAAGATCGGCATCATGTCGGTCGGCAACCTGCCCAACAACAATGCCGCCATCGCCCCGGCCGCCGGTGCGTGGAAGTTGTTCAACGATGGAACCGGCTCTCGCGAGTTCTCCATCAGCGCCGACCTCCATGTCAACGTGCTCAAGGGTCTCGATGTTGAGTACACGAACCAGTACCGCCAGGCCAACGGCACCAATCCCGACGTCAACCTCGACGGGAATGCCAATGCGCAGTCGGTCTACGCCAAGCTGGGCGTCCTCAACACCCCGACCTTCAAGCTGAGCGTCGCTGGTGGTGTGGTTGCCGAAGACGAGAGCCTTAGCTACTCGATCTTCAACAACCCCTACCAGGCCAATGCCCTTGGCACCGCCAACAGCCTGTTCACCCGACCGAACATCCTGGGTAGCTTCGTCTCCCAGCCTGTTCAGGGTGCGCCGACTCAGGGCTTCGACGTGAACTTCACCTGGAACCTGGGCAATCGCCCGCTGAACGTCCGCTGGGCCGGTAGCACGCGTCGTGCTGACCTGTTCAACTGGATGGTCTACGGCGAGTACCCGCTGGTCGAGACTGGTGCCGGCAACGTCAAGGTTGGCCTCGGCTTCATCGATGTTGACCCCGGGCATCCCCTGGGTGGCAACACCGTGGCTGCTAACCTGAGCGCTGGCTTCCGCTTCTGATCCTCCGGGATCCGACACGGAATACGGCCCGGCCCCTTCGGGGGCCGGGCCGTTGCCTATTTGGGCTGCCCGCGAACCTGCTGGCCCGACCCATCGTCTGACCCGTTACCGGCTCACCACGCGCCGGCTCAGGGGATTCGCCGTGCGACCAACGACGGTGGTGTGGGTGGCCTTGCTGCTCCGGCTGGCGCCCGAAGCGCGGGCCGGGATCTTCGCCGACGTGCCGTTCACGCACTGGGCCTACCAGTGCAGCGCGAAGATGCAGTTGGTCGGCCCGCCCGCAGAGCTCGTGGACGACCGCTACCGCGGGATGCAACCGATGACGCGGTACGAGTTCGCCGTCTTCGTCGTCCGGTTCGACGGCTGGGTGCGGCCGCTGGCCGACCAGCCCGGGGCCATGGCCGCCTGGCTGGCTTGCCGCGAGACCACGGAGGCCCGCATGAATGAGGTCGCGCGCAAGCTGGACGCCTCGCCTCTTCCGCCCGTCGCACGGCACAACCTACCGGCCAGTGCGGCGCCGGTGCTGCTGCGGAGCAAGCTGCTTCCGCCGTCGCCGCCGATCCTCCTCGGCGGCAACTCACTCAACTGGCATCGGCGCAACCCGGCCCTGAAGCTGGTGACTGTGGCACAGCGCGCCGCCGCCATGGATGCAGCCGCTGCCGCCTGGCAGCGCCTGATCGCTGAGTTCAGGGCCGAGCTGCGCCAGCTGGGTGTCGAGGCCGCTTCTCAAGAGGCGTGCGCGCTGGCGCTGCGGCTGCGCGTGGCGGCGGTGACTCGCCGCCCGACCGCTGGCAGAGACACGATCAGCGCCGCCCCGCTGTCGACGGGGG
>JACRKZ010000040.1 GCA_016235455.1 Armatimonadota bacterium | reverse complement strand
GTCGCAGGCGCTGATCAGCGGCGCGGGCTGAGCCGCGGCAAGCCAGGGCAGCAGGCAGAGCGCGAGGTAGCGGGTGGACTTGGTCATGACAGTTCCTGGGCGAGCATTCAACCCTACATCAGTTTGGCCGACGGGTGGGGCAGAGTCAAGCGGGTGAGGGTGCTTGGGGCCGCGCCTCTGGTTTGCCTTGGCGCTGCAGCCCGAGGCCGAGGCGAGGACGATGTCGGGCGCCCTGCCACCCACCGGTTGGGTGGCAGGTGGCGGGCTGGCGGCCGCCATGCATCTGGGCCCCGCCCGCGCGCGCCGTGCTGGCTGCCGGCGTTGCGGGCGGGTGACCTGCCGTGGCGGTCGACATCCTCGCCCGACGGATGGGCGGCGTCGAGCCGTGACGCACGGCGCGGGCCAGACTGCCTACCTCTGCCACACCGCGCTGCTCCGTAGCCCCAGCGTGCGGTAGATGCCGCGCGTGGCGTGGCTGCGGTTGAGCGTGTAGAAGTGGATACCGCGCACGCCGTTGTCCAGCAGGTCGCGGCACTGCTCCGTGGCCCAGTGGATGCCCATGCTGGTCACCGCCTCGGCGTCGTCCTCGACCCGGCGCAGCGCGCGCAACAGCGGCGCGGGGAAGCGGGCGCCGGCGGCCAGTTCGGCCATGCGGGCCATGCCCGAGAGGCTGGTGACCGGCATGATGCCGGCCAGGATGGGCACGTTGATGCCGGCCAGCGCGCAGCGCTCGCGGAAATCGTAGAAGTCGCGGTTGTCGAAGAAGAGCTGGGTGCAGATATAGTCCGCGCCGGCGTCGACCTTGGCCCGCAGGTAGTCCATCTCCAGCAGGCGGTTGGCCGTGGCCGGATGGCCTTCCGGGAAGCCGGCCACGCCGATGCCGAAGCCGCGCGGGTCAGGATGGCCGCCAAACTCGCGGATGAACCGCACCAGGTCGGCCGCGTGGCTGAAGGCGTCGGCCGAGCGGTCATAGCCCGGCTGGTCGCGCGGTGGATCGCCGGCCAGGGCCAGGACGGTGTTGACGCCGGCGGCGGCGTAGCGCTCCAGGATGGCCCGCACCTCGTCGCGGCTGTGGCCGATGCAGGTCAGATGCGGGATGGCGGTCAGCGTGGTATCGCGATGGATGCGCTCCACCAGCGCGTGGGTCAGTTCGCGCGTGGAGCCGCCGGCACCATAGGTCACCGAGACGAACGATGGTTGCAGTTCCTCCAGCTCGGCGATGGTGCCGAACAGGGCGTCGGCCGCCTCGGGGCTCTTGGGCGGGAAGAACTCGAACGAACTGGTGACCCGGTTCTGGGCCAGGATGTCCTGGATATGCATCAACGCTCCGTGCTTTGACAGGTGGGCAGCCCATCCACAGATGGTTGCCTCGTACCGAATCTCTGTGGCGATCCACAGATGACGCACATCGCACAGATGGACCGATCCGCCATCTGTGTAATCTATGTCACTGTGGATCGTCACAGAGATTCGGTATCAGCCGGCGATCAGGCCCTGGATGAACCGCGCGTTCTCGGCGTGCTCGTCCCAGGTGCCCGACATCTCCGAAATCAGAGCACCATCGTAGCCGATGTCGGCCAAAGCGGCCATGACTCGCGGCCAATCCACATCGCCCACGCTCAGCAGGCTGGGCCAGTCCCAGTGCGGGCGGCGGCGGAAGTTCTTGACGTGGACCTTCTTGATGTGGCGGCCAAGGATGCGGATCCACTGCTCGGGCCACGCGAAGGCCAGCATGTTGCCCGTGTCCATGTAGAAGCCGATGTGCGGATGATCAGCGGCGTCCAGGGCGGCGCGCATCTCCAGCGGGCTGAGGAAGGCGTCGTTCCAGACGTACTCCACGGCCAGGTTGACGCCGGTCTCGTCAGCGATGGGCCGCAGCGACTTGAGCCCTTCGGTGACGCGTTCGACGACCAGATCGTAGGGATGGTCGGGGGTCACGCCGCCGGGCACGAGCAGCACGGTGTCGATGCCCAGATAGGCGCAGGCCCGCGCGGCCAGGGCAGTGGTGCGGCGGTACTCCTCGGCGTCGGCCTCGACCCCGGTGGCCAGGCTGCCGCGAATGCCGCCGGCGCCGCACATGGACTGCATGGTCATGCCGGCCGCGTCGAATGCGGCGCGCACCTTGTCCAGGTCCGCGGCCGTGCTGTCGGTGGTGAGGTAGTCGGTGAAGAGGACTTCCATGCCCTCGTAGCCCGCGGCTTTGGCCTTGTCGAGCACTTCGGGCAGCGTGCCGTCACCGCGGCAGACGAGATGAGTGATGCCAACCTGCAAGGCTCTGCTCCTGATGGCCCTACGGGTACCACCAGGATGGGGCCACGTCAACTGCCGGCGGTCTCGTCTTCGATGCGCAGCGCCACCCGCGCTACTTCGTCGCCGTCCACGGGGGCGAGCGTGAGGCGATAGTCGCCGGGCTCCACGGCCGCAAAGAGCACCTCGTCGCCGTCGGACAGGTGCGATTCCAGTAGTGCATCGGAGCGGTACAGGCTGACCCGCACGCGGCCCTGGCTGGTGACCGCGGCCAACTGCACGCGCAAGTCGGGCGACGCGGCCGGGTTGCGGTGCAGACGCAGGTGCAGTTCGCCGTCTTCGGCGGCGGTGGTGAGTTCGACCGCGGCCGACGCGGCGCCGCGCGCCGTCGCCGGCGTGAGCGCCGCGTGCGCCTCGAAACTGTGGCTGAGCAGCTTCAGGCCGCCGCGCACAATCTGCACCACGGCCTCGAGCAGCGGCGGCGTGGCCAGGGCGGTCAGGTCTTCCAGATCGGCGGTGCAGAACGGGCAGACGGCCAGGTGCGCCCGCGTGGCGGCCATGCCCTCGGCGGTCAGTACGGCGTCGAAATAGGACACCAGGTCCTCACGGCTCGGGCAGAACCCGCGCCGCGCCGGCGAGAACACCGTCAGAGCCGCCTCCAAGCCTCGTGCACGCATTGCCTTCTCCGTCAGCCGCCCAGGAAGTAGCGGCCACAGTTGGTCATGAACTCGGTCTTCTCCAGCGCCGCGCGCAGGTCTTCCAGCGCGTGGGTCTTGAGCACCGATACGGCATTGGTGCTGCGTCCCATGACCGGCGCGATCTCGCGCGGGGCGAAGCCCAGCAGCGTCAGCCGCAGCACCTCGGACCGCGCCTCCTGCAGGCTGTCCACCGCGCGATACAGCTCGTCCAGACACTGGCGCCGGCCGAGCGTGTCGAACGCGGCGTCGGCAAACTGGCCCAGGTCGAACGCGGCCGCCTGCTCGGGCGCCAGCAGGTGCAGGCGCGGCTCGTCGTCCTCGCCCAGCGCCTCGGTGATCTGGTCGCGCCGCTTCATCACCGTGTAGAACGTCGTGCGCACCAGAAACCCGCGCAACTGGCTCTCGTCGCGGAAGCGGAAGCGCTCGGCGCGCACGGCTTCCACGAAGCGCACCAGCACCGCCTGCGCCACGTCGTCCAGGTCGTCGAGCCAGAACCAGTTGCGCGCGTGCTTGGCGCCACGCAGCCGTGCCACGACGAAGGGCCGGTAACGCTCCACCAGCGTCGAGCCGGCGGCTTCGTCACCATCGCGCATGGCCAGGAGCAGTGCTTCGACATCCACCGTGAGTAGGAACCTCCGTGTGCCGCGACTCTTAATGGCGGGCAGTCGCCCTCGACCGGGCGCTGGTCGAGTCGCGGTAGGCCTAGACCCCCAGCCGCCACCGCGGGTCGCCGTAGAACACATAGCCGGCCCAGGCCAACGCGCCGGCGCTGGGCAGCTCGGCCACGCGCTCGCGGGCGATACGCATGGCGCGGCCGAAGTTGGTGCCGGCCAGCAGCGCGTCATAGAAGGCCACGGCAAAGGTGCTGGCGGGCACGTCGGGCACTGTCCACAGGTTGCCGACATAGCTCTGCACTCCGGCCAGCAGGAACTGATGGCCCAGCGCCAGCGCGCCGCCGGTGTGGCAGGCGTTGGCGAAGACCAGCCGCGGCTTGCGTGCCAGGCGCGAGAAGCGTTCGGCGCCGAACACGCCCGAACTCAGCCGCCAGCCGCCCTCGCCGGGGTCGGCGTGGCCGGTGTAGTGCACAATATCGGCCTCCTGGATGGCCAGCGCCAGGCGCAGCGGATCGAGCCGCTCGTGCCCCAACGCCTCGACAGTCCACGGGCAGCGCGAGGCGTCGAAGTGCGACAGCAGCAGCCGAGCCTCGCGTTCGGCGCCGTCCAGGTCGCCGGTGGGGTTGAACGCTACCAGCAGGCGGCGCGGCGGCTCGGTGGGCGGCGGCGCGGTGCTGGTCGAGGCCTGTAGCGCCACCACCTGGCGGCCCAGGTTGAACCGGCGGCAGAGGAACTGCTGCCCGTCGTGGGCCAGCTCCCAGGGGATGTGCATGACCGTCTCGTCGAGCCGCAGCAGCAGGTTCTCGACGTCGGAGGCGGCCAGCTGCGCCTTGACTTCGTCGCTCAGGCACGAATCGTGGAGGTGACGACCCAGCGCGCGCAGCTCGGCCACATCGTCCGCGCCCACGATGGTCTGGCTGGCCAGCGACCGCAGCCGCTCATTGACCGCGTCGAGCTCGTCGGCGGCATAGGGCACCTGCGACTTGCTGACCACCGCGCCGTCACCGGCGAAGTGGAACGTCAGGTCGCCATCGGTGCGGCCGACATTGAGCTCCAGCGCGCTCTCGCGCTGCAGGGCGTCGCGCACGGCGGCCTCGAAGAAGGCGATGAACGTGCTCGGCTGCACCAGCGCCAACACCACGCGTTCCAGGCGCGTCGTGCCGCGCAGATAGCGCGTCATGGTGCCGATCATCGCGCGCGCGGCGGCTTCGTCGTCGATGTCGGTGCGGCCGACGCCGAACGCGGGGAAGGCGATGGTGCGGATGTTCAGCGCGTCGGCGCGCCGCAGCACGTTGAACGTCGCCTGGGCGATGATGTCCTCGGTGGTCAGCAGCCGGCCGTCGACCTCATCCACCACCGCCGCATGCAGCACGAACTTGGCCGGCAGCTCACCAGCGTGGGTGGCGATGACCTCGCCCAGTTCGGTGGGGCCGTGGCCCTTGAGGGCGATGGCAATCTCTTCGCCGCCGGCGCGCCGAATGGCCGCCGAGACGCTCTGCCCGTCGGGCGAGTCCATCTCCAGGTCGCGGTGCTCGGGGTTGACCACGGCGCCCACTTCCGCCGTGGTGATATCGCCCAGATAGATCTGGAGCAGCGTGCGGTTGACCAGATAGGTCTTGGCCAGGCCCGCGACCGCCGGCGGCAGTCCATCTTGTGCCATGTGGATCAGCCTTGGAGCCGTGCGGGCAGCAGGTCACAGGCGAGCAGGTCCTCGGCTGTCTCGCGCCGCACAATCAGCTCGGCCTGGCCGTCGGCCACGGTGACCATGGCCGGGCGTGGCAGGCGGTTGTAGTTGCTGGCCATGGCGTAGTTGTAGGCGCCGGTGCTCTGCACCGCCAGCAGGTCGCCGCGGCGGGGCGCCGCCACGGTCACGTCGCGGAACAGCGTGTCGGTCTCGCAGTGCTTGCCCGACACGGTGACCACGGTGTCCGGCGTGTCGGCCGCGCGGTTGGCGATGAACACGTTGTACTCCGCGCCATACATCTCTGGTCGCGGGTTGTCGCTCAGGCCGCCGTCGACGCTGACGTAGGTGCGCACTCCAGGGATGACCTTGACCGGGCCGACCGTGTAGAGGGTCGTGCCGGCCTCGCCCACCAGACTGCGGCCGGGCTCCATCATGATCAGCGGCTCGGGCAGGCCCAGTTCGGCCAGCTTGGCCAGCAGCGCGGAGACCACATGGCTGACGAACTCGGCGATGGCCGGCGGCTGATGCTCGGGCAGGTAGCGGATGCCCAGGCCGCCGCCCAGGTCGATCTCGTCGAGCGTCACGCCGAACCGGTCGCGAATGGCGGCCATGAAGTCAGCCAGCTCGCCCGCGGCCTGCGCGAAGGCCTGCCAGCCCAGCACCTGTGAACCGATATGGCAGTGCAGCCCGGCCAACTCGAGACGGTCGCAGGACAGCGCCACCTCGACCGCTTCCATGGCCGCGCCGGACAGGATGCTCAGACCGAACTTGCTGTCCAACTGGCCCACCTGAATCGAGGTGTGGGTCTTGGGCTTCACGTTGGGGTTGGCGCGCAGCAGAATGCGAGGCCGGGCATCGAGTTCCTCGGCCAGCGCCTGCCAGGCGCGGATCTCGTCGACACTGTCCACGCAGATGCGGCCGACGCCGCGCTCGAGCGCCAGGCGCATCTCGGCTTCGGCCTTGAAGTTGCCGTGCAGCATGAGGTCGGCGGCCGGCGCGCCACCGGCCAGCGCGGTCAGCAGTTCGCCGCCCGAAGCCACGTCGAGCCCCAGGCCCTCGGCGGCCACGATGCCGGCCACGGCCGAGGTGGACAGCGCCTTGGAGGCGTAGAACGCCTTGGAGCGCTGGCAATGCGCCGCCAGCGTGTCGCGGTAGGCGCGGCAGCAGGCGCGCAGGTGGGCCTCGTCGAGCACGTACAGCGGCGTGCCGTAGGTCGCTGCCAATTCGGTGACATCGCAGCCACCGATCTCCAGGTGACCATCGGGACGCACGCGCTGAGTGCCAAGCTGCATCATGGAACGACTCTCCCAAAGCCAATTGTCAGTGTCGACCCCGTCGACACTGGCTATTGGCTCGGGAGTATAGACCACTGATCCAGGGTGGACAAGGCTTGACGCCAACGATGGCGTGTGGTATATGTGAGTCAGACACGCCACTCGGTGTGTTCATTTCTCCCAATCGGTTCGCCGCGGGTCGCGGCATCAGAACCGAGCAACCTTGGCTATTCGGCACGTGTCTACCATTCGTCGTCTACGACGCCTTTCGCGGCGTGATGACCGTCGTGCCGTCTGCTTAGCTTGGCCCCAATAGAGGAGCGCAGGCTTGAGCGCTTCGCAACCGATCCCCGCCGACCGGGTTTTCGTACTCGATTTCGGCGCCCAGTACAGCCAACTCATTGCCCGCAAGGTGCGCGAACAGGGCGTTTACGCCGAGATCGTGCCGGGCGAGATCAGCGCCGAGCAGTTGGCCCAGCGCGGTCCCCGCGGCATCATTCTCAGCGGCGGTCCGGCCAGCGTCTACGAGGACGGTGCGCCCGACTGCGATCCCGGCATCTTCGCGCTGGGCGTGCCCGTGCTGGGCATCTGCTATGGCTTGCACCTCATGGTGTCGCGCCTGGGCGGCGAAGTGGCCGGTGGGCAGGGCCGCGAGTATGGCTCGGCGGACCTGTCCTGGAATGTGGCGTCGCCGCTGTCCGCGGGCCTGCCATCGTCCATGTCGTGCTGGATGAGCCACGGCGACGCCGCGAAGCGCCTGCCCGACGGCTTCCTGCGGCTGGCCACCACGGACAACTGCGCGGAGGCGGCCATCGGCGATCCCGCGCGGCGGTTCTACGCGGTACAGTTCCATCCGGAAGTGACCCATACGCCGCAAGGCAGCGCGCTGCTGGCCAACTTCGTGCACGGCGTGTGCGGTTGCGGCAACGACTGGAACATGGGCTCGTTCGTCACCCACGCCATCGACAACATTCGCGAGCAGGTGGGCGCGGGCCGCGTGCTCTGCGCGCTCAGCGGCGGCGTCGACTCGGCAGTGCTGGCGGCCCTGGCCCATCGCGCCATCGGCGACCAGCTGACCTGCGTGTTCGTCGACCACGGCCTGCTGCGCGCCGATGAGGCCGAGCAGGTCAAGGCGGCCTTCGCCGACAGCGGGCTCAAGCTGGTGGCGGTGGACGCCTCCGAGCGCTTCCTGAGCAAGCTGGCGGGCGTGGACGATCCGGAACGCAAGCGCCGCATCATCGGCCATGAGTTCATCGAGGTGTTCACGCACACCCAGCGCGAGCTGGGCGACTTCGAGTTCCTGGCCCAGGGCACCATCTACCCCGACGTGATCGAGAGCGGCGGCCCCAAGGCGGCCAAGATCAAGTCGCACCACAATGTGGGCGGCCTGCCCGAGAAGCTCGGCTTCAAGCTGGTGGAGCCGCTGCGCTGGCTGTTCAAGGACGAAGTGCGGCGTGTCGGTGAGGAGTTGGGCCTGCCTGCCTCCATGGTCTGGCGCCAGCCGTTCCCCGGCCCTGGCCTGGCCGTGCGCGTGGTGGGCGAGATCACGCCCGACCGGCTGGAGATCGTGCGGCTGTCGGACAAGATCCTGCGCGACGAGATCGCGCTGGCCGGCCTGGACCGTGCCATTGCGCAGTACTTCACGGTCTGCGCGCCGGTGCGCAGCGTCGGCGTCATGGGAGACGCGCGGTCGTATTTGTATCCGGTGATTGTGCGGGCGGTGACCACCGACGACTTCATGACGGCACGGCCGGCGCGGCTGCCCCACGAGGTCATGGAGAAGATCGCCACGCGCGTGGTCAATGAAGTGCCGGGCGTCAACCGCTGCCTGTATGACCTGAGTTCCAAGCCGCCAGCGACCATTGAGTGGGAGTAAGCGGCATGACCGCCTGCCACGACAGCGACATCGCGTGCGTGCTCGTCACCGAGCAGGAGATCGCTGCCCTGGTGGACGACCTGGCGGGTCGGCTGTCAGCCGACTATGCGGGCCGCAACCCGGTGCTGGTCGGCGCGCTGTGCGGCTCGGCGGTGTTCATGGCCGATCTCATCAGGCGCCTGGCCTTTGAGGTGACGGTCGACTTCGTGGCGGTGAGCAGCTACCACGACGGGTCGGAGAGCAGCGGCGAGCTGCTCTGGCGCAAGGACCTGAGCGTGGACATCACCGATCGGCCGGTGGTGCTGATCGAGGACATTGTGGATACGGGCCTGACCCTGGCGCAGTTGCGGCGGGCCATGGCTGAGAGGGGCGCGCGGCAGGTCGTGGCCTGCGCGCTGCTGGACAAGCCCAGCCGGCGGCAAGTCGCCGTCGAGGTGGAGTACGTGGGGAAGGCAATCCCCGACGAGTTTGTGGTGGGCTACGGGCTGGACTACAACCAGCGCTTCCGCAACCTGCCCTATGTGGGGGTCCTGCGGCGCGAGGTCTATGCGCCCGGGGCCGACGACTGAACGGCCCAAGGGCCGGCCGCGCGGCCGGCGTGGGTCTGGGAGAGGCGATCCGTGGCAACTACCGAGAGCAAGAAGAACCCCGATCTGGCGGCGCTGGAAACGTTGACCAACGCTGAACTGCACGAACTGGCCAACGAGCTGGAGATCCCCAAGCATTCCTCGATGCGCAAGGCCCAGTTGGTATTCAGCATCCTGCAGGCGCAGACCGAGAGCAAGGGGCTGATCTTCCGCAACGGCATCCTCGAGGTGCTGCCCGACGGGTACGGCTTCATGCGGCTCACCGGCTACACCCAGGGCCCGGACGACGTGTATGTCAGTCAGTCGCAGATCAAGCGGTTCGGTCTGCGCACGGGCGACCTCATTGCCGGCCAGGTGCGTCCGCCCAAGGACAACGAGCGCTACTTCAGCCTGCTGCATATCGAAGCGCTGAACATGCACAACCCGGAGACCTGCCGCAACCGGCCCAAGTTCCAGGACCTGACCCCGGTCTACCCGCAGCCGCGCTGGGTGCTGGAGTCCAAGGCCAGCGACACCGGCATGCGCATCGTCGACCTGGTCTGCCCGATTGGCAAGGGCCAGCGCGGCATGATCGTCGCCCCGCCCAAGGCCGGCAAGACCACGCTGCTCAAGGACATGGCCCAGAGCATCATGGTCAACTACCCCGAAGCCCATCTGATGGTGCTGCTCATCGATGAGCGCCCGGAAGAGGTGACGGACATCGAGCGCTCCGTGGACGGTGAGGTCATCGCCTCCACCTTCGACCAGAAGCCCGAAAACCACATGCGCCTGGCCAATCTGGCCCTCGAGCGCGCCCGCCGCCTGGTCGAGCATGGCCAGGACGTGGTGCTGCTGCTCGACAGCCTGACCCGCTATGCCCGTGCCTCCAACCTCACCGTGCCGCCCAGCGGCCGCACGCAGACCGGTGGTTTCGACCCGGCCGCCCTCTATGAGCCCAAGCACTTCTTCGGTGCGGCGCGCAAGATCGAGGACGCGGGCAGCCTGACCATCATCGCGACGATCCTGGTCGACACCGGCAGCCGCATGGACGACTACATCTTCGAGGAGTTCAAGGCCACGGGCAACATGGAACTCACCCTGGACCGCACGCTCGCCGAGCGTGGCCTGTTCCCGGCGGTCAACATCGCCCGGTCGAGCACGCGCCACCACGAGCTGCTGCTGGACCGCGACGAGCTCAAGTGCAGCTACTTCCTGCGGCGCATCCTTGGCGCCCTGGATGTGGAAGAGGCCACGCAACTCTTGACTGACCGCATTCGCGGTACAGAATCGAACAAGGAGTTCATCGGGCTTGTCGAAAAGGAGTTCCGACGCGGCGGCGCGTGATCCCCACGATCGGGCCAGCCGCACGACGAGTCCAGGGGACAGGAGTCTTGTCATGGGTGCGCGACGACGTTGGGTCGGCTGGCTGGCGCTGCTGCTCGGAACACTGAGCCCGGCGGCGATGGCACAGATGGTGGCCACCAGCGGGCAGGAGGGGTTGCCGGCGCCGGCGTTCACCGTGGCGCCGGTCAATGGCTCGTCCGTCTCGCTACGCAAGCTGGTCTCCGGCACGGGTGGCGTGGTGGCCTTTGTGGACCATCGCTCGCGCGACGGCCTGCGCCTGGTCGGCTACCTGCAGGCCCAGTACAAAGCCTGGAAAGAGCAGAAAGTCGGCGTCCTCGTCCTGGTCAACAGCGCCACGGTGCGCGAAACCGTCGCCAAGTTCGTCCAGGACAACAGCCTGACCATGCCCGTGGGCCATGACCTGGGCAGCCAGCTCTCGCGACAGTTCGGCATGTCGAGCCTGGCCATGGCCATGGTCATCAACCGCGACGGTGTGGTCGTCAAGCGCGTTGACCAGACCGCCACCAGCACCGACCTGGGCCCGCAGATCGGGCAGGCCGTCAACGATCTGATCAACCCCAAGGACGCGGAAGGCGCGGCCGGCACCGGCGAGGGCTCGGGCAAGCCGGCGGCGCCCGGTGCCGCCGCGGCGCCCGGCACCGCGCCCGCGACGGGCACCGCCCCAGCGGCCGTCGTCAAGCCCGCGGTGCCCACCATGAGCGAGGCCGAAGCCCGCGAGCGCATCGGCAAGGGCCTGCAGTTGCTACAGCGCGGCTATTCGCAAGCCGTGCTGGAGGAGGCGCGACTGATCGTCTCGCGCCGGCCCAACGACGCCCTGGCGCTGCTCTGGCTGGCCTACGCCCTGGAAGCCACGCGCAGCTACCCCGAAGCGGCGGTCACCTACCGCGAACTCGTGCGCCTGGTGCCCGGCCATGCCTATGCGGCCGCCGCGCTGCAGCGCATCGATCCTACCGGTCGTTGGCGCACCGCGGCCGACGTGCCCGGCGCCCTACCGCCTGTGTCGGCTCCCACTGCTCCCACTCCGCCACCCGCGGCCGGTGCTCCGGCACCCGCGGCTGGTGCTCCGGCGCCGCCGCCAGCCCACGCACCCGACAAGGACGGCGCCAAGGCGCCCGCCACCAGTGGGCAGGGCTCGTCGGGCATCGGTGAGTGAGCCCGTGCCACGGGAAAGCAACGCGATGCAACAGCCGAATGCCCTACTGGCCTGTTTCGACCCGCCGCCCAAGCTGACCGTGGTGCGCGAGCGCGGCGACTCGCTGAGCCGACGCCACCCGTGGGTGTTTGAACAGGCGCTCGTGCGTCCACCCAAGAACCTGCCCCTGGGCGTGACAGTGGAGTTGGTCGACGGCAAGGGCCGGTTCGCGGGCCGCGGCAGCTACAACTGTGAGAGCCGCATCGCCGTTCGCATGATGACCTACGACGAGAACGAGCTGGTCACCGAGACGCTGTGGGCGCAGCGTATCGCCGATGCCGTGGGCCGGCGCGCGGCGCTGGCCGACAGCGACACCGACGCCTACCGGCTCGTCTTCTCCGAGAACGACCTGCTGCCGGGGCTCATCGTCGACCGCTACGGCGACTACGTGGTGTTTCAGACGTTGTCCGCCGGCGCTTCGTTGTGGCGCGATACTATCGCGCGCGCACTGGTCGCCGTGTGCCAGCCACGCGGGCTCTTCGAGCGCAGCGATGGCGACGATCGCCGCCAGCACGAGGGCCTGGAGCCCAGCATCGGCACGCTCTACGGCGACGAGCCGCCCGAGCATCTGCTCATTCGACAGGACGGGCTGACCTTCGGCGTGGACATTCGCGCCGGTCACAAGACGGGCTTCTATCTGGACCAGCGCCAGAATCGCCGTGCTCTGGCCGCCTACTGCGCTGGCGCGGACGTGCTCAACGGGTTCAGCTACACCGGCGGGTTCGGCGTCTACGCCGGCGCGGCCGGGGCCAAGAGCGTGGTGCATCTCGACAGCTCGGCGCCGGCGCTGGAGCTGTGCCGCGAGAACGTCGAGCGCAACGGCGTGGCGGGCGAGCATGAGTACCTCTGCGAAAACGCCTTCGGGGCGCTACGCGCCATGCGCGACGAGGGCCGCACGTTCGATGTGGTGGTGCTCGATCCGCCCAAGTTCGCCAGCTCCAAGCAACACCTGGAGAAGGCTGCTCGCGGCTACAAGGAACTCAACCTGTCGGCCATCAAGCTCCTGCGGCCTGGCGGCGTGCTGGCTACATTCTCCTGCTCCGGCGCCATGGAGCGGCCGCTGTTCTACCGCGCCGTGGCCGAAGCCGCCAAGGATGCCGGCCGCGATCTGTTGCTCGAGGCCGAGTTGGGCCACCCCACCGACCATCCCACGCTGTTGTCGTTCCCCGAAGGTTCGTATCTCAAGGGGCTCATCGCACGGGTCGTGTGACCCTCACCTGGGCTGCGCGAAGACGCGGTCGGGCAACACCGTCTGGCGCCCTTCGGCGTCGCGCGCGCGGACGGCGATGCGGTGCGCCTGATCACCGGGCAGCGAGGGCATGGCCTCGAAGTAGCCCGTCTCCTCGTTGAGGTCCAGCGGCTCCCACGCCCCGCCGTCGACCGCGCACTCGACGGTCACGGCGGCGTTGTCCCAGGCTTCGGCAGACACCTGCACCAGTGTCTCGCCGTAGACCGCGTCGCCCGGCCGCGGCAGGCGCAGCCAGACGGTCGGCGGATCGGCGGCGCGCGGCGCCACGGTCACCTGGATCGGCGCGCCACGCTGGGTCACCCAGGGCCGCCCGCTGTGCGGCGAGGTCGTCGTCGGCCAGTCGCTGACGAGCACCGAGCGCCATCCGCCACCGGCGGCGGTCTCGGCGTGGAAGGTCTCCTCGGTGACCAGCAGCACGAGATCATGTCGGCCGGGCGGCAGCAGCGGCAGTTCGGGCGGATCGTCGCGCTCGGCCTCCATCCACAGCGTGGCGCTGCCGCTGCTGGCCATGGGCGAATAGGCTGGGGGCCGGCGGCGCAGGCTGACCTGGCGGTCGGTGCCCGGTTCGCGGTTGAGTTGGCTCTCCTGGCCGGTGCGGCCGGTGATGTGCCAGGAGTGGTCGGCGACGACCGGCATCGGGCCTACCGCGCCGTACTCGTCGGTGACCAGGCCGGCGAAGAAGATATAGCCCGCCACCCAGCCGCGCTGGGCCGGCGTCAGGTGGCGCGTCTCGACATCGTTGGCGAAGTTGTCGACGGTGCGCTCGCGGGCGAAGTCCCACCAGCGGCCGTGTCGGCCGAGCCAATCGTTGATCTTCGGCTCGCCGTCGGGCCACAAGCCCCGGCCGCTCGGCGTGCCAGGCCGACCCATCAGCTTGAGTTGGTAGCAGGCGTTGGGCCGGAGCCCGTGCGCGGTGACCGTGGCCCGGAACCGCGCGTCGGCGGGCGCTGGGTCATAGCTGACCTGGAAGACCATCGGCGGCTGCGGCGAGCGGCACCAACGCGCGTCGTAGGCCACATCGGCCAGGTCCAGCAGCCGAGGCAGTGCCGAGCCGCGCTGGTCGGCGAACGGCATGAGTTGGACCGTGACCGGCTCGGCGGCCAGCACAAGTGCCGGCAGCAACGCGCAACCCGCGAGCCATGCGGCCACTCCAACCCTGGGACGCGGGCGCTCATGACGAATCTGCATCGCACACTCCAAGACCTGTATGCCGGCGACGACGGACAGACCGAGATCATCGTAGACGGATTTCGCGTCGATGTGGTTCGCGACGGCGTGATCTATGAGATCCAGACCGGCCGCTTCCGCGCCCTGCGCGACAAGGTGGATGTGCTGTCACAGCGCTGGCCGGTGGTCATCGTGCATCCCGTGGCGGCCGAGAAGCTGCTGGTCAAGGTCGACACCGAGACCGGCGAGGTGCTCTCCGAGCGCCGTTCGCCCAAGCGCGGCAGCGCGCTGAACGTCTTCCTCGAGCTGCCCTCGATAGCGCCGCTGCTGGCCCGCGAGAACGTGCGACTGGAGGTGCTGCTGTGCCGTCAGCGCGAGCTGCGCGACGCGCAGGGCCGGCCGCACCGCTGGCGGAACCGAGTCGGCGTGAAGATGCTCGACCGGCAACTACTGGAGGTGCTCGACCGGCGGGTGGTGGGCGAGCCGGCCGACCTGCTGGCGCTGCTGCCGGCGGAACTGCCCGACCCGTTCACTGTGCCCGACCTGCGCGAGACGCTGGGGGTGAACGTTGATCTGGCACGCAAAATCGCCTACGGGCTGGCCAAGTCGGGGGTGACGGTGATGACCGGGCGGCGCGGCCGGTGCGCGTTGTACGGGCGGGCCGAGGCGGGTTGAGGGCGCATCGATGCGCGGTGCGGGCCCTCTGACCTGCCCACCTTCGCGGCGCCACGAGATCTGCCGGCCGGGGCGCGCCGCGCACCCGGCGGAGTCCACCGAGCGCACGAAAAGCCCGACATCGGACTCCGCGAATCCGACTGTCGAGGCGGTCTGAGCCATGGTCAAGCGCTTGCAGTCTCATTAGGGTCCGGGGGGGCATCGGGCACCGTGGGTGGCCCGAGCTTGGCGCACATTCAGAGCGTGGTTGTCAGGTCGTCGTCCATTGCGGGCGGCGGCCAAAGAGCGAAGGAGCTGCACAGATGGCAGACCGACCGATGATCGCGGTGGACGGCACCGAGGCGGTAGCCTTGGTCGCGCACCGCCTAAGTGAGGTCATCGCGATCTATCCGATCACCCCGTCCTCGCCCATGGGCGAGTTTTCCGACGAGTGGTCGTCGAAGGGCAAGAAGAACCTGTGGGGCGTGGTGCCCGACGTGGTCGAAATGCAGAGCGAAGGCGGCGCCGCTGGTGCCGTGCACGGTTCGCTGCAGGCCGGCGCGTTGACGTGCACCTTCACCGCATCGCAGGGTCTCCTGTTGATGATCCCCAACATGTACAAGATCGCGGGCGAGCTCAACGCTTTCGTGATGCACGTCACGGCCCGCGCTCTGGCCTCCCATGCCCTGTCGATCTTCGGCGACCACAGCGACGTCATGGCGTGCCGCCAGACCGGCTTCGCGATGCTCTGCTCCAACAGTGTGCAGGAGGCCCATGACCTGGCCCTCATCTCGCACATGGCGACGCTGCAGACGCGCGTCCCGTTCATGCACTTCTTCGACGGGTTCCGCACCAGCCACGAAGTGCAGAAGATCGAGCAGTTGGTCGACGAGGACCTGCGCGCGTTGGTCAGCGATGATCTGATCGCCGAGTTCCGCACCCGCGCGCTGACGCCCGACCAGCCGATGATCCGCGGTACCGCGCAGAACCCCGACGTCTTCTTCCAGGCGCGCGAGGCCTGCAACTCGTACTACGACGCCATTCCCGCTGCCGTGCAGTCGGCCATGGACGCCTTCGCCAAGCAGGTCGGCCGCGAGTACAAGCTCGTCGACTATGTCGGTGCGCCGGACGCCGAGCGCGTGGTCATCATGATGGGCTCGGGCGCCGAGGCGGCGCATGAGACGGTGGACTACCTGACGGCCGCCGGCGAGAAGGTCGGCCTGCTCAAGGTCCGCCTGTACCGCCCGTTCCCCATCGCCGCGCTCCTGGCCGCGCTGCCCGCGAGCGTCAAGTCCATCGCCGTGCTGGACCGCACCAAGGAGCCCGGCTCCCGCGATCCGCTGTATTTGGACGTGGTGGCCGGCCTCAGCGAAGCCGTCGCCGACGGCAAGCTGGCCGCCATGCCCAGGGTCATCGGCGGTCGCTACGGCCTCTCCAGCAAGGAGTTCACCCCGGCCATGGTCAAGGCCGTCTATGACGAACTGGCCAAGCCGGAGCCCAAGCGCGAGTTCACCGTCGGCATCATCGACGACGTGACGCACCTCAGCCTGAGCTGGGACCCGACCTTCGACATCGAGCCCGAGAGCGTCAACCGCTCCGTCTTCGTGGGTCTGGGTGCCGACGGCACCGTGGGCGCCAACAAGAACTCGATCAAGATCATCGGCGAAGACACCGACAACTGGGCGCAGGGCTACTTCGTCTACGACTCCAAGAAGTCGGGCGCCATGACCATCTCGCACCTGCGCTTTGGTCGCAACCCGATCCGCAGCACCTACCTGGTCAAGGAGGCCCAGTTCGTGGCCTGCCACCAGCCGGTGTTCATGGAGAAGTTCGACGTCCTGCAGTATGCCATGGCCGGCGGCGTGTTCCTGCTCAACAGCGCGCACGACGCCGACAAGGTGTTCGACACCCTGCCGCTCGAGGCTCAGGAGTCGATCATCGGCAAGGGCCTCAAGTTCTACACCATCGACGCCTACAAGGTGGCGCGCGAGACGGGCATGGGTGGTCGCATCAACACGATCATGCAGACCTGCTTCTTCGCCATCTCCGGCGTGCTGCCGCGCGATGAGGCCATCGAGCAGATCAAGAAGGCCATCAAGAAGACCTACGCCAAGAAGGGCGACGAGGTCGTCAAGGCCAACTGGGCCGCGGTTGACCAGACGCTGGCCAACATGCACGAGGTCAAGGTGCCCACAGCGCCGACCACCACGCGCCGCCGCCCGCCGGTCATCAGCCCCGCTGCGCCCGAGCAGGTGCGCTACCTAACGGGCATGATGATGGAAGGCAAGGGCGACTTGCTGCCGGTCAGCGCCTTCCGCGCCGACGGTGCCTGGCCCACGGCCACCACGCAGTACGAGAAGCGCACCATCGCCCTGGACGTGCCGATCTGGGATCCCAAGATCTGCATCCAGTGCAACAAGTGCAACCTGGTCTGCCCGCACGCCGCCATCCGCTCCAAGGTGGTCGACCCCGAGCTGCTCGAGAACAAGCCCGAGTCGTTCGAGTGCGCGACCTTCAAGGCCAAGGACTTCAACGGCATGGCCTTCCGCATCCAGGTGGCGCCCGAAGACTGCACCGGCTGTGGCCTGTGCGCGAGCGTCTGCCCGGCCAAGGACAAGGCCAACCCCAAGCACAAGTCGCTGGACATGACGGCCATCGGCGGAGTCTTGGAGCAGGAGCGCGACAACTACGCGTACTTCCTGAGCCTGCCGGATGTCGACCGCACGGCGGTGCCCAAGGCCGACGTCAAGTTCAGCCAGTTCTATCGCCCGCTGTTTGAATACTCGGGTGCCTGCACCGGCTGTGGCGAGACGGCGTATGTGAAGCTGGTCACCCAGCTGTTCGGCGACCGCATGGTCGTCGCCAACGCCACGGGCTGCTCGTCCATCTACGGCGGCAACCTGCCGACCACCCCGTACTGCCAGGACGCCAACGGCCGCGGCCCGGCCTGGGCCAACTCGCTGTTCGAGGACAACGCCGAGTTCGGTTTCGGCATGCGCCTCGGCGTGGACAGCAACAAGGCCTTGGCCGAGCACCTGCTCCGTGGCCTGGCCAGCGAAGTGGGCGAAGGTCTGGTCGATGAGATCCTGACCGCCGACCAGTACGGCGAAGCCAACATCGCGGCCCAGCGCGCTCGGGTTGAAGCCCTGCGCGGCAAGCTGGCCGGTAGCACTGCTCCGCAGGCCAAGCAGTTGGCGGTCCTCGCCGACTACCTGGTGCGCAAGAGCGTGTGGATCTTCGGCGGTGACGGCTGGGCCTACGACATCGGCTACGGCGGCCTGGACCACGTATTGGCCCAGGGCACGCGGGATGTCAACATCCTGGTCATGGACACCGAGGTCTACTCCAACACCGGTGGTCAGGCCAGCAAGTCGACGCCGATTGGCGCGGCAGCCAAGTTCGCCGCCAGCGGCAAGGCCAGTGGCAAGAAAGACCTGGGCCTGATGGCCATGAGCTACCGCCACGCCTACGTGGCGTCGGTGGCCATGGGCGCCAAGGACAGCCAGGTGGTGCAGGCGTTCGCCGAAGCCGAGAGCTATCCCGGCCCGTCGATCATCATCGCCTACAGCCACTGCATCGCGCACGGCTATGACCTGTCGCACGGTCTGGAGCAGCAGAAGCTGGCCGTCAGTTCGGGCATCTGGCCGCTGTATCGCTACGACCCGCGCCGCATCGAGGCCAATCTGCCGCCGCTGCAGTTGGACTCGGGTGAGCCCAAGGACAGCGTGCAGGACTACATGCGCAACGAGACCCGCTTCCGCATGGTCGAGAAGATCGATCCGAAGCGGTTCGCCGCTCTGGCCGTCTCGGCCGCGGACTTCTCGGCACAGCGCGTGGCGCTCTACCAGCAGATGGCCAACATCATCGTGCCGTCCGGCGCCGATGAGACCAACGGCAACGGCGAGGCCTGAGCCGCGTGAGGGCGCCGCAAGGCGCCCTCGCGAAGGGAGTCTGAAACGATGGATCTCAAGACCACATACCTGGGATGTGAGCTGGCCCACCCGTTCATGCCCGGCGCCTCGATGATGTCCGAGGAGCTGGACACGGTGCGCAAGCTGGAGGACGCGGGCGCCAGCGCGATCGTGCTGCACTCGCTGTTCGAGGAGCAGATCGTGGCCGAGCAGTTGGCCACTCTGGCGGCCGTCGAGGGTCACACCAACACCAACGCCGAGTCGCTGAGCTTCTTCCCCAGCGGCATGGAACTGTTCCGCCTCGGGCCCGAGGAGTACCTGGAGCACATCGCCAAGGTCAAGGCCGCGGTCAACGTGCCGGTCATCGCCTCGCTCAACGGCAAGTCCAAGGGCGGTTGGCTCGACTATGCCAAGCTGATGGAGAACGCCGGCGCCGACGCGCTGGAGCTCAACGTCTACTACCTGGCCACCGACCTCGACGTCACCGGCCTGAGCATCCGCAACGAAACCATGGAGATGCTGGCGGCGGTCAAGGCCGGCGTGAAGATCCCCGTGGCGGTCAAGCTCTCGCCGTTCTACACCAGCGTGGCCAACACGGCCAAGGACCTGGACGAGGCCGGCGTCGACGGCCTCGTGCTGTTCAACCGCTTCTACCAGCCCGACATCGATGTCGAGGAGCTGGAAGTGGTGCGCAGCCTGCGGCTCAGCGACAGCAGCGAACTGCTGCTCCGCCTGCGCTGGCTGGCCGTGCTCAGCGGCCGCGTCAAGGCCAGCCTGGCCGTGACCGGTGGCGTGCACACCGTGCTCGACGCCGTCAAGGCGATCATGTGCGGCGCCCACGCGGTGCAGATGGTCTCGGCCCTGCTGCAGAACGGTCCCGACACGCTCAAGAGCATCATCAGCGGCGTGAGTGAGTGGCTGGAAGCGCACGAGTACGAGTCGCTGGCGCAGATGCAGGGCAGCATGAGCCTCCTGCGCTGCCCCGATGGCGATGCCTACGAGCGCGCCAACTACGCCCACGTGCTGCGGAGCTGGCGACACTAGTCGTCCTCTGTCGCTAACCTGTCGAAGCCGGTCGCTCCCCGTGGGCGGCCGGCTTCGTCGTTTGGGCCGTGCCACCCGGCCCGCGCGGCGGCCCACACCACTTGACTTGCCACGTGGCGCGTGCCACAACCCACATGTGGAGAGCAGACATGTGTCGAGTCCTGGTCGGAGTGGTGCTGCTGGTGCTGTTGGCCCTGGCCGCGGCCATCGTCTACCTGCCGTGGTGGGGCAGTCTGCTGCTTATCGCAACACTCGTCCTGCTGGCCAAGCCGGTCGGCGCGCTGCTTTTCGCGCGCCTCATTCTCGCGCCCATCCGCATGAAGAGCGCCGCGCTGCGCGGAGCCGACCTGCTGGTGAACGCGGTCGAAGCGACGGTGGCACCGACCGGCGTCGACGAACCCGAGGACGATGACGAACCGGTCACGCCGGCCGAGCCCCTGGCCTGGTACTGGCTGGATCTGACCATCACGCCCCATCTGGCCCAAGGCGCCAGGTTCACGCACTGGGAGCCGGGCGACCTGTCGCTGGCGCATCCCGATGCCAAGCCACCCTCGATGCGCGACGACGAAGGGCCTGAGGACGTGGGCCAAGTGCATGAGGTGCTGGTCTGGTCGAACGGCGCCTTCGGGCCGGACGAGGAGGGCAAGTATGAAGGCCCGCAGCGCGTCAGGCTCCTGGCCGCCATCAAGCCCGAGGCCACGCTGGCCAAGCTGCGCTACTACCTGGAGTTCCTGGGCGAGGTGCGCTTCCCAGGGATGGTCGACGCTGGCTGAACGGCCGAACTCCGCGGCGCCGGCGCGCGATTGGACCAAGGGGAGCTGAGCCCATGAAGGCCCTCATCTACTGTGTCGGCGCCGGCCTGTTGTTGGTGCTGCTGATCGTGCTGGCGGTCGCCATCGCGCACCTGCCGTGGTGGGGCGCGTTGCTGCTGGTGGCGCTGGCCGCCTGGACCATCGGGCAGGTGGCGCCGGTGGCGTTTGGCGTGGCGTCTGTGGCCAGCATGAGCGAGCAGATGGGCTTCTGCCTGGGCACCGGGCTGCTTGTCCACGGCGTCGAGCGTTGCACCGACGTCGAGCCCGGCGACGGCGCGGTCTTCTGGATCGAGCTCACGGTGACGCCCAGGCAACTGGGCGAACGGCCGACGCAATGGGCGCCGTCGGAGCTGCGGTTCCTGCCTGCGCCGGCCACCGTGCAGCCTCCCCAGCCGCGTGGGCGACGGTCGTGCCGCGCTTGCACCTTGCCCGTGTCGGACACTGTGGCCGTGGTGCGCATGCAGGTGCTCGAGGACGGGCAGTTCATGCCCCTGGCTCATGGCCTGCTGACTGGTGAGCAGCGTCTGCGCGTCAAGTTCGTCGCGCCGTCGGAGGTGCGGCAGGTGCGGGTGCAGGTGGGCTGGGGCATCTCGGTGCCGGTGGACTTGCCGGCGGCGTAACGCTTGTCGGGGCGGGGACACAAGATGAAGACCCTCGGCTACTACGTCGCCATCGGCTTGCTGCTGGTGCTGCTCATTGTCCTGGCCATCGCCCTCGCGCATCTGCCGTGGTGGGGCGCGCTATTGCTGCTGGCCTTTGCCGCGTACATGGTGGCGCAGACTCGGATGATCTGGCTTGGCGCGACCGGCGCACGCATCGTTGCGGCTCGCCTTGGCGGCGCCAAGGACTGCGGCATGTTGGTGCATGACGTCAAACGCTGTGGCGACCAGCCATCGCTGGACGAGGGTGAGGTGGCGTACTCGGTGGAGGTGACGGTCACCCCGCGGCGGCAGAGCGATGTCCCGGTCGAGTGGGAGCCGGCTGAACTCGCCATCTGGCGCGAGATCGACGATCCTGATGCGGAGTGGGCCGCGTTGCGCAGTTGGCGGCGTGGCTCCGGCGCCAGCGTGGTCGCCGAGATCCAACTGGCGGTGCGCCAGGTCGAGGTCTGGGACGGCGCGCGGTATGTGCCGCTGGCGCACGGCCTGCTAACCGGTGAGCAGCGGCTGCGCGTGCGGTTCCTGGCGGCCAAAGACGCGCGGCGCGTGCAGGTGTATGCCTGCGGCGGGCTGTCGGCGGCGGTAGACCTGCCGGCTCCTGACCCAGCGGGTTGACCTTGCGTCGCGGGAGGGGCACAATCCCGCTGTGACGAGGTTGGCCCGCGATGAAGATCACCGACGTACAAACCCTGGCCCTGAGCACGCCGTGGCGTGACCTGACGTTCGTCAAGGTCCACACCGACGAAGGCCTTGTGGGCATCGGCGAGTGCCGGCTGCCCAACCGCACCGCCGACCTGCTGGCCTACCTGAACTCGGCCAAGAAGCGGCACATCCTCGGCGAGGACCCGTTTGCCATCGAGGCCATGGTCAGCCGCATGTTCCGCGACGACTTCGTGCGCGCAGGCGTGGTGGCCAGCTGCGGCATCGGCCTGATCGAGATCGCCTGCTGGGACATCATCGGCAAGGCCTGCGGGCAGCCGGTCTACAACCTGCTCGGCGGACCCATGCGCGAGCGCATTAAGGCCTATGCCAACGGCTGGTACACCGTTGAGCGCCGGCCCGACGACTTCCACGCCGCCGCCAAGCGGGTGGTCGCGCGCGGCTATCGCGGCCTCAAGCTCGATCCGTTTGGCGCCGGCTGGTATGAGCTGGAGCGCCGGGAGAAAGTCCTCGCCCTGGACATCGTCGCCGCCGTGCGCGATGCCGTCGGGCCGGAGGTGGAGATCCTCATCGAGATGCACGGCCGCTTCTCGCCGCACCAGGCCATCGCCATCGCGCGCGACCTGGAGCCGTTCGAGCCGAGTTGGGTGGAGGAGCCGGTTCCGCCGGACAACCTCAAGGCCCTGAAGAAGGCCAGCGAGAAGATCAACCTGCCGGTGGCCACGGGTGAGCGGCTGGTCAACAAGTGGGAGTTCCGCGAGCTGTTCGAGGAGCAGGCCTGCGACATCATCCAGCCCGACATCACCAACACCTGCGGCCTGCTGGAGGGCAAGAAGCTGGCCGCCATGGCCGAGGTGCGCTACATGATGGTGGCGCCGCACAACGTCGGCGGCCCCGTCTCCACCGCCGCCTGCCTGCATCTCGATGCCACGTTGCCCAACTTCAAGATCCAGGAGTACTTCAACGACTTCGTCGACTCGTGGGTCGGCACGGTGGCCACGGGCCTGCCGCAGGTCGATCCCGCCGACGGCTGCTTCAGCCTGCCGTCGGGTCCCGGCCTGGGCGTCGAGCTCAACGAGGAGGCCATCGCCGAGCACCCATTCGTCGAGCGCGACTTCAACCTGTGGGACGACGATTGGCATCGGCGCCAGAGCGAAGGCGCCTGACGTTCAGACCGCTGTAACACCGCACGCCTCCGAAGGGTCCACATAAAAGAGTAGTGGGTCGCATTTCATCCTGTGCCGCGACCCGCGGAGGTATCCTCATCATGCTGTCCGTGAATCCTAGGCCGGCTCCCGCGGGGGCCGGCCCGGCGGTGACTGAGTCACCGCCCCGCATCTATGGAGGGCTGGGCACACTCAATGTCCTGGAAGACGGCACCGCCCTTTACTGCAGCGATATCGGCGATGTGGCCGAGGTGTCCAGCGACCTGGTGCGGCGACTGGGCCTGACCGACGGTGCGCGCATCCACGCGCGTCTGCTGGTGGAGGAGGCCGACCTGTTCGGCTGTCGCGGCGCCAAGCTCTGCAAGATCCTCGCCTGGCACGGACTGCAGGCCGAGGTCGCGGCCATGGGCGACGATGGCATCGAACTGCGCACGACCCAAGGCCCCAGCCTCAGGCTGCCCGCCTTCCACGCCACCGACCACGCGCTGGCCGTCGGTTCACGACTCGACGTGGTCGCGGCGCCGACGGCCGAAGGCTGGGAGATCGTCGCCGTGAGGCGCTGGCTCGACTGAGCCGCAATCAACAGAGGGCCAAAGGCCTGGCGCCATAGCCCAGGGCATCGCCCTGGGCTATGGCGCCAACCTGGGACGTTGCCCCAGGCTGATATGACGCCGGGCCTTCGGCCCTCTGTCTGTGATCTAGCGCAGGGACAGCAGCGACTGGCCCAGCTTCTCGAAGGCGATGGTCACGCGCGGCACCATGATGCCGTTGTCTTGCGTCCACACGCCGACATAGCCGCCCGGCAGCGGATTGGCATCGGTGTACTGCACCACCACCTGGCCGTCGACAAAGAGTTGCACCGTGGCGCCATGGCGCTCGGCGCGCATGTTGGCCCAGCGGTTGTGGGCGCGCGTGAACAGCCTGAAGTTCGGGTTGCTGGCCACGGCCACGCCCTGTCGCAGGATGCTCGCGCCGCCGCCCTCGGGGCAGACGATGAAGCTGTAGCCGCTCTTGGCGTTCAGGCCGTCGCCGCAGATGACACAGTTGAGGTCGCCATTGCGTTCCTTGGTCTTCTGCTGGCCGAAGAAGTCGCGCACATTGGGGCCGCCGAGCATCTTGGGGCCGGCGTAGTAGTCGACCACCACATCGCCCGCGTACTCCTGCTTGTTCCAGATGCAGGCCGTCTGGTCGCCGGTAGCCTTGCTGACGCCGCCGAACCACGACCAGTCGGGTGTGCAGCTCCAGCGGTTGGTGACGTCCCAGTCGCCGCTGCCGACCCACCAGTCCACGGGCGCGGAGTCGAAGGTGTAGTCGCGCAGGTTCTGCGACCACAGCGTCAGGCCCGAGACGCGCGGCTTGTAGCCTTCGGCCCGGAAGGCCAGGCGGCCGCTGCCGGTGTTGCCCGCATCGCCGCTGATCAGCGCCTTGCCCTCCACCAGGCCGACCACGCGCGAGCCCTTGCGCTCGATCTCGATGGCCGTGGTGTCACCCACCGCGGTGGTGGCCGAACCCAGCGACTGGCCGGCGCGACGCAGTTCCACCTGGGCGGACTTGCCGGTGCGCTTGATGTCCAGTGACAGACCGGAGTTGAGGCTCCTGCCGTCGCCATCGACGATCAGCGTGGCCGCGCCGCCATCGGGCAGCTTGGCGATGTCGTAGCGCAGGTTCACGTCGCCAAAGAACGCGTTGCGGCGCCAGAACAACCCGCCGGTGTCGGGATCGGGCTCCCACACTGTGGCCGGACCAGCCCAGGAATCGACATCGATGATGCCGGCGAAGTCAGGCACCTTACCGCGCAGTTCCTGGCCCTGCTGGGCGGCGATGACCACCGATTCCACCTCGACATCGTCGAAGCGGGCCGACGTGTGGTCGGCGCCGAGCGCGACCTTGCCGCTGTCGAACGTCGTGTCCTTGGCGCCGAACACCTTCTGGCCGTCCACGAAGACGCCCAGCCACGGCCCTTCGGCCTTGACCATGACGCGGTACCACTGGCCATTGGCGAACCCGCCGTCGGATTCGGCCAGCACCGTCTCCTTGCCGTCGACCAGCTTGACCAGCGCCAGACCCTTGGTGACGGGCTTCTCATCGGTGCGCACGGCGGCCCGGAACAGGTACATGTTCTTGGCATCGCGGGCGTACCAGCCGAGCCCGACCTGGCCGCCCGCGGCGGTGGGGCGCACAGCGCAGGTGTACTTGTACTCATCCCAGGTGGCGCTGCCCTGCAGCGCCACAGCCGGGCCTGCGGGGGTATCGACTTTGTAGGAGAACGGATTGGCACCCATATCGGGGTTCTGCACCGGCGCGGTCTGCCAGGTGCCGCCGAGGGTCTCCCAGCCGCCCTGGGAGTCGTTGGTGCGCATGAAGTCGTCGGCGAAGTAGACCGATTCCACCTGCTGGAGCTCGGCCGGCGGCTGGAAGCCGCGGGCGCCCATGCTGCCCCGGTGGACGCCGGTCAGGTCGGCCGACAGGTAGGTGGTGCCCGCGGTCAGCAGCAGCTTGTCCACGCGCATCTTCACCGTGAACGGGGTGCCCGGCGCCAGACCGAGCCGTGCGTCTTCCAGCACCTTGGCGCTGCCGCCGGAGATGCGGGTGATCTGCGCCGAGTTGGCGCTGACGGTCACCTTGACCAGGTTCGACGCGTTCCAGTAGTGCAGCAGCAGTTCGCTGGGCGAGGCCCCGAGCTTGCCGGTGACGTTGTACTCATCGGGCTGGTCGGCGGCCAGTTCGGCGACGCCGGCCGGCAGCGCGGAGCGCTGGCCGGGTCCGTCCGGGCGGCCGCTGTCGGCCTGGGGAGCGTCCGGCACCTCGGTGTCAGTCTCGCCCTGGCTGCGCAGGCTCTCCTTGCGGCCCAGGCGCGGGCCTTCGGGATCGAGTTGCGGCACGCAGCGGCCATCGCTGATGACGCGCAACATGCCCAGCACCAGGGCGTCGTAGTCGGCGCCCATGAGCGAGCTGGCCATCCCGATCATCGGGCCGCACAGGACCACGCGGCCGGCGCCGCGCGTGCCCATGACCACGGCCGGGGCCGCTGGCCCGTTGTCGTTCAGGGCGCCGCGCAGGCGTTCGCGCGGATCCAGCGGGCGCTCGCCTGGGGCCGGCCGGCTGATGGTGGCCGTGTACTCGGCCAGCACGACGGGGTTGGTCAGCAGCTTCTGGTCGGGCACGCCGCCGGGGCGGATCTTGCTGCGCGGGTCGTCACCGGTGGCCACGGCGGCTTGCGCCAGCAGGTCCGGCGCCAGCGGGCTGTTGGCCACGGCACGCATGGGTGAGCGGGACATGCCGACGGTGGTGTTGAGCTGAGGTGCGCCGAACCAGCCGCCGCCACCCCGCTCGGGGGCCATCACGCCTGGGATGGCCATGCGCTGCGAACTCAGGTCGAGCAGGACGCGGCCGCCCTTGGCCAGGTAGTTCTCCAGCGCCCGGAGCGCGGCGGCGTCGTCGGGCATGCCGGCGACGATGATCACCTGATAGCGCGACAGCACCGCCGAATCGGTCATCTGCGCGTCGAACAGCACGTCGCGCGGCAGACCGTAGCGGGCCAAGGTGCCCACGTAGCCCGTGGGGAACACGCCGCCGATGGCGACGCGGCCGGGGCCGGCGGTGGCCTGCACCGCGGCCGTCAAGCACAGCAGCGTAACGACCAGCGCCAGACGATGGAGTCTCACAGCTCACCTCACGTGGACCGTTGGACGTTGGCGAGCCGGCGTAGGTTCATCCGCGCGTTTGTGAATCATCGCGCGCTGCGCGTTGTCCAATGGGTGGAGTGAGGAGTGAACCATGCGGATGTGGCGGGTGGTGCTGGCTGCCGGGCTGGCGCTGAGCGCGGCTCAGGCCGGCGATCTGGCGGTGTCGTTTGGCGCGCAGGTGGACTCGAGCTACGTGTTCCGCGGCGCCAAGCGAGGGCCGTTTGGCATCATAGGCGACGTGACCATCGATTACCGGCTGGGCAAGCGGCTCAGCCTCGTGGGCGATATCCAGCAGTACGTGCAGCTCGAGCGCGGCGTGGCGTTGGCCGAGGGCATCTACCGCGCCGGCGTGCGCTACCGGCCGCCGCTCATCGGCTCGCTGGCCGCCATCGAAGGCGGTATCAGCTACTACTCGCCCAGTGGTGACCTGGACCGCATCCTCTACGCCGGTGACAACACCGGCGGGCGCAGCACCCAGGAGTGGTACTTGCGCACGGTCTTCGACCTGCCGTTCGCCCCGACCATCGACCTGCTCCATGACTTCAATGAGCGGCCGGGCTCGTACCTGCGCTTCTCCGCGGCCCGCGAGCAGAAGCTGACCAGCAAGTTCAGCCTCGACCTGACCGGCTCGGTGGGCCTGCAGTTCGGCCAGGGCGTGCACGGCTGGCGTGACGGCCATGTGCGCGGCGCTCTGTGGTACTCGGCCGCGCCCGGCGTCAGCTTCGGCCCGACTCTGGACCTGTGGCTGCCCTCGAACAAGGTCGACCCCGGTGCCAACAGCCTGCGCCCGGTGCTGGGCTTCGGCTGCAACCTGTCGCCCAAGCTGGCCCGCACCCAGCCGCTGCGGCTGCCGCGCCAGCTGGGCCCGGCCTTCTGATCGGCGGCGCCAGCCCCATTCGGAGCAGCGTCGAGCGGAGTGGATCCGCTCGACGCTGTCTTTTTGTGTTTGGCCAAAGCTGGCCGAAGGAGGGCGCGCCCGTTCGCCGAAACGGCGGCCAACTCCGCTCTAGAGGATGAACTGATGTCGAAGGTACGTATCGGTATTCTGGGCTGTGGTGGCATGGCCGGCGCTCATGCCAGCCGCTTCAAGGTCAACCCCGACTGTGAGATCGTCGCGCTGTGCGACGTCAGCGAGGCACAGGTTGAGGGCTTCATCAAGCGCTGCCTGAGCGACTACGCCACCAAGCCGGCCATCTACACGGACCCGGCCAAGATGTATGCCGAGGCCAAGCTCGACGGCGTGGCCATCGTCACCCCGCACACGCTGCACTACGAGCAGGGCGTGCAGGCGCTGGAAGCCGGCGTGAACGTGCTCATGGAAAAGCCCATGGTCACCGACTCGGACCAGGCCCACGCCCTGGCGGCCAAGGTCAAGGAGACGGGCAAGCTGCTGACCATCGGCTACAACACCCCGTGCACACCCGAGTTCGCCTACCTGCGCGAGCTGATCCGCTCGGGCGAACTGGGCAAGCTGGAGTTGATCAGCGGCTGGCTGACGCAGAACTGGCGCAAGGGCACGCGCGGCACGTGGCGCCAGGACCCGGCCCTGTCGGGCGGCGGGCAGATGTACGACAGTGGCGCGCACCTGTTCAACTCGCTGGTCTGGCTGGTCGAGCAGCAGGTGGACCAGGTGCAGGCCTTCGTCGACAACATCGACACGCCTGTGGACATCAACGGTAGCGTGAACATCCGCTTCGCCAGCGGCACGTTCGCCACCATCGTCGTCGGCGGCAACTGCCCCGATTCCGGCGCCGGCCTGATGCTCGCCTTCGACGGCGGCCGCGTCGAGGTCGACGGCTGGGGCGGCTCGTGGATCAAGATCTGGAAGAACGGCCAGGCCGTCAAGTACCCGCACATCACGGGCGCCACGGGCAACCCGATGGACAACTTCGTTGCTGCCCTGCTGGGCAAGGACGATCCGAAGACCAGCCCGCTCAACGGCATCAACCAGAGCGAACTCATGGACGCCATCTATGAGTCCGCGCGCACGGGCAGCGTGGTCAAGGTCAAGGCTCGCTAGCCAAGGCGGCTCCGCGAATCTTGCGCGCAAGAAACGGTCCCTGACACCGTTTTCGCGCCGGCTGGGCCGATTCAACGGCGAATCGGCCTGCATGCCGCGTTCGGATCTGCTACAATGGCGCGTCGGCTTGGGTTTGCCGCGTCGTTTGGGGCGCGGCGTTGTCCAACACCTGGGCGACATGCGGGTCGCTGGGACGCGTGGTCCTGTGGACCCAGCGGTGTGCGGAGGAGACAGGCATGGGACGTGGCACGGTGTGGGCTGGCGCGCTGTTGGTGAGCATTTGCGCCTCTCAGGCGCCGGCGCAAGAGCGCACGGCTCAGTGGCTCTACGAAGCGGGCTGCAAGCACAAGCTGGCCGCTCGGTACGACCTCTCGGAGGCCGCGCTGAGCGCTGCTGTGCGCGAGAATCCCGACCATGTCGATGCGCGCTGGACGCTGGGCTGGGTCTTGGCCGAGGAAGGCAAGAAGGCCGAGGCCGCCGAGCAGTTCCGCATCATCCTACGCCGCCAGCCCGGCACGGTGCGGGCCATCGAGTCGGCTGCCGCGCTGGAGCGCATGGGCGAGTCACCCTATTATCCGCGACCCGACCTGGCCAACGTGGCGCCCGCCGCCATGGCCATCCGCGGTCACAAGCGCATCGAGCGCGCCGCCAATCCGCTGTGGACGGGTGACGGCAACGAGTTGGTCTACACCCGCATGGGCGTGGGCATCTGCGTGGCCGACGCTGACGGTGCCAACCCGCGCCTGGTTGCCCCCGGACAGAAGCTCATTGGCGTCGCCGCCACGGGCAAGACCGCCTATGGCGTGGCCCTGGACGCCAAGCCCGGCACGCCACCGGTGGTCAACAGTGTCGACCTGGTGTCCAGCGCCGTGACGCCGCTGGCCGCGTCGTTCACCGTGGCGCCCGAGAAGCTCATTGCCGCGCCCGAAGGCAAGGGTCTGGTGACCGTGGCCTGCGTGCCCGACGCCGATCCTGAGAAGGTGCCGACCAACCTGCTGGCCCTGGTGTCCGCCGACGGCGCCACCGCCACGGAGTTGGCGCCCTGCAAGCTCAGCCTCAACCCCGTTTGGTCCGCTGACGGCAGCAAGCTGCTGTACGGCGCCGATGGCAAGGTCATGGTGGCTCAGGGCACTGCGGCCAAGGCCGTGGCCGACGGCAACTACGCCGCCTGGCTCGGCAACGACAAAGTCATGGTGCAGTCCAAGGAAGGCGACCTGCTGCTGGCCGCCGCCGACGGCAGTGGCAGTGGCCCGCTGGTGACCACCGTCAAGGACATCAGCGTCTCCGGCGCGTGGGCCTCGCCCACGGGCAAGTGGGTGCTGTACAAGGAGAACGACCGCTCGTTCTCCGCGGTCAACGTCGAGACCAAGGCGCTCGTGCCGCTGGGCTCGCCCGACCGGCCGGTCATCGCCGCCAACTGGCTGCCCAAGGCCGACCTGCTGGTCCTCTGCGACCGCCGGCCCGACCTCGGTCATGAGCCGGTGTGGGAGGTCTACGACCCCGCCAACCCGCTGTACTACCATCCGCTGCTGCGCGACACGTTCGTCTACGGCAAGATCGACGTCTCGCCCGACGGCCGGCTCGCCGCTTACTGGCAGGGCTCGCCCGACAGCATCTGCACCGACGAAGCCTCGTCGTACCGCCAGAAGTGCAGCGGTCGCCTGGTGGTTGGCGCCACCGACAACACGGCGCGCCTGCCCTGGACGCTGATCACCGAGAAGTCGGAAGGTTCTACCGCCGGCACGCTGTGGTCGCCCAAGAGCGACGCCGTGGCCTACGCGCTGCCCAGCCAGGAGGCGGTCGGTGTGGTCACGCTTGGACCGAACACCGGCCCCACCACGCCGTCGCCCAACTGGGTGTCGAGCACGGCCACGCCAAAGACCGCACAGTAGAGGGCTATGGCTCAAGGACTTCACACGCCCGACCTGAACACGGTCGGGCGTGTTTTTGATATCCAGCGCTTCGCCATCCACGACGGGCCGGGCATCCGCACGACGGTCTTTCTCAAGGGCTGCCCGCTGCGCTGCCTGTGGTGCCACAATCCCGAAAGTGGCGAGAGCGCGCTGCAACTGTCCTACGTCCCCGCGAGTTGCATCGCCTGTGGCGCGTGTGTGGCCGCCTGCCCCCGCGGCGCACACAGCATGGATGCCGAGGGACGCCACCTGTTCGACCGCGCCGATTGCACGGTGTGCGGCGCCTGCGTGGCCGAGTGCCATGCCCAGGCGCTGCAGATGGTCGGCCGCGACCTGACCGCCGGCGAGGCGCTGGCCGAGGTCATGCGCGACCGGCCCTTCTACGAGACCAGCGGCGGCGGCATGACTCTGTCCGGCGGCGAGCCGCTGGCACAGCCCGAGTTCAGCCATGCGCTGCTGGCCGGCGCCAAGGCGGCTGGCCTGCACTGCGCCGTAGAAAGTTGCGGCCTCGCGCCGTGGGCCGACTATGAGCGCCTGCTGCCGCTGGTCGATCTGTGGATGGTGGACCTGAAGGCGCCTGACAGCGCCAGCCACCGTGATCTGACCGGTGCGCCCAACGAGCCGATCCTGGCCAACCTGCGCGAACTGCACGCCGCGGGTGCGTCGATCCTGGTGCGGCTGCCCACGGTGCCAGGGGTCAACGACCAGCCCGAGCGTTGGTTGATGGTCGCGGCGCTGTCACGCGAGTTGCCTGGTCTGCTCGGCTTCGAGATCATGCCCTATCACCGGCTGGGCACCGGCAAGCGCGAGCGCTTGGGGCTGCCGCCCGAGCCGCAGGTGTTCGAGACGCCCAGCCGCGAACTCGTGGCCTCATGGGTCCGAGACCTGCGCGCGCTGGGTGTGACCGTCGTCAACGAGGTGTAGCCGCCATGGACCGCGACGCGACGCTCGACTGGACCCTTTCACCGGTACTACGCGGGCTGCGCGACGCGGCGCTGGAGACTCAGCGTCAGCCGCTGCCGGGCGTGCCCGAGCTGACGCTGGCCGAGGCCGAGGCCTGGACGGCGCGCCCTGCCGATGAGCCCTGGCTGGTCTGGCGCGCGAGACGCGTCGCGGCCCGGCTGGCGGCCATGCCGTTGTCCTTCTCTCCCGGCGAGCTGCTGGTCGGACGGCCCTGCTTCCGCGCCGAGACGGCCGACGATCAGGCCGCGCAGGCAGCCGCGCGGGCCGTGCTGGCCGAGATCCCGGCATTCCCCGGTGGTGACTGCGGGCACCTGCATCCCGACTGGCCGACGCTGTTCGGCCGTGGCATCGACGGCCTGATCGCCGACATCGAAGCGCTGGAGCCCACCGAGTCGCGCCGCGCGGACGTCGTGGCGCTACGCGGGCTGAGCGCCTGGTTCGAGCGGGTGGGAGAGGCCTGCCCCGACGCAGAGGTCGGCGCGGTGTGCCGCCGCATCGCGCATCAGGCGCCGACGACGCTGCACGAGGCGGCCCAGCTGATGTGGGGGACCATCGCCGCGCTGCAGGTGGCCGAGGACCATTACCTGACCAACCCTGGCCGCGTCGACCAGGTGCTGCGCGGGTTCTACGAGGCAGACCTGGCCGGGGGGCGCACCACGCCCGAGCGCGCCTTCGAGTTGCTCTGCTGCCTGTACATTCAGCTCAACGAGATCGTGCCTGCTGGGCTGGCGCTGGCGGTCATCGTCGGCGGGCGTGATGCCGCCGGGCAGGATGTGACCAACGATCTGAGCTACCTGGCGCTGGCCGCGCGGCGGGCCACGCAACTGGTCTACCCGACGGTGGGCATCGCCTGGCATGAGGGCACGCCCGACGAACTGGTCGACTACGGCGTGCGCATGTTGGCCAGCGGCATCGGCTGCCCCGCGTTCTTCGGCGACCAGTGCATTGTCGATGGCCTGCGCGCTCACGGCGTGAGCGCGGCCGACAGCTACCGGTGGATGAACAGCACCTGCGTCGAGATCAAGGTGGCCGGCGCGAGCAACATCTGGGTGGCTACGCCGTACTTCAACCTGGCCCAGGCCCTGCTCGACGGGCTGGCCACGGCGCCGGCCACGTTCGACGCCTTGTCAGCGGCGGTGCGGTCGGTGCTCTCGGCGCGCATCGCCGAGGCCGCGACCTCGCTCGATGCCACTTGGTGGCGGCGCGCGGTAACCGGCGGATTCCCGCTGGCCAGCGCGCTCACGGCCGACTGCGTGGCGCGCGGCGTCGACTTCGACCAGGGCGGCTGCCGCTACCACTGGGTGGAGAACTCCTTCGTCGGGCTGGCCAACCTGGTGGACGGCCTGCTGGCCGTGCGGCGGCTGGTCTATGAGCAGGGCGAGCTGAGCCTGGCCGAGCTGACCGAGGTGCTGGCCGCCGACTGGGCTGGTGCCGAGCCGTTGCGTCGGCGCGTGCTCACGGCGCTGCCGCACTATGGCAACGACCAAGCCGAGGCTGACGCGCTGGCCGGCGAGTGGGCCACCTGGCTGATGGACGAGACGAGCCGCCACGAGATCGGCGGGCATCGCTACGTGCCGGGTTTCTTCTGCTGGATCCAGCACGAGCATCTGGGTCGCCAGACCGGCGCCACCCCCGACGGCCGACGGGCCGGTCAGCCGCTGGCCGACGGCGCCGGCCCAGCCCAAGGCCGTGAGTTGTGTGGGCCGACCGCCGCAGTGCTGTCGACGACTACCTGGTCGCACGAGGCAGCGTTGGGCGGGCTGGTACACAACGTGAAGTTCGGCGCGGCCACCTTCGCGCGGGCCAGCGGCCGCGCGGCCGTGCGCGGGGTCATCGAGACCTATCTGCGGCGTGGCGGCCTGGAGATCCAGGTCAACGTGCAGGACCGCGCGACGCTGCTGGCGGCGCAGGCCGATCCGGAGCAGTACCGCGACCTGGTGGTCCGCGTGGCCGGCTACTCCGATTACTTCGTTCACCTCGAACGCGGCATGCAGGACGAGGTCATCGCTCGCACCGAGCACGCGGTCTGAGATCTCGCCGGCCCAACGCATTCACCTGGCGAACACCGGCCACGTGGCCGGTGCCACCAAGCGCTCATCAGCGCGGTGCAAACACGCGCCGGCGCCACATCAGGTACAGCATCACCACGCTGATCCAGGCGTAGAGCAGCATCTGCGCCAGGGAGAATGCCCAGGCAGCTTCTTTGTTGAACCCCTCCCACGGCGACATGAGTTCCTGCGCCACGGTGCTGGCCGAGATGAGCAGTGTTCCCACGCAGACCGCGGTGACGGCCATGAACCGAGCCGGCCAGACGCGGCCAGCGGCGGTGTGGAAGGCGCGTGTGACGGCTGCGACCATGAGCACGGCGAGGGTGCAGGCGCCGAAGGCCAGCGGATGGTCATCGAGCTTGACCACATCGGTGCCGGCCAGCAACATGCCCATGGTGGCCAGCGCGACGAACAGCGGCGCGCTCTCGGGCGCATGGCGCCAGAACTGCCACCAGAGGACGCGCCGGCGCGGCTCCGTGCCGTCGTCGCCCGAGACCAGCAGCAGGGCCAGGAGGATGCCGAGGAGCACCGCCAGGCCGGGCGCATCGCTAGCGGAGTCGTGGTGGCTCCAAGTCACCAGGCCCAGCGCCACCGCCGCCAGCCACAGCCGCGGTCGCCACGAGACCAGCCCGTCGCGCAGCAGCCGCGCGCGGCACACGCTGAAGTCGAGGGTCAGGAAGGCGATGGCCAGTGTGAAGCCCACCGCCACCGCGACGAGCCGGATGCCGCCGTCGTCGGCCGAGCTGGCCACCAACGGGCTGACGGCCCCGAGCGCCGCGGTGCCGGCGGCGACGGCCGAGGTGAAGATGACATAGCCGATGACTGTGACGTAGCTGGCGGTGGTGGCCAGGATGGTGTTGCGGCAATGCAGGCTGCAGCCCAGCCCGATGGCCGAGAGCACCAGACAGGCGCTCACCTGTACCGCATAGACACCGAGCAACTGCGTCATGCTCACGCCGCCGAGCAGGTAGCAGAGCGCCATGAGCGGCAGGCCCGTGGTCAGCAGTTGGCCGACGAACAGCGAGGAGGCCACCAGTTTGCCCCAGAACAGCCGGCTGGTGCTCATCGACGAGGCGAACAGGTTGTCCAGCGTCTGCTGCTCATACTCCGCGCTGATGGCCCCGGCCGCCAGGGCCGGCACCATGAGGCACAGCAACAGGCCCTGGGCCACGCTCAGCCAGGCGAACATGAGCTGCCCCAGTTGCCCGTCGGCCACGGCCTCGGGCCGTTGGCTGGCCTGCCAATAGCCGAGCAATAGTACGACCGACAGCACGCCGACATAGGCCGCCTGCATCCACAGCGCGCGGTTGCCACGCATGCGCACCCGCAGCTCGCGTACGATGATCGGGTTGTCCACTGCCCACATGGCGGTCTCCATCTAGGCCACCTGGCCACGCGTCACACGCATGAACAGGCCCTCCAGGTCGCTGGCGCTCTCCATGGCCTGCACCACGCGCACGCCGTCGTCCAGCAACATCTTGAGCAGGTCGGCCACGTCGTCCAGTTCGCCGGCGAAGCTCACCGCGCAGGTGCCGGCATCGGCATCGACCACGACGTCGCGCACCATCTCCACCTCGCGCAGTACCGTCTCGACGCGCTCCAGGCCGGCGGTGATGCGCAGCTCCAGCGTGCGGGTCAGGCCGGTCTGCTGGATGATCTCCTCGACACTGCCCGAGGCCACCAGCCGGCCGGCCTCGATGATGCCCACCGTGGTGCAGAAGTCGGCCAACTCGGAGAGGATGTGCGACGAGATCAGGATGGTCTTGCCCGTGCGCCGGAGCTGCTTGAGCAGCTCCCGCATCTCGATGCGCGCGCGCGGATCGAGCCCGGAGGCGGGCTCGTCCAGCAGCAGCAGCGGCGGGTCGTGCAGCAGCGTCTTGGCCAGACACAGGCGCTGCTTCATGCCGCGGGACAGCTCCTCGACGAAGGCATCGCGCTTGATGCGCAGGTCGGTCAGCGCCAACACATCGCCGATCAGGCTGCTGCGCTGCTCGCGTGGGATACGGTAGGCCGAGGCGAAGAAGTCGAGGTACTCCCAGACCTTCACGTCGTCGTACACGCCGAAATTGTCGGGCATGTAGCCGATCAGCGAGCGTACCTGCTCGGGCTTGGCCACCACGCTGACACCGTCGACCAGCGCATCGCCCTCGGTGGGGCGCAGCAGCGTGGCCAGCATCTTGATGGTGGTGGTCTTGCCCGCGCCGTTGGGGCCGATGAAGCCGAAGATCTCGCCCGGCGCCAGATGCAGGTTGAGATGGTCCACGGCGGTCAGGTCGTGGTAGCGCTTGGTCAGGTTCACCAGGTCAAGCATCGGCGGACCTCCGCGGGGAGTACTCAGTGTTGCGCACCAACCGGTCGAAGCCAAGCTCCAGCCGCGCGAAGCACCAGACGGCGCCGACCAGCAGGAAGATCGGACCCAAGGCCGACAGGCCCGGCTCCGTGATCTCGCCGACCAGACCGAGGTAGCTGACGCACGGGCAGAAGATCTGCGACCAGGTCGGCTCGCTGTGGTGTGACAGCTCGCAGAAGGCGGCATCGAGCATCGGCAGCAGCAGGCCGAAGGTCAGCGCCACCCCGGTGGCTACTGCCCGCGCCCCGGCGGCGCTGCGCACACGGGCCGAGCAGTAGACGCCCAGGCAGACCAGCGCGAGGATCAGCGGCGGCACCGTGCTCAGCGTGGCGCCCCACAGCATGGCCGCGTCAGCCGCGGGCGTGGCCAGGATGAGGAACGGCAGCGCCAGGCCGACGATGGTCAGCGGCCCCAGGAACTGGCCGAGCAGCTTGCCGCGCACCAGCTCGCGATTGGTCAGCGGGCAGGTGAGCAGCAGGTCGAGCGTTCCGTTCTGGCGCTCCTGGGCGAACACGCCGGCGCTCAGGCCGGGCACCATCAGGCCCAGACCGATCATCATGCAGATCACCACGGTGCTGAAGGCGCCCTTGTCCGCGGGCCGCACCAGGTGCCACCACGAGGCCAGCGACACCAGATAGGCCGCGGCGGCGGAGAGCAGGATGATCCACTGCCCCAGCGGCCGCTGGCCCAGCTTGCGTCGGGCGCGCATGAACTGGCGCAGCGAATGGACGAGCAGGGGGTTCACCCCGCGGGGTCTAGCGTTGGCCATGGCGGTCCTCCACGATGGCGGTGATGGTCACGTCCTTGGGCGGCGCGGTCAGTTGCGCGTAGGTCTCGGCGTCGGGGTCGCGGCCGCCATCCGTTGCCACCTGGTCGTCACGCAGCAACACGCGGCCGCCACGCAGGTAGTCGGCCGCGGGCAGCGATGCGCTGCCACCGGCCGACAGGCGTTGCCAGGCGGATCGGCGGTGGTTCCACAGCGCCAGATTGCCCGTGCGCCCGCTGACTCCCAGCCGGCTGACCGACTTGGGCAGTTGGCCGCGACTGGCATAGACGGCGATGGTCGCCGGCGCGGGCCCTCCCTCGATGCGCCGTGCCCGACAGGCCTCGAGGGTGTAGCGCCGCTCGTCGCTTGAGGCCAGCGCCACCGTGCCCACGACCTGCAGAACCTGGGCGCGCTGCTGGGAGCCGACCTTGGGCGACACCTCGACCGGCATCCACGGCGCCTCCACCCAGGCCAGCAGCGTGGCGCGGGTCGGGGGTGAGTCCGGCGACTCGCCGCGGCGGACCGTGCCGCCGGGCTCCGGTCTGGGGTACCGCGCGACCAGTTCGCGGACGTTGGTCGGCACGTTGCCGCGGCCCATCGCAGCCAGCACCTGAGCGCACCCTGGCGTGGCGGCCCAGGGCCCCCACGCGTTCGCGATGTCAACCTGTTCGCTCGGAGCGATGGTGCCCAGCGGGCGGATCCGGTCTCGCCAACAGAGGACCGCGCCGCGCAGCGCATAGGGCATGGCGTTGCGGATCGTGCCGCGCAGCTCGCTGCCCACCCGCCGCAGGTCCATCGACACCGTGCCGCCGACGTCGATGATGG
>JACRKZ010000039.1 GCA_016235455.1 Armatimonadota bacterium | reverse complement strand
GAAGGCGATCTGCTCAGGTTGGAGAACAAGCTGGAGGCGCGTCTGGGTGGGCATGGTTCGTGTCCTTGGCAGAACGCGAATTGGCCGACCTGGGCGCGCCTCTTCCATCGAGTTTCCGGTTTGTACCGATCAGTGCACTAGTCGGGCGGTTCGATGGTGTCTGGGATCCAAACGGCGCTTGCATATTCGCAAGGTTCCTGGGCACTCTCGGCGGCCGCAGTTTGTACTCTCGCACAGCATATGAACAGGCCGGCCGATTCTCCTTCGAGACAAATGGCGACCGGTGCGCATATGAGGTGCTGAACAGCGCGCCGGGCCTGGGCTCCGTGGACTCGCTCCTGCGGATTGCCAAGGTCGGCACAATCGAATACCGTGACGTCTCTGCCCCGGTGTTGGACGGGTGCTGCTGTTACAACCCCAGATGGCAGCCTGGTGGTGGTTGGATAGCGTTCGACGCATTTCTGAAGAAGACCGGCCAGAGGCAGGTTCTCCTCTGGCACAGCACAACGGGAGAGCTGCGCCAGGTTCGGTTCCGTCAGCCCACATCCGAAGTCGAATGGTCTGCCCGTGAGCAGGCTCGTCTGGTCGACTGGGCGCCCGATGGTTCGAGGGTGTTGGTCTGGATGACGCCCAACCCAGGCTCGACGAGAGTCGGGCCGAGCGGGGCTGGCAGCGATCCGTTCCTGGTGCCCATAGCTGCGGGCGAAGCCACTGAGATCCTCGGCGGGATCGCTACGTCGGGCGACCTGGTCTGCGCCGATTGGTCACCAGACAGCAGATGCATCGCGGTGTTCCGCGCCCAGCGCAGGCCCGCGTGGGCCAGTGACGCGTCCTCCTTCGGCGTGTACCGTCGTGGGCAAGGCGGCCAACCGGGCCGGTGGCTATATCCTGATCTGCCGGCCGGGCTTCAGGTGGTGAGCATGGACTGGTAGCCTGCGGACGTAGCCATCGCTGGTGCAGCAAGCCGCTGGCCGAGCGATGACGGGTGAGCCGGGTAGGACCACCCCTCCGCCCACCCGTCACCCCAGCGTCACCGTCCTCACCGTCTTGGCCAACGCACCAACGGCGCTGGCCGCCTGCGCCTCCAGCCGGTAGCTGCCGGCCGGCACGGGTCGGCCGGACTGGTCGGTGCCGTCCCAGGTCAGCAGCGTGGTGCCCGCCTCGCACGTCTGGGTCAGCGTTCTGACCAGCCGCCCGCCCAGGCCGCGCACCTGCACCGTCACTTCGGCCGGCGCGCTGAGCGTCAGGCGGATGGCCGCCGAGCCGCCGCGGGTGGCGGTCAGGTCGAGGCCGGTGACCGTGGCACGGGCCACATGGCCCTGCCGAGCGGTCAGCGTCAGCCGGCGCGTTTCGCCCGCGGCGTGCGGTTGCCAGCGCCAGGCGGCCTTGGTGTTGAGCAGCGTCAGGCCGTCGCTCACGCCGTCCCGCAACTCCAGCACCAGCCCGCGCGGCAGTTCGCGGCCCAGGCCCGGCCAGTTGAGCACGACCTCGTCGGTCGCGCCGGCGGTCAGGTCGAGCGTCCAGGTGGTGGTTTGGCCGGTGCCGCGCAAGTCGCCCGCCAGGCGGGTGCCGTCGGCGGCCAGCAGGCTGAGCGCCGGGCCCGCCTGACCGCGTGCCGCCGGTGGCTTGGCGAGCGTCAGGCCACCGGCCAGGCTGCCGCTGACGCCGACCAGGGCAGTGCCGTGCTGGTCGCCTTGGACCGCGCGCAGGGCCAGCGACCAGTCGCCCGCCTTGGGCGCTGACGGCGCCCGACCGGCGCGCGCCGCGGCAGGCGCGGGCAGGACCAGCGTCAGGCCGTCTTGCGCGGCGTAGAACCAGAACCCGGCGCCCACGGGCAGGCTGCCCTGGGCCGAGGCGAACGCCGCCAGCGACGTGTCGGCCAGCAGCCGGTAGCCCGTGGCCTGGTCGAACACCCAGCCGTACGGCGCGACGCGCGCCCACAACGCGGTATCCTCGAGATGGCCCAGCGACACGCCGCCTGACTCCACGCTGAGCCTGGTCAGGTCCCAGTCCAGCGCTTGCGTGAACGGATTGGCCACCGCGTTCCAGCCGCGCCTTAGGACCAGGCGCTGCGGCGTGTTGGGCATTGGCGTGCCGAGCACGCGGCGGCTGATCGCAGCCGAGTTGGCAACCCACAGCCCCTGGCCCGGCGCGTAGCTGCCGCCCGCGGTGACGTATCGCTGCGTGGTCGCGTCGAAAGTCGCCGCCTCGACGCCGCTGGTCGCCAGCAGGGCCTGGTAGGCCGCGGGCGGCGGGGTGACGGGCAGGCCAAGCAAGTGCAGGCCCGCGGACAGCGTCAGGTCATAGAAGCCTTCGGCGGTCAGCGTGACCGGTGCCAGGCGCACGCCGTTGGCCGTCACGGTCAGTTGCGTGGTGCCCGTCTCGCGGGTGGTCACGCGCATGGTGAACCGGCCCTGGCTGTCCGAGACCGACCCGGCGTCGGTGACGGTGATGGCCAGCACGCTGCTGGTCACGGAGCGGTCGGCGGGGAGCGAGCCCGGCAGCGGGTGGCCGTCGGCGTCGACCAGTTGCACGGTGAGGACGGCGGTGTCCGTGCCGTCGGCGGCGACGCTCGACGGCGAGATGCTCACCGTCGAGCGCCCGGGGGCCGGTGTGGGCGCGACGAATGTGACGTCCACGGCCCAGCTCAGCCCGCCGTACGTCACGACCAACTGCACGGCTTGCGCCACGCTGGCCTTGGCGGTCATGGTCATGCGGCCGGAGGCGTCGCTGGCCGCGGCGGGCCCAGCGAGCACGAGGCCCGAGCCGGCGCCGCCGGCGCTGGTCAGGGCGATCTGAGACGCCGGGACGCCCGCGACGGTGTTGCCGTGCGCATCGCGCAGCGTCAACGTGAGAACGATCGCGGCGCTGCCATTGGCGATGGCCGAGGTGCTGCTGGCCCCGAGCGTGGAGCGCGTGGCATCGGCCGCGCCGACGGTGAAGGCGACAGACACCGTCTGTCCGGCCAACTGACCATCGACCCGCAGCGCGAAGGTGCGCGAGCCCGCGGTGGCGCCGGTGGCCGCGGCGGTCGCCTTGCCCTGGGCGTCGGTGGCGCCAAACGCACTGACCGTCAGGCCGGCGGCCACGTCGGGCGTCAGGGCGAGCCGGTCAGCGGACACCCCGGCCATGGGCTGGCCGGCCGCGTCGATGATGGTTGCAGTGAACGTCACCGCATCGGCACCGTCGGCCGTGGCGGACGCGCGGTCCGCGGCGAGCGTGCAACGTGCGCGGTCGACGCCCGGCGGCGCCGTGCTGAAGGCGATCTGCACCGACGCGCCGGCGTCGGCGCCATCGACCGTCAGCGCGCAGGTGACCGTGGCGTTGGCCGTGCTGGTCAGCGTCCAGGTGGTGCGACCGGCGGCGTCGGTGACCCCGCTCGGGCCAACCAGCGTGGTGCCGGCCGACGGCGCCAGGGTGAGGCCGAGCCGCCCAGGCAGGACGCCCGGCACGGCGTTGCCCAGCGCGTCGCGCAGCGTGGCCGTGAGGGTCACCGCGTCGCTGCCGCTCGAGGCGGCAACGGCCTTGTCGGCGGTCAGCAGGCAACTCCGGGCACTGACTGGCCCGGGGCGCAACTCGACCGTGACCTCAGCGCCGGCGGCCACGCCGTCGAGCGTCATGCCGCAGGCGAAGCTGCCGGTGACCGTGCCCACCAGGCTGGCTGTGGTCTGACCGTTGGCATCGGTCGCCATCGACGGTTGGGTCAGCGTCAGGCCCGTGGCCGGCGCGGCGGTTAGCCGCAAGCGGTTAGCGGCAACGCCCGTCACCGGCCGGTCCTGGTTGTCGCGCACGGTCAGCGTGAAGGTAATGCGGTCAACACCATTGGCCACGGCGCTGGTGGCCGTCGCGGCCAGCAGCGAGTGGTCCAGGTCGGGTTGGTGCGGGCTGTAGTTCACCTGCGGCTGACCGGTCACAGCGGCGCCATCGAAGGAGGCGCTGAAGGTCACGGTCTGCGTAACGCTGCTGGTGGCGGTGGCGATCAGTTGCCCGCTGGCATTGGAGGGAGCACCCGACGGCGTGATGGTCACACCGCTGCTCGGCGCTGCCTGGAAGAGGGCGCGATTGGCGGCCACGCCGGCGACCGGGTGGCCCTGCGCGTCCCGCACCGTGATCGAGAGCACCGCGCCCTCGCGGCCATCCGAGGCGGCGACGGCGCGGTCTGAGCTCAGCGTTGACCGCACGGCCTCCGGCGGGCCGGCGACGAAGTCCACGACATCGCTGGTGCCCATGGTCCCGCCGTCGATGGTCGCGGTGAACGTCACCTGGCCGAGTCGAGTGCAGACCGCCGTGGCGGTGGTCTGGCCGGCGGCGTCGGTAGCGGTTGCGGGCTGCCCCAGGCCCAAGCCGGCGCTTGGTGTGCCCACGATCCGCAGGCGGCTGGCGGCAACGCCGGCGATGGGATTGCCATCGCGGTCGTGCAGCGTGATGTTCAGCGTCACGGGACTGCCGCCGTCGGCGGCGACTTGCGCCGCATCGGCTTGCACGCCCGAGGTGTCGGCGTCGATGATGCCCGGCACGAAGCCCACGCGCAGCGTCTGGCTGAGTGTGGTGCCGTTGACCTGGGCACTGACCGTCACCGTGCCCACGCGTGAGCAGGTCAGGCTGCCCGTCGTCTGGCCAGCCGTGTCCGTGGCCATGGACGGTTGCGTGAGCCGGGTGCCGGCCGAGGGCGTCACCGACAACACCACGTTCGACGACGAAAGCGCCGAGAGCGGGTTGTCGTTGGCGTCCCGGGCGGTGACGGTGATCTGCGCGGCGTCGGCACCATCGGCGGCCAGGCTGGCCCGATTGACCTCGATCGTCGAGCGATCGGCGTCCACCACACCGGGCTTGAAGGTGACGTGGCGCCGAACACCACGAGCCCCGCGCCGGTGGTGGTGGCCGAAGCGGTGACCTGGCCGGCGGAGTTGGTGATGCCCGTGGGCTGGGTGATGGTCACCGCGCTACCGCGGTCGGACGAGATCACGATGTCGCTGGCCGGTACGCCCGACACCGGATTGCCCTGCACGTCCTGCAGCGTGACGGTGATGATCGCTGCGTCATGGCCGTTGGCGCGGTGCGTGGGCTGGTCGGGATTGACCGTGGAGACCCCCATGTGCGGCGGGCCGGGCACGAAGTCCACAGCGACGCTACCGGGAAGCGCGCTACCGTCCAGCGTGGCCGTGAAGGTCGCGCGGCCAGCGCGGACGGCGGTGCAGAAGGCGCCCGTCGCCCCGCCGGCGCCGGTGACGTCCGACGGCTGAACGAGGTTGATGCCCGTCGCCGGGCTGGCGGCGAGGAGCACGCGGCTGCCGGGCACGCCGGGGCACAGGTTGCCCTGGGCATCGCGCAGCGTCACGGCGAAGTTGACCAGTTCGCTGCCGCTGGCCGCCGCCGTGGTCTTGTCCGCGGTCAGGGCGCTGGTCGCGGCGGCCGGCGGACCCGGCGAGTACGTCACTGTCTGCGGTCCGCCAGCCTCAGTGCCGCCGACCAACAGCGTGTAGGTGACCGTGCCGGCCTTGGTGCAGACTGCCGAGGCCGTGGTCTGCCCGCCGGCGTTGGTCGCGGCGCTGGGCTGGGTGATGCTCACGCCAGCCGCGGGGTTGGCCTGCAGCTGCAGTTGCGCCGCGGGCACATCGGCCACCACGCGGCGCTGCAGGTCACGGATGGTCAGGGTGAAGGTGATGCGGTCGGCGCCGTCCGCCGTGCCCGAGGTGCGGCTGGCCTGCAGGTCGCAGTACAGCGGCACCGGCGCGCCGGCCAGGAAGCGCACCGGCGTGGTGTGACCGCTGACCGTGGCGTTGATCGACGGCGTGAAGGTCACGGTGCCGACATTGGCGCAACGCGCCGTGGCCGTGGTCCGGCCGTTGGTGTCCGTGGCCGAGCCCGGCTGCGTGATGGTCAGACCCGCACTGGGCGAGCCGCCCACAGCCATGTTGGCCGCGGGTACGCCAGCTATGGCGTTGCCGTTGCGGTCGCGCGCGGTCAGCGTCAGCGTGACCAGCTCGAAGTCGTCGGCCTGCGCGCTGGCCTTGTCGCTGACGATCAGCGTGCCGGTCGGGTCCAGCGCGGCCGGGGTGATGGTGAAGGCGCCAGACGTGGCGCCAGTAAGGCCTGGGGCTGTGGCACCGAGGCGGTAGCTGGTGCCGGCGGTGGACATGGCAAGCGTGCTGAACGTGGCCAGGCCGTGGCTCGCGGCGACGGTGAGCGTGCCGCCCAGCGGCGGACCGCCGGTCGGCGTCAGGGCGAGGGTGACGTTGCGGCTCTCGCCCGCGGCGCGACGGCCGTCCGCGTCGAGCAGTTCGACGCTGACCGGCGCCATGGTCGCGCCGGCCACGGTGTCACTGGGCTGGCTGACGAAGGCCGCATGAGTGGCCGGCCCCGCCACCGCCAGGTTGGTGCCGAGTTCACTCTGGTTGTTCTCGCTGTCGATGGCCGCCGCGCAGATGCTGCGTCCGCCGGCCAGCGTGGCAGGCACGGTGCCGCTGAAGGCGCCCGGGCCGGTGACAGTGATCTGGCCGAGCAGCGTCTCGGTCCCGCCGTGGCTGCTGGGTGACGGTGTCGTGGGCACGCTGTAGATGAGCACGCGGCACGGGTAGGCCGCGCAGTTGGTGGCACTGTCCAACGTGCCGGTGACAGTCAGGCTGCCGCCCGAGACGCCGGCGCTGGTCAGAACCGGGTAGTTCTGGCCGTGGTTCGGACCGCTGTCGACATCGCCGGCGTCGTTGGCGTTGGGGCCCAACGGCATCAGATCGATGGCCTCGCCGCTGTTGGCCGTGAGGCTGTTGTTCACCATTGCGTTGCCCAGGCACAGCGGATCGACGATCACGATGCCAAGCATCCGGGTGAAGGCGATCAGATTGGGTCGCTCTGCTTCCACTCTCCCGATCTGGTTCAGCGACGAGCCAGAGGCCAGCAGGATGCCCAACGACGTGCCGATGGGGACGGTGCCGGTGGGGTCGGTGCCGATGCGGTTGCAGTCGATCGTGTTGCCGGTACTCGCGATCAGATGGATGGCCGCGGCAGCGCAGTTGGCGATGGTGTTGCCATCGGCGGCGGCCAGACCACCGATTGTCGCGCCGCTGACGGAGTCCATGAGGATGCCCTCGCCGGTGCCGATGCCGGCGATCGCGGTGCCGGCCACACTGAGACCGATCTGGTTGGCGCTGATCACGTTGGGCCCGTCCAGCGGCCCGGCAAGGCTGATGGCGGTTGGACCCACAAGCGTGTTGCCGTGGACGGTGTTGCCGGTGCTCCTCACCAGCCACACCCCGGTCTGCACGCTGGCTGGTGACGAGCCGTCCATGGCCAGCCCGATTACGTTGCCCTCGACCGTGGTGTCGCCGGCGCCGCTGTCGCCGTCGATATGCACGCCGGCCACCGAGCAGTTGCCGATGCGGTTGCCGCCGCGCGGGCCAGTCACACCTACATTGTCGTGGCGTGACTTGAGGTCCACCCCGACGCCCAGGCCTCGCACGGAGCCCGCGCAGTCGAACCCCAGCCAGCAGGCGGCGACGGTGGTGCGGCTGGAGGTGGCCGACGTGGCCACCCCTGTGGCCGCCTGACCGATCGCCAGTGCTTTGGCCACGGAGCCGCTACCCGCTTGTACCGCTAGCGCCGGCGCGCTCGGCGCCGAGGCTACCAGCCCGATCACGGGTGAGCCGGCATAGCCTGGCTGCGTCGAGCCATCGATCGTCACCTGCTTGGTGATGGCTGGCAGAGCCGAGGTCGGGGCAATGTCGTGGGCGAAGTTGCCGGGGATGGCGAAATCGATGGTCTGCGCGCCAGGCAGCCGATTGGCGGCAAGGATGGCCGACCGCAGCGAGCCCGGGCCGGAGTCCGCGGTGGTGCGCACGGTCAAGGCGCGGCTACCGGCCAGGTAGTGCTCCATCACCTGGGTCGCCGTCAGCGCCTTCTTGTAGATGGCCACCTCGTCCAGGTCGGCATCGGCCTGCCAGGCAGGTGTCGTTGACCCGAAGTAGAGGCTCGGAGACCGTGTGTCGTAGTTCATGTCGGTGCCCGAGGCGAGTGCGCCGGCGGCCGCCAGCGCGCCGTCAATGTAGAGCTCGAGCAGCGCGTTGCCGTGGTTGACTACCAGAATCAGGTGATGCCAGGCTCCGTCGGCGGCCAAGGCGCTCTGGGCATCCGACCAGCCACCGGACCTGCCCGAGGGGCCGACTGCGCCCTCGAGGGTGCCGGCGGTGAGCTTGAGATAGAAGCCGCAGGTGGATACAAACTGCGACACGTATTTGCGAGGCCATTCCAGCAGGTAGCCCTCGGTGGTGGGCCGGGCCCATAGCTCAACCGACAGGGATCCTTCGCCAGGCGCGAAGACCTGGGCGGCGTTGCCGGCGACGGCGCTTGAGACAGACGACGTCAGGTGCATGGCGGTGGACGACAGGCCGACCAGCGCGCCGCCCACGCCCATGGTCGCGCCGGTCGCCGTGGCCGATGCGTTGCCCATCTCATCGCTGAGCGTGCCGTTGGCCAGCTCATCCAGCCGATAGTAGCAGGCAGGGCCGTCGGCGATGATCCGCTGCGAATAGACATCGGCCGCGAATGCAGCCTGCGGAGCGGCGACCGCCGCGATCAGCAGCAACGGCGCAAAGCAGCGCGTCACCGAGCCCCATATGGCCGATTGGGTGCACATGGCGATCCCCCTCCGTCAACGAACGCACACCAGGTTGCGCCAGAGTGTACCATTCAGCCGGAAGTGAGCCAACCCGTACCGACTTCGTCCAGTCGCGTCACAACGCGATCAGCGGCCGAGAAGTCGAGATGCGCGGTGTAAATCGACGGCACGGCCACCACCCTCATGCCCGCCGCCCGCGCGCCGATGCAGCCGTGCATCGAATCCTCGAACACCACGCAGGCCGCCGGCTCCACACCCAGACCCGCGGCGGCCACCAGGAACACGTCCGGCGCCGGCTTGCCGCGCGGCACATCGCGGCCACTGACGCGCACCGGAAAGCGGTCGATGAGCCCCAGTTGCTGCAAATGCTTGTCAATCGTCTCGCGCTTGGTCGACGAAGCCACGGCCTTGGGGTAACCGGCCGCGGCGCCGTCGAGGAACTCCAGCGCGCCGGGCATGAGTGACAGATCGGTCTCGCACAGGCGGTGGAAGTGGGCCCGCATCTGCTCGACGAACTCGTCGGCGCTCAGGTCGGTGGGGTAGGTGGCGGCAAACTCGTCGGCGCTGACGTCACGGCCGATCCAGTCGCCATAGACCTCGGGCGTCACCACGTGGCCCCAGGGCGCGATGACCGCCTGCGTGGCCATGACATACAGCCGCTCGGTGTCGAGCAGCAGCCCGTCCATATCGAAGATCAGCGCTTGGGCTGGCGGCATGGTCCGTCCTACATCGTGCAGCCAATGATCCAGGGGTTGAATTCTTCGAGACCCAGGCCCATGGCCTCACTCACGCTGCGCTCGCCGCTGGCCAGACGCAGCAGCCGGTCGAACAGCTCCGCACCCACGCTCTCCACCGTCGCGGTGCCATCCATGATGGTGCCGGCATTGAGGTCCATGTCGGGCTTCATCAGCTCGTACATGGGCGTGTTCGTGGCCACCTTGAGCGACGGCGCTGGCTTGAAGCCGAAGCAGCTTCCGCGGCCCGTGGTGAAGACCACCAGCTGGCAGCCGCCGGCCACCTGGCCCGTGGCGCTGACCGGGTCATAGCCCGGCGTGTCCATGTGCACCAGACCGTGCTGCGTGACGGGCTGGGCATACTCCAGCACGTCGACCAGCGGCGAGGTGCCCGCCTTGGCCACGGCGCCCATACTCTTCTCGAAGATGGTGGTCAGCCCGCCGTCCTTGTTGCCTGGCGCGGGATTGTTGTCGATGGAGAACCCGTTGCGCGCGGTGTAGTCCTTCCACCAGGCAATGCGCGCCAGCAGCCGGTCGGCCACGGCCTGGCTGGTCGCGCGGCGGATAAGCAGGTGCTCCGCGCCGTAGATCTCCGGCGTCTCACCCAGCACCGGCGTGCCACCGTGCCGCACCAGCAGGTCGGCCATGGCGCCCACGGCGGGGTTGGCCGTGATGCCGGACAGAGCATCGCTGCCGCCGCACTGCAGACCCACCCGCAGGTGTTCGGCGCTCTCTGGAGTGCGGCGCGCGTTGGCCACCCTCGGAATGAGTTCGGCGACAGCCCGGCTGGCCGCCTCGATGGTGCGCTGCGTGCCGCCCAACTCCTGCATGAAGAAGGTCGGCGGCCGCCTCTCGGGCGCCGCCTCGAGCCGGATGAGCCCGCCTGTATGCAGGAAGTCGGCCATGCGGTTGCCTTCGCAACCCAGCCCGACGACCACGTAGGCGCCGACGTTGGGGTGGTTGGCAAAGCCGGCCAGCGTGCGCTGGAACAGCTCCAGTTCATAGCCGGGCTTGACCGCGCAGCCGCCCTTGGTGGTCAGGGGGATGACTCCGTCGAAGTCGTCCAGGCCTGCTTCGCAGCCTTCGAAGGCGCGGGCCACGGCGGTGCAGACGGCGGCCGAGCAGTTGACGGTACTGACCACGGCCAGGTAGTTGCGCGTGCCCACCCGGCCGTCGCTGCGGCGGTAGCCCAGAAAGCTCGCGCGCTGCTCGGGTGGCAGCACCTCGAACGGCCGCAGGTCGGCGCCGGCGGCGTAGTCGAGACCCAGTTCGCCCGCCCCGAAACCCAGGTTGTGCGTGTGCACCCAGTCGCCCGGCTCGATGGCCGCGCTGGCGAAGCCGATCACCTGGCCGTACTTGCGTACCGGCTGGCCCTCGGCGACGGTGGTCAGGGCGATCTTGTGGCCACGCGGGATGTCGGCGCGCGCCGACACGCCGTCGCACTCGCTGCCGGCGGCCAGATCCTCACGGGCCACGGCCACATGGTCGTCGGGATGCAGGCGGAGGAGACGGCTCATGATGGTCTGGGCACCTTTGTCTGCCGTCGCCAGTCACGCCACGTGGATACGGCGATGGCACCGACGAACTTGGGCAGCGCCGCCAGGCGCCGCCAGCGCTTGGGCTCCTGGAGCACGCGGAACAGCCATTCCAAGCCGGCGCGCTGCATCCACTCGGGAGCCCGCTCCAGCTTGCCGCTGATCACGTCGAAGCTGCCACCAATGCCCAGGCAGAGCGGCAAGCCAAGCTCCTTGTACCAACGGCGGATGAACTGCTCCTGCTTGGGGATGCCGAGCGCGACGAACAGGATGTGCGGCCGCGCGGCGCGCAACACTTCGGCGATCTCCGCCTCGTCCTTGAAGTAGCCGTCGCGGACGCCGCAGATATCCAATCCCGGGTTCTCGGCGCGCAGCACGTCGGCGGCGGCCTCGGCCACGCCCGGCGCCGCGCCGAGCAGGAATACGCGATAGCCCTGGCGCGCGGCCAGGCCGCTCAGCCGGCGCACCAGGTCGACGCCGCTGACCCTCTCGGGCAGCGGGAAATCGAAGATGCGCGCGGCCCACAGCACGCCTGCGCCATCGGCAGTGACCAGGTCGCAGGTGCGGATGATCTCGGCCAGCTCCGGCTCTTCCTGGGCCCGCATGATGCCACTGGCGTCAGCGGTGAAGACGTGATGTGCGCCGCCCGAGCGGATCAGCTCGTCCATGCGCTGCTCGGCGCTCTGGTAGGTCAGCGCGTCGATGGGCACGTCGAGGATGCGCACCTTGCCGGCATCGACCGCGGCCACGCGTGCCGCGATGCGCGACAGCAGGAAGAACGCGACGAACGCCGCCGGCAGCACCATGGCCAGCAGGAGGAGCTTGACGACCACCGGCACGGTGACCAGCCCGACCAGCGCCAGCGCGGTCAGGCAGCAGTAGGCCTGCAGGCCCAGCAGCAGCTCGACGGCCCGCGTGTGACCGAAACCGCGGCGGCCGAGCATGTCGCCCAGGGTGCGCGCGCGGTCCAGGCTGGCCGGGTCGGCGCCGCCGGCGCGCTGCCACTGCCGCCGCATGTAGAAGACGTTGAGCATCGGTACGGCCAGCGACAGCACCGGCAGGGCCACCAGTAGGAAGGCGGTATGCTTGAGCGTGCCGACCACGGTGAGCACGGCCAGCAGGAAGCCCAGCAGCCCGCTGCCGGCACGACCCAGGCTGAGGCCCGTGCGTCCGCCGGCCAACACCACGCCGAGGCAGGCGCCCAGCAGCACCGCGGACAGCGACGGGCTGATCCCGGCGACGCGCGCCAGCGGCTCATGGCCCTTGGCCACGACCACCACGAAGAACGTGCCGGCCGACAGCAGGCCGAACCCGGCGGTCAAGCCCGGCAGGGGATCCAACAGGCGAACCACCACGGCGGCGGCCACGATCCAGGCCACGGTGAGCACCTGGCCGGCCAGCCCGAGATCGACGAATCCGCCGAACGGCAACTTCACCTGCTCGACCGACACGCCGCCGACGGTCACGGCGATGAGCGCGGCCAGCACCAACGCCGCCATGCTCTGTCCACGCACGCCGCGGCCAAGGTCGCGCCATAGCCCGGCGAGCAAGACCAACGCACCGGCCAACACCAGCCAGGCTGCGCCGGGAGAAGCGCCAAGCGCCGCGCTTGACGCGGCGCTGTCGACGCTCGGCACGGCCAGCAAGCCCAACGTCACCGCCAGACCAAAGGCCACGGCGCCGCTGATGGTCAAGAACTGGGAGTCGCGTTGGTCACCGGCGGCGCACAGCAACACACGGCCCAACTGCCAGGCGGCCACGGCAGCCAGAAGGGCGGCGCCACCAACCGAGAGCGTAGGTGTCATCGAGCCGCTCGCCTCATTCGGAGTCGGGAGTGTCGATCACGAGCGGTGGCGGCGGCACGTCGATACGCGGTGCATCGGCCCAGAGCTGCACGATGTTGTAGAACTCACGGGTCTGCGGGTCGAAGATGTGGACGACGACATCGCCATAGTCCAGCAGCACCCAGCGGCCCTGGCGCTCGCCTTCGCGGCACATGGGCTTGCGGCCGCGCTCGCGACCGTCGACCTCAATGCGCTCGGCCAGCGCGCGGACATGGCGATCGGAGTTGCCTGTGAAGATGAGGAACTGGTCCGCCAGCACCGTCAACTTGCTGACGTCAAGGAGTACGAGGTCCTCGGCCCTACCGGCCAACGCCGCTTGGGCCAACGCCACGGCGTGGACAGTAGACACGGATTCACTCAAAGCGGCCCTCCAGTTCGGCTTTGGCCACTATAGCCGCCGCATCGGGCAGCGTCAAGCGGCGGGGGACGCGACCTGGGACGGGGGAAGTGACCACGGCTGGTGTACCCGGTGGCTCAGTGCTTGGTCGAGCCCATCAGCCGCACCGCATACTCCGCGGGTACCGCCAGACCGATGCCCGGCCCGGCGTCTCCCTCGCGCAGCGTACCGTAAGCAATGGCCACCACTCGGCCGGTCAGGTCGACGATCGGTCCGCCACTGATGCCCGTGGCCAGTGGCGCGTCGAGCTGCAACTCGGCGCCGGGTGCCTCGGCCAGTCTGCGCCGCGGACCCGCGACCACCGTCAGGTTGACCGAGCCCATCAGGCCCAGCGGGTTGCCGGCGACCAGCAGCGGGGTGCCCATGGCGGGCATCATCGCGTTGAGCTTCAGGTAGCCGAGGCCGTGCAGAGCCCGGTCACCATCGGTCAGACGCAGCAGCACCAGCCCTGTGTTCAGGTCGGTGTTGACCACCGTGGCCCGGACCTCGCGTCCGTCTGGCAGTTGCGCGCGCAGTTGGGCCAGCGGCAAGATGGTCTGGGCCGGCGCGGCGATACACAGCCCATCAGCCGAGACGAGCGTGCCGGCCAGCAACACCTGGTTCGGGGGATCGCCTGGCGCCAGACCGCGCAGCGAGACCACGGCGCGACTGGCCTGTGCCGCCGCGGGCGCCAACTGGCGCAACTCGTCGACGGACATGGACCGCATGACTTCGGCGCGCAGCGCCTGCGTGGTCGGCGCGGTCGCCGGTGCGCCGGGGGGCAGCACCGGGCCGGGCAAGCCGCCAGCCGCGCCGGCCATGGAGGCCGGACCAGGCATCACGGCAACACCCGCACCGCCGGCACCGCCGGCACCGCCGCCCAGCGAGCGCGGCACGGTGGCCACGGAGGGCGCGGACTTGGTGGCCGGCAGGGCCAGCGTCAAGCTGTCGCGTTCGCGCAGCGGCAGGTCCAGCTCGGTACCCGTGAGCGGCAGCGACTGCGCGTCGTAGCGGTCCAGCAGTCCGTTGGGCTGGAGTCGCGTGATGCTAAGTGCCGCGTTGCCGGGGTACTGCAGGCCGGTCGCGGCCAGCGCATCGGTGACGCGCATGCCATCACGGTAGATCAGGTTGCTCGATGGTCGGTCGGGAGTGGAGACCCGCACATGACCCGGCGGCGCTACCGGCGGCACCAGGCCGTCAAACAGGAGCGGCGCGCCGGCGGGGACGAGGTGCAGCACCACGCCCACCAGGGCGCCGCGCGCCTCGATCTGCTGGTTACCGATCTGCTGGCGCATGGTCTGGTTGGCGCGGGCCAGGCCTTGGCCGGAATCGAGCAGCACGGCGAACGGCTGGTCGTAGGTCAGGGTCAACTCGGTGCGCACCTGACGGCGGCGAAAGACCATGTCCTCGGTCACCCGCTGCTGCTGGCCGAGCGCCGCCTCCTGGGCCGTGGCAGCTTGGGTCAGGCCGAGAATCAGGCCCAGCCGGGCGCCGCGGGGTAGGGCTTGGGCCGAGGAGACATCGACGCGCAGCCCGCTCAGGTCCGGCCCGGCGTTGGGCATCTGGCGCTGCGCGGCGTTGGCCGAGGGCATCAGTTCCGACGCCGACATGGGCAGCATGACGGCCGTAGCGCCGGCCGCCAATGAGGTGGCGGCGCTGGTCACGAACCGGCCATTGGTCCCGTCGAAGAGCGCGGCAAGCTGGTTGGCGCGCAGCATGGGCATGAGCACCACGCCACTGGCGTCGTAGACCACGATGGGGTCGGCGGCCAGCGTCACGCCGGCTCGCGGCAGGAACAGTGCGGCCTCGACCCGCACCGTGTTAGGGTCGGGTCCCGCGGCCATCAGCAGGGCTAGAAGCAGACTTATCATGGCTGGTTAAGCTCGCACGCAGGTTGGGCCAGGGCAGCACCAACCACCGACACCGCGGGACGAACGGACCGCTTGCGCTCGGCGGCTGGCACCTCGCTCGGTTGCACCACCAGGGTGCTCGAACCCAGGTCCTCGACCTCGGGCGCCATCGCCAACACCAACGTCTCCGACGACATCGAGCCGGCGGCGGTTTCCTCGGTATCGTTGGCGGCCGCGGCCAGAGCGGCCATCACTGCGCTGCGTCCGCCCAGACCCGGAGCTACCCGCGATGGCAAGCTCAGCGACGCGTCGGCCACGCTGGTCGTCAGTGGTCCGGCCGGTGGTGCCGCGGGCTTGAGGGCGACCACGGGGGCGTCGGGCATCGGCGCCGCGGCGACACGGACCGGCGCCTCCACCGGCGTCCGGTGGACACGCGGGGCGCGCGCGGCCCGCGCGACCGCGACCGAGGCCGGCGCGGAGGTCGTGACGGGCGCCACGGCAGAAGCTGGCATAGCCGGCGCGACTGCCACCTTGGCGGGCGCGGCGGCCGGCGCGGCAGCCAACTCGGGCTGGGCCAGGCCGGTGGCGACCGGCGACGCCGGCGTGACAAGGTCCGGCTGCGGCCCGCCCGTCTGGCGCCAGAAGCCGACGGCGAGGACCAGACAGGCCAGCGCGCTGGCGCCAGCCCAGCGCAGCCGGAAGGCCGGGCGGCGCACGGGCTGAGATTCGGTGGCGGCCATGACGGCGTGGGTCATGCGCTGGAAGAAGGCGTCGTCCGGCATCGGTAGATCATAGGACGCCAACAGCGCGTTGGCCTCCTCGATCTCGGCCCACTCCGCGCGGCACGGGGCGCACGCGGCGAGGTGGGCGCGGAAGTCCGCCTCGCGGACCGGATCAACGCCGTCCGCGGCGAACTCCACCATCATGTTGTGTACGGCGCCGCAGCGCATCAGACTTCCTCCGCATTCGGCTCGCGACCGGTCACATAGGCCGCGAGGAGCTGCCTCAAACGTTTCTTGCCGCGGAAGATGTGCTGCCTGACCGTGGCGGCCGAACAGCCCATGACTTCCGCGGCCTCGATGGCGCTCTGGCCCTCGAGCTCCACCAGCACCATGGCCTCGCGCTGCTGGGGCGACAACTCGCTGATCGCGGTGCGCACGCGCACCGCAAGCTCCTTGCGCTCCAGGTCCGACTCCACGTCGTCGGGCGCGGGCGGATCCAGCTCCACATCGTCCAGGCCCACCGTGCCGTGGGCGCGATCCTTCTCGCGCCGGCTGGAGGCCCGGTTGGCCGCGATGCGGTACAGCCAGGGCCGGAACGGCCGCTCGGCATCGAAGCGATGCAGGTAGTTCCAGGCCCGGACGAAGACATCCTGGGTGACGTCGGCGGCGGCACCCTCGTCCTGGATGAGGCGGTAGACGAAGCCGAAGACCGGCCGCTGGTACAGCCTCACCAGTTCCGAGAAGGCCACGCGGTCACCGGCTTGAGCGCGCCGCACCAGTGCTGCGTCGTCACTCGTCACCCGTCACCTCGTCCGTCTCTGTCCCAGTCTACCCCGCTATGCATGGACCTGTTTACCCTGCCTGTTCCAACGAAGTCTTTCGCGCCGGCCAGCCTGATTCCTATGCGCGACCATTGTAGCGCCCTTGCCAAGACCGGCGAACGGAGCAACGATACGGCCGGAGACCGACGTTGGTACTGGGCCTGCTATCTGATACGCACCGCCACGGCCGCGGCCTGCCTCTGCCCGAGGAGGTATTCACCGCGTTCGAGGGCGTCGACGCCATTCTGCACGCGGGCGATCTGACCAGCTTCGACGTGCTGGACGTGCTGCGCGCCTACGCGCCGGTCCACGCCGTGGCCGGCAACAGCGACCCGCATGAGGTCGCCGACCGCCTGCCTTGCGCGCTGCGACTGGAGTTCGACGGCGTCGTGGTCGGCCTCACCCACGGCCACCGTGGCCGCGGCAGCACCACCGCGGCGCGCGCGCTGAGCCATTTCCCCGATGCGCAGGTGGTGGTCTTTGGCCACAGCCATGTGCCGTGTGTTCAGACGCACGAGCGGGTGATGCTCGTCAACCCCGGCTCACCGACCCAGCGCCGTTCGCAGCCCAATCACTCGGTGGCCCGGCTGACCATCGCCGCTGGCTGCGCCGAGGCCGAGATCGTAACCTGGTGAGCGATGTGCTAAAATACGACGCGACTGGAAGGCCATGCGCGTAACGCTTGAGGATCTGCGTCTCTATTACAACGACCGCCGCAGCGACATGGTCTCGGCGATTGGCGTGGGCGGACTCGCCTTCCTGCTCATGGGTCTGGCCAACGCCACGGGCAACGGGCTCATCGCGCTCATCGCCATCGTCAACGCCATGTTTGTCTGGGTGCCGCTGGGCGGCCTGTGGCAGAAGAAGCGACTCGAGAGCCAGTGGCGCGAGGCCGGCCTCGACTCGGAGTTGCTGGGCCACTGCGAGAAGCTGTCGCGCATCGACTGGTCGCTCGACGAGTACGTCGATACCGTACTGTCGGTCTACACGACCATCGCCAACCTGTCCGCGCAGAACGCCTGGTTCCGTCACTCCGGTGAGTTCGGCACGCACCTGAGCCTCGTGCGCGAGGGGCTGCTGGCCTTCTTCCAGCGCGTGGAACGGGTCGACGAGTTGCGGCGCATGTACGATATGTGCGCCGAGAGCATGCGGCGGCCCGGTCGGCTGGCCAGCCTGCAGGCCCGCGTGGACCGCGAGTACAAACTGCTCGAGAGCTTCGCCGACGCATTTGAGGGCGCGCTGCTCGACTTCTCCGAAGCCATGGCCGCCTCGATGAGTGCCGGCGGCGAGAGCGCGATGACCGAGCAACTCCAGGAGTTCGCCGGCAGCATGAGGCGTCTGTCGGCCAGCCTCGACGAGATGGACTCCACCGAGGCCCTGCTCGACGAGGAACTCGACGAAGGCGCGCGCTTCGACCGCCTGCTCGGCGAACATGACGCCATGGTCTTCGATGAGCCGGCCATCTCCGTGGGCGGCGGAAGCACTGCCGTCGAGCCGGGATCGCGAGAGCATTGACAACGCGGCGGCGCAGTGCTATTGTTTCGCATGGCCCTGGGGGTGTAGCTCAGCTGGGAGAGCGCTTGAATCGCACTCAAGAGGCCAGGGGTTCGAGTCCCCTCACCTCCATACGCGCGGCCCGGTCTTCCGGGCCGCGTTTGCTTTGGGAGAGCCCATGCGCCGCGACCTGACCGATCTCGATGTCGCCCAGTCCCGCGCCAAGATGTACCTGGCGCGCTCGGTGGTCGTCTACGGGCTCATCCTGGCGGCGGTCGAGGTCGCGATCCGTTCCAGCTACCGCCATTCGCTGCCCCAACTGCGCTTCCTCGGAGCGCCGCGCGTCCACGCGCTGGTGGAGGCGCACTGCGCGGAGGACCTTGTCTTCCGCGTGGCCTACCTCTCGCTGCCACTGCTAACACTGGTGCTCGCCGCCCGCCTCAACACGGCCGACCCGCTGGGCGAACTCGGCCTGCGCGGCTGGCGGGTGGTGCGCGACCTGGTCATCGGCTTGGCGCTGGGCACGCTGGCCTATCACGTCGTGTGGATGACGTTGGCGGCGCTGTCCGGCACGCCATCGGCCTGGGGCGGCTACCTTCTCTGGCTCGCGGCCGAAGGCGAATACTGGCGGGAACCCAAGGGTCTGGCGCTGCTGGCGCTGGGCCTGTGCTACGCCATGGGCCGCAGCATCGTGCCGTTTGGTCACTGCCTGTACCGCGCCGAGCACGCCTGGGGCACGGCGCGCGCCGCGGTGTTCGTTGCGGCGGTATTCGCGCTGCCGCATCTGGCCAGCACCTACGTCAGCCCGCTCTGCCTGTTCAATCTGCTGCTGGCGGGCGGCGCTCTGGCCCTGGTGCGGCTGCGCGGCGGATCGCTGGGCTGGGCGCTGGGCTTGCTGGCCGGCTGGACCGCGGTGGAACGCATGGCCGACCTGGCGCTGAGCGACAGCAGCCTGGAACACGCCTATGCGGCGAGCCTGCCGCCGATCATCTCCGGCGGGTTCAGCGGTGTGAGCGGCAGCCTCGTGGTCACGCTGGCGCTGTGCGGGTGGCTGGCGTGTCTGCTGCGGCCGGCTCGGCGCAGTGCGGCATCCGTGCCTGAGCCGACGGCCCAGGCGCCTGAGGAAGAAGAAGCACGCCCGGAGGGACTCGAACCCCCGACCCCCTGATCCGAAGTCAGGTGCTCTAATCCGCTGAGCTACGGGCGCGTACGTCGCCTAGATTAGCCCCGTTGGGGCCATTCTGTCAAGGCGACAACCCCAAGTAGCACCGGCCGCAAGGTCCCTGGACAGAGCCGTTCCGCCCTCGAGCGCCTGTCCGCCTCATCCCCTACCATGGTAGACGTCTACCATGCTACCGAAGTAGATCGTCGGCGCGGGTCGCTCGCCGCGGCAACTCTGTGCCGCGCAGCACCGCGCAGCCGCGCACCGTCGACACGGTCAGCACCACTGCATCGCCGTCCGCCTCAGCCTCCACCGGCAGGCTGTCGGCCCGGCCGGGGTAGTGCGCGCGCCAGGCCACGCCGAGGCCGGGCCCGCGCAGCTTGACGCGGACGGTCGGCGCGCTGGCCATGACCACCGGCGCCAGCCATCCGTCGGGCAGCCGGAACAGGTTGGCCTTGGCCGCGTCGGCGCTCACGCAGCCCGGCTCCAGCACCCAGTGCCGTCCGCGCTGCAGATCGAAGAGCGGACCGTAGTCGAAGTACCAGCGGTCGCGTTCGGCCGAGGGCGTGATGCAGTGGTTGTTGCTGGGGTACGGCGCCGTGGGCCAGGCACCCAGGTACAGATGGCGCTGGAAGAAGGCGTCGTCGAGCGCGTCGCCGTCGGTCGTCCAGCAGAGCAGTGGCTTGTCCAGGCAGAGCAGACTGAGGCCGTTGATGACCGTGGGCTGGTTGCCGAACTCGGTGTAAAGGCCATCGAGTTGGCCTACCAGGTCCAGCCGCGGGTGCATTGGGTTGCTGAAGATGAAGCGGCCGGCGCGGTGCATGGTCGGCCCCAGTTGCGCCATGAGCGACTTCCACGACTCGACCAACGCCCGCGCCGGCCGGCCCTCGTAGAGCGAGATGCCGTCGTCGGCGTTCGGGTTGTAGTACTTCAGCCAGTCGCCGCGGTCGATGCAGATGCCGCTGGTGTCGGGCAGCAAGCGGATGTGCCGCTCGGCCTGCTCGAGGATGTGTCGTTGGTAGGCCGGGTCGCCGCAGTCGGTGACATAGGCTTCGTAACAGGTCAGCTTGGGCGGTGCGAAGGCGGCGGTCGGCAGCCGGAAGCGCAGCCAGTCGCCCGACTCCAGCCATAGCAGCGGGTCGTCCGCGGCGCGCTTGGCGGCGGGCAGAGCGGCGGGCAGTTTGCGGCCGAACTCGGTCACGTTGAAGTAGCTGAGTACGGCAAAGCCTTGGCTGCGCATCCATCTGGCGTAGTCGTTGAGTTGCTGGCACGAGGTGTCGCGCGGCTTGCCGGGCGGCTGAGGTTCGTCGTTGGCGCGCTGCCAGCGCTCGCTCGCGTCCTTGACCGGCGGGATGAACATGCCCATGTAGGGGAAGTCGTCGGACAGCTTCCAGTTGACGCGGAAGCCCATGCGGCGCAGTCGGTCGGCATCGACCTGGCGTTCGTCGCCAGAGTAGGCGGCGCAGCCGGCGATGTCGTGCACTTCGGGTCGCGGCGGCTGGAAAAAGCGTGGGTAGCGCCCACGGAGCCAGGCCAGCGCGGCGCGCGGTTCGGCGGCGTGGGCGACCAGGTCGAAGGTCAGCCGGACCGTCTTGCCTTGGCCCAGGCGCAGCTTGTCGTGTCGGAACGACAGCGAGCCGGCGCGGCTGACGCCCAGCTCGGCGTCGAGGATGTGGTCCTCCGGCGAGCGCACCAGGCTAAGGCCGCCTTCGGGGGCGAGCACGGTGAGCAGCGGCAGCGTGGCCACGGTGCCGCGCTCCCAGCCGCCATGGCCGGTCTCGATGCGCGGCTGGCCATAGGACATGCGTCGCGTGGCGAAGGGCTGGGGCTCGAGCGGATCGCGCCAGCGGCCGTCATGGGCGCCGGTCGGGTCCTGCCAGGCGGCCCAGACGCGCGCTCGCTCGGGCTCCGGCCAGACGATGCCGGTGTCGATGACCGTGCTCCACGGCGCGTCCGGGCTGTTCAGTTCGACGGTCCAGCGCAGGCTGTTGCCCGTGGGCTCGAAGCGTTCGGTCACCTGGCAGGTCTGGCCACCCTTGTCGCTTGATACGGTGCGCCGGGCAACCAGCGCGGCGCCATCGCGCCGCAGCAAGGTGGACGCGACGTCGCGGCAGCCGTTGAGCGTTGTGCCGCCGCGCAGGCCCAGGCTCGACCCGCGGAGGGTGGCGCCGGCGATGCGGCCATCGCCACCGAGCACCAAAGCCAGGCGCCCATCGCCCACGCGCTGACTGGACAGGTCGAAGCTGGTCGATGCGGTCGCGCTGCCGGACGTGCCGGGCGTGAGCCGGGCATCGGCCCAGTCGCCGTGGTCGCCGTTCATGTTGTCGCCGCCGTCGGAGACAACCAGGCGCAGTTGCCGGACGCCGCGTAATGGCACATCCACGGCCTTGGCCTCGGTGGTGGTGCCCATCAGGCCGCTGTCGAAGGCCAGCTTGCCGTCGACCAGCACGCGGAAGACCAGCGACGACTTGCCGAAATAGTCCATCTCATCGTCGACGCCGACGGTGGCCTCGAAGCGCTCGTAGCAGCCGTCGAGGTCGTACTCGACAGTGCTCGGGGCGTGCGTGCCCAGGCCATGCTCATAGACCCGCCCGCCGAGCGTGAGCGGCTTGCCTTCCACGCTGCGGTCGAAGCCGAGCGCGCCCCAGCCGATGGTGGCTGTGGCCGGCTCCAGGTCTCCCAGACAGATGGGCTCGGCGCCGAGCGCGGGCAGAATCAGCAGGACGAGGGCCAGCAGGTAACGCATGGTCATCCCTTTCAGCGACCGCCGATGCGCGAGCGCACCATCTGCACCCAGCGGGCCAGCCGGGGCCGGTCGCCGGAGATGCGGTACACGTCGCGGAAGACGATTTCGAGATTGCAGCCAGCGGCCGCGGCGAGCGTCGAGTCCAGGTCGGCCTCGAGTTCGTCCCAGTGCGCTGTCGGCCCGGTCATGGGCGCGGGCTTGGGCTTGCGGGAGAACACCACCGACTGGCCGATCATCTCGGCGAAGGCCGGCTGGTCGCACCAGGGCGAGACGGAGCAGGCGCGTACATGGGGGATCTCGCGGTGGATGTGCTGCCAACGGTCGTGCACCGGTTCGCAGCAGCCGTAGTAGACGAGGCCAAAGGCCTTGGCCACGGCGGCCATGGCAGGCAGGAAGAACTCGGCGAACATGTCAGGCGAGACCATGGTGGTCTCTTGCGATTCCATCCAGATCCACAAGTCACGCAACCGCGCCTGGCCGGCATAGCCCGCGGCCGGCAACGCGCTGACATAGCCGGGGCTGCCCGAGCCCACGAGGCAGTAGTCGTTGTTCAGGCCCAACAGCCCCTCGCGCTCCATGAAGTCGAACCAGGCCAGCCGGTCGTCGCGCAGGTAGCCCATCAGCGCATGCAGCGCGTCGGGCTGGTCGAACGGCCACATGAGCAGGTTCTCGTTGCCGATCAGGCGGAACAGGTCCGAGGTCAGCCCGGCGTGCAGACTGCGCGTGCCATGCAGCACCACGGGCAGGATATCGCCAAACGCCTCGGACAGCCGCTCGAAGCGCTTCTGGCTGGTATCGCGGTCGACCGACCAGGCGCGCTTGACCAACTGCCCCAGGTCGTCGGGTGTGCGGATGGGATGGTTGAAGTGGTAGCCGTGACTGTGCCCGCTGCCATCCTGGGCGTGCGTGGCGCGGATGTCGACGCCATAGCCGCCGCCTTGCACATCCCACCCGGTGCGCCAGACGGGCTCGATGACAATGTCGTCGCCGAGCTCGGCGGCATGGCGCAGGTCCCAGCGCATGGCCCATTCAACCGAGCGGTAGAGCGGGTCCTCGCAGACGATGGGCTGGTCGACGAGGAAGTCCTCCAGCGTGCCCGTCTCGAACAGCACCATGGGCCGTTCGGCGCGCAGGTCCTTGAGCGCGGTCCAGGCGCGCCGTCGCTCGGCCATCTCGGGCCGATGCGCCCAGTCCATCCACTGCTTGGCGAGTTCACGCAGAACGGCGATGTCACGGTGGGCCATGTGCGGCGCTCCCCTCGGCACGTACTGGGCGAACCCTAGCGCACGGCGGGGCCGGGGTCAAGGCCCGGCGCGGCAAGCTCGGGCAAACGATGCCATGCCGCTCTGCATGCAGCTCAGTCGGCCAGCGTCGCCGTCCGCAGGATCAGCCGGTCGCCAGAGATCCAGTGCTCGCGATACCACGAGCTAGCCGGGAACGTGTCCTGTACCCGCGCCATCTGCCCGGCGAGTTGCGCGCGCAACCGCTCCAGCGTCGCCTGGTGCGCGGGGTCGCTCGCCAGGTTGTGGCTCTGCGTGGGGTCGGCCACGTTGTCAAACAGCAGCTCCGAGCGATCGACGCGGTAGATGGCATAGGTGTAGCGCCGGTCACGCACCGCTCGCCACTCGTGACCGTCTTCCCAACTGGCACAGGCGCCCGTGTTCTGCAGGAAGGCCACCTCGGGCTCCGGCCCCGGCTGGCCGAGCGCCACGTGGCTCAGGTCCATGCCCTCCACCGCGGCGGGCACCGGCAGGCCGGCCAGGCCCAGCAAGGTCGGCATCATGTCCACATTCGAGAAGCAGGTGTCAACAACGCGAGACGCAGCTCGCGCCGGCCAGCGCAGTAGGAACGGGATACGCGCGGCTTCCTCGTAGAAGATGTTCTTCTTCATGCGGCCATGCGCCCCGAACATCTCGCCGTGGTCGCTGGTGAAGACCATGATGGTGTTGTCCCGCAGGCCCAGCTCACCCAGCGCCGCGTCCAGCCGGCCCAGGTTCCAGTCCAGGTTGGCGGTCATGGCGTAGTAGACGCGCTTCCACTCGCGCACCTTGGCCGCGGTCTTCGGCTCGTTGCTCCAGGCATCGCCATACGGCGTGTCGGGCTCGTCGCGATAGGTCTCGGCCGGCGGGAAGTCGACGTCGGCGAAGCGCTTCAGCCATTCGGCGGGGACGTTGTTCCGGGTCCACGGGTCGTGCGGCGTGCCATAGCTGAGCACCATGGCAAACGGCTTGTCGGCGGCCCGGTGGGCCCGGAGCCGCTCGATGGCCAGGTCGGTCTGGGCATCGGGCTCATAGACACTGGCGGGGTAGGTGATCTTCTCGGGGGACTCCGTGTGGTAGTAGGCGGCCGGAGCGTAGTACTCGTGGCGGAAGTTGTAGGCCGCCCAGTAGCCATCGAAGCCGAGCCGGTGCGGCCCGCGCGGCACGAACGAGTTGCGCGGATCGGCGTGGTTGCCCAGTTGGTTGGCCCACAGATGCCACTTGCCGATGTAGCTCGTGTCGTAGCCGCCGTCGGTCAGCACGTGGCCCAGACAGCGATGGTTCGGGTTCATGCGCAACTCGTTGATGACCATGCCGGTGGACGTGGTGTACTTGCCCGTGAACAGGCTGGCGCGAAAGGCCGAGCAGACCGGCATGGACGACACGCACTGGCGGAAATCGACGGACTCGCGCGCCAGTCGGTCGATGTTGGGCGTGTGCGCCAAGCGGTCGCCAGCGTAGCCACACGAGGCCCGGCGCAACTGGTCGGCCATCACGAAGACGAGGTTGGGTCGGGTCATGGGCTGGGCCTCGGTGGGCTGCGCGCTGGTTCGCGCTGCGGCAAGGGCGGCGGCGCCGGCCGCCAGGAACTCGCGGCGGCTCGCGCGTCCGTGGCCTGCTGGCTGCATGTCGGTTCGCTCCAGTCGCCCACATGATGCCACAGCGCGCTTGCCGATTCCGTTCATGTAGCGTGCGCTGCCGCTTGTCCTCGCCGCGAAGGAATGGCGCCAACGGCACGCAACTGATCGGCGGGAGACCGATCATGCGCTGTATCTGGCTGCTGCTGGTGCTGTGTCTGGTGGTGCCCGTCCGCGGTGCCGAGGAGGAGTTCGTGGGTCCGTTCCCCAGTTGGCGCGACCTCAAGCGCGACTTCGGCGCGGTGGGTGATGGCCGGGCCGACGACGCGCCGGCGCTGCAGAAGGCGCTCGACGAGCTGACCGGCCACGAGAAGTCGTGTGTGCTCTATCTGCCGCCGGGCAACTATCGGCTGGCCTCGGGCGTCAGGACCCAGCGCAAGGCGCACACCGACTGCCAGGGCATCGGCATCATCGGCGCCGACCCCGCCACGGTCACGCTCCGATGGGACGGGCCGGCCGGCGGCACCATGTTCGCGCTGGACATGTGGTACTCGAAGATCAGCCGCATCAGCTTCGACGGCGGCGGCCAGGCGGGTGTTGGCCTGCAGTACGGCCCGGCCTTCAGTACGTACAACGAGGCCAGCGACCTGCGCTTTCGAGACGTGAAGCAGGGCCTTGTGTTTGGCGCGCCGGACAGCGCGGGCCAGGCTGAAAACGCTGTGCTGCGCTGCTCGTTCGAGCGGTGCGAGATCGGTGTGCAGATGGTCAACTGGAACTCGATGGACATCTGGGTGTGGTACTCGCGCTTCGTCGACTGCGGGCGCGGCATCCACAACCAGATGGGCAACTGGCACGCCTGGTGCAACGTCTTCGAGCGCAGCAAGATAGCCGATGTCAGCATCGTCAACCTGATGGCCTTCTCTGTGGCCAACAACTACAGTCGTGGCTCGCGTTGCTTCCTCGACTTCTCCAGCGGCCATAGCTGGGGCTCGCCGACCAGCATCACGGGCAACCGCGTCATCGACTGCACCGGACCGTTCGCCCTGCTGCTGGATAACGCCGGGCCGTACCTGGTGGTCGACAACCAGATACGCCTGGCCGGCGCCGGCCGCGGCATCAGGATGACCTGGGCCGACCAGGTGTTCTGCGGCAATCAGTACTCCGCGGCCGACGCCGTCGAGACGCGCGGCCGGTTCCGGCAGGTGGCGGAGAAGGTCGTCGCGCCGGAGGCCATCGACGACAAGCCGCCAGTGCTGCCCGCCGCGCCGCCGAACCGGGGCCGCCCGGTGATCGAGGTGGCCGCGGGCACCAATGGTCAGGCCATCGCCGATGCCATCGCGCAGGCGGAGCGGCTTCGGGGCCAACGGCCGGTGGTGCACCTGCCCATGGGCAACTACCGCATCGACAAGACGATCGAGATCCCGGCCGGACTGGACGTGCAGCTGGTCGGCGACAGCGCCGGTGAGACCGGCACGCGGCTCAACTGGACCGGGCCGGCCGACGGGCTGGCGCTGCACCTGGCCGGGCCCAGCCGGGCTACGCTGCGCGACTTCTACATTCACGCGCCCAACGCCCGTGGCCTGCTGGCGGACGCCACCGACCAGGCCGGCGGGCGGGTCTTCCTGGACCAGCTCAACACCAACGGCGCGGGCCAGCCGCGAACCCCCAAGACTGCCGCACTACGGGTCTCTGGCCTGGAGCGGAGCGATGTGCTGTGTCGCTCGCTGCAAGGCAGTGGCAACGGCGGCTGCTGGGTGGAGGTGCTGGGCGGGCCGCAGTCCGACCGTGCCGGCAACCAGGTCTCCGTGTTCACCGGCGCCACCGGCTCAGCGCAAGGCCAATACGACGTGCGCGGCGGCGGCAGGCTGGTGGTGCGCGCCGTCTACCACGAGAAGAGCGCCGACGCCCTGACCGGCCTGCTGCTCAACGACCGCGGCACGCTGAGCATCGATGCCACGCGCTTCTCGTATGCCACGTCGGCCACCAAGCCGACCGTCGCCGCGGACGGTTTCAGTGGGCTGTTCACGCTGGCCACCTGCCTGTTGCTGCCGGTGGACACGCAGGAGACCTGTCGCTTCGAGCTGCGCGGGGACGGCTCGCGCGCCAGTGTCATGGCGCTGGCGAGCCAGTTCTGGGTCTACCAGCCGGGCACCAGCGCCGACACGGTGTGGCTGAACAAGGCCACGCCACCGGCCAAGGGCGGGCTGCTGGAATGCAACATCAACACGTCGAACAAGGAGGCCGCGCCCAAGGGCTGGGAGTACCTGCAGAACATGGGCGACAACCCCGACCCCGCCAAGTCGGCCAAGGGCGCCGGCCTGCTCGAGGATCGCGGCGCTATCAGCGACGAGGCCATCCTGACGCATCTCGCGCCATTGCGGGCAGCCAGGGCGTGGTTGCCCACGGTGGCGCCCGGCGTCGCGACCGACCTGTCGGTCTACCGCGTGATGGTCAGCGGCGGCGGCGAGGCCAGCGTGGAGATCCGCAAGTGACCGCCGACGACGTGGTGGCCCGTATCGCCGCCGCGGGCAACGAGCACAACCGGGAGGGTATGGCGCGCTTCGGCATCAACGTCGAGCACGCCGCCGGCGTCAGCGTGACGTGGCTGCGCGCGCTGGGCCGCGAGATCGGGCGCGACCAGGACCTGGCCTTGGCGCTGTGGGCCAGCGGGCAACACGAAGCACGGATTCTGGCCAGCATCATCGCCGAACCCAAGTGCCTCGACCGCGACCTGGCCGAGGCCTGGGTGGCCGAGTTCGACTCCTGGGATGTGTGCGACCAGTGCTGCCAGAACCTGCTCTGGCGCCTGCCCGACGCGGTGACCGTCGCGCTCGACTGGACGTCGCGCGAGACGGAGTTCGTCAAGCGCGCCGGTTTCGTGTTGGGCGCCGTGCTGTGCCATCGGCTCAAGGCGGCCGAGGATGAGCTGCGGCCACTGCTGGAGGCGGTGGCCTGCGAGGCCCAGGACCCGCGCAACTATGTCAAGAAGGCGGTCAACTGGTGCCTGCGCGAGCTGGGCAAATGCAGCGCCGAGTTGCACCGCGAGGCCTGTGCGCTGGCCGAACGCCTGATGGCCGGGCCGCCGGGCGCCGGCCGGTGGGTGGGGCGCGATGCGCTGCGCGAGCTGAACAGCGAGCGGGTGCTGGCCAAACTGGGCATGGTCCAGGCAGGTTAGGGCGGAGCGGACCCGAACTGATCGGTTCGGGAGTGGTCCATGGAACCCATCCGCATCGGTATCATCGGCTGTGGCGTCATCGGCAGCGGGGCTCACGTGCCCGCGGCGCTGGCCTCGCCGCTGGTCGAGTGTCTGGCTGTCGCCGACCTCATCCAGGAACGTCGCACCAACGCCGCTCAGCGGCTCGGCATCAGCACCACCTACGCGCGCGGCGAGGAGTTGCTGTGTGACGACCGGCTTGAGGCCGTGATCTTCGCGTTGCCCACGGGCGTGCGCACGCCGCTGGTGCTGGAGGCGCTGCGCCTGGGTCGGCATGTGCTCATCGAGAAGCCCGTGGCCATGAACGCCGGGCAGGTGCGCGAGATGATCGCCTTGCGCGGCGACAAGGTGGCTGGCGTCTGCTCGGCGCGCAACGTCATGTACCCGTCGGTCAAGGCGGCCATGGAGTGCGTGGCCAGCGGCGTGCTGGGCCAGATCCGCGTGGTGCGGTCGCGCGCGATCACGCCCGCTGGCGCCGCGCCGACCAATCCACCGCCGCCCTGGCGCGTGAGCCACGGGCTCAATGGCGGCGGCATCCTGGTCAACTGGGGCTGCTACGACCTGGACTACGTGATGAGCGTGGCCGGCTGGGGCTTGGAGCCGCGCACCGTGCTGGCGCAGACCTGGCCGCTGGGCGAGCATCTGGCCGCGCGCGTCGACCCGTGCAGCGATGCCGACAACCACTACATCTCCCTGATCCGCTGCGCCGGCGGCGAGATGATCAGCTTCGAGCGCGCCGAGTTTGCCTCGGCGGCCACTGATGAGGCCTGGCAGATCCTGGGCAGCCACGGCTCCCTGTCGCTCTGGCTCCATGGCGGCAAGGGCAAGTCGCTGCGGCTGGACACCTCGGATGCGCAGGCCGGCACCACCAGCCGCGTGGTGTGGGAGGGCGACGATGTCGGCGTGGACGTGACCCAGGCGCTGCACGAGGACTTCGCACGCGCCATCCGCGAAGGCGGCACCTGCCAGACCACGCTCGAACGCGCATTGGTCATGCAACAGATCACCGACGCCATCTACGCCTCGGCACGGTCGGGCGAAGCCGTCCCTGTGTAGCGGCATCCGCAGATAGCGCAGATAGCGCAGATAGCGCAGATGGACTGAACGTCAGACCATCTGCGTCTATCTGTGTCATCTGCGGATGCCCCTACTTGGCGGCCGCCGCCGCGTGGGCCTTGACCTCGTCGGCGCTGAGCGCGCGGCTCCAGAGCTTCACTTCGTCCAGCAGGCCGTGGAAGTAGGCGGCGTGGCTGACCTCGTAGTTGCCGAGCACCAGATGCAGCTTGCTGGGCTTGATAGGGCCGGGCCGGTCCATGGTGCCCTTCTCTACGCCGTCCATATAGATGCGCATGGTCCGGCCGTCGAAGGTGCCGGCCAGATGCACCCAGCGCCCGGTGGGCAGCGGCTCGGCGGCGCTGAGGTGATGGCTGAAGCTGGTCTGCGGCACCTCGAAGCAAGGCTTGCCGTCCAGGATGCCCAGCCGGTAGCCCGTGTCGGTGCCGCCCGACAGCACGCGATTGACCATCCAGGTGTTGCCCTGCCCGGCCACGTCCGTCTTCACCCAGCATTCGATGCTGACCGCCTTGGCCATGTTGAGCAGATCATTGCTCGGCACCACGGCCCAGCCGCCATCGCAGACCAGCGCTCGGCCGTCGCGGCCGGGCGCGCGCGACGCCTTCTCGATGCTCGCCCCGAGACGGTTGCCGCTGTAGTCCAGCGCGACGGGTGAGCCGTCGGCCTCGTCGAACGCCCACCAGCCGACCAGCCCGTCGGCCGGCGCGCCGGGCTTGAAGACGCGCCGGTTGCCCAGTTTGCGCTGCTCGTCGGCCTTGTTGCGCCAGGCCCAGTACGCCTTGTCATACGGCCCGAGACCGATATCCTGCGGGATCAGGTCGTCGTGCGGACGGGTGTCGCCCGCAATGACCTCGCGCACGGCATCGAGGTAGCCAAAACCGTACTCGCGGTACGGCGCGATGTAGTGCCCTTCACCCCACTCGTTCCAGTTGTCGAGCAGCAGCATCTGGCTGCCAAGCTGATCCTTGGGCAGCGTGCCGACGAACTCCTTGGCCTGCCCAAGCAGTTCCCCGAACTGCTTGGGTGGGATCTTCCAGATGGTGCCCTCGTCGCTCCAGCCCGACCAGGCCTGCGACACGGTGGCGACCTGCGGCAGGATGCCCAGTTCCTGGGTCTTGTGCAGGTAGCCCATCTGCGCGTCGATGGCCTGTTGCGGGGTGGGGTTGTTGCCCACGTACCAGCAGTAGGCGAAGGTGTAGTCCAGCCCCAGCCGCTTCATGAGCTGCAGGTGGTTGGCATCGAGCCCGCGATACTCGCCGAGGAGGGTCAGGCCCGCGAAGCCCGCGGCCCGGCAGGCTTGGCGCATCTTGTCGAAGGCCGCCCTCACCTGCGCCTCGCCACCCAGGTCCTGGACCAGAAACTCGGGGCGATAGATGAACAGCACGGGTTTGCCATCCACCTTCAAGTAGCTCTCGGTCTTGAAATACTTGTCGATCCAGTACGGCAGCAGGTTGTCGAACAGGTCCTTCTCATCCGCCACGCCTGAGGTGCCGCGGGACTGGTTCTCCCACATGATGGTGAACTTCATGTCCTTTTGGTACTTCGACCGCAGCAACGCCTGCTCAATGGCGCTGGAGAAGCGCGTCTCGACGGGGCCGCCCTGCTTGGTGCGATACCAGCAGTAGATGAAGAAGTCGACCCCATGCTCGCTGGCCCACTTGGTCTCCCAGTCGGAGATCTCGGGGTTGGCCTGGTCATAGAAGCCCAGTGCCGGCGTGCGCTCGGGGTGCACCAGGAGCTGGTTCCACATCTCGGGCTTGTCGGCTTCCCACAGCGGGCAGTGGTGCGCGCCGACCAGCAGCTTGGACCGCACCGGCTGGGGCGCGGAGATGTACGGCAGCTTGCGCTGCGCGACCGGCGCGAGGAACAGAACGTCGAGGTCGCGCTTGGCCACCACCTGACCAGCGGCGCGCACGGTCAGCGTCAGCCGTCGCGTGCCGGGCTGGTCGGCGGTCACCTCAAACGTCAGCCGAGCCTCGTCCTGCGCCTCGATCCTGACCGTTGTGCTGGGCTTGGCGATGCGCAGCTCGGCCGGGCCGGTCAGCTCCACGGCCAGGTCCAGCGTGTCGGCACCGCGGTTGGCCACCTGCGCCACGAGGCCGGCGGGCCTCAGCGCGCGGGCCATGGGTTCGACCAGCTCGAAGCGCGTGACCGCGACCGGGTCGGGCGGCGCCAGCAGGGCGAGCGTGAGCAACGACGATAGCAGACCGGGCATGGACAGGCTCCGCGTAGGAATTGCCCACGGCGGGGAGAACTCCTGCTCGCGTGGGATACGTTGTGTCTTCAGGGCGGGTGACGATGGACGGCGAGCGGCGGTTCCGGGACAGACGCGGTTGGTGCCGCAACCGGCGGGCGGTGGTGCTGGATGACGCGGGCATCACGGTCCAGCGCTGGGTTGGGCGGTCGCAGCGCGTGCCGTGGGGCGACATCGTCGGGGCAACGTGGCAGGACGGCGGGCGGCTGGTGGTGACCACCATCGATGGCGAGTTCGTCGTGGCTGCCGGCACTGAGCGGCTGACCGAACTGGCCGCGTGCATCGACTCCGAACTGGCTTCGCGACACAGCGCGAGGGGCGGCACCGTGATCGGAGGCGGGGATGTGCTCCGCTGGCTGAACGGGTTCAAGAAGGCGCGCCTTGGTGTGCGCCAATCGGCGGCTGACCGCGTGCTTGACCGGGGGTACGCCGACTTCACATTGCTGTTCCTTGGCGTGGGCTTGGGGTGCGGCATCTGGTATGTGCTCACTGGCACAACGCCTCCGGGCAAGGGGGAGCCGGGCTATGCCGGTCTGTCGCTCCTGATGGTGGCCACGCCGGCCGGCCTGATCGCGTCGGTCATCGGCCTCGTGCATTGGCTCTGGCCGCCCGTCGATGAGGCCTGCGAGATCACGGCCAATGCGGAGCACTTCCGAGTCACTCGCGGTCGGGTGCGGATTGCAGCCTGGTCCGAAGTGGCAGCCATCGCCGAGCGTGATGGTTGCTTCGTCGTGTCGACAGTCCCTGGCGCGCAGATCGTGATCCCCAAGTGCCGCGAGTTCCAGCCGGTCATCGAGACGATCCGGGCCGTGCTCCGCCACCAGGCGAGCTTCCGCACCGCCGGCCAGCCCCTGCCGGACGGTGCGTTGTCACTGGCCGAGCACGAGCCGGTCGCCGATGTCGACCGCGGGCTGAGCCAGGCGGAGGAGCAGCAGGTGGACGCATGAACAGCCCGCACGAGCCCCAACGCTTCCCCGATCGCGGCGGCTGGCTGCGCAACCGGCGGGCGGTGGTGCTCGACGACGACGGCCTTACGGTCGAGTGGTGGCTGGGGGCACCAACGCGCATCGCGTGGGGCAACGTGCTGGCGGCGCGGTGGGAACGTTCGAATGTGCTGTTGCTCAAGACCGTCGATAGGCCGCTCCGGCTGAGGAACTGTGCGGGCGGCTTGGCCGAGGGCATCCAACAGAAGATGCGCCCAAAGGCCCACGACGGTGGTCGCGAAGCCGTCGCGCCCGCTGACATCGAGCGGTGGCTCGGCGACTTCCGCGAGGCGTACGTCGGCGGGTCGCCGAGCGATGATGTCTCGGAGAGCGCCGACACCGGGTGCGCTTCGTGGGCTACCGGGTGCGGCATGTTTGTCGCGATATTCGGTCTTGCCGCGCTGGCGTGGATCGCAGTCCATGGCGATACTCCGCCTCGCAGATTCGATCCTGGCGGCGACGTCTTCAACCGCTACTACATGTCTGGCTCCACCCTTGCGGTGTTCGGTTCGATGCTGCTGTACGGCTGGTGGCGGGCTCGGCGTGTTGGCTTCGCTCGGCCCTGCCTGGTGTCAGTCGACCCGCACACCATACGTGTTGGCTGCGGCGCCGTGCCGAGCGTCGTGTTTGGCTGGACGCAAGTCGCCTACATGGTGCGGCGGGTGGGCTATGTCGAGATTGGCCTGCACAATGGCGAGCCGGTGCGGATACCGCCGTACGCGGAGTTCGCCCCGTTCTTCCGCGTCCTGCGGCTGGTGCTGCGCGTACGCGATGAGCGCGACGTCGAGGTGCGGCCGGTTCCAGACACAGCGCTATCGCCCGTACACGGCCGGGCAGCCGTTCCTGGCGGCGACCGCGGGATCAGCAAAGCGACGGCCAACTCCAGAAGGCGCCGTGGAAAGCGGAGGAGGTGAAGAAGCCATGACTGAGGCCCAACGCTTCCCTGACCGCCGCGGCTGGCTGCGCAACCGGCGGGCGGTGGTGCTCGATGAGCGGGGCATTGCGGTCGAGCGGTGGGTAGGCCCCGTCCTAAGCATCACCTGGGCGGAGGTGACCGATGCGAGCTGGCTACGGTCGGACCGGCTCAGGGTGGCCTGGCCCGGAGGCCAGCTATGCCTTGACGGGCACGTCGCGGGGCTTGACCGGTTCGCGGAGATCGTTGACACGGCGATGGCGGAGTTCGGAGGTGGCAAGAGGCGACTGATGAGCCGGATTGCGACCATCGAGCGGTGGCTGTGCGGCTTCAAGTACAAGCGCGTCGAGCTCTCCGCCAGCCAGCCGATGGTCGAGTTGCGGGGCCGCTTGGAAGCCTACCTCCCGCTGGTGGTGATGGTGGCCGCGGCGGTGGTCGGCGCCTATGTGTTCTCCGCCGCGGCGCGCTGTGAGCCATACTGCGGCTACTTCGGGTTCTTCATGCTGGTACTGGTGGCCTACCTTGGCGCCGTGGCGGGCGCGATGCGGGTTACAGGCGCTCTGATCCGCGCGGTGACCGGTCCGCAGTACACGACATGCGCGGTCCGTGCCGATGGCCGCCACCTGTCGGTTCGCCATGACGACGAGGAGCAGGTCATCGCCTGGGACGACATCCAGTCGGTCAGAGAGACCGCCGAGTCCTGGGAACTGCGCACCGCCAATGGCACCCACGTTGACCTGCCCAAGCGCGGTGAGTTTGGGCCGGTGGCTGACACCGTTCGCCGAGTGCTCGCCGCGCGCCAACCCCGCATTCGCCTTCAGCGACCGGTGACGGACGCCGCGCTGTCGCTCGCGAATGACGAGCCGCGGGCAAACGATGTCGACCGCGGCCTGAGCCGGGCCGAGTCGGAGAAGGCGGACGCATGACCACGCCACACGAGCCCCAACGCTTCCCCGACCGCCGCGGCTGGCTGCGCAACCGGCGGGCGGTGGTGCTGGATGGCGACGGTCTCACCGTCGAGCGGTGGATCGGCGGCGCGGCGCGGCTCCCCTGGGGTGATGTGCTGGCGACCACCTGGCTGGGGCCGGATCTGATCGAGGTCGAGGCGACCGGTCGGACGCTGCTGCTCGACCGCTTCGTCGACGGCGTGCATGGCCTGGGCCAGGCCATCGATGCGGCCATGCTGGCGCGTGCCGACGACGACGGACAGATACCGGTCGCACCCGAAGACATCGAACGCTGGCTCGGCGGATTCCACGTGGCGATTGTGACCGAGGGTCATGCGCCGACGCCGGCGTCAGGCACCGGTCTGGCGTCGTGGCCCGTCATCGGCGCCGTGTATGCGCGCTGCCATGACCTGATGGCGGCGCGGCGCCGCCGCCCATCATGCCGCGTGGTGGTTGGACCAAGCGGCGTCGAGGTCCAGCGGCGCGGCCAGTTGCCCGAAGAGTTCGCCTGGACGCAGGTCGTGCACGTCGAGTCCGGCCCAGATCGGCACACCGTGACGCTGAGCGATGGCCGAGCCGTGTCGCTGCCGGCGTCAGGGGAGCTGGAGCCCTTGCTCGGCGCGATACGCATGGTCCTTGCGCATCGCGCCGGGTACCACGCTCAGCCGCCGCCCGTGCCCTTGGCGGCGCTGTCGCCATCGGCGCCGCCATCGGCGTCGCATGCTGCGGAGCATGGTGTCAGCCGGGCGGCACCGGCGTCCGAGGCGGATCCGGCGCCAGTGGCAGTCGCGGCCAGACCGAGCCCGCCGACTGGGCTTGGCGAGGACGAGAACCCCTATGCTCTTGCCGCCATCACCGGTGCTTCGCTGCTGATCGTCTGGCTCAACGGCGTCACCGAAGACCAACCGCCGTTGTTGGCCGGCACCTGGATCTGCCTGTACTTGCTGTGGCGCTTGCCGCGGGTGATCATCGAGGCGTTCAAGGGCTGCGCTCCGCAGCGCGGCCGCCGTCGGCGGGGGCGAACCTGGGCTGCCCTCGTCGGCGAGCAGGTGGTGCTGGGCGACGGCCGAGGCCCCAGGCGCACCATCGAGCTGGCCGACGTGGCGTCGGTGGCGGTCGTTGGTTCGTGCTACCGCATCCAGCTCCAGAGCGGCCAAACCGTGATGATGCCCGAGGGCGCCGGTGTCACGCGAGTCGTGGCCGCCTTGCGCGCCGCCGTCGGCAAGCCGACCGGTTCCGGACGCGGGGATCGCCTTCGCGCGGCCGAGGGAGAGCAGGATCGCCTCAACGATGCCTGAATACCAGCGGAGCCTGGCGATGCGGTCGTGGCGAGGACACCTGGATGCACGGTGAACAGCGCTTCGTGGACAGACAGGGCTGGCTGCGCAACCGGCGGGCGGTGGTGCTGGATGAGCGCGGCATCACGGTCGAGCGCTGGCTGGGCCCGCCGACGAGCATCGCCTGGGGCGACTTGGCTGGCGCGCGCTGGCATGGCGCGCACACGCTCGAGTTGATCACCATGGGCAGCAGCGTGTCGCTGGACCGCGGCGTGGTGGGGCTCAGCCAACTGGCGCGCGCGGTGCATGAACGCGTCACCGGGCAGGCCGAGGAGGACGCCGCTGGCGGCGCCCTGGCCGACGATGTGGCGCGCTGGCTGGGAGGGTTCACCAGTGCTGTTCATCGGCCGGCGCTCGACCTGCACGAAGGGGGCCTGGTGGCCCTGGCGGGGGCGCTCGGGCTGGGATTGGTGGGCAGCCTGGCGCTGTGGTGGCTGGCGTTGGGCTACGGGCCGCCGAGCGGCGGATCGACCTGGGCATGGATCGCCTGGTTGCTGGTCGTGCTGCTCACCGCCAAGCTCATCGCCGCGGTGACGTGGCTGTCGACGCGGCGCCTGACCGCGCTCGGCCCCGCCGCCTGCCGCGTCACCGCCGACAGCGAGAGGGTGACCATTCATCCGGCCGGCGGCCAGCCCGACAGCTTCGCCTGGCACGAAGTGATTGGGCTGGTGGAGTGGTCCGACGGCTGCCGCATCCACCTGAGCGACGGCCGCGACCTGACCATGCCGAACCGCCCGCAGTTTGAGCCGGTTCTGAACGCGCTGCGTCACTTGGCACGCCGGCGCGAGGGGTTCGACGCGGAACACCTGCCGGTGCCTGCCAGCGCCCTATCCCCAGCGGGCCAGCGCTGGACCGAGGCGCACCGCGGCCTGAGCCCGGCCGACGCGGAGCAGGAGACGCTGGACGCATGAGCGGCGCCAACTGCGAGCCCCAACGCTTCCCCGACCGCCACGGCTGGCTGCGCAACCGGCGGGCGGTAGTGCTTGATGAAGACGGCGTCACGGTAGAGCGGTGGATCGGGCGACCGCTGCACATACCGTGGGGCGATGTGACGGCGGTGCACTGGGACGGCGCCGACACGCTGGTTGTCCAGGCCGGTCTGCGCCAAGTGCGGATCGAGCGCGGCGTTGCGGGAATGAGTGGGCTGGGCCAGGCCATCAACCAAGCCATGCTCGCGCGAACCGAGGACGACGGGCACCTTCTCATCGAACCCGCGGATGTCGAGCGTTGGTTGGCCGGGTTCCGAGTCGCGGTCGTCGCCGAAGGGCCGGTGGAGGACTCGCCATCCAGCGCCGACCTGGCGTCGTGGGCCGCCCTCCTCGCCGTTGTGTCGCTTGGCTGGCTCCTCGCCCAGAGCGCCAGTCTGCCGTGGAACCCATGGCTGCTGGCACTGGCGCCGATGGCGGCTGGTGCCGCGCTCTGCGCGCGCCTGTCGGCCTACGTGGCAGCCCGACGGCGGCGGCCGGCGTGTCGTGTCGCGGCCGGCCCGAGCGGTGTGGAGGTGCAGCGTCGCGGCCAGTTGCCGGTCACGTTCGCCTGGGGGCAGGTGGAGCGAATCGACTCTGGCCCACTGCGGCACGATGTGCGGCTGAGCGGCGGTCGGGTCGTCCATCTGCCCGCTGCGGCGGCGTTTGAGCCGCTGGTTGGTGCGCTCCGCACGGTGGTGGCGCATCGTGCTGGCTTCCACGCCGCGGCGCCGCCGGTGCCCGCGGCGGCGTTGTCGCCGGCCGGTCAGCCGGCCTTGGCGGTCGGTGCCCTGCGGGGGGTCAGTCGCGCGACGCCGGGCAGCCGGCCTGCCCAGGGCGGCGCGCAGTTCGACGCCGGTGACGAGAGCGGCATCCCGTGGATACCCATCGTCGGGCTGTCCGCGATTCTTGTCGCCGGTGCCGTCGCTTACGCTACGCTAACCGCCTACCTGCTCACCGCGGTGTCCCTCGGCGTGGCCGCGCTGGCCGTCATTGACCAATTGGCCGAGGCCGCACGCCAGGAGAGGCGTAACGATCCACCCAACGCGATGGTGCTGGGCGGCCGCGTGATGCTGCGGGATACCTCCGGGCAGGAGGCCGTCTTCGGCTGGGACGACGTGGCGGGGGTGGCCGAGACCAGTGCAGGCCACCGCGTCGAGCTGGTCGGCGGACGGGTCATTGAGGTGAACCACGGCGCGGAGGTCGAGCCGGTGGTCAGTGCGCTGCGCATGGCGGTCGATGGACGGACGCACTTCGAGACCGCCGAGGCCGACGAGCAGGAGACGCTGGACGCCTGAGCGGCGCGTGGCTCAACCCAGGCGGGTCGCTCCCGGCTCATGCGCCCGGCAGTTGGCCAGCGCGCGCTCATGGCTGGCCACGGCGTAGCAGTAGCTCGCGCCGCAGCCGTGCGGGCAGGTCTCGTAGGCGCCGATATCGATGCTGGCGCAGCAGCCGCACTCGGCCCGCGTCGGCTTGCCAGGCGGTTTGCGAGCCAGGTCGAACAGGTCGGGCGCGATGCACCGCGCCTTGTGCACATTG
>JACRKZ010000038.1 GCA_016235455.1 Armatimonadota bacterium | reverse complement strand
GTCGCGCTCGAACTGGCCGCGAAGCACCAGTTGGCCGGCGACGGTCGACACCCAGCGGCGGATGGCCCACACGGCCTTGCCGCCGCGCACCTGCGGGTGCAGCGTGTCGGCGCTGGCGCTGAGGAAGGGCATCGGCCCGGCCCACTTCTCGCCCCACTGGTCGGCCTTGGCCTCGAACGGCTGGAAGGCGGCGGGCTGGTACAGACCCGGGTTAGCGTCGAAGTAGCCGTAGTGCCAGCCCGATTCGCCCTGGGCCTTGGTGCTAAAGTCGGCCGCGGAATCCGCTACGACGCGGAGCGGGCCGGGCACCTCGTTCACCTTGGCCACGCGGCCGAGCAGGTAGAACGGCGTGTCGTCGACGGCCAACTCCACTGCGCCGCCCGGTGTGACCACGGGTGAGCGGTTGCCCATCAGGTCGACCTTGACCAGCCCGTCGGCGCCATCCAGGCGGATGCGGCTGGGGTTGGCGGCCCAGCAGACGCGCAGTTCCGTGCCTCCGCGGTCGAAGCGCATGACATAGGTGCGCGAGTAGGACTCCTCGGCCTCGCGGGCGACGAACCGCGCCCCGGCCAGCAGCCGCACCATGGCGGCCATGGCGCCGTAGGCCGGCGCGGGCGAGTAGGCGCCGCGTGGGTCTTTCGGGTCGTGCACGAGGCCCATGCCCACGAAGTCGTTGTAGTCGCGCATCAGGTACCAGTACATGCGCTGCACGCCTTGCGACAGCATCAGCACCGAGTGGCGCACGAGCAGCTTGGGCACCGTCGGCTGATGGCGGTCCTTGTCCATGTAGCCATACTCGGTGGCCCAGATGGGTTTCTCTCCGCCGTACCGCCGCATCAGCGCGCGCAAGGCGGCGATGTCCTGCTCTACGCCTTCGGGCTTGCCGCGATAGGGGTGGATGACCACGGCGTCCATGTTGGCCAGGGCGCCGTGGCGGAACAGGTCGTCTAGGAACGGCAGCGGGATGGTGACGACGCCGCTGCCCAGCACGGTGACCTTGGGGTCGGCGGCCCTGATTTGCTGGTAAGCCGTCTTGAGCATGTCGGCGTAGAACCGGGGCCGGTCGGCGGCGGCGGGTCCCTTGCACCAACTGCCGTTGTATTCGTTCCACACCTCCAGCGCGCCCAGCGCCGGCCCGACATGCTTGGCCAGGGCCACGCCGTAGGCGGCGTAGGCCTCGCGCCCGGCGTCGGTGTGCGGTGTGTTGCCGTCGTCGTAGAGCTTGTTCTCGAAGGTCATGGGCATCAGCGGCTCGATGCCGGCCTGACGCAACGCCTGCAGGTAGCGGTCGTAGCGCGAGAAGTCATATTCGCCGCGCCGGCGCTCGACCGTGTCCCAGTAAGCCTCATCGCGCACGCGGCTGAGGCCGGCGCGGGTGATTAGCGGTATCAGGTCAAGCTCCCAGCCCTGGGCGAAGTGGGTCATCACGCCGAACGGTGAACCCGCGACCGTGGCGGCCGCGGGCGGTTCGACGATGGCGAAGTCGACCTCGCGCTCATCGCCTGGGCCGCCGAGGCACTTGACCCGCGCGGTGAAGTGGCCGAGCGCCTTGACCTCGGGCGACAGCGTGGCCTGCCCATCGGCCACCGGTGTGGTGCCCTGGGCCACGGTCTGGCCGAAGAAGTCGGTGACGGTGTAGTCGAGCCGCGTGGCCTGGGTGACGATGGGGATGGCTACGGGCTGGCCGACGAGGAAGACGTTGCCCGGCTGGCCGGAGCGCACGGCGAAGGGCGGCGCCAGGCGCGCCTTGGTCAGTGTGGCTTCGATGCCGTCGAGCCATAGCGTGCCCTTGGCTTCGAGGACGAAGGTGATGCTCTTGGCCGGCGGCACCCAGGTGCCGTCCTCCTTTCCGCCCCAGGCCTGCCCGGCGTTGAACTTGGTCAGTCGGAAGCTGTGCCAGGCGTCGTCGGCGGCCAACGGCAGGCGCTGCTGGTAGTTGTGGCCGGCGCTATCGATGAGCCGCAGGGCGACCGTGGTGACCGTGGCCGAGCGCGCCCAGAAGCGCAGGTCCACAAAGTCGCGGTCCAGGTCGCCCAGCGACTTGCCTGTCTCCACCCAGGGGCGGTCGGTGTTGGTCAGCACGGCGCAGCCCGCGCCAACCTTGCCGCCGGTGGGTTGGGCGCGGAGTTCGCCGCCGAAGCCGTCGGCCCCCTGCTCGAAATCACCGATGGTGAGCGTCTCGCCGGGCTCACGGCCGGGGATGATGATCGGCGGTCCCAGTGTGGCCTCGATGGCATCGAGCCAGAGCGCGCCCTTGGCCTCCAGGACGAAGGTGATGGACACGGCTGGCGGCACCCAGCGGCCATCGGCGGTGCCACCCCAGGCCTGGCCGGTGTTGAACTGCGTGATCTGGAAGCCGTGCCAGGTGTTGTCGGCGACCAGCGGCAGGCGCTGCTGGTAGTTGTGGCCGGCGCTGTCGATGAGTCGCAGCGTCACGGTGGTCACCGTGGCCGACTTCGCGGCAAAGCGCAGTTCGCTGAAATCGCGGTCCAGCTCGACCAGCGGTCTGGTGGCTTCGACCCACGGCTTGTCCGCGTTGTCGAGCCGGCCGCAGCCGGCGCCGGCGAAGGCACCGACGGCGTCACGGGCCAGCGTGCCCTGGAAGCCGTCGGTGTCGCTCTCGAAGCCGGCGATGGGCAGCACCGCGGCGGGCGACGCCAAGGGCTGGCTCAGACAGGCCAGCACGAACGCGAGCAAACGCAGACACATAGGATGACCCCGGTGGCGCCGGGGTCATCTCCGCTTCACTGGGTCAGGCGACGATACCCATGCGCCGTTCGTCAGGGTACACCGTACCGGACAGGCCTTCCAGGTACTTCTCACAGGCCAGCGCCGCGGCGCAGCCGGTGCCGGCGGCGGTGATGGCCTGCTGCCAGACGTGGTCCTGCACGTCGCCGGCGGCGAAGACGCCCTCGACGTTGGTGCGCTGGTAGGTGTCGGTGACGATGTAACCGCCGCCGTCGACCTCAATCTGGCCGCCCAGGAACGACGTATTGGGCGTGTGGCCGATGGCCAGGAAGAAGCCGTCCACGGGCAGGTCGGTGACCGCGCCGGTCTCGACGTTGGCAATCTTGACCGACTTGAGGCCGCCGGCGTCCTTCTGGCCCACGCACTCGACGACGCCGCTGTTCCAGATGCACTCGATCTTGGCGTTGCTCGCAACGCGCTCGGCCATGGCGGCACTGGCGCGCAGGCGGTCGCGGCGGTGGATCAGGTAGACCTTGGAGGCGAAACGAGTGAGGAACGTGGCCTCTTCGGCGGCGGTATCGCCCCCACCGACCACGGCCACCACCTTACCGCGATAGAGCGCGCCATCGCAGGTGGCGCAGGCCGACACGCCGTAGCCCCACAGCTCGGTCTCGCCGGGGATGCCCAGCTTGCGCGGGGCGCTGCCGGTGGCGATGACCAGCGACTTGGTCAGGTACTCGTTCTTGTCTGTGCGGAGCAGCAGCGGGCGTTTGGTCAAGTCGACTTCCTTGACCCACTCGATGCTCACCGTGGTGCCGAACTTGACCGCCTGCTGCTGCATGCGTTCGGTCAGCTCAGCGCCGAAAATGCCGTCGGGGAAGCCGGGGTAGTTCTCCACCTCGGTGGTCAGCGCCAGCTGGCCGCCAAGCTCCTGGCCGGTGATCAGCAGCGGCTCGAGGCCGGCGCGACCCAGATAGACGCCCGCCGTATAACCCGAGCAGCCGGCGCCCAAGATGATCACTTCGCGTACGTCTGCCATGCTCAACTCCCTGTGGTCTAGGGGTAGGGTAACGACGCGTCCTGCTAGCGTCAACAGCCGCCCCGGCCCGGTCGTCGATGTGCTAGACTGTGCCGCACACGCGCCTTGGAGGCAGGCGGGCCAGATGAGATGGGGCATCTTTGGTGACGCGCACGGTAACCTGCAGGGGCTGGAGGCGGTTCTGTCGGCTCTCGCTCGTGAGGGTGTTGACCGTTACCTGAACCTGGGCGACCTCGTCGGCTATGGCGCCGACCCCAACGGCTGCTGCGACCGCGTGCGCGAGCTCGACTGCATCTCGCTGCTGGGCAACCACGACCAGGCCGCTATCGGCGGCACCGATCTGGAGTGGTTCAACGAGTCCGCGCGTGCCGCCGCCGAATGGACCATGCATGCGCTCGACGCCGACCATCGCGCCTGGCTGGCCGAGCTACAGCCCTATGCCGCGGTCAATGGCTTTCTGGCCGTGCATAGCAGCCTGCCCGAGCCGGGCGCCTGGCGCTATGTGCTGAGCAGCGATCAGGCGGCCGAGACGCTCGCCGCTTGCCAGCAGTCGGTGGTCCTAATCGGGCACACGCATCTGGCCGAGGCCTATCGGCGGCGCACCCAGGGCGGCATGGCCCATCTCAGCCTGGCGCGGGGCGGCAAGCTCAGCCTCACGCTCGACTCACGCTATGTGCTCAACCCAGGCAGTTGCGGCCAGCCGCGCGACCAGTGGTGGCAAGCGGCTTTCGCCGTGCTCGACACCGAGGAGATGACCTTCACGGTGCAGCGCGTGGCCTACGACATGTCGACGGCCTCCGACCGCATCTTGTGGGCCGGGCTGCCGACATGGCTGGCCATGCGGCTGGCCGAGGGACGGTGATGACCTACGCCGAGGCCGCGGCCTGGCTCGATGGGCGCGCCAACCTCGAACGCAAGATGGATCCCGCCGCTTGGACCAGCATCAAGCTGGAGCGAGTCGAACGGCTCTGCCAACTGCTCGGCGACCCCCAGCGCGGTGGTCGGGTGGTGCACATCGCCGGCAGCAAGGGCAAGGGCTCCGTGGCCGCCATGGTCGAGAGCGTGCTGCGCGCCGCTGGGCTGCGCACCGGTCTCTACACCTCGCCCGACCTGACCTCGCGGCGCGAACGCATTCAGGTGGATGGTCAGCCCATCTCGGAGACCGACTTCGCGCGCATCGTCGCCCAGCGACTGCAGACCGCGGCTGCCGCTTACGAGGCCGAGGGCTGGGGCGATGAGCTGAGCTACTTCGACCTGCTCACGGCGCTGGGCTTCTGCTGGTTCGCCGAGCAGCAGGTCGCCTGGCCGGTGATCGAGGTCGGCCTCGGCGGCCGGCTCGATGCCACCAATGTCGTGGCGCCGGCGGTCTGCGCCATCACCACGTTGTGCCTGGAGCACACGCAGTTCCTAGGCGACACGCTGGCGCTCATCGCCGGCGAGAAGGCCGGCATCATCAAGCCCGGCGTGCCCGTGGTCAGTGCGCCGCAGCAGCCCGAGGCCGCCGCGGTGCTGGCGCGTGTGGCTGCCGAGCGTGGCGCGCCGCTGCTGGCCGCCGAAGGCGTGCGGGCCGTGCCGGGTGGCGAGTTCGTGGAGCTGGCCGACGGCCGCGTAGGTCAGCGGTTGGCGGTGGAGTGGGCCGGCGGCGAGGTCGAGGTGACGCTGCCGCTGCTGGGCGCACATCAGATCATCAACGCCGCCGTGGCGCGCACCGTGCTGGCGCAGACCGGTGTGGTCACCCGCGGCACGCTGGCGGCCGGGCTGGCCAAGGTGCGTTGGCCAGGCCGGCTGCAGGTTGTCGCCCGTCGCCCGTGGGTGGTACTCGACGGTGCGCACACGCCCGATTCGGCCGCGCGCCTGCGCGAGGCGCTGGCGCTGTTTCCGCATCGCCGGCTGTGGCTCGTGCTGGGTAGCGCGCGCGACAAGAACACCGCCGGCCTGTGCGCCGAACTGGCGCCGGGCGCCGCGGCGGTCTTCGTCACCGGCGTGCCGGGCAACCAGCGCGCCATGCGCGCGGCGGACCTGGCCGAGGTGGCGCGGCCCCATGCGCGGGAGGTGATCGTCGCCGATGATCCGGCCCATGCGCTACGCAGCGCCGTGGCGCGAGCCGACGCGGATGATCTGGTGTGCGTCACCGGATCGCTGTACCTTGTAGGCGCAATCCTGGCCGAGGGCTGAAGGCCCTACATCAGACTTCGGAGGCGATGTGATGACCAAGCGCGAGGTCGTGCGGATGGCGATGTCGGGCGAGCGCCCGCCGTATGTGCCGTGGTCGTGCGGGTTCACCCACGAGGCGGCGCAGACGCTGCGCGAGCACTATGGCGAGGGTGACCTTGACCGCGTGCTCGACAACCACCTGTGCGGGCTGGGCAACGGCATCGGCTTCTTCGAGCACATCGGCCGCCAGCGCTACCGTGACGTGTTCGGGGTGGTCTGGGACCGCAGTGTCGACGCCGACATCGGCGTCGTCGAGGGCTGCGTGCTGCCCGAGCCGACGCTGGCTGGCCTGAGCTTGCCTGACCCGTGCGATGATCGCTTCTACGCCGACATCCCCGACCGTCTGGCGCGCTACGGCGATGGGTTCCGCGTCTTCTCCATCGGCTTCTCGCTCTATGAGCGCGCCTGGACGCTGCGCGGCATGGAGAACCTGATGATGGACTTCATCCTCCATCCCCAGTTCGTCCATGCGCTGATGGACGCCATCTGCGACTACAACCTGGCGCAGGTGGAGCGCGCGCTGACTTACGACATCGACGCGGTCTACTTCGGCGATGACTGGGGTCAACAGCAGGGCCTGCAGATGTCCCCAGCCACTTGGCGCGAGTTCATCCTGCCCAGCCTGAAGCGCATGTACGGCCGCGTGCGCCAGGCCGGCAAGCTGGTCTTCATCCACTCGTGCGGCGATGTCGATGAACTGTTCGATGACCTGGTGGACGCTGGGCTCAACTGCTTCAACCCGTTCCAGCCCGAAGTCATGGACGTCTTCGCGCTCATGGCGCAGTATCGCGGGCGGCTGAGCTTCCATGGCGGCCTGTCCACCCAGCGCACGCTGCCGCACGGCAGCACCGACGACGTACGGCATGAGACGCGCCGGCTGCTGGCCGCCGGCGCCGATGGCGGCTACATCTTCGCGCCGGCGCACGCGGTGGAGGGCGATGTGTCGCTGGCCAACATGCTGGCGTTCATCGACGAGTTGCAGGGGCAGCCGGGGTACCGGTCCGCGGGCTGAGTCGTCGGAACGGCGCACGAGGAGGGCTGGGCATGGCCAGGCAGGGCGCGACGGACAGCGAGCGCGGCGCGGGTGCGCTTTCGTGGCGCGTGGTGCTCGGCCTGGTGGCCTCGGCGATCGCCACGGTCGGCATCTGGCAGACGTCCTGGGGTGGTCTGGCGCTGTACCCGTTCACTCTCCTCTCGACGTGGTACCACGAGATGGGGCACGCCGTGGCGGCGGTGGGCTGCGGGCAGTGGGTCAAGTACATCGTCGTCTACGCCAACGGCTCGGGGCTGGCTCACTACGTGGGTCAGCCGTCGCGGCTCGACAGCGTGATCATCACGGCCAGCGGACCACTGGGCCCGGCGCTGGTAGGCGCCGTGCTCATCGCGGTATCGCGGTACCGCGGCCTGGCCCGCGTCGGTCTTGGCGCGTTGGGCTTGACGATGGTGGTATCGGCCGTCGTCTGGGTCCGCGGCGTCGTCGGCTTCATCGGCATCGCCCTGGCCGGCATGGCGCTGCTGTTCGTTGCGCGTAGAGGGCGAGTTGGCTCGGCGGCGTTCGCGCTGCAGTTCCTCGGCGTCCAAGCCTGCATCAGCGTCTTCCAGCGCCTGGACTACCTGGTTGCCTCCTCGGCACTGATCGGCGGGAAGCAACTGGTGCCCGACACGCTGCGGCTGGCCCAGCTGACGCTCATCCCCCAGGTGGTCTGGGCGCTGCTCATCGCGGCTGCATCGGTGCTTCTGATGGCGGTGGGGCTGCGCCTGGCCGTCCGCCGGACCGAGACCGCCAGCGCAACCGCGACGCCCTAATCCTCCAGCCCATACCGCCGGATCTTGTTGTACAGCGTCTCGCGATGGATGCCCAGCCGCTCCGCCGCCTGCGTGCGATTGCCGCCGCACGCCGCCAGCAGACGCCGAATGTGTGCGCGCTCCATGGCTTCCAGCGTCTCGTCCTCCGGCCCTTCGGAGCGGGCCGCGCCACGCGCGGGCTCCAGGAAGTCGAAGTCGGCCAGGTCGAGCAGATCGCCGTCAGCCAGCACCACGGCCCGCTCGATGGCGTTCTCGAGCTCGCGCACGTTGCCCGGCCACGTGTACTCACTCAGCCGGCGCATGGCCGGTGGCGCGATGCGCTTGACACCGCGGCTCATCTCGCGCGCCGAGCGCTTGAGGAACATCTCGGCCAAGGCCGCGATATCGCCCTGCCGGTCGCGCAGCGGCGGCACATGGATGTTGATCACGTTGAGCCGGTAGTACAGGTCCTCGCGGAACGGCGGCACATGGCTCGGGTCGCGCAGGTCCTGGTTGGTCGCGGAGATCAGGCGCACATCGACCGCGATGGTCTCGTTGCCGCCAACCCGCTCGAACTCGCGCTCCTGAAGCACGCGCAGCAGCTTGATCTGCACGCCGGGCGAGACATCGCCAATCTCGTCGAGGAACAGCGTGCCGCTGGAGGCCAGCTCGAAGCGGCCGATGCGCTGCCGGCGCGCGTCGGTGTAGGCGCCTTCCTCGGCGCCGAACAGCTCGACCTCGAGCAGCGTCTCGGGCAGCGCCGCGCAGGACACTTTGACGAACGGCGCGCCGGTGCGCCGGCTGCGTTCGTGGATGGCCTGGGCCACGAGCTCTTTGCCCACGCCGCTCTCGCCGGTGATGAGCACCGTGGCGTCGGTGTCCGCGACCTTGTCGATGAGGTCCATGACCCGCTTGATCTCCGGGCTCTGGCCCAGGATCTCGCGCCCCTTGCCGGTGGTCTGCACCTGCTCGCGCAGCGCCTCGTTCTCCGTGGCCAAGTGGCGCGCGGAGAAGATGCGCTCGAGCCGGAAGACCAGCTCGTCGGGGTTGACGGGCTTGGTCAGGTAGTCGGCCACGCCGTTGTGCATCATGTCCACGGCATGGCCGACGTTGCCGTAGCCGGTCATGACGACGATGGAGGTCTCGGGGAACTCCTCGCGCATGCGGCCGATCAGCTCGTCGCCGGACATGCCGGGCATCTTCAGGTCGGTGATGACCACGGGCACGCGGTGCTCACGCTCGGCCTCCAACGCCGCCTCGCCGTTGCTCACGGCGGTGACGTTGTAGCCCGCGCGTTTGAGCACGGCGCGCATCGTGATGCGGATGTCCTCGTCGTCGTCCACCAGCAGGACGCGGCGCCTCGGCGTCGGCATGAAAGGCTCCTCGCGGCTCCATTCTAAACCAGATCTCTGGGAGCGTGGACCTCCAGGTCGGCCCGCGCGGGGCATGCGGACCTGGAGGTCCGCGCTTCCGGGTCAGTGCGCAGCGGGCAGGGCCATCTCGAACGTCGTGCCCCGGCCGAGCTCGCTGGCCACATCGAGCCGGCCGCCATCGGCTTCGATGGCCTGGCGCGCGATGCTCAGGCCCAGCCCGGTGCCCTGGCCGGCGGGCTTGGTCGAGTAGAAGGGGTTGAAGATGCGGCTCAAGTCGCCCGCGGCGATGCCCGAGCCGGTGTCGGTGACCAGCACCGACGGAAAATCGCCATCCTCGCGCGCCGTGGCGACGATCAGCGTGCCGCCTTCGGGCATGGCCTGCAGCGCATTGACGATCAGGTTGAGCAGTGCCTGCTTGACCGTCTCGGGCCGGCAACGCACCATCACACCGCTCCGCAGGTGCCGTTCGAGCGCCACGCCCTGGTCGACCAGGGCCTTGTCCAGGATGGCTAGCGTCTGCTCCACCAGGTCGCTCAGGTCGGCGGTCGTGCGGTCCGGCCCGCTGGGCCGCGCGAAGTTGAGGATGTTGGTCACCGTGCGCTGGGCGCGGTCGACATTGCGCTGGATGAGCGCCACGTACTCCTGCAACTCGCCGACGTCGGGCTCTTCGTCGGACAGCACGTCGGCGATGTAGAAGGCCGCGTTGTAGATGGCCGACAGCGGGTTGCGGATCTCGTGGGCCACGCCGGCCGAGAGCTGGCCGAGCGCCGCGAGCTTCTCGCTCTGGGTGAGTTGCGCTTCCAGCTGGCGCTGGTCGGTGATGTCTTCCACCAGCAGCAGCGCGTGGTCGCCTTGCCAGGTGGCGGTATGCGCGCAGCACTCCTGGCAGTCGCCGATGCACTCGTGCTGCGACAGGAAGCCCAGGCAGAACTCGTCGCCGACCAGCCGGCGCGGCAGGTCGAAGTCGGTGGGCGGCAGCGAGAACAGGCCGTAGCGGATGACGCGGCGCGAGGGCCGTTCGCCGGCCTCGAGCAGGTTGCCGGGCAGCGCCTGGCCACCTTCGATCAGTCGGGCCACCTCGCCGCGCCAGTTGATGCGCGATAGCGGGCCGTCGCCGGCCACCTCGGCCAAGTGCTTGCCCAGCGCGGCCAGGTCGAGGTCCCACATGCGGCCGAAAGTGCCGTTGAAGTAGAGCAGGCGGCCATCCTGGTCGAGTACGGCGATGCCGCTGGGCAGGTTGGCGATGATGGCCTGATTGAGCTGCTGGAGCAGCCGCAACTCGCCTAGCGCCTGACCCACGTCGCGCAGGTCAGGGTGCTCGCCGGTGGCGCGGGGCATGCCCGGCAGCGGCTTGAGGCGGCTGGTTGGCAAACGACTCTCCATGGTCCATCCTGGTGCGTCGGCGGCACGGTGCCGGCGGCCGGCTGCGCCAGTGCCATTGTAGCGCGTGCCGGGGTCGGCGTTACGGCGACTTGGACGATTGGGCCAGCAGTGACGCCACCATGGCGCGCAGCGCCTCGGGGGCGCAAGGCTTCTCCAGATAGGCCGACGCACCCTCGGTCAGCGCGGTGCGGCAGGTGGTCGGGCTGGGATAGGCGGTGAGGATGATCACGCGCAGGCTGGGCTGGCCGCGACGCAGTGCGTGCATCAGTGACAGGCCGTCGCGGCCGGGCATGCGCAGGTCGAGGATGGCCACGTCGTAGGTCTGCTGGCAGGCCTGGGCCAGGGCGTCCTCGGGGCTGGCCGCGAAATCGACCGCCACGGCATCGCGCGCGAGAATGGCTCGCACGGTCAAGCCGTGGTCGGGCTCGTCGTCGACGACTAGGACTCGTCCGTCGGCCATCGCGGCGCTTGCCTCAAGATCCCCGCTCCGCACCCGCCTCGGGCGGGCCGGCTTGGTCGGTCTGGCGACACAGGTCGGCCAAACCCAGCATGGCCGGGCCGAGCAATCCGCGCAGGCGGGCTGAGGCTTCCTTGCCTTCCGACCCGAGCACCACGCGGCGCAGAGCCTCGACCGACTCACTGCACAGCACGTCCAGCAGCAGTTGCACGCGTCCGTAGCCGCGGCACGGGTCGCCATCGTCGCGACCGAGCGCCAGAGCCGCGTCGGACAGTCGTTCCGGCTGGTCGTCGCGCGCGGCATCGATGAGCGCAGCGGCCAACGTCGACAGCGCGGCGGCCAGGTGGCGCTGATCGCCCGCGAACTCGGCCCGGCCCGTCAGACGCGCGCTGGCATTGGCGCAAATCGCCTCGATCTGGTCAGCCAATACCTGCGCGATGCGGTCCGCCACAATGATCCCTAGTCCGGGCCGCTAGCCCGTATCAGGTGCTCTGCAACCAGACTGCCCAACCCCACCACCAACCTCGGTGGGCCCGCGGGGAGTACCACCGCCCTCAGCGGCGCGCGGCCGGGGGGGCCACGCCTGACCGGGGGGGTGTGCTCCCCGCGGACCGTGCCGCCGGGCTAGAACTGGATGTCGAGCTGGTTGTTGCTCTCGAAGTGACCGGTGCCCTGCTCATAGCGCACGTCGCACTTGAGCACGATCCACGGGTTGAGCCGCTGCTGGGCGCAGAGCGACCAGCGCTGGCGAATGGCGCCCGCCGTCTTCACATCGGTGTCGCACCACTCGAGGCGCATGAAGGCCAGCGCGTCCTTGTTGAACTTGTAGCCGATGTCGCCGTACACCCCGTTCATCTTCTTGCCGAAGCGGTCGGCGGACATCCAGGCGCCCTCGCCGAACAGTCGGCCGCGGTGCAGGTTGGTGAGTTCGAGACCGTACATCCACGACTTGTACTCGGCGCCCGCGATGCGATCGAAGCCGGTCATGCCCCACGCGTGCGCCGTGCCCGAACGGCCAATGAGGCTCGAGCCCAGCAGGAACATGGGCCGGTCGTTGGGCCCGGCCAGCAGCGAGTGCGAGCCGTTGAGGATGCCGACGTTGAACTGGTAGCGCCGGTTGGCGGTGATCGTGGCCTGCACCTGCGACATGCGGTACGGCAGCTTGAGCTGCTCGGACATGAAGGTGTAGTCGATACCGACCGGCGCTGCCCAGCCGTCCTCGGCGTAGGCGGGGTAGCCCTGGCCGATGCGGAAGGTCAGGTCGACCGGGCCGCCCTTGATGGCGTTGTAGTCGATCAGGCCGTCCATCAGGCGCACGCGGTTGCGTGCATCGTCGAACTGAATGAAGGCGTTGACCCGGCTGCTGAGCGGGCCGCGCGCGATGCCGCGCACGCGCTTCCACAGGAAGCGCGGCTCGGCGCCATCCTTGAAGCGGAGTTCGGGCTCCAGCACGGCGCCGAACTTCCACTGGCTGCTCCAGTCCCTGGCGCCGGCCTGCCCCATGAGCAAGGTGCCGGCCACGAGGCCGACGAGAATGGCACGCTTCACAAAAGTCTCCCTTCCGAGCGACCCCGCGCGCTGGTGCCGCGGGATCCGGGGAGACTGTCTGGCAAGTATGTGACCGGCCCGCCGCGCGGCTTCTCGTCGGAAAAGCCGACACGGCGGGCCGTGCCCGACGTAACGGGCTGTCATGGCGACCGCGAATGGGTCGCTAGAAGCGCATGTCCAACTGGCCCACGCCGCGCACGTCACCGTTGTCAGCCTGGTACTGCGTGTCCCACTTGCCGACCACGTACTTGCACAGCCGCTGCTGCGCGCTCAGCGTGAAGCGCGTGCGGTCGGCGCCCGGGGTAGCGATGTTGCGGTCGCACCACTCGGCGCGTGCGAAGACGGAGGTGTCCGGGCCAAAGCGCCAGCCCAGGTCGCCGTAAGCTCCGCTGACCTTGCGGCCGAACCGCTCGCCGGCCATCCACGAGCCTTCGGCGAACAGCCGTCCACACTGCACCTCGGTCAACTCGACGCCGTACATCCAAGTCTTCTGCTGCAAGGCGGTGGTGCCGTCATAGCCAGCCATGCCCCACACGCGGGCCTTGTAGGTCGGCCGCATCATGCTCGCCGAGAGCAGATAGAGCGGACGATCGTTGGGGTCGTTGAGCAGCGTCTGCGCGCCGTTGAAGACACCGGTTGCCAGCTGGTAGCGCTTACCGAACGTGGCCGCGGCCTGGAAGCCGCCTTGGCGGAACTGCAGTCCGAGCGCCTCGGTGACATACGCATAGTCGATGCCCTTAGGCAGCTCCCAGCCGTCCCTGGCGAACGCGGGGAAGAACAGGCCGAGCGTCAAGTCGACATTGGCCGGGCCCTTGACGGCTGTCCAGTTGGTGAACAGGTCAAAGAAGCGCAGCTTGCCGATGGAGCGGTCCACCTGGACCTTGGCATACGAGCGGCTGCTCAGGGGGCCGGTGGCGATGCCGCGTACGCGGCGCCACTTGAAGACGGGTTCGGCGCGGGGATCGAACCGGAAGTCGGTCTGGATGATCGCCTTGAACTTCCAGTCAGCGCTCGGGTCCTTGGCTTCGGATCGACCCAGGGTCAGCAGGCACATTGCCAAGACGGCAACGATGGCACGAGTCAAAGGTGCTCTCCTCTCAAGATAGAGCCCGGCTAGCTGGCCCTATGGCGCCCCAACAACAACGCCGCGGCACGGGCGGGCCACCGGTCGTCGGAAAAGCCGACAGACCGGTCGCTCCGCTCGTCAAGTAGCTAGTCATGGCTCCTAGAGGATCTAGTCGGTCGAGAGGAGCACAGTCCTTAGGAAGTCTTCGGCGCTATCTGTCATGGCATATGACGCGACCCAGCGCTCGCGCCCGGCGCGCGCCAGATGGCGGGCCAGCGCCAACTGGGCGGAGCAGCGGTCGGCGGCGTCCGCGATGGCGCCGGCCAGCTCCCGGGCGCGGACCAGGTCAACCTGCGCCATGGCCACGAGGTGATCCGGCGCCGGCACGGCGGCCACCGCCGACTCGGGCTCGCTGCTCACCGCCTGCTCGATCTCCAGGCGGGCGGCCATGGGGTCGAGCAGCCCACGCGCCGCGAGCACTGCCTGCTCGTCGCCGTAGTCGCCCTCCTCGTCGGCCGCGCGTTTGTCCAGCCAGGCGCGCGCGGCGCGCGGCGCGGCGGACGAGGCTAGCGGCAGCAGCGCCCACGGCGGCCCGGCCTTGATGGCCGCGCCCACGCGCTGCTCCACCTCGCCGGCCTCGGCGCGGGCGGCGTTGAGCAGTTGCGCGGCCGCCCGGAAGCGCTCCGGCAGCGCGGCGGCCAGCGCCGACGCCTCGGCGGCAGGCAGGGCGGCCAGCGTGCGCGCCAGCGCCGTGCGGACGATGCCCAGGGCCAGGTCGGGCGCGTCGTCGGTCTGCAGCACCTCGGCGGCGAGCGCCTCGCGGAGCAAGGTGGCCGCCAGCGCCGGCTGGCTGTGGCTCACGCCCAGCGCGCCCGCCAGCCGCACCAGCACCGCCTGCTCGGGCTGCAGCTTGGCGGTCAGCCCGGCGAGGATATCGGCGCGGCCGCCAGCCACCCAGGCCAGGCTGATGGCCCACATGCTCAGGGCTTCTTCGTCGACATCGCCGGCCAGCGCCTGCTTGAGCTGGCCGATGCCGTCGCCCTGGCCCAGGCGCGCGGCCAGCACGGCGCGGGCCGCCTGCGTCAGTTGGCCCGCGCCGGGCGGCAGAGGCGTGGTCTCGAAGAGCTTGGCCGCCTGGGCCGACTCGGGGCCGTCCAACAGCATAAGCGCGGCCACCAGGCGCAGATGGGCGCGCCGCGCGAGCGGCAGGCCATCGGCCAGCTTCAGCGCCGGCAGCATGGCGCTGGGCGCCACGCGCAGGCCGTCGATGAGCCCGGCCGTGAGCAGATCGGCGACAGTCTGGTCCTTGGCGTTGAGCTCAGCCAGCATGGCCGTGGCCGCGGCGGGATCGAACCGGGCCATAGCGCCCGGCACCAGCGTGCGATCGTACCACTCGATCTTGGCGGAGTCCTTCCAGGCGGCGTGCAGCAGGTCTTCGGCCAGGTCGCGCTCCTCGTCCTCGCTCGGCGCACGCACCGCGCGCAGCTTCAGCGCGGCGTTGCCCTCGCCCGTGCGGCTGGTCAGGTCGGCCGCCCGCCGGCCGCTGAGTGCCACCAGGCGCACGGGGCCCGGCGGCAGCTTGCTCAGCGTGAACCGCCCGGCCTCGTCGGTGGTCGCCGAGCGGTCCGTGTAGCCCACGGCCAGCACCGTGGCCTCGGCCACCGGCTTGCCCGCGGCATCGGTGACCGTACCGGACACCTTGCCGGTCAGGCCCTGCATGACGATGTCGTCGAGATGCGTTGGCACGCGCGCGGTGGTCTGTCCGCCGCCGCGCTGGTAGCGGTAGCCTTCCTTGGCGGCCAGCGCCCGGTAGTCGAGCGCGGCCGGCAGCCGTTCGAAGCTGAACTTGCCTTCAGCATCGGAGGTGGCCGTCTGGTCGGTGATGCTTGGATGGTTCGGGTTGGCGTTGGCCAGGCTGCTGAGCGTGACCGTGGCCTCGGCCAGCGGCCGGCCGGCGGCGTCGACGACACGCCCGGCCACCGTGGTCCGCGCCACCACGGGCACCGTCAGCTTCCAGTCGGCGGGGTTCAGTTCGGCGGCGTTGGCCCGACCGTCCCAGCGCTCGAAGCCGTTGTCTTCGGTGACGGTGATCTGCAGCGCGCCGCTCTTGGGCAGCGGCCCGATGCTGAACACGCCGGCCTCGTTGGTCTCGGCGTGGCAGAAGGCGGCGGCCTCACCCACGGTCACGCTGATCGCCGCGCGGCCAACCGCCGCACCGGCCTCGTCGACCAGCTTCCCCGAGGCGATCTGGCCGCGCTCGATCTTCAGCGTCACGGGCGCAGGCGCCTTGCCTGCCTCGACCTGGATCTCGGCCACTTGCTCGCTGAGGTCCAGCCAGGGGCTGACCGGCCGCGCGTTGAGGTAGGCAGTGCCCGGCAACGCATGAAGCACCAGGCGTCCCTGCGCGTCGGTGAAGAGCGGCGGGTCTTCGGGCAACGGTCCCTGCTCCAGCCCGCCCGTCACGGCCACGTTGGGTACCGGCCGGCCGCTGGCGCTGTCGACCACAGTGACTGTCAGCAACTGGCCGGGCACGCCGGCGAAGTCGACCCCCTCGGTGGTCGTGCCGGCCTTGAGCCTGACCTTGGGCCGCGGCATGGCCACCACGGCGCCGCTGCCGTCGAGTAAGCCGACCGAGAGGGCGCCCTCGGGCAGCCCGGTGATCCTGTAGCGACCGTCGGCCCCAGTGCGCGCCGTGTCCACGATGCCCACGTGACCACGTTCAAAGGCCATCACGGCGATGCCGGCCACTGGCTTGCCGTCGGGACCGGTGACGCGGCCGGCGAGGCTCGCGGCCAGCTCGAGTTCGGTCGGGTCGCCCTGGCCATCGTCACCCGCGGTCACCGGCGACCAGGCCTCGGCGTAGTCGGGGTGCCGCACGCGCACGTTGCCGCCGCTGCCCGGGAATCTGGCCAGCGTCCAGCGGCCGTCAGCGTCGGTGGTGGTCTGCAACTGCGGCCACGGCGCCTCTTCGGGCCAACTGGCGACATTGCCGTCGTCACCCGTCCCGATCAGCCGCAGTGCCACCTCAGCCCCGGCCACGGGCTTGCCGCCCGTGGCCACGACGCGGCCAGCGGCCGTGCTCCAGGCCTTGATCTCGACGGTCACCTGGGCCGCCTCACCGCGCAGCGCGGCGCCGCAGCCCGCGTCGCTCGTGGCCACCAGCGTGCATTCGGCGAGTTGTTCGCGACCAGGCAGATCGAAGGTGAAGCGACCGTCGGCGGCCGAGCGTGTGGTCGCCAGGCGCCACGGGCTGTTGCTATCAGGGTCACTCAGCGCCACGAGGGCGCCCGCCACCGGCTTGCCGTCCGGGCCGTTCACCACGCCCTGGACCACCGCGGCCAACGCCATCTGGCTGCAACACCACAGCGCCATCACCACCAGCACAACTCGACGACCCATGTCCGTTCTCCTCGGCCAACGCCCCGACGACAGACGCCGCGCGGCTCCGCGGTGTCAACCTGAGCCTTCAGTCTGACTCACCGCGGGGCGTGGCGCTAGACCTGGCCCGCTTCTCGCCGACTTGCGATTTCACCGCCGACAGTCCATATTAGGGCAACGGGTCGAGAACCCGTGCATTCCCGTGGGAGGTCGTGCATGGCCGGCGACGACGCAAGCCGCTTGGGCGAGGCGACACAGGGGGCGCCAGGCACGGCGGTTCTGGCGCCACTGCAGGTCGCCGTCACTGCGTCGCTGCTGACCGCGCTGGTCGTGACGGCGGTACACCGGGTGGGCCCGATGTCGGGCTGGTTGCACAGCGCCGTGACGGCCGTATGCGTGGCGCTGTGCGTAGCCGTGACGGTGCGCCTGAGCCAGGCTGCCGCTGGCGCCCGGCAGCGCGTGTTGAGCGCCGCCGATGAGGCCTGGCGTTCGCTGGTCCACAATGTGGACGGCTGTGTCTGGCGTGTCGACCTGGCTGGCCGTATCACCTATGTCAGCCCGGCGGTCATCGGGATGAGCGGTTACCAGCCAGACGAGGTGGTGGGCCGGCCGCTCAGCGACTTCCTGAGCGGCGAGAGCGCCGCCTTGGCGCTCAGCGCGTTTGGCGACCGCGTGACGGGGAAGCTGCTTCCGGCGCCCACGCGCTACGATCTGGTGCACCGCCGCAAGGATGGCAGCGAGTACCTGGCCCAAGTCCGCTGCACGCCCATCTACGATGCCGACGGCAGACTCGTGGCCGTGCAGGGCATCACCCACGACGTGACCGAGCAGCGCCGCGCCGAGTTGGCCCTGGCCGAGGCCGACACGCGCTTCACGCGCATCCTCGAGGCGTCGCCCATGGGGGTGCACCTATATGAGTTGATGCCCGATGACCGCCTGGTCTTCCGGGCCGCCAACCCGGCGGCCTGCGCCATACTGGGCATTGATCACGCGCCCTTCGAGGGGCTGACGATCGAAGAGGCCTTCCCGCCGCTGGTCGCCACCGAGGTGCCCGCGCGCTATCGCGCCGTCGCGCGCGACGGCGTGCCGTGGCGGACCGAGCAGGTTGTGTACGACGACCAGCGAGTCCACGGCGCCTACGAGGTCCATGCCTTCCAGACCCAGCCTGGGTTCATGGCCGCCATGTTCCTCGATGTGACCAGTCGTCACCTCCAAGCTGCCGCGCTGGCCGAGAGCGAGGCACGCTTCCGCTTCCTGTTCGACGAGATGGCGCAAGGCGCGGTCTACCAGGACGCCGACGGCCGGGTGGAGCAGGCCAATGCGTCGGCCTGCCGCATCCTGGGCCTGACCATGGACCAGATGCTCGGCCGCTCCTCGCTCGATCCTCACTGGCGCACGGTGCGTGAGGACGGCACCGACCTGCCCGGCACAGAGCACCCCGCCATGATTGCGCTACGTACCGGCCGGGAAGTGCGTGACGTGATGTTCGGGGTCTACAACCCGGTCGACGACGCCCATCGCTGGCTGATGGTCAGCGCCGTGCCCCAGTTCCATGCCGGTGAAGAGCGGCCGTACCAGTGCTTCGCCACCTTCACCGACGTCACCGACCTGCGCGCGGCCAACCAGGCGCTGCGCGACAGCGAAGGCCTGGTCCGCGAGGCGCAGGAGGCGGCACGCGTCGGCAGCTACCTGGTCGATTGGCAGGCCCAGACGTGGACCGTCTCGCCGATGTTGGAGACCATCTTCGGCCTGCCAACCGGGTACGCGCGCGGTGGCGGCCGTTGGCGCGACCTGCTGCATCCCGAAGACAGCGCCGAGGTCTTGGCCTACCTGGCCGAGGTTACGGCCAGCGGGCAACGCTTCGACCGCATGCGGTGCGCCTGCGCGGCACCGTGCGCGACGTCAGCGAGGCCAAGTCCGCTGAGCAGGCCCAGGCCCGGCTCGAGGAGCAACTGCGCCGCGCGCAGCGCCTGGAGAGCCTGGGTGTGCTGGCCGGCGGCATCGCCCACGACTTCAACAACATCCTCGCGGCGATCCTCGGCTACACCGAGCTGACTCAGCCCCTGGTCGCCGCCCACCCGGAGGCTCAGGAGAACCTGGCCAACGTGCTCGTCGGGGTCCAGCGCGCCCGAGAACTGGTGCGGCAGATCCTCGCCTTCAGCCGCCAGGCAACGCTATCGCCCGCGCCAACGCACCTTGAGCCGCTCATCCACGAGGCCTTGCGCATGTTGCGCGCCGCACTCGGCGCCAACATCGAGCTGCGCATCGAACTCGACCCGGAGACGCCGCCGGCGCTGGCCGATCCCGCTCAGATCCATCAGGTGTTGCTCAATCTCTGCACCAACGCCGCCCAGGCCATGCCGTCCGGCGGCCTGCTGACCGTCGGTCTGTCCGCGGAGGAGGTGGGTGAGGCGTCGGCGCAGGCCATGGCGGGACTGGCGCCCGGCCGCTACGTCGTGCTCGCCGTGGCCGACACCGGCTGCGGCATGGATGCCGCGACGCGCGACCGCATCTTCGACCCGTTCTTCACCACCAAGGCGCCCGGCGAGGGCACCGGCCTGGGCCTGTCCACCTCGCACGGCATCGTCACCAGCCATGGCGGCGCCATCACCGTCTACAGCGAACCTGGCCACGGCAGCACCTTCCGCGTCTGGTTGCCTGCCACCGACGAGGCGCCCGAGACCACGACCCACGCCGCGCCCGCGCCGCCCGCGCGCAGCCTGGCCTGTGGCGGGCGGGTGCTGTTCGTCGACGACGAGCCGGCTCTGGTCAGCGTGGCCACCTCGCTTCTGCGAGTCATGGGCTACGACGCCCGGCTCACGCGCGACCCGGCCGAGGCGCTGGCCTGGCTGCGTGAGACGCCCGACGCCTTCGACGTGCTGATCACCGACCAGACCATGCCCAACATGCTGGGCATGGACCTGGCGCGCGCGGCCCATGGCCTGCGGCCCGACCTGCCGATCATCATCGCCTCGGGCTTCTCCGCGCGCATCAGCCCCGACGAAGCCGCCGAGGCGGGCGTGGTGACCGTGCTGGCCAAGCCGTATGGGCACAGCGAACTGGGCCTGGCGCTGGCGCGGGCGGTGGGGGGATAGAGGCGGCAGGATCAGCCGTCACCGCGCCGAACCCACCCCCACCGTGATCACCATCCTCATGCCCGCCTACAACGCCGCCGCGACGCTGCCGCAAGCGCTGGCCAGCCTGCGTCGCCAGACCTTCCCCGCCTGGGAGCTGGTCGCGGTCGACGACGGCTCCACCGACGACACGCCGCGCATCCTGACCGAAGCCGCCGACTGGGACCCGCGCATCACCTACCTGCGCCGCCCGCACCAAGGGCTGGTGGCCAGCCTCAACGAGGGGCTGCGGCACTGCCGGCAGCCGTGGCTGGCGCGGTTCGACGCCGACGACATCATGCACCGCGAGCGCCTGGCGCGGCAGCTGGCCGCGGGGTTCGACGGCGTGCTCGGCTGCGGTGTGCGGACCTTCCCCCGGGCCGGGCTGAGCGAGGGGCTGCTCGGCTATGAGGACTGGCTCAACAGCCTGCAGAGCCATGAGGAGATCGTGCGCGACCTGTTCGTCGAGTCGCCGTTGGCCCATCCCACGGTGTTCATGCCACGGCGGCTGCTGGACAAGGTCGGCGGCTGGCGCGATGTGGGCTGGGCCGAGGACTACGACCTGTGGCTGCGGCTGTGGCGGGCGGGGGCACGTTTCGCCAAGCTACCGCAGGTGCTGCACTACTGGCGCGACCATCCCGGCCGGCTGAGCCGCGGCGGGGGCGTTTACGGCACGCGCTCGTTCCGCTGGTGCAAGGCGTCGTTCCTGCGCGAGACGTTCTGCTCGGGCGACTGCGTGGTCAGCCTGTGGGGCGTGGGCAAGGCGGGCCGCGTGTGGTCGCGCGCGCTGACCGGCGTGGGCATCCGCGTGGCGCGGCACATCGACCCCGAGGGGCGCGAGGTGGGCGGCCTGTGCCGCGGGCGGGAGATCGTCTCACGCGAGGCGGTCGCGGGGATCGGCGACGGTCCAATCCTCGTGACAGTGGGTGTCAACGGCGCGCGGCAGGCGGCGCGAGAGTATCTGGACGGGCTCGGGCTGCGGGAGTGGCGCGACTACCTGTGCGTCGCGTGAGAGGGGTGGAATGGGTCATTCAGGACTCGAACCTGAAACAAACGGATTAAGAGTCCGCTGCTCTACCAATTGAGCTAATGACCCTCGAGCAGGCAGGATATTAGCATCGGATCCGCGTCGCGTCAACAGGCGAATCAGACCCGAATCGGGTAGACGCCGCTGGCCCGTGCGGTGTCCAGCATGGCCTCGATGGAGGCCGGATCGACGGTGGCCTGCACCACATGCACCTGGTTGAAGACGAACCCTCCGCCCGGCGCCAGAATGGCCACGCGTTCGCGCACATGGTCGGCGACTTCGTCGGGCGAGGCGAAGCCGAGCACGCGCTGTGTGTCGCAACCGCCACCCCAGAACGTCAGGCGATGGCCGTATTTGCGCTTGAGTTCGGCGGGGTCCATGCCGGCCGCCGAGGTCTGGATCGGGTTGAGGATATCAACCCCAACGTCGGCCAAGGTGGCCATCAGCGGTTCGATGGCGCCGCAGGAATGCAGGTGCAACTGCCAGTTGGTGTGCTGGTGCAGCCAGTCGGTGAACCGTCGGTAGTGCGGTGCGATGGCGCAGCCGAACAGGTCGGGCGACATCATCGGTCCCTGCTGCGTGCCCAGGTCGTCGGCGAATACCGCGCAGAAGGTGAAGTCGCCAATGGCCTGGTGGATGCGCCCGTAATGCGCAATGAGCTGGTCGCAGCGGCGCGCCAGTTCGTCCTCGACGCGGGCCGGTTCCAGCACCAGATCCATGAGGAACCGCGGATGGTGGGACGAGAAGCCGCCGCCGAACCGCGCGGTCAAAGCCAGGTCCGTCTCGCGGTACAGCGTGGCGGCCCGCTCGCGGATCTGCTCCAGTACTTCGTCGGTGAGCGCCGGTGACAGGTTGTGCCAGCCCATGCCGTCGGCCGCGTCGAAGTAGTAGGAGCGCGTCGGCTTGCGGTAGAGCCGGCCCGCGGCGTCCTGGAACCGCCATTCACCATCGGCTTGCCGCTGGAGATCGAGACCCGCGGGAAGCTCCACGCGCAGGCCGTCGAACAGCGGATAGGTCTCCCAGTCGCGCAGCACGCAGGTACCGTCGATGGCCATGACGTCCAAGCCGAAGCGTTCGTAGATGTCGCCCTCGACCACCGCGAGTTGCTGCATGAGGTCGTTGCAGCGCACGGTGCCATGCGCCAACCCAAGGTGGGCGCGGAGCCGATCGTAGGCCAGGACGTGGATGCCGCTGGCGCCGGAGCCGCCACCCAGGTCGATGGGCACGCGGTCGGGCTGCCGATGGGCACACGCGGTCAGCACGCGTTCCCGACTGGTCATGCAGGTCATCCTACACCCTTTCGCCGCAGCACTGCCCGTCGCGGCACGGTGCCCGAGTCGAACCAGCACGGGCCGGGTGTGACAGTGACCATAGGCTCGCCGCCCCTGTCCCACGTGCTCCGCAGCTTGACCGTGCGCCGCCCGTCACCGCGCGGGCGATCGCCCGGTGCTCACCTGCCAGCGCCGTCCGCGCCGACGGGCAAGTTGGTGCGCAGCAGCAGGAGCTGCCCGCCGTCGAGCACTTGGTGGGGCACTTCGGCGCCGGTGCCATCGACTAGCAGGTAGCGACGCATGGCGGCGCTCCGAGACTGCTCGTGCCATTGCGTCGCGACCCGGCGAATCCTCCCGCTGTCAGCCCGTGGGCGGCAGCTGGTCGGGCTCGGGCGCGCCGGGGGTCACTCGCGGGTCGGCCGTTGCCTTCAGTTCGGCCATGAGCCGCGCCTCAAGGTCGGCCAGCGCCGCGGCATGGGCGGGATCGCCGGCCAGGTTGTGCTGCTCGTAGGGGTCGGCCAGCAGGTCATACAGCTCGCGCGCCGGCCGCTTGCCGAAGGCCGCGTCGAACAGCGGGCGCAACTTCGGCTCGTCGCGGTGGGTGACCATCCAAGCCTTGGTGGGGCCGGCGTCGATGTCGGCATAGGCGGTGCGTGTCGTGCTGGCGAGCTGCTGGTAGGTGGCCGGCTGGGCGCCGGGCACCTCGAAACCGAGGGGATCGCCCGAGCCCCAGCGCTCGGGGTGGAAGTTGGCGATGAGACCGTAGCGGGCGGTGCGGATGGCGCGCATGGGATAGCCGGCGCCGTCGCCCGTGCCGATGTCGCGGCAGCGGACATGGCGCTCCATGCAGGTCACAACGTGGTCGCGCGTCGGGTCGATCTGTCCATCGCCCGCGGCGCTGAGCACGGGCATCAGGCTGCGCGCGGTCATCTTGGTAGCCGGCTTCAGCCCGGCGGCTTCCAGGAAGGTGGGGCACAGGTCGGCCAGGCTGGCGTGGTCGTCGACGGTTCGCCCGGGCTTGATGTGGCCGGGCCAGCGGATGGCCAGCGGCGCGTGGGTGCCGGCCTCATAGAGGGTGGCCTTGCCCCGCGGGAAGGGCCAGCCGTTGTCGCCGGTCATCACCACGATGGTGTTGTCGGCCAGGCCGGCGCGCTCGACCTGGTCGAGTAGCAGGGCTACATCGCTGTCGAAGCGTTGCACCTCGAAGTAGTAGTCGCAGATGTCCCGGCGCACGGTGTCGCAGTCGGGCAGATAGGGCGGCACCTTGACCTTTGCCGGGTCGAGCCCACCCTTGTCGCCGCTGTCGAGTTCGTAGCCGCGGTGCGGCTCCACGCTGCCGAACCAGAAGCAGAACGGCTGGTCTGCACCTCGCTTGTCCAGGAAGGCGCCGAAGTCGCGGTAGCGCGGGCCGGCGGGATTGCGGCGGCGGCCGGCGGCTGTCTCGTTGCCGGGCGCCCAGCCCTTGCGCGTGTAGCCCACGTGGTAGCCGGCCGCTTCCAGCAGGTCGGGGTAGACCTCGTGCTCGGCCGGCAGGCAGCTGGTCAGGTTGACGCCGGGCCCCAGCCGCCAGGGGTACTGACCGGTGAGGATGGCCGCGCGCGACGCGGTACACGACGGCGCGGCGGTATGGGCATGGCGGAACAACACGCCCTCGCGCGCGACGCGGTCGAAGGTCGGCGTCTTGACCACCGCGTCGCCGAGGCAGGAGGCGTGAGGCCACATCCAGTCGTCGGCCAGGCAGAACAGGATGTTGGGCTGGGGCGCGGGCGCGGGCGCGGCGCCGGCCGCGAAGGCGGCCGCGGCGGCGGCGGTGGAGGCGACGAAGTCTCGGCGGTTCATGACACCAGCGTAGCACGCGCGGCCACGGCCTGCCATGGCGGAGCCCGCGTCAGCCTCAGTCCACAACCAGTGCCCACGAGAAGACGTGGCCAGCGTAGATCATGGCCGTGACGATGATGGCGACGGAGACGAGCGCGGTCAGCGCCAGCCGCCATTCCACGGATGACCGGTGGCGGGGCGGGTTGGTCATCGTTCGCGCCTGGCGCCGGGGCTGATGTTGCCTTCCGCGTCGATGTTGTAGCGGCTGGCCAGGTAGAGTTCTGCCGTGACGAAATCGAAGGTGCCGACGATCTCCCTGCCGCGGAACAGCAAGGCGCGATCCTTGTCCGGTTCGATGCGGATGCTCGCCCGGCGCCAGAGCGTGGCTTCGTGGTCCACGTAGTGGAACACCCATGGCTGGCCGGCGTGGCTCGAGTAGAACCTGATCTCGAAGGGCGGCAGGTCGCGGCCCCACTCCTGAGTCACCTTGAACCGCCAGCCGTCGGGGCCGGCAGCGGCGGCCATGACGGTCTCGGCGCCTGGACCAGCCACCAACAGACGACAGGCCAGCGCCATGGGCACGCCGAGCCAGTAGAGCAGCGCCGCGACCACCACTGCTCGCGTGATCCGCTGGCGTGCGCTGGGGAGCCGGCGCGGCAGGAACCCGCCGAAGAGCACAATCTGGCGATCTGACATTGCGGTCCGCACGCCGCTTCCCCTGCTGACGTCTGCTGACGTCTGCTGGTCAGACGCACACTCGGGCCGCCAGTTCCTCTACTACGCATCGCCGATCCGGCCGTACACTAACCCTATGCCACGTGAAACCGTCACCCGCGAGCGCATGCTCACCGGGCCGATCACTCAAGTGCTGCTGCAACTGGCCTGGCCCACGGTGACCACGGCTGCCTTGCAGGGCATCGCCACGGCCCTGGACGGCGTGATGGTGGCGCGGCTGGGTGAGACGGCCGTGGCGTCGGTCACCGCGGCGCGGCAGGTGCTCATGGTCGTGCTGGTGGCCGGCGGCGCGGTGGCCGCCAGCACGGGCATTCTGGTCTCCCAGGCCATCGGCCGCGGCGAGCGACAGGTCGCGCGCCACATCACCACCCAGGCGCTCATCTCGTTCTGCCTGCTGGTCCTGGCCGTGCTTACGCCGGTCGGCTGGTATGCCACGCCGTGGCTGCTGGGCCTGCTGACCCGTGGCGATGCCAAGGTCATGGCGCTGGGCGTGCCGTATATGCAGATCGTCGTGCTGTCACTGCTGCCCACGCTGGCCACGTTCGCCGCCATGGGCGCGCTACGCGGCGCCGGCGACACCAAGACGCCGCTCAAACTGACCTTCTGGACCAATCTGCTGACCGCCGGCATGACCTACGCGCTGATCTTCGGCATCAAGCCGCTGGGCATCCCAGCGCTGGGCGTGGTCGGCGCGGCCTGGGGCAACCTGTGGAGTCGCGGGCTGGTGCTGGTGGCCGCCTACTGGCTGCTGGCCTCGGGCCGGCTTACGCTGCGGCTGGAGGCCCCGCGCCACTGGTTGCCCGATTGTCCGCTGCTGGGCCGCATGGTCACGCTGGGCACGCCGCACGCGCTGTCGAGCATCTTGCTCAACGTGTGGGGCCTGGTGGTCATCGGCATCCTCTATCAGACCCACGACGGTCGCGCGGCGGCCGCCGCCTATGGGCTGAGCCTGCTGCTGCGCAACTTCGGCACCTGGGTCACCTGGGGCTTTGCCGAGGCGACCATGGCCATGGTCGGCCAGAACTACGGCGCGCGCCGGCTGCGCCGCGCGGCCCAGACCGGCTGGGCCGCGGCGCGTGTGGCGTCGGTCTACCTGATCCCGGTGAGCCTGCTCATCGCCGCCTCGGCGCCGTGGCTGCTGGGCCTCATCTTCAATGATGACCCGGCGCGCAAGGCCGAGATCCTGCACATCGGCTCGCGGTTCCTGTGGTCGCAGGTGGTGGCGCTGCCGTTCCTGGGCGCGGGCATGTCGCTCGAAGGTGCCCTGCGCGGCACCGGCGACACACGCGCGCCGCTGCTCATCAACGTCTGCAGCCTGTACTGCATCGGCATCCCCTCGGCCTACTACCTGGCGCGCGTGTGGGGCTCCGACGGCGTCTGGGTCGGCATGGCGCTGGGCCTGGTGGCGCGCGGGCTGGCCGGCTGGTTCATGTGGCGCCGCACGGTGGTGCGCTGGTCGCAGCGCGGCATAGAGGAGCGCGGTGCGTCGCGGTGAAGTCTCGCCGGCAGCGGAGCCAAGCGAGATGGTGCAATCGGATCTGACCCAGCCCGGCCGATTCCTGGTCGGCTGCAACTACTGGGCGTCCCATGCCGGGACGCGCATGTGGGCCGACTGGGATGCGCAGGTCGTCGCCGATGACCTCAAGGCGTTGGCCGAATCCGGGCTGCAGGTGCTGCGGGTCTTTCCGCTGTGGCCCGACTTCCAGCCCATCGAACAGCTCTATGGTGGCGGTGGCCACCGCGTCGAGTTCCGCTGGGCCGAGGCGCCCCTGGCTGACACGCGATTGGGCCGCGCCGGCCTGTCGCTGGTGGCCATGGAGCGCTTCGGCAAGCTCTGTGACCTGGCCCACGAGCATGGCCTGCGCCTGCTGGTCGGCCTGCTGACCGGCTGGATGAGCGGGCGCCTGTACATGCCGCCCGGGCTGGCCGGCCGCAACCCGCTGACCGATCCCGTGGCCATCGAGTGGGAGCTGCGCTTCATCCGCGCCTTTGTCGGCCGGTTCAAGGGACATCCCGCCGTGGCCGGCTGGGATCTGGGCAACGAGTGCAACTGCATGGGCAGCGCCACGCGCGAGCAGGCCGCGGTGTGGACCGCGACCATCTCCAACGCCATCCGCTGCGCCGACCCGACGCGGCCGGTGGTCTCGGGCATGCACTCGTTGTCGCCCGGCGGCGCCTGGACTGCCGCCGACCAGGGCGAGTGGACCGACCTGCTCTGCACGCATCCCTATCCGGTGTTCACGCCGCATTGCGACCAGGATCCGGTGAACACGCTGCGCACCTCGCTGCACGGCACCGCGGAGTCGCGCTACTACGCCGATCTCGGCGGGCAGCCGTGCCTGTGCCAGGAGATCGGCACGCTGGGGCCGATGATCGCCAGCGAGGCGGTCGCCGCCGACTTTGTCCGCACCTGCCTGTTCTCGCTGTGGGCCAACGACTGCCACGGGCTGTTCTGGTGGTGTGCCCACGAGCAGTCGCATCTAGCCCATGCGCCGTACGACTGGTGCGCGGTGGAGCGCGAGCTGGGGCTGATGCGGCTGGACCGCAGCCCCAAGCCGGTGCTCGGCGAGATCACCGCCTTCCGCCGCTTCCTCGATGGCCTGCCGTTCCCGGCACTGCCGCCGCGCGAGCCCGAGGCGGTGTGTCTGCTGACCCAGGGCCAGGACCAATGGGGCGTGGCCTACAGCAGCTTCGTGCTGGCCAAACAGGCCGGGCTGGACCTGCGCTTCGCCTACGTCGACCAGCCGCTGCCCGAGGCGTCGCTGTACCTGCTGCCATGCCTCAGCGGCCACCTCATCCTCCCGCGTCGGCGCTGGCTGGAACTGCTGGCACGCGTGGAAGAGGGCGCCACGCTCTATCTGTCGCTGGCCGACGGCCTGCCCAGCGGGTTCGAGCCCGTGGTCGGCCTGGAGCCGCAGACCCGCGAGCGCCGGCGTGAGTTCGAGCCGATCACGCTGTCCGGCGTGTTCGGTGAGCCGAGCCTGCCGGGCTGCGGCAGCCACCGGGTCCGTCACCGCGTGACGCACGCGCAGGTGCTCGGCACCGAGGCCGACGGCAGCCCGGCCTTCACCGTGGCCAGCTACGGCCGGGGGCGCGTGTTCTTCCTCAATGCGCCCATCGAGATGTGGCACACCCAGACGCCTGGCAGCTTCCACGCCGACGATGCGCCGCAGTCCTGGCGCATCTACCGCCATGTGGCCGCCGACCTGCTGGCCCAGCGCGCGGTGAGCAAGTCGGCACCGGCGCTGGCCGTCACCGAGCATGAGTTGCCGTCGGGCGAGCGCGTGATCATCGCCATCAACCATTCGCCCGCCGAGCTGATCGACCGGCTGGCGCTGTCGCCCGGCTGGTCGTGGGGCGAGCCGCTGCGCGGCAGCGTCGCGGCCGACGGCACGGTGGCCATCGCGCCCAACGACGCGGCGGTACTGCGGGTGGGTCGTGGCTGATCGCGCGGTCTCGGTGCCGTTGCCCATCCAGATCGTTATCGACGATGTGGGCTGGTGGTCGGGCGCGGACGGCCACCAGCGCGGCGAGCCCTACCGCACGGGCATCGCCCGCGACCATGTGCCGGCCGACTACGCGGCCATCGCCACGTTGGGTCGCCGGCTGGGCGTGAAGCCGCAGGCCGCCATGGTGCTGTGCGAGTGGGATCGAACCGACCGGCTGCGCGGCGTGCCCTCGTCGCAGTGGATGGGCGCCGAATGGCGTAACCGCTGGGTCGGGCCATGGCTGGACGAGGCGGCGTCGATCGTCCGCGCGGGCGACTTCGAGCCTGTCCTGCATGGTGTGGGCCATGAGTGGTGGGACGAGCAAGGCATGAGCCGCGCCGAGTGGTTCGGCCCGGACGGCATGAGGCCGGCCGCCGCCGTGCGCGCGCATCTCGATGCCTTCCTGGCCATCTGGGCCGAGAACAGGCTCGGGCCGGTGCCCACCGCGTTCGTGCCTTGCGCCTTCCTCTATACGCTCGGCGGCGGCCTTGCCCCGCTCCTGGCCGAGTACGGCATCACCTCGGTCAGCACGCCCTACGGCCGCATGGTCGGTGCCCGGGGCGGCACCTGCCTGGACTGGGATGACGGCCTGCCCGTGGTCGATCGCGGTCGCGACCTGCTGCCCTGGCACGCGCTGGGTCAGGCGCCGAGCGGCGAGGTGCTGGGTCCGGTGTGCGGTATGCACTGGCCCAACCTGCTGCATCTCGATCCGGCGCGCAACGACGAGGTCGTGGCCGGCTGGGTCGGCCTGCTGGCGCCCTACGACCAGCGGCCCGACCGCATGTTGGCGCCGGACACCGCGCGTTGGCTGAGCCAGTTGACCTACCACCTCGGCACGACGGTGCGTGGCGCGGTGCTCGACCTGCCGGCACGGCGCCTCGGCCGTTGGCTGCGGCTCAAGGTCGACAGTGAGGCGCCGGTGACGGTTGACGGCGCAACGGTGCTGGCTCAGGGCCTCTCGGACGGCTGGCGCTGGCTGGACCTGGACGTGCCGCCCGACACGCGGCAGCTGCGCCTCTGATAGGAGCGATGCGTGCCCACGCTCGACCTGCCGCCCCAGTTCGTTGCCACCATCGGCCGCGTCTTCGGCGATGCCGGTCGCGACTGGCTGCCGCGCCTGCCGGCCATCGTCGCGGCGTGCCGGCAGCGGTGGGATCTGGCGGTCGGCGTGGCCTCGCCGCACATGAGCCTGAACTACCTGGAGTTGACGCACACCGGCGACGGTCGCGTTGTGGCGCTCAAGGTCGGCGTGCCGCACGCCGAGCTGTTCACCGAGATGGCGGCGCTGAGGCGGTTCGCCGGGCGCGGCGCCGTCGCACTGCTCGATGCCGACGTGCCCCTCGGGGCGCTGCTGCTGGCGCGGGTGGCGCCGGGCACCATGCTGTCGGAACTGGGTGACGACGATCGCGCGACGCGCATCGCCGCCGGTGTCATGCGCCGGCTGGCCGGCCCGGCGACCGATGTCGCGGACCTGCCACGGTTCGAGCACTGGCTGGAGCGGGCGCTGCGGCTGACACGCGAGCAGTGGGACCCAGGAGCGCGGATGCCGCGCGACCTGCTGAGCCAGGCCGAGCACGCCTTCGAGCGGCTGGCCGACGGTGCGCCCGACGTGCTGCTACACGGCGACCTGCACCACGCCAACATCCTGCACGACGCGCATCTGGGCTGGCTGGCCATTGACCCCAAGGGCGTCATCGGCCCGGCCGTGCTCGAGGTCGGGCGCTACCTGCACAACCAGTTGCCCAGCGGCGACCGCGGCGCGGTGCTGGCGCGGCGCGTGGCCATCTTTGCCGACGAACTGGGCTACGCCCGTGAGCATGTGGCCGCCGCGGGGCTGGTCGATGGGGTGCTCAGCCTTTGCTGGTGCTTCGAGGACGAGTCGCTGCCTGCCGACTGGGACCTCGCATTGGCAGTGCGTCGGCGGCTGGCCGGTCTGGTGCCTTGGCGCTAGCGTGCCGCACAGCGTGCTTCTACGGATGCAACGCCAGCGCCCCCGGCAGCCGGTTGCCCTCATGATCGAACAGCGCCGTCGCACCCCCGTTCCAGGTGTACTGGTTGGGCAGCGCCACCGACTCGGGGAACCAGTAGAGCACGCCCAGGCCCAGGCCGTCGGGCACCGCGCGCACCGCGGCGGCCAGGTCGGTGAGGAAGTGGCTCTGCCCCTCGGGCGAGATGGGCCAGGGCACGTTCGGCTGTTTGTCCCAGTACTCGGGGTTGGTGTACGGGTAGGCCGTCTCCACCACCCACACCGGCCTGCCGTAGGCCTTGGCGCAGGCGCTCATGTTGGCAGTCAGCTTGTCCAGCGGGCCGTGCCACCACGGGTAGTAGCTGAGGCCGATGACATCGAACGGCACCTGCTGGGCCAGCACGCGGTCGTAGAACCACCTGGTGCGGCCGGCATCGCCGCCGCAGTCGGCGTGGATGACGATGCGCACCTGTTCGCCCGCGACGGCGTCGCGCTTCACGCCGCGTACGCCCGCGCGCAGCAGGGCACCGAACGTGTCGGCGTGGTCCGAGCGGCCGTCGGGCCAGAGCAGTCCCGGCGTGATCTCGTTGCCCACCTGCACATACTCGGGCGTGACACCGGCGGCTCGCCGCGGGCTTGGTCTGCTTCTGCGGGTCGGCCCAGGTGTCCGAGTAGTGCAGGTCGAGCAGGAGCTGGAATCCAGCCTGCCGGATGCGCTGGGCCAGGGCGATGGTGTAGGGCAGGTCCTGCACCACGCCGCCCCGGCCGTCCGGCGCGACGAACAGCCGCAGCCGCAGGCAGTTCCAGCCGCTGGCGCGCAGCAGTTCGAGCGAGGGCCGGGGCTGGCCGTCGATGCGGTAGACCGCGCCGAGTTCCTCGTTGCGGGCGAGCATGGAGACGTCGCCGCCCATGAGCAGCGTGGTGGGCGCGCCGAGGGTCATGCAGAGCAGTGCCAGGATGGGGTCCATGGCGGTGACTTGGCGCGGCGCGGCGGATCTCCTGCCGGCCGCCGACGCAAGCTCTAGAGCAGGCGGCGCACCGCGGCATAGAGTTCGTTGGTGGTATAGGGCTTGAGCAGCACATCGCTGATGGGCTGGCCGACCAGCGTCGCCTGGTCGAGATCGGCGCTCATGCCGGTGGTCAGGATGATGGCGACGCCGGGCTGCCGCGAGCGTAGCTGCGCGGCCAGTTCGAGCCCGGTCATGCCAGGCATGGCGTGGTCGGTGAGGATCAGGTCGAACGGCCCGTCCGCGAGGAGCGAGGCCAAGGCTTCCTGGCCATCGCAGGCCTGCACGACGGTGCAGCCCAGGCTGGTCAGGCGGCGCGCGGTGATGCGCCGGACCGCCCCTTCGTCGTCGACCACCAGAACGCGATGCCCAGTGCCACCCGCGGCGTTCGCTTCCTCGACCACCACACTGCTCCCGTCAGCCGGCCGGCGCAGGCTCGGTTGCCGGGGTCGACCATTGGCAGTCTAGCATGGTGGGAAGGGCCCTGCCGCGCTGTCTGGGGTACGTTTGCCACATCTCCGCAACAGTTGCGGGATCGACCCAAATGAGCACGAGCGGCCACCGGGGTGGCCGCTCGTGTTGTGCTGGTCCGAGCCGAGGCTACTCGCTGTCAGCGAGCAGGTTCTCGGCCTTGTAGCCGCCCTTGGCCTTGTCGCTCAGCCACCACAGGCCGAAGACGATGATCAACACCGCCGGCAGCATGGCCACGAACTGGAACGACTTGGTCGAGGCGATGGCCAGGAAGCTGTCCATGGTCGTCTGCGCCGCGGGACCGCCGGTCTTCAGGGCGGCCTCGGCCGCCTTGAAGGCCATCTCGCCGCCGGCGGCCGCCACCTTGGCAGCGTCATAGACGCGCCCGATGGCCGGCAGGGCGAAGTAGATGGCCAGGTTGCCCACGGAGCCCATGAGGCCCAAGGCCAGCGCGCCGCCCTTGGCGAAGCGCTCGCTGGTGACGCCCAGCATGGTCGGCCACATGTAGCACACGCCGATACCCCAGATGGTGGCAGCGACGATCGCGGTCAAGCCGCTATGCGCCTGGCTGAGCATGAACAGGCCGAGGGTGGCCATCAGGCAGGAGGCCCAGAGCAGGCCGATGGGCGAGAGTCGGTGCGCCAGCGAGCCGGCGAAGTGCCGCATGACGAACATCAGGCCGGACACGTAGACCAGCAGCAAGATGCCCTTGAAGCCGGCGGCCTTGCTCAGTGCCGTGTCGACCCACTGGCCGGGGGCCAGTTCCGACGAGGCGGTCAGCATCATGCAGGCCAGGAGCAGGATGAACGCGGGGCTGAAGGCGGTGCGGATCATCTCTTCGTTGGAGACGCCGGCCTGCACGCGCTCGGTGGCGGGGAAGCGGTTGCTGATGATCATGATCACATAGATCACCGCCGGGATGAGCGCCGAGGCCATCTTGGCCTGCCAGGGCAGCGGCGTGGCGCTGATCAAGCCACCGATGATGATGCCGCCGGGCCACCAGGCATGGAGCACGTTGAGCCGGTGTGTCTTGTCATCGGCGTAGATGGTGGCGATGAGCGGATTGATGACCGCCTCCACCAGACCGTGGGCCAGACCGACGGAGATCATGCTCAGCGACAACACCATGTTGGCGCTGGCGTTGTGCGGCGCGAAAATGGTGGCCAGCGTGCCCAGGATGTGGAGCGCACCTGCCAGGGTCAGCAGCCGACCCATGCCGAGGAAGTCGCACAGCGGGCTGGCGATCAGCACCGACACGGCGAAGCCGAGGAACGCATAGCCAGCGACTTTGGTCACCATGGTGGCCGCGGTCACCGCGTTGATCGGTTCGAAGAACTCCTTCTGCAGATCGGCCAGCACGCCGCCGCGGATGCTGAATACCATGCCGGCGGTGACCAGCGCGATGACGCTGAGTAGAAACAGTTTCGGCTTGTCCATACCGTCGTTAGACGGCGCCGCGACGGGCTTTTCCTTCACGTGCCTTCCTCCTTGGCGCTCGTTGCCCAGCGCCCTGCTTCCGCACGATTCGACGACCGCGACACAATCCCTTCATGCCGCCGAAAACGCTTGGCAACTCGGACGCGGACGCCGCCCTACGCTCCGACCGCGCGTGCTCCCCACTAAGGCCGCGTTAGTCTAGTCTAGCGCAACATCAACACCTCCCCAGTTTCCCGCTCACCGTGTCGGCCTAACGTGTTGGCGTCGGAAGGTCAGAGGCAAAGTCGCCATGCGGCGACCCTGGACCCGAGGGAGAGATTGTCATGCAGAGCATCCGGACGCGGCGCAAAGCGTTCACCCTGATCGAGCTGTTGGTGGTCATCGCGATCATTGCGATCCTGGCCGCCATTCTGTTCCCCGTCTTCGCCAAGGCGCGTGAGAAGGCGCGCACGTCGAGCTGTTCGAGCAACCTCAAGCAGCTGGGCACGGCGCTGATGATGTATGTGCAGGACTACGACGAGTCGTTCCCGTACAGCTACTACTACGTGAACGGCGCCAGTGGCGCCGGCGGCTACTTCCACTGGTCGTATGTGGCCCAGGGCTACATCAAGAGCCAGCAGGTCTTCGTCTGCCCCAGCGACAAGAACAAGGGTCTGGCACCGACCAACACCTTCGACTACCAAGTGCCCGCGCTCAGCTACGTCAGCAACGAAGTGCTGATGGGCCGCCCGCGCGCTCACTTCCGATCGGTCAACATGGCCGCGGTCGACGCGCCGGCCGAGCTCATCGCGCTCACCGACATGACCGACTACCCGATGGCGGTCGGCGGCAGCTCCGGCGCCTCGGGCGCGGCGCTCAAGAGCCACCGCCCGGCCAACGCCACCAACCCCTGGGACAATGACGCCGGCGCCGCTGCCAGCTACAACACGCTGACCGCGGGCGAGGCGCAAGCCGCGTTCGCTGCCGCCGCCGCCGCCACCGCGCCGCTGGGTGAGGGCGAGGCCCACATCAAGTACACGTCGCCCGACCGCCACACAGGCGGCAGCAACTACTGCTTCGCCGACGGCCACGTCAAGTGGATGAAGTTCGACCAGGCGCTCAAGAACAAGCTGTGGGGCACGCGGTTCTACTCGCTGACCACCAACGCGCCCATCTACTGAGGCGCACCTCCAACCCAGAACGCTGGACCCTCGGGCCAGCGTCACGATAACCCAAGGAACACACGCCGGCCCGGTTGCCCACTGGGCCGGCGTGCTTTGGGTGTCTTGAAGGAAACTCGCGCCGTGTGCCGAAGCGTTGGGCAACCTGAACGTTCGCGAAGGGAGAAGGTCGTATGGACGACGGATTGGACAGCTCGATGGACACGAGTTCGGACGACGCCGAGGTGACCTCGTATTCGGCCGACGACATTGCCGAACTGGCCGCCGCGGCCCAGGAAGTGCTTGATGCGCCGCCCGAAACGCCGGCCGAAGACGAAGCGGTTGTCGAAGAGCCGGTCGCCGAGCCAGCGCCCGCCGAGCCCCAGGTGATCCAGGTGGTCGAGGAGCCCGCTCCCGTGCCCGTGGCCACCGACGCGACGCCCGTCGCGGCCAAGGGCGGCTGCGCCACGCTGCTCGTGGGGCTGCTGGGCCTCGGCGCCATCGTGCTGATGCTGCTAGTGTTCTGATCTGGCTGGCTCCCGGCCAGACGGCCGGCGCAACCAGAGCAGGAGCGGCTACCGAGGACGCAGGGGCGGACATCGCCGATGCGCCACTGCGTCCTCGGTTCTCTCTCGTGATCGGCCCAATGCCTACGGCGCCAGCGCGAACCGCCGGACCGCCGGGTAGTCGCCGACCAGCGTCAGTGCCACCTCGCGCGCGTCGCCCGGCCGACGCAGACGCACCTGCTGCACGCCCGTGTTGTACGGGTTGCAGGCGATCGCCAGCAGCGTCTGGCCGTCGGCCGACAGCTTCACCCGCGCCAGCGGCTCGTGGTGGAAGTTGACATAGCTGGGATAGCGTTCGTCGCCCACACGCCAGGCGTTGCCGGTCGAGGTCCACACCTCGGGCATCTCCCAGGTCGTCGCCGCGTCAATGATGTCCTTGTTCGCGCTGGCCTGCCACATGCCCAGCACGTGGTAGTTGTACAGGCCGAAGTACTTCAGATAGTAGTAGACCGCCTCATCGCTGCCGCCGATGCTGCGCTTGACTGCCGGCTCATTGGCCGTCCAGTCCGAGTAGTCGGCCAGCTCCTCGCTGTAGCGCGTGCCGATATCCCAGCATTGCAGCCCGTCCATGACGCAGTGGCCAAAGAGCGACAGCGCA
>JACRKZ010000140.1 GCA_016235455.1 Armatimonadota bacterium | reverse complement strand
GGCCGCGGCGCCGGTGGGCAGCAGCAGGCTCGTGGCCACGGCAGGCCGGTGCAATGGCTCGATAAGGACCATAAAGCCATTGTCCAAGCGACGTTCGATGCGGTTTGCCATGCGCTGCGGGCGACCTCCAACCCTTCTCTTAGGGTAGGCCTGCAACCACTTGCTGTACAGTGTTGATCGCGCGATGGTTGGGTCCCGAGACATGCGCGCGGCCGGTCGGCGGGCCGCCTGGCCCGACCCACAGACAACGTCGCGAACTTTTTGGGGCTGGCGGGAACCTGGGGGGAACCCTCAGCGTCCACAAGGCCAGCTTGGTCACGCCCGAATGGTTGTGCGCCAGCCAACCCAGCAGATCCGAGACCGGCCATGTGGCGAAGGCCCGTGGGCGCGGCGGATGAGGAACGACAGTGAAGACACGAAATCGCAGCGGTTTCACGCTCATCGAGCTGTTGGTGGTGATCGCCATCATCGCCATTCTGGCGGCAATTCTGTTCCCAGTCTTCGCCAAGGCCCGCGAGAAGGCCCAGACGGCGACCTGCACGAGCAACCTGAAGCAGTTGGCCACGGCCATGCTCATGTACACCTCGGACTATGACCAGCGCTTCCCCAGCGTGGGTGACGGCTTCTGGAACCCGCGCGGCAGCGACTGGGTCGCGGTGACCAAGAACGTCGCTGGCGGCGTCATGGTCGAGGCCGGCTCGCTCTACCCGTACGTCAAGAACGCCCAGGCTTATGTCTGCCCCAATGCCGAGAAGTGCGGCGACCCCTACACCGCCAACGGCCGTGACTGGACGCGCACCAGCTACACCATGAACGCCTGCCTGGGCTACGGCGCGACCACCGGTGGCGCGGCGCTGGCCCGCTGCGGCAAGAAGATCAACAAGGTCTCCTTCCCGGCCTCCACGTTCATGCTGATCGAGGAGAACGACGCGAACTTCTCGTTCTCCGCGGGCGACTACAACGACGCCTGCTTCTACGTGAAAACCTCCGCGGCCGGCGCCATCACCCAGTGCGACCTGCCGCCGGGCGCCGCTGACGGCACCGACCGCCACGGCGGCGGCGCGGTGGCCGCGTACTGCGACGGCCACGTCAAGTGGCACAACTTCAACGACCTGGCTCCGTCCGCCACCCCTGGCGGCGGCGCGCCCGGCCGGCTGGCGGCCTACTACTTCCCCAGCCGCACCCAGGACAACGTCGTCCCGAGCGTCGTCTACGACTAGACCGCGCGTGAGTGACAAGCACCTCGAGAAAGCCGCCCCGGCCAGCCAGGGCGGCTTTCTTGTTGCCCTCGTGTTGCGACATGGGTCGCGCCGACCCGCTTGGCAAGCGGCCGGCCTGGGAACCATACTAGGTTAGGTCGTCCAGAACCAGGAGTCCGCCATGACACGCCGCCGCACCGCGTTCACGCTCATCGAACTGCTGGTGGTGATCGCCATCATCGCCATCTTGGCCGCGATCCTCTTCCCCGTGTTCGCCAAGGCCCGCGAGAAGGCCACGCAGGCTACCTGCGCGAGCAACCTCAAGCAACTCGGCCTGGCCACGCGCATGTACACCATGGACTACGACAGTCGCTACCCGAGCCCGGGCGACGGGTTCGGCGCGGCCAACGCTCGCGGCTGCGACTGGGTGCGCGTGACCCAGTCGGATACGGCCGGCGCGCAGGCGGTCGAACTGGGCTCTATCTATCCGTACGTGAAGAACGCGCAGATGTACGTCTGCCCCAACGCCGAGATCGCCGCGGAGACCGTGACCTTCAACGGTGGCAGTTACACGCGCACCAGCTACACCATGAACGGCCGACTGTCGAGCGGCGGCGCGCCGGACAACGCCAGCGTGCCGGCCGCGGCGCAGTGGCTGGGCATCAAGGAGTCGCGCGTGCAGTATCCCGCGCAGACCTTCATGTTCATCGAGGAGAACGACGCGGTGTTGGGCTTCCAGCACGGCGAGTACAACGACAGCCTGTTCTACATCGAGCTGACCAACAACTGGTCGGACCAGCCCTGCGGCCAGACCGATGCCACCTCACGCCACGCCAACGGCTCGCTCGGAGCCTTCTGCGACGGCCACGTGAAGTGGCTCAACTACGACGACATCACGCCCTACAACAACCAGACGAGCACGCCCGGCAAGCATCTGGCCTGGTACTTCCCGCGCCGCTCGGGGCCCGACACCTACCCCTAGTGCCGGAGGCGCAGCCGGGCTGCCTCGCCGCTGCCGCGCAGCCGCGCGGCCGGATCGATGTCGTTGAGCTGAACGGCACGGCCGCGCACCCAGGCCCGCTCGTCGTCCAGATAGCCGTCGAGCAGGTGGCGGTGATCAGCGCCCAGGGCACTGAGTGCCTCGACCAGCGCCGACCGCACGAACCAGGCGATGTCGCGCGGTAAGCGCCGCCCGCCGCCCATCGACAGCTGCAGGTAGGCTTCGGGCACGTCCTCACCGGTCTCGAGACGCTCGCCGTAGGCCTCCAGCGCGGCCAGCGCCTCGGCCGAACCGATGCGGCCCAGCGCCCGCACGGCGCCGACCAAGGCGTCGGCATCGCCTGCCGGATCGGCCAGCACGCCGGCCAGCAGCGGTACCGCCTCCCTGTCGCCGACCTGGCCCAGCAGGCCGATAGCCGACTTCCAGCGTGGCGCCGAGCGCTCGGCATGGTGCGTGTCGCTCGTGCTCATGGGCCGTGTCTCATCGCGCTGGGCCAGCGCCCGCCGCAGTTCACCAACGCCCTCGCCGCGGCCCAGCATGGCCAGCGTCGCCGCGGCGTACCAGCGGGCTTGCGCCGACTCGGCGGCGAGCACGCCGACCAACGGCTCGACGGCGGCGGCCCCGGCCAGGTACAGCTGCCAGGACGCCGTGCGCGCGCCGTCGCCTGCCAGCGCGGGCACCAGCTCGTCGATGGCCGGCGCCACCACCGCCGAATCCCAGTCGGACAGCAGCGCGCCGGTCGCCGCCAGCGCCGCCCGCACGGGCTCGGCACCCAGCGCCCGCGGCGTGGTGGCGCCGCGCGCGGCCAGGGCGGCCGCGGCACCCGCGGCCTCGCCGATACGCTGCATGTCGCGCTGCATGCGGAACAGCATGTGCGCGTCGTGGCTTACGCCCAGCGCGCGCGAACCCATCACCAGGCCGTCGATGCCTTGCGGCAGCAGACTGCGGTAGGGCACGCCATGCCGCATGTGGTCGCGCCAGCGGCCCAGCGTCCAGCACCAGAACCGCGCCTCATCGCTCTCGTTCTCGTAGTCGAAGGCGTGATTGTCGTAGTGGCAGCGGCCATAGGCAACATCATCGGCAAAGCTCGCGCCGCGCGACTGGTCGGCCAGGGTCACCACGTAGTCCGTCACGGCGTGGCGGCTCTGGCGCAGGCCCAGCAGTGGCGCCAGGTAGAGCAGCCGCTCGCCCGGCGGGCACGGCTCGTCGCGCCAGTAGACCTGGATGCCGAAGCGCCGCGCGCGGGTCAGGTCGTCGGGGTCGGTGGCGTCCACGTAGCCGGCATCGAAGTTGGTGAAGCTGATCCGCTCGCCTTGCAGCGTGCCGCAGCTCTGGCTGTAGGCGTGAGCCACGCCGTCGCTGTCACGGCCGTGGGTCATCGGTGCGCCGGCCAGCGCGGCCACATCGCCGTCGCCGGTGCCGTCCACCACGCAAGCGCAGGGCTGGTACTCCAGCAGGCCCGGCCGAGCCGCCACGACGCCCGCCACGCGGCCGTCGCGCACCACGACATCGGCCACGGTCCACTCATAGCGCACATCGACGCCATCGCCGGCCAGCGCGCACTCGAAGGCGATCTTCTTGGCCTCGGGGCTGAAGCCGACGAACCGCTCACGGCCGCCGAGCGCCTCGCCAATGCGCTCCGTGGCTTCGTCGATGCCGTCCTGCAAGCCGCCCCGCACCCCGTGGTAGTAGACGTGGATGCCGCCGCCGGTGCCGATGCCGCCGCAGAACTGCCCGGCCTCATAGACCAGCACCGATGCGCCCAGCCGTGCCGCGGCCAGGGCCGCCACGGCACCGCCAGTGCCGCCACCGGCCACGACCACATCCACCGTGCCGCGCTCGGCCGACACCTCGGCGGTGGTGGTGCAGCCCATCGGCTGCCTCGCCTGAGCCGCGGCCAGCGCGCCGGCCTGAGTGCCGCCGACGGCCAACCGGTCCAGATCTCCCGGCCGGTCGCCGTGCACCCAGGCACCCGCACCGAAGACATTGGCCCAACGTGGATGAGCCGGGCCGTCGGTCAAGGTACGGCGCACGTTGAGCGCCAGCGGCCGATGGCCAGTGTGGGAGACCGCCGCCGTGGCCAGCGCCGGGCACGCCGTGCGAGCCACGCGGGCCACGGCCTCCACCGCCGCGCGCGTGGTGACCGCCGCCTCGTCGGGCACCGGCAGGCCGTCGTAGGGCGCATCGGTGGTGACCGTCAGGCGAACCTCGCCCGGCTGGGTGTGTCGCGCGGCGAGCGCCATGCCGTTCACTTCATCGGGCAGGCCCCGCAGGTCCTCACCGCAGAACTGAAGATAGGCCGAGCGGCCGACCGTGACCGACTCGGGCGCCAGGAAGTCGACACCGGAGGCCGCGAACAGCGCGCCGTCCGCCGTGGCATCGACCACACTGCCGGCGGAGACGAGCTCGAGCCCGTGCTTACCGGCCAGCAGCACGCCCTGCGCGCCGGCCTCGCCGCCGACGATGGCCACCGGCTGCACATAGAGCAGCACCTGCACGCCGGCCTCGGCCAGCAGCCGGTCCGCAGCCATTTCGGTCAACGGCCCGTCGAGCCAGCCGTCACGCAGCCCGCCGACCGACTCGACCCGCGCGACCAGGCGCGCCAGGTGCTCGTCGGTCGGGCTGGTCGGCAGGTCGCCCGCCAGCGACACCGTGACCTCGTCGACCAGCGCCGGGCCGGGCCCGCACAGCAGCACCTGGCGGCCCTCGGCGCGCGCCGCCAGCGCCGCCGAGAACGCCGCTGTGCCGCAGCCGCACACCACCACCTCAGCCCCCGAAGTCGACGCCACCTGCCGTGACCAGTCTGCCATCACCACGCCTCCCGACCGCTCACATTGAACGCTCACGGCGAGCCACCTGCCAGCGACCGCAGGAAGCCCAGCAACAGCCCGCTGGTGGCATCGCCCTCGTCGCCCAGGTGCGCCACGAGGTCAAGGTGATGCCGGCCCTCGGCCACCGTGGTTTGCACCGCGGTGCCGTGGGCCGCCAGCGCCGCGGCCAGCGCCGCCGTATGGCGGTGCAAGCCCCAGTCGACCTGCGCGTTGTGCAGCCAGAACCGTGCCGGGTGCGACCGCGCGTGGGTCACGGGCGAGGCCTCGCGCCACAGGTCGGGGTCGTCGCCCAGCGCCGGCTGCAGCATGGTGCTGCGCATCCAGCGGCTGCCCGCCGCGGCCACCAGGTCATACACGCCGCACAATCCGACCACCCCGGCTGGCTCGATGCTCGCCGGCAACCATCGCGGATCGAGCGCCAGCAGCGTGGCCAACTGGGCGCCGGCGCTGTGCCCAGCCAGCACCAGCGGCGCACGGTCAAGGCCCAGCGGCGCCGCCGCCGCCGCCAGCCAGACCAGCGCGCTGACCACGTCGTGCGCCTGCGCGGGGAACCTGTGCTCTGGTGCCAGCCGGTAGCTGGGACAGACCACGACGCAGCCGTTGCCGGCCAGGAACCGGCCGACGTGCGCCACGTCGGACCGATCGCCGCTGAGCCATGCCCCGCCATGGCAGAACACCACCAGCGGGCCGGTGTGTGGCCCATCGGGCAGGTACAGATCCAGGCGCTGCCTGGGATGATCGCCGGCATAGGCCAGGTCTAGCAGGACCGACAAACGCGCTCTCCTGATGTATGCTCGGCACGGGAGCCCTTGCGATGTGCGATCATACCAGCGTTGCCAACCAGCACGAGGCACTACTGCGGTCGATCCGCGACACCCACCTGACCGCGGGTCAGGCGGCGTTCTGGTGGTTCGGGCAGATCACCTACCTGCTCAAGCTGGGCCAGACCACGGTGTTCTGCGATCCGTATCTCCAGCCCAGCCCGCACCGCAACAAGCCGCCACTGCTCACGCCCGCCGAGTGCGCCGACCTCGATGTCATGGTCTGTACGCACGACCATACCGACCACATCGACCCGTGGGCCATCCCGCAACTGGCCGAGCAGACGCAGGCGGTCTTTGTCGCGCCGCGCGCCGTGCGCCAGCGCATGGTCGACCTGGGCGTGCCCGAGTCGCGACTGGTGGCGCTCAACGCTGGTGAAACGGCTACCGTGCGCGACGTGACCATCACCGCGGTGGCCAGCGCGCACGAGTTCCTGGACCGCACCGCGGACGGTCTGTACCCGTACCTGGGCTACGTGATGCGCGGCAATGGCGTCACCGCCTACACCAGTGGCGACACGGTCTGGTGGGAAGGGCTGCAGGCGGCATTGGCCGAGCAACTGCCCATCGATGTGGCGTTCGTACCCATCAACGGGCGCGACGCCGAGCGTTACCGGCGCAACTGCATCGGCAACATGACCTTCGCCGAGGCCTGCGACCTGGTCAGCATGTTGCCCGTGGGCCTGGCCGTGCCGGCGCACTTCGACATGTTCGACGGCAATCGCGAGGACCCGACCCGGTTCACCGAGTACTGCGCGGCCAAATACCCCGATCAGCGCTGCTGGCTCGGGCCGGCTGGCCAGCCGGTGATCGTGGCGGCGGGCGGCTCGATCGTGACGCGGGGTTAAGCAACCAGGCCAGCGGCCGATTGACCCTACAGCGACGACGGACCCACAGGATGATCGACCACTGGCCTGACACAGTGCCCGAGACGGCAAACCAAGATGCCCGCGGGGCCTGTCGTCGCCTGCTCGACGACCTGCTCGACGGCCAGCTCACCGCCGATGAGCAGGGCTGCGTGACCTGGTGCGACACCGCCGCCGAGCGCCTGTTGGGCTGCCTGCCGGGCGAGCTGGTGGGTGAGACTCTGCCCTGGCTGCCCGAGCCCGGGGAGCCGCGCGATGTGGTGGTGCTGGAGTCGAGCCAGCGGGCCCGGGTCATCGCGGCCCGCGCCGTGCCCGACGGCGCCGGCCGCCGGGTCGGGCTGCGCGACCTGACCACCGAGCGCCAGCGCGACGCCGAGCTACGGCGGGCCGAGGCCCACTACCGAGGCATTTTCGAGAACTGCGGCGAGGGCATCTTCCGCTCCACGCCCAACGGCGAACTGCTGCTGGCCAACCCGGCGCTGGCCCGCCTGCTGGGCTACGAAAGCCCCGGCGACCTGATGGCCCGCGTCAGCGCCGAGGGCCCCGATATCTACATGGAGCCGCTTGTCCGCGAGGGGGCCATTGCCGAGTTGCTGCGCCGAGATCGGGTCACGGCGTTGGAGATCCCGGTGCGGCGGGCCGACGGCTCGTCCGCCTGGGCCAGCATTACTGCCCAGGTGGTGCGCGACAACAACGGTGATGTGCTCTACATCGAGGGCAGCGTGGAGGACATCACCCGCCGCCGTGCCGACGAAGCGGCGCTCGCCTTCCGCATGAGGCTGGAGCAGGTGGTCGCCGAGGTGTCGACGCGCTTCGTCAACGTGCCGAGCTCGGGACTGGCCCCGGCCATGAGCGAGTCCTTGGCAGCCGTAGCGCAGTTGGTGGGTGCCGAGTTCGGCGTAGCCTACCTGCAACCCGAGGACGGCGGCACGCCGCGCGCGGTGGCCGGCTGGCACCACCCCGACCTCGATCGGCGCTGGCCGGAGCAGGTGCCCGAGCCGCAGGTGGCCATGCCCTGGATCGCCGCCGAACTGGCCGCAGGCCGCCTGGTAGCCATCGACGACCTCGGCGCCCCTGGGCCGATGCCCGCCGACGCGCTCGACCGACGCTTCTTCAGCCAGTTCCTGGCCAAGTCGATCATGGTCGCGCCCTTGACCATGCAGAACACCGTGGTGGGCGCCATGGTGCTGACCAGGCGCACGACGCCTCGACCGTGGAGCGACGACTGCCGCCTCGTGCTGCGGCTCGTGGCTGAAGTCGTGTCTGGCGCGCTGCAGCGGCGGCGCGGCGAGGATGAGCGCTTCGCACTGCTCGGACAGATGCAGCACGCACAGAAGCTCGAAAGCCTTGGCGTGCTGGCCGGCGGCATCGCCCACGACTTCAACAACCTGCTGGTCGGCATTCTCGGCCACGCCAGCCTGGCCGCCTCGGAGCTCGGACCGCACCACCCGGTCAGCCGGGCCATCGGCCAGGTCGAGACGGCCGCGCGGCGCGCCGCCGAGCTGACCAACCAGCTGCTGGCCTACTCGGGCAAGGGAGTGTTCCTCACGGCGCGCTTCGACCTCAACGAGATGGTCAGCGAGATGACCGCCTTGCTCGAGACGGCCGTGTCGCGCAAGGCGGAGCTGGCCCTCGAGCTCGAGCCCCAGTTGCCCGAGATCGAAGGCGATCCGGCGCAGATCCGCCAGGTGGTCATGAACCTGCTGACCAATGCCTCGGACTCGCTGGGCGAGCAGACGGGGCGGATCCACCTGCGCACGGGCGTCACGTTCGCCAACAGCGCCTGCCTGCGCGACGCCGTTGTGGCGGACGACCTGGAGCCGGGCGACTATGTGTTCCTCGAGGTCACGGACACCGGCTGTGGCATGTCGGCCGAGACCGTGGCGCGCATCTTCGACCCCTTCTTCACCACCAAGTTCGCCGGCCGCGGGCTGGGCCTGGCCGCCGTGCTCGGCATCGTGCGCGGCCACCATGGCACGCTGACCGTGCAGACCGCGCCTGGCAGCGGCACAACGCTGCGGGTCCTGCTCCCGCCGGCCCGCACGGCCTGGCGCACGGAGTCGGCCACCGAGCCGGAAACCGGGTCGCTGGCCCCGGGCCTGCGCCTGCTGGTCGTGGACGACGATGAGACGGTGCGCGAGGTGGCCGCGGCCATCGCTGGCACGGGTGGGTTCGACGTGGTCCAGACCGAAGATGGCCCGTCGGCCCTGGCGCTGATCGAGGCCGGCGAGCCGTTCGACCTGGTCCTGCTCGACCTGACCATGCCGCGCATGAGCGGCACCGAGGTGCTGAGCCGACTCGCCACGCTGCGACCGGGCCTGCCGGTCGTGCTCAGCTCGGGCTACAGCGAAACCGAGGTCCGCGGCCGCATCGGCTCGGAAGGGCTGGCCGGATTCATCCAGAAGCCCTACCCGCCCCACGCGCTGCTGGGCGTCCTCCGCGAGGCTTTGCGCTCATAGTGGCGAAGTGGGCTCCGGGAGAGGCGGGATGGATTGCGGTTGGCCGGCGCTACAGCGCGCCATCGGCGGACGGCGCGTCGGGCTGGTGACCGGCCCCACGGGCTGGATGGACGGCGTGGGCCATGTGGCCGAGACGTTGGCCGAGCACGGTCTGCTGCGTGCGCTGTTCGCACCAGAACACGGCATTTGGGGGGACCTGCAGGCTGGCGTGCACGTGGCCGACGGCGTGGACCCGCGCTGCGGCGTGCCAGTCCACAGCCTCTATGGCGCCGCCGCGCGACCCACCGTGGCCATGCTCGACGATATCGACGTCGTCGTCGGCTGCCTGCAGGATGCCAGCGCGCGGCCCTACACTTTCGCGCTGACGCTCAGCGGCTGCCTGGAGACCTGCGCCGAGGCCGGCCGCCCGATGATTCTGCTCGACCGGCCGACACCGCTCGGCGGCACCGTGCAGTCGGGCAACGTGGCCGCGGGCCACTTCGCGCGGATCCCGCTGCCCATGCGCGTCGGCCTGAGCCACGGCGAGTTGCTGCGGCTGACGGCGGCGGAGCTGGGCTGGTCGGTCGACCTGACCATCGTGCCGCTGTGCGCCGCGCCGCGCACGGCCTGGTACGACGAGACCGGACTCATGTGGGTGCTGCCGTCGCCCAACCTACCAACCCTCGACAGCGTGCTCTGCTTCGGCGCCACCGTGCTGCTGGAAGGCACCAACGCCAGCGAGGGCCGGGGCACCACCCGGCCGTTCGAACTGCTCGGCGCTCCCTGGCTGGACGGGCACCGGCTGGCCCAGGAACTCAATGCCCGCAGCCTGCCCGGCGTATTGGCGCGGCCCGCATCGTTCTGCCCCACCTTCTCCAAGGCCGAGGGACAGATCTGCGGCGGTATGCAGATCCACATCACCGACCGGCACGCGTTCGACGGGCCACGGCTGGGCCTGCACCTGATCGACCTGATGCGTCGCATCGGCGGCGAGGCGTTCGAGATCAACCGCGGCTCGCTGGCGGCCCGCTTCGACGATGCCACACTGGTCGACGCGCTGCTCGACGGCGTGGCGCCCGACGACCTCTGGGCCGCCTGGCGCGGCCCGCTGGCCACCTTCGCCGAGCGCTGCCGCGCGGTCGGCATCGCGCTCTAGGCCCCACGCCGAAACGGGGCGAAACGGTGTCAGGGACCGTTTCCGATGCCGCTATGCGCGTTGACGCCGCGGGCGCCGAGCTTCTATACTTGCAGTCTGGGTGAGAGGTGCGGAACATGAAGCGAGTGGCATGGTTGGTGGCGCCAGTTCTGGCCGTCGTGGCGGCTCACGGTGCGCCCGAGCCCACGCCGGTGGCGGTGGCGGGCCGGCAGGTGCGCACGGGCCTTCAGGTGCGTGCCCTGGTGGACAAGCCGCGCGCCGTACCAGACGACGTCGTGACGCTCACGCTGTTGTGCCGCAACCTGGGACCGGGCGACGAGCGCGCCGTCACCGTCGCGCAGCCGTTGCCCACCGGTCTGGAGCCGGTGCCGCAGGCCTTCTCGCCGGGCGTGCGCTACGAGGCCGCTCAGCGCCGGTTCGTCTGGCAGCTGACCAGCCTGGCCGCTGACCAGGAGACGGGTGTTTCGGTGCAGGCCCGCGTCGCCACCACCCTGGAAGGCACGACCCTGTCGGCGACGCCTGAAGTGCGGTCGGCCGGCATGGGCGAGCCGCGTCTGGGCCAGCCTGCGGGCACCGAGGTGGTCAGCGTGCCGCTGCTCGCCGCGTTCGCCGTGCCGGATGTCATGATCGCCTCGGCGGCACTGCCCAAGCCGCTCATCGACCTGGGCGCCGAGCCCGGCCAGGAGCTGTATGAACGGCTCATCGGCCTGGGCGTGGTCAGCGGCTTCCCCGATGGCGCGTTCCGGCCCGGCGCGGCCGTCACGCGGGCGCAGGCGACGAAGATGATCGTCGCCACCCAGCAGTTGGCCGGTCTTCGCGACCGCGTCAACCTGAGCCTCCTGCTGCGCCGGCCAGCCGACGTGAACGTGACGCTCTACAGCCCCGGCAACCGCCCGGTGCGTGCGCTGGCCAAGGCCTGGGCGCTGCCCGCCGGCACGCATCAACTCATCTGGGACGGCCGCGACGATGCCGGCAGCCCCGTGCCCTTGGGCGTCTACCGCTACGAGATCAAGGTGTCCGACGAGCAGCGCGTGGAGCAGACGCTCGACGGTACGGTCAATGTGGTCACCGTGACGCCGCTGCCGCGCGACCTGGTGTCCAAGTTCCGCGACGTCAAGGCCGACGCCTGGTATCAGCCGTACGTCGCCGCCGCCGAGGAGCGGGGCATCGTCAAGGGCTATCCCGGCCGTCGGTTCGAGCCGTCGGCGCCTATCAGCCGCGTTGAGAACACGGTCATGGTGGTGCGCGCGGCCGGCCTGGCCGAGCAGGCGCAGGCCCGCATGAACGAAGTGCTGGGCTTCGACGACGCCCAGGACGTGCCGCGCTGGGCCATTGGCTACGTGGCGGTAGCCACCAGTGGCTCGGCCGACGGCCAGGGCCGCATGTTCGCCGTGGGCTTTGGCGAGAACCGCTTCCAGCCGACCCAGACGCTGACCCGCGGCGAGGCCGCCAGCGTGCTCGAGCGGCTGCTCGACCGTGACACACCCGTGGAAGTGCTGGCCTCCGGCCGCATCGCCCGCGGTCATCAGGTCACGCTCAACGGACTGGCGCTGGCCGCCGGCGACAGCGGACGCTTCCGCCGTGGCGTGCTGGTGGCGCCCGGCGCGCCGACGCTGAACATCACCGCGCAGTAGCGCAGCCTTTCCGAACGACCGACACGATCAAGGAGCGATTGATGGCGCAGTCACCCGCCGAGAAGGGCATCGCCCTGTACCGGTCCGGCCAGAACGAGGAAGCCATGCCGCTGCTGCGGCAGGCAGTCGAGGAGGAGCCCACGCGGGCCGACCTGCACATGTACCTGGGCATGTGCTGGGGCAAGCGCGACAAGTGGGCCGACGCCGTGCGCGAATTCGAGAAGGCCTGCGACCTCGACGGCGCCTCGGCGGAGTACCCGTTCTACGCCGGCGTGGCCATGGTCAAGCTCGGCCGCCTACGCGAAGCCAACAGCATGTTCCACGTGGCGCTGCTCAACAACCCCAACCACGCCAAGGCGCAGGCGGCGTTCGAGCAGACCAAGGCCGCTGCCGCCCAGGTCACCACGGACGGCAGTTCCGCGGTGATGCCCGGCGGGCTGGGCTCGATCGACATCCTCAACCTGGAGATGGACCTGCCCGGCAAGAAGCAGGCCTCGAGTGACCCGCTGGCCGGCGCGCTGAGCGAACTCAAGCAACAGCAGAGCGGTGGCGCCAAGGCCACGGCCAAGAAGTCGGGCTGCGGCGGCGGCATCCTTGTGGGCCTGGCCACGATCGCCACGTTCGCCTGGCTGCTCTTTACGCTGGTCTAGCCCACGCGGAGTCAATGCATGGATACCTCGCGCTCCGACGCCCTCTGGGTGCGCGCCGGCCAACGCCTGCCCGGCGGTGTGAACAGCCCTGTGCGCGCCTTCCGCGGCGTCGGCGGCCAACCCCGCTTCTTCGCCTCGGGCAGCGGAGCCTATCTCACCGATGTCGACGGCAACCGCTATGTCGACTACGTGATGAGCTGGGGCCCGCTGATCCTGGGCCATGCCCACCCCGACGTGACGGCCAGCGCGCAGACCGCCGTGGCCGCCGGGTCGAGCTTCGGCGCGCCATCGCCGCTGGAGGTGGAGCTGGCCGAGGCCATCGTCGAGGCGGTACCGAGCATCGAGGTCGTGCGCCTGGTCTGCTCGGGCACCGAGGCCGGCATGGCCGTCGTGCGCCTGGCGCGCGGCGCCACGGGCCGCATGGGGCTGATCAAGTTCGACGGCTGCTACCACGGCCACGCCGATAGCCTGCTGGTCGCCGCCGGGTCTGGCGTGGCCACGCTTGGCCTGCCCGATTCGCCTGGTGTGCCGCCCGAACTGGCCGCGCTGACCTGGTCGCTGCCGTATGGCGACCTGGACGCGGTGGAGACGGTGCTGGCTGGCCACGGCGAGAAGATCGGCGCCATCATCGTCGAGCCGGTGGCTGGCAACATGGGTGTGGTCGACCTGGGCCGTGGCTGGCTGGCTGGCCTGCGCCTGCTGTGCGACCGCTACGGCGTGCTGCTCATCTTCGACGAGGTGATGACCGGGTTCCGCGTGGCGCGCGGCGGTGTGCAGGGCCGGGATGCCATCAAGCCTGATCTGACCATGCTCGGCAAGGTCATCGGCGGCGGCTATCCGCTGGCGGCCTATGGTGGGCGCGCCGACCTCATGCGCCAGATCGCGCCGGCCGGCCCGATCTATCAGGCTGGCACCTTGGCCGGCAACCCCGTGGCCGTCAGCGCGGGCCTGACGACCCTGCGCGCGCTGGCCCAGCCAGGCGTGTATGAGCAGCTCGAAGCCACCTCGGCCCGTCTGGCCGACGGGCTGGCCGATGCCGCGGCGGCCGCCGGTGTGCCGCTGGTCGTCAACCGCGCGGGCAGCATGTTCACCGCCTTCTTCACCGACCAGCCGGTGACCGATTATGCCACGGCCAAGCAGGCCAGCACGGCGCGGTTCGCCGCGTTCTTCTGGGCCATGCTCGAGCGCGGCGTCTACCTGCCGCCATCGCAGTTCGAGGCCTGGTTCCCGGGGCTGGCGCACGACGCGCAAGCGGTGGCCACCACCCTCGCCGCGGCGCGCGAAGCCTTCGCGATCTGCAAATCGACGGCCTGATGTTGCATACGCGTTACCCCTGGGCGAAATAGCCGTTTCCGCTGGCCGATGCTCTATGTACCATCAGTCCAGCGGTGTCATCCCAGTGTGTGAGACACAAGACACGCAAGGACAAGGCACCAGCGGCAGACAGACCTCGATGAACAGACCATCATAGGCGGCGCAACTCATGACTGTGCTGACTATGCACTGAGGCCACCGGCACATCGGTGGCCTTGGCGTTTTTGGGGGCCGTCCGAAGGATAGCCCGCCAAGCCGGCCAATGCGCCGCTCATCATGATGATGTCTTCGAGTGAGCGTTTTGCGGCGCTGTACCCGTTGTTCGGCGACGGCCTGTTCCTGGAGCCCGGCGAGACGGTCATGGCGCGGGCGCCCATGCGCTGGATGCTCAGCGGCTGGCGCGATGTGCCGCGCGGCGGCGGCGGCGATTGCACCAACGTGGCCCTGACCGCCAGTGCCTCCACCTCGCTCCGCCTGGGCGACGACCGCGACCACATCACGTTGCTGGCGCCCGATGTCGACCTGCAACTGCGGCTCACCCCGCGCGAACTGGCCATGCCGCCGCGGCCCGATGAGCCGCACGCGATGATCCGTGCGCTGCTCCACGCGGCGCAGCCGCCGGCGGGCCTCGAGTTGCGCTGCACCGCCAAGGGCATCCCCGCGGCGACCGGCCTTGGCACCTCGGCCGCGCTGCAGGTGACGCTGGTCCGCGTGCTGGCCGAGGCCGCCGGCCGCACCCTGAGCGATACCGACCTGATCTATGCCGCGCGCCTGCCGGAGACCTACGTGCTGGGCATGAGCTGCGGGTTCCAGGACCAGTCTGCGGCGGTGCACGGCGGCATCGCCAACTACCACACACGCTTCGAAGGCGATCGCGAGGCCATCGAGATCCGGCCGGTGGATGTCAATCCTCTGCTGCTGGAGACCATCGATGCCGGCATGATCGTCGTCGACTTCGGTACGCCGCACAGCAGCCACGCCGCTCACATGAACGTGTTCGAGCGGCTGGAGGAACGGCATCCCGACAGTGTACGCGCCTTCGACCTGCTGGCCGGCGCCGAGGCCGGTGTGCAGGCCGCGTTGACGTCCGGCGACTTCGAGGCTTTCTGCGCCGCGCTCGACCTCACCTGGCAGGCACAGCACCTGCTGCATCCCCAGATGATCCTGCCCATCATGCACGACGTAGTGGCCATGGCTCGGGGCCTGGGTGTGCGCGCGGCCAACGTCAACGGCGCCGGCATGGGCGGGACCATCACGCTGCTGGCCGAGCCCGACTCCGTGGGCTGGGTGGTCCGCGCGCTCGACCGCCTGCAGGGCGTGCGCGTGCTGCCCTGCGACATCAACCGCCGCGGCGTGGTCTGCTGGCGCCATCGCGGCAATGGAGTCCACCATGACGCCCCGTGAGCGCTACCGCGCCTATGTGCAAGGTGAGCGACTGGATCGCCTGCCGTACGCCTTTGGCGGGCCCCGCCAGAGCACCATGGCGGCTTGGCGACGCCAAGGCCTGACGCCCGAGCTCGATGGTCGCTTCTGGTCGTGGCTGGGCGGCGACCCGTGGGTCGGCTTCGGCAAGCTCAACTGCCAGCCGATCCCGTTCTTCGATGTCCGCATCATCCGCGAAGAGGGCAACCAGCGCGAGTGGTGCGACGAATGGGGCGTGCGGCGCGTCGACGCCATCCGGCAGCCGACGGCGGGGTTCGCCACGCGGCAGTATCTGGAGTTCCCCGTCAAGTCGCTGGCCGACTTCGAGGCCATGCGCTTCCGCTACGACGCGCGGACCCCGGGCCGGCTCGTGCCGCAACCCGGCGAGAACGAGCGGCCGACCTACAACCCCGACGGCTACCGCGTGCATCACGCCGGGACCGCCTATGACGACCCGGCCCACGCCGCGCGCCTGAACCTTGGTGACGCGCCGACGACGCTGACCGTGCCGGGCCTCTACTGGACTGCGCGCGATTGGGCCGGGTTCGAGGGCCTGAGCCTGCTGGCCAGCCTGGAACCCGCCTGCGTACACGCCATGATGGAGCACTGGACCAACTTCATCATCGACCTGCTCGACGAACCGCTGTCGCGCGTGCGCATCGACCAGGTCATCCTCAACGAGGACATGGCCTACAAGCATGCCGCGATGCTCTCGCCGGCCATGATGCGCGAGTTCATGGTGCCGCGCTACCGCCGGCTGTATGAGTTCTTCAAGGGCCATGGCGTGCAGGCGGTGATGATGGACAGCGACGGCCACATCGGCCAGATCGTGCCCGTCTTTCACGGCGAGGCGGGCGTCATCGACGGCATCTCACCCGTAGAGATCGCCTCGGACAACGACCCCGGCGACTACCTGGAAGCCTTCCCCCGTCTGCTGCTCGACGGCGGCATCGACAAGCGTGAGTTGCGCTTCGACAAGCCGCAGGCGCGTGCCGAGACCACCCGCCGCTACCGCCAGGCCTGGCACTACGGGCGCTACATCCCCACGGTCGACCACGGCGTGCCACCTGATGTGCCGCTGCGCACATTCCTCTACCTGGTGGAGCTCGGCCGCGGCCTGGCCGACGGCAACGACCCCTTCACCTACCAGCCCGAATGCCGGCTGGAGCGGGAACTGGCGCCCATCGAGACGATGTTCGACCCGATCGTGGCCATCCTCGAAGCCCAAGGCGACGGGTACCACTGAGGCGCCCGTGGCAAGCGGTGGGACGCGGGACGGCGAACCGCCGTGCCGACGATGTCGTTCGTCTGCCGTACTGGCCGGCAACCGTTGCCACCACCCGACCTCTGGGCTAGAATGCCGACGGCTGCGGGAGACGGCCCACGATGTACGACGTGATCACTTTCGGCGAGGCCATGCTGCGGCTCGCGCCACCCAACTTCGAACGGCTCGAACAGGCCAACAGCCTCGACATGCGGCCCGGCGGCGCGGAGCTCAACGTGGCCGTGGCTTGCGCACGGCTAGGGCTGCGGACCGCCTGGGTCTCGCGTCTGCCCGACCAGCCGCTCGGCCGGCACATCCGCAACAAGGCGCGCGAGCAGGGCATCAGCGACGAAGGCATCGTGTGGGGCGGCAGCGACGAGCGCGTCGGCGTCTACTACGTCGAGTTCGGCGCGTCGCCGCGCGCCACCAACGTGCTGTACGACCGCGCGGGCGCGGCCATCACGCGCCTCCAGCCGGGCGAGGTGGACTGGGCGAGCCTGTTCGCGGGCAGTCGCCACTTCCACACCTCGGGCATCACGCCGGCGCTCTCCGACAGCCTGGCCGAGGTGACCCGCGAGGCGCTGGTCGCGGCCAAGGCCGCCGGCCTGACCACCAGCTACGACCTGAACTTCCGCGGCAAGCTGTGGAGCCCCGAGCGCGCCCGCGAGGTGCAGGAGCCACTGATGCCGCTGGTGGACGTGCTCATCACCACTGAGGAAGATACCAAGGTGGTCTTCGGCATCGAGGCCGACGGCGGCCAGGACGAGCATTTTGCCGAGGTCGAAGCCTCGACCTACGCCCAGGTGGCGGCCAAGCTCGGCGAGCGTTTCGGACACGATACCGTGGCCATCACGTTGCGCTCCAACCCGTCGGTGTGGTTCAACGGCTGGAGCGCCATCGCCTGGCAGCAGGGCCGCATCTACAGCGATGTCAGCCGCGAAGTCGAGATCGTCGACCGCTTCGGCGGTGGCGACAGCTTCGCCGGCGGGTTCATCTATGGCTATTTGAACGGCGATGTCGACTACGCGCTGCGATTTGGCAACGCCTTCTCGGCCATCAAGCACAGCATCCCCAGCGATTTCAACTGGGTCACCAAGGGCGAGGTCGAAGCCGTGCTGCGCGGCGGCGGCCTGCGCGTGAAGCGGTGAGCGGAGCAACCCGATGAAGCAGACCGTACAGGCTCAGATCCTCAATGTCGGCCTGGTGCCGATCATCCGCATCGACAGCGCCGAGACGGCCAAGCATATCGCTGAAGCCATCCTGCGCGGCGGCATACCGTGCCTGGAAGTCACGCTGACCACGCCGGGCGCGCTGCGCGTCATCGCCGAGCTGCGCGCCGAGTATGGCGACCGGTTCTGCATCGGCGCGGGCACCGTGCTCGACCCCGAATCGGCGCGCGCCGCCATCGACGCCGGCGCCTCCTTCATCGTCTCGCCCAACACGCGGCGCGAGACGCTCGAGCTTTGCCGCCGCTACGGCATCGTCTCGCTGCCCGGCGCGTTGACACCGACCGAGATCGTCACCGCCTGGGAGCAGGGCGCCGACCTGGTCAAGGTCTTCCCCGTGGACAACATGGGCGGCGCCAAGTACATCAAGGCGCTCAAGGCGCCGCTGCCGCAGATCGACCTGGTACCCACCGGCGGCATCGACCTGGACAACGTGGCCGAGCACATCCGGGCCGGCGCCAGCGCCGTGGCGGTGGGCTCGTCGCTCATGGTCGGCCGGCTCATCGCCGCGCGCGACTGGGACGGCATCGCCGCCCTGGCCACCCGGTTCGTCGATGCGGTCCGGCAGGCCCGCGGATAGTCTCGCGCCTGGGATGCGGGTGGCGTGACGTCGGTCGTCGGTGCGCTCTGGGCGCCATCGGGCCGACGTCCCACGTCCCACCACCCACGTCCCGGCCGCGAGCGAAGCGAGCTTGACCGCACCCACGGACGCGCGTACCCTTGCCGTCATGATCTGGCACAACAACCTCGACCCGTTCATCCTCGGCCCGTGGCACCTTGCCGGCCAGGAATTGGGCGTGCGCTGGTACAGCCTGCCCTACATCATCTGCTTCCTGTCCATCTACACCGCGCTGTACCGGGCGACGGTGTCACGCAAGATCCCCAACGCCGATATGGACCGACTGGAAGAGGGCGCGCTGCTGCTCATCCTGTCGATCATCGTCGGCGGGCGCGTGGGCTACTTCGTGCTCAACCAGCCCGCCTCGCTGCTGACCTGGCAGGGCTGGGCCGAGGTGCCCAAGGTGTGGCATGGCGGCATGGCCTTCTTCGGCGCCGCGTTCACGTTGTTCGTCGCCGAGTACTTCTACTGCCGAAAGCACCGCCTCGGATTCTGGCACGCGTCGGACCGGATCATGTGGATCTTTGCCATCGCGCTGGGCTTCGGGCGCGTGGCCAACTACATCAACTCGGAGCTGGTCGGCATCCCCACCGCCGGCGGCTGGGGGGTCATCTTCGACCGGTTGCCGCCCAGCGAGTGGATCAACGGCATCAACGTGCCGCGCCATCCCGTGCAGCTCTACTCGGCGCTCACACACTGGGCGCTGGGCCTGTGGCTGCTCTACCTGCTGCGCCGCAAGCCGCGCACACGCTTCGATCGCGTGCCGGGCTTCACCTGCTTCTGGTTCCTCGGCGGCTACGGGCTGATGCGCATCCTCACCGACTTCGCGCGGGAGGAGAGCATCTGGATCATCCCGCACGTGTTCAACGGCGGCCAGGCGCTGTCGTTGGCTATGATGCTGGCCGCTGTGGTGGGCGCACGCATCCGCATCAAGCTGCTCGCCGAGCGCGGCCAACCGCACGACTGGTACCCCGAGGACGGCGTCGCCGCCACGCTGCCGCCTGAGTGCCACGCGTACCTCGACGGGCTCCAGGCGCAAACGCCGCAGCCGGAGCCGACCGCCAAGCGCCGCTGACGTTACAATAGCCAGCGGAGGTGCACGATGGGCCTTGCTCGCCGATACCGCTGGCTGCTGCTGCTACTGCCCGTCCTGGCCGGCACGGCGCGTGTCGCGGCCGCGCAAGGGCTGGTCGACCTCGCCCAGCACCTGCAGGCTCTAGGCACCACCGCGCGCGTACTGCACGTCGCGGCCCATCCCGACGACGAGGACAGCGCGCTGCTGGCCGCCCTGGTACGCGAGCGCGGCGCGCAGACGATCTACCTCTCGCTGACGCGCGGCGAAGGGGGCCAGAACAGCATCGGTCCCGAACTCGGCCCGGCGCTCGGCCTGCTGCGCACCCACGAACTGCTGGCCGCGCGCGCCATCGACGGCGCCGAGCAGACATTTGGCGCGTGCTACGACTTCGGTTTCTCCAAGAGCGCGAACGAGGCCCTGCGCTTGTGGGGTGAGCAGGCGGCGCTGGGCGACATCGTGCTGGCCATCCGCCGCTACCGTCCGCAAGTGGTGGTGCAGCGGTTCGCCGGCGACCCCGGCGATGGCCACGGCCACCACCAGGCATCGGGCCTGCTCTGCCGCCGCGCCTTCCGTGCCGCCGCCGATCCGACGCAGTTCCCCGAGCAGATCGCCGCGGGCTACCTGCCGTGGCAGGCACAGCGGCTCTACCTTGACCGCGGCGCGCTGCCCGGCGCCGACTGCCTCGTGCCGTTGGGCAACTGGCTGCCGCTTTATGGCAGGTCCCCGGCCGAGCTCGCCGCCCTGGGCCGCAGCCAGCACCGCAGCCAGGACATGGGCATGGTGCAGCCGCTGGGCCAGGCCGCCTCGCGCCTCAAGGTGCTGGACTCCACCGTGCCCACCCGGCCCACGGACGACCTGCTGGCCGGCCTGGATCTGAGCCTGGTTGGCCTGGCCGGCGGCGATGCACGACTCAGGGCGGTACTCGGCGAAGCGCAGGAGGCGGTTACCACGGCGTCGGCCAGCCTGCCTGGGGTCGGGCTCTACCCGCGCACCATCGTCGGCGAAACGGCCAAGGCCCTGCGCGCCCTGCGCCGCGCGGACGAGTTGATGGACGACGGCGCGCCGCCGACCAGCGACAGCGCCACGCAGCGGCTGGCCGTGCGGTCCAAGATCGCGCTCGCGCAGTTGGCGCTGGCCGAGGCCGCCGGCGTGCGGCTCGATGCGTTGTGCGACCATGGCCTGCTGACGCCCGGCGAGCAGGCCACCGTGTCGGCCCAGGCTCTGGCGCCGCTCAGCACGCCGCTGGACACCGTGCGCATCACGCTCAACACGCCGCAAGGCTGGCCCAACCAGGCGCTCGACGGCCCCCCGCCGCTGCTGGGCAACGGCCCCGGCCAGGTGGCCATGGGCTTTGCCGTGACGGCACCCAGCAGCGCTGAGCCGCTGCCGCCCAGTTGGCTGCGCGCGCCGCGCGCGGGCTGGCGCTATACCGTGCCGAACCTGCGCGATCTGGGCCGCCCGCTCGATCCCCCGCCGCTCACGGTGACGCTGGCCACGGTGGTCGACGGCGTGCCGCTGACCATCACCCGACCCGTGGAGTACCGCTGGTCCGATCCGCGACTGGGTGAGCGCCGCCGCGCCGTGGCGCTGGTGCCCGCCGTCACTGGTCGGCCGTTGGACGCGGTCATCCTCCACGCGCCGGGCCAGGACCCACCGCCCGCACAACTCAAGCTGGACAATGTGCAGCCCAGCGTGGTTGACGTGCCCGCGCTGGACGGTCCGCTCCAGGTGCCCGGCTCGGCCGCGCCGCTGCTTACGCTGCACAGCGTGGCCTACGAGCATCTGCCGCCGTACGTCTGGCTCGAGCCGGCGCGGCTGCGCGTGGCCGAAGTGGCGGTCAAGCTGGCCACCGACCGGCGCATCGGCGTGGTGGTCGGGCCGGAAGACGAGACCATGCCGGCGCTGCGGCGGCTGGGCCTCAAACCGCGCGTGCTCGACGACGCGGCACTGGCCAGCGGCGCGTTTGAGGGGCTGAACACGATCGTCATCGGCGCGCGCGCCTATGAGACCAACCCGGCGCTCGGCGCGGCCAATGCGCGCCTGCTCGACTGGGCCCGCGCGGGCGGCACGCTGGTCGTGTTCTACCAGAAGTACCCCTTCGCCACTGGCCGCTTTGCGCCGTTCCCCATCGGCTTCGCTCAGCCGCACGACCGCGTCACGGACGAGACAGCCGAGGTGCGTTTGCTGCAACCCGACCATCCGTTGCTCACCACGCCGAACAGGCTTGGCGCGCCGGACTTCGACGGCTGGACCCAGGAGCGTGGGCTGTACTTCGCGGGCACCCACGACCCCGCCTACACGCCGCTGCTGGCCAGTCACGACCCGGGCGAGCCCGACAAGGACGGCATCATGCTGACCGCATCGGTGGGCACCGGCCGCTACGTGTACTGCGCTCTGGCGCTGTTCCGCCAGTGGCCGGCCGGGGTGCCGGGCGCCTACCGTCTGCTGGCCAATCTGGTCAGTTGGGGCGGTTGAGCGCGATCGGGTATACTCCGCACGGGAGCTGAGCGATGACCTCGCGCGAGCGGCTGCTGGCGGTATTGCACGGTGAACTGCCCGACTGTGTGCCGGTTGACCCGGATATCTCGAACATGGTGCCCTGCCGACTGACGGGCAAGCCGTTCTGGGAGATCTACCTCTACCAGAACCCGCCGTTGTGGAAGGCGCACATCGACGCCGCCAAGCACTTCGACCTCGATGCCGGGATCGAGGTCTACTCGATCGGCGTCGAGTTTGAGGAGCAGGCGCCGTCGCCGTGGGAGGAGCGCATCGTGGCGCGCCACACCGACGACGCGCCGGTGACCCAGCTCTTCAACACGACGACCGGCGACTGGCATCCCCGGGTCACCGTCTACTGGCGCGGCGCCCCGCCGGCGGGCGGCATCGATCCCGCGGTCATCGGTCTGCCCGCCGTGCCCAGCGCGTGGGAGCCGGTGACCGGCGTGAAGCAGTGGCCGACGGGTCTTGATCTCTACGACCTGGTCGTCGAAGAGATGGGCGACCAAGGCATCGTCGGCATCTCCAGCGGGTGCTACACCACCCATCTCAGCAACGAAGAGCAGATCTACGCCTACTACGATGATCCCCGGCCGTTCAGAGAGAACTCGGCGCGGATGCTGGCTCGCGTCGAACGGCGCATGGAGCACATCGCGGCCATGAAGCGCCGGCCAGACCTGCTCTTCTGCGGCAGCTCGGGCACGCTCATCTGGCAGACTCCGGCTATCGTCCGCGAGCTGGCGCTGCCCGTGCTGAAGCGCGCCACGGAACTGGCCTGGGATCTGGGCATCCCGACCCATGTGCACTCCTGCGGACCGGAGACCGAGTTGGTCAAGATGGCAGCACTGGAAACCAAGCTGACCATCATCGACCCGCTGGAGATCCCGCCCATGGGCGACTGCGACCTGGCCGAGCTCAAGCGACTGTACGGCGACCAGATCGTGCTCAAGGGCAACCTGCACACCACGACCACCATGTTGCGCGGCAGCGCGGACGAGGTGGCGCGCGCCAGCCGCAACGCCATCGACGCGGCGGCCAAGGGCGGCGGGTTCGTGCTGTCGACCGGCGATCAGTGTGGCCGTGACACCCCGGACGCGAACCTGCACGCCATGGTGGAGACGGCGCGCACCTATGGCGCCTATGCGCGGTGGGTGTAGTGCCCGAGCGCAACGAAGGAGGCCGCGGCGCGGCGTCCAACTGGCAACTGTGACCTCCTTCTGGGTCTTTGGGGCATCCTACGCATGACAACCAGACTGTACGGCCTGGCCGCCGTTGGCGCGCTCGTCCTGTCCATTGGCGTCCTACCCGCCAATGCCCAAGCCACCTTCCAGGGCGCCAACTGGGTGTGGCACGCGCCAGACCCCGGCGTGGCGCTGATGGACATGCCGCGCGGCACCTGCTACTTGCGGGCGCAAGTGGCCATCTCGGAGAAGGCGCGCATCAAGTCGGCCGAGGTCATCGTCACCTGCGACAACCTCTACACCTTCTTCATCAACGGCCGCTTCGCCGGTGAGGGCGAGCCCAACCCCGACGCCTGGAACCGACCCAAGCGCTTCGACGTGGCATCGCTGCTCAGCGCCGGCCACAATACCGTCGCCATCGAGGCCGCCAACACCGCACCGGGGCCGGCCGGATTGCTGTTCAAGATGGTCGTCGACCTGGAGGATGGCCAGCACTTCGAGCTCGCCACCGGGCCCGCCTGGAAGGCCACCCGAACCGAAGAGAACAACTGGCAACAGCCCGAGTTCAACGACCAGGCCTGGGCCCAGGCCACAGTCATCGCGCCGTGGGGCAGTGCGCCGTGGGGCGGCGTGGCCGCCGGCGCGGCCAAGCTACCCGTGGGCCAGCGTGATGCCGGGCCCGACGCCGCGCCGCCGGCCGACTTCGTGTGGCCGGCCGACATGGCCTTTGTGGGTGACGACTGCAGCCTGTACCGACCCACCGGCGGGACCGGCAACAGCTACGACAGCCTCAGCGTGACCATCTTCAACCCGCGCGACAGCCGCGCCTTCCCCGAGCACGACCTGCCCGCACCGATGAAGGTCGGGCACAAGCTCTATCGGCTGCGCTCCGACGGGCCGGACAGCAAGCCGACGATCCTGTTCGACGCCGGCGCCGGCGCGGTGGGCTCGCCCAGCCCGACGTTCGACGGCAAGGCACTACTGATCAGCTACGTGCCCGCCGGCGAGGCTTTCTACCACATCTACCGGCTGGCGCTCGACGGCACCCCACCGGTCCAACTCACGCGCGGCACGCACCACGACATCGACCCCGCCGAACTGCCCGACGGCCGCATCGTGTTCACCTCGACGCGCGCCGGCACGTTCGAGGAGTACCACAGCCCGCCGTCGCGCGCGTTGTACACCATGCAGGCCGATGGCAGCGACATCCGCCCGCTCACACGCACGTTCATCTTCGACAACGAGCCCGAGGTCATGGCCGACGGCCGCATCATCTTCATCCGCTCGGACAACTTCTTCGACCGCGGCAAGGTGGAGACACTGCTGCACGCGGTCCATCCCGACGGCACGCATGGCTACACCGAGTTCGGACTCGATCTCGGGCCTGACTATGGCGGTCGGTTGCGCGCCTACAACGTCGGCAGCCCAGCCCCCCTGCCCGACGGCCGCGTGGCCTTCCTGACGGGCTCCGGCGTGGCCATCGGCCGGCCCGGCGGCACGCCAGGCGATATACGCCACCTCAACGTGGAGGCCGGCGACGTCGCCGCCATGCCTGACGGGCGCCTGCTGGTCAGCCTGCCCAAGCGGTTGGCCGTGTCGGAGATGGTCAAGGGCGGCGGGGCCCACGAACGCACCTACCGGACGCTGGCGTTGGTCGATCCCAGTCAGGCCCAGCCGGGGGCTGTCATCCTGCTCAAGAATTTCGAGACCGGCCTGCACTCGCCGGTCAGCCTGCTCGCCCGCCGCCGGCCGCCGGTCATCGCGTCGGGTGTCGACCGCGCCAAGGAGGACAGCCCGTCATCCACCGGCATCCTGGTCTGCCAGAACGCGCGGCTGACCAAGAACACGGCGGCCGGCTGGTCGCATGTGCGGGCCATTCGCGTGCTGGCCGGTGGTGGCCAGACGCTGCGCTCGTCGCACTCCTACATCGTCCACGCGGGCAACACGGTCACCGAGCTGGGCACCGTGCCGCTGGCCGCCGACGGCTCCTTCGCCATCGAGGTGCCCGCCGACACCGCCATCGCGCTGCAGGCCGTCGATGCCGAAGGCCGCTCGGAGCTCAACGAGATGTCGTGGATCTTCGTGCGGCCGGGCGAGAAGCGCGGCTGCGTGGGCTGCCATCAGCCGCGCCAGGTCGCGCCACGCGGCGGAGAGCCGCTGGCCGGTGCGCCGTTGGCGGCCAAGGTCAAGCCCGTGCGGTTGGTCCCCGACCGCCGGCCCTTCCAGTTCCGCGGCAACAACCCCGCCGTCACCGGCATGATGGAGTTGCAGTTCGACCGCTTCCGCGAGATCGCCGGTCTCAATCGCCACGATGGCCTCCCCGGCGACACCGGCGCAGCCGAGGTGGCCGCGCTGGCCAACGTCGCCGCCGAAGGGCCGGACGACCAGCGTATCGGCGCTATCCAGCGCCTGGCCATGTTCCGCGACCCCAAGGCCGCGCCGGCGCTGGCCAGCTGCCTCAAGAGCGGCGACCGTGAGCTGCGGCTGGCGGCGGCCATGGCGCTGGCCTCGTGTGGCAACCGGGCCAGCGTGCCGGCGCTGCTCGATGCGCTGGCCGACGCCGACCCCATCGTCGCCCAAGGCGCCGCGGTGGCGGTGGAGAACCTGACTGGCTGGCGCGGCGAGTTCGACGCCTTTGCATCGGCGGACAAGCGCTCGGCGCAGATTGCCGCTTGGCGCGCCGCGTGCTCGCCCGAAGCGTGGCCGGCCCGCCAGGCCGAACTGCTCGACCGCCTCGCCTCGGGCACCCGCGACCAGGTGCGGCGCGCCGCCGTCACACTGACGCACAGCGGCGATGCCTCGGCCGTGCCGGCGCTCAAGGCGTGGTTCACCGCGCAGCGCGACGTGAACCCCTACCCGACCTGGCGCGCCCAGGGCCACGTGTCCGACGCGGCGCAGTTCAACAGCGCCTCGGCTGAGAACCCGCGCACCTTGCAGGCCGTGACCCGGGCCATGGGCCGACTGGGTGACGAGAGCCTGGTACCGCTGCTGGCCGAGGCGTTGGGCAAGTATGGCGATCCCGGCCCAGGCAACCTGTTCCTGGCCGAGGCTTGCGCCGAGGCATTGGGCAGCATCGGCACCAAGCCGGCCGAGGCCGCACTGATCGCTGCCTTTGGCAACCTGCGCGAGCACTGGCGGCTGTCGGAGTGGTACGGCGACCACCCCGCGCTCATGGCCTGCCATGCCTCGCCGCCGCACTACCTCATCCTCGAAGCCCTCGACCGCCTGGGATCGACGCAGGCCGGGCCGGTGGTGCCGGCCATCCTGCGCTCCATCCCCACCGACCCCGACCGCCTGCTGGCCTATGGCACCGACGATTACGAAGCACTGGCCGGCCGCGTCATCCGCCGCTCGGTTCAGGCCGAGGCCGTGATCGAGACATGCCTGGCGCTGCTGGGTGACCAGGCGGCCAAGAGCGATCCGGCCCTGGCCGCGGCCATCAGCACCAAGCATGGCGCCTGGGCCGGCTCACCGGGCGGTGACATCCGGGCCGCGCAGACGCTGTCGGCCCTGTGCCGCGACAAGCGCTATGTGCCGCGCCTGTGCGCCGCGCTGGACCGCTGGCGGCAAGCGCCGTGCGCCATCAAGCGCGTCTTCGACCGCGGCATCCCGGTCGTCGACGAACTGCCCGCGCGCCATTGGGTCAGCTTCTTCCTGGCGCGCGCGCTGGGCGAGATGGGCGACCCGAGCGCCGCGGACAGCCTGCTGGCTGGCCTGGCCAGCGAGCCCGAAGCCGCACATGGCCGGCCGGATCCGCTGGGGCCGGGCGTGCTTTTCCTGCACAACGACCTCACCCCCTGCTGGCGGGCCGAGTGCGCCTGGGCGCTGGGCCGGCTCGGCGACCGGCGAGCCATCGCCCCGCTGCGCGCGGTGATCACCAGCGACCTCAACGCGATCGACACGCGCTACGCGGCCGCGGTGGCACTGGTGGCGCTGAGCAACGCCGAAGAGCGCGCGGAACTGCCCAAGCTTATCAACCAGGACATGGAGACGAGCATCCAGGTGTGTCTGCGGCGTGGGGCGGAGATGTAGCGCGGTCGCACAAAGATCCACATATTACGCGGTTGGCACAGACGCGAAGATCAGCCATCTGTGTGATCTGCGTCATCTGTGGATCTTTGTGCGACCGAGAGATGCGAACTCAGCCCGCCAGTTCCGGCATCCACGCCGGCCGCACCGGGAAGTAGGCGGCCCAGGCCGCACCGTCGAGCCCCAGTTCCGCCGGCGATCGCCGCCCGAAGACCAGTTGCGCCAGCACCGCATCGCTCGCCGCCGCGAAGTCCGGCCGCGGCTCGCCGGACCGCGCCGCCAGCTCCGGCTCCATGGCCGCCAGCAGCGCCTGGGCATCGGTCACGCGGGCCATGGGTCCGGTGTCATCGGCGGCGTCGGTCTCGGCCCGAACGGGCAGCACCGCGGCGATGGCCGCAACCGTCGGCGCGTCGGCCGGCACCACCCACCGCATCGGCTCTACGCCTCCCCATACGCCCGAACGGTGCGCGTGGTACTGCGCCAGGTCGCGCGCGGCCTCGGCGTCGAGTGCCAGCAGTTCCGCCGGCCGCGGCGGCCAGCCGCCGCCGCCGGGCCAGAAGTAGCCGCGCACCTGGCCCGCCTCGTCGACCATCAGCATCGGCGCCTGGTCGGGCAGGCGCTCGAGCAGTCGGCGGCGGATCTCGCCCTGGTCACGTCGGGGCGCACCCAGGTAGCCGGCGAAATGGCGCAAGTACAGTTCCGTCAGCAACGGCACATCGGCCAGCGCAGCAGGCCGAATGCGGTCGATGCGCGGCACCAGCGATCGGGCCGCCGGCATCTCGATCAGCACCTGGTGCGGGTCGTGCACCTTGACGAAGCCGCGCCCGCCGAAGAAGCCCGTCGGCGCATTGACGACCAGGAGCGGCACGCCGGCGGTGCGAGACGTCTCGGCTGCCAGGTCACACAACGCCGTGGCCACGCCCTGGCGGCGCAGGTCGGGCAGCACGCCGAGACTGCGGACCACCGCCACATCAACTTGCGCCTCGCCCAGGCAGACCTGGCGCCGCAGCAGGCAGACGGCGCCGGCCATCTCGCCGTCCACGCGCACGCCCAGCAAGGCCAGGAAGCCCGGGTCCTCAAGCAGCATCCGCCGCCAGCGGCTCGCCACGCGTTCGGGCTTGGCGTGCGGCACGAACACGCGCGCCAGCACCATCAGGCCCTGGTCGCGCTCCTCGTCGGTCAGCAGTACCAGCGGTTCGGCCTCAGCCATCGGGCCAGCTCCTCTAGAAATCGTCGGTCCGCGCGATGGTCGGGCGGCCCAGCGGGAACAGCGCTTCGAGCGCCGGCAACAGGTCGTCGGCCGCCTCCAGCCCAAGGGCCTGGCCTTGTGCCAGGCCACGGCCTTGGGCCAGCCAGCGCACCGGCCGGAAGCCGAACACCGCCTGGGTCAGCGCCTCCTGGCTCCAGACCACGCGGTCGCCATCGGGCGCCGCGAGTCGCGCGCTCGAGCCGGCCAGGTGCAGGCCGTGCTCCTCGCCATCGACCACCATGGTCAGCCGCCGCTCGGGCCGTAGGTCCCAACGCTGGCCGAGCACGGGCAGCATCGCTTCCCAGAAGGCGCCTACATGGCCGATGCGCGCCATCCAGCCGCCGCGCGGACGCGACCAGCGCTGACTGTGCAGGCCCACCAGCCTCTCCAGCATGTACAGCTCGCGGCTGGCCTCGGGCGGGTACCAGCGCAGCCGCTCGGGCACGGGATCGAGCTTGCCCGCCTCCTGGACATGCCGATGCAGCAGCGCCAGCAAGGCCTGCTCGTCCTCGGCCGTGACCTCCTCCGCGGCGTCACCCCAGCCGCGCCACTCGCGGTTCAGGCAGCCACGCACCACCCCGTCGCCATCGACCGCGACCACCTGCGCGCGCTCGGGCGGCAGCAGATCCAGGCGCAGGCGCTGCTCGGCCAAGGTGCGGTCGAAGCAGCCGGTCAGATGCCCGAACGAGCCGTGGTACAGCCGCAGGATGGCGGCTGCGTCGTCGGGCGTCGTCTCACGAACAGTGTAGCTGCTCGCCGGCAGCGCGGACGCGGCCTCAAGGGTGAACGAGTGCTCGACGGTGTCCAGGCAGTCGATGTAGCCGAACCGGTGGTAGAAGTTGCTGATGCCGGCCAGCAGCAGCAGCGGCCAGCGCTCGGCGCGCGCCACCTCCACGCTGTCCCACATGAGCCGTGCGCCCAGGCCTTGCCCGCGTGCTTCGGGCAGCGTGGCAACGCCGCAGATGCATCCGCAGCGCAGCCGGCTGGGACCGACCAGCAACTCGCGGTCGAAGAAGCCGTAGCGCGAGACCAGGCGGCCGTCGCGCCAGATGCCGCGGCAGAGCGACGGCCGGTACGTCGGCAGCCCTTCCATGTAGGCACGGTAGACGCGGCAGATCACGTCCTTGTCGCCGTCGGTGAAGAAGGTGTCGATGAAGACCTGATACCAGGCGTCGAACTCCGCGGGGTCGGCTGGAGGCCGGACCGCGTCGGCCGCGATGGGCATGGGTACTACCTCGAAATGGGGGCCCTCGTTTGTAGTTCGGCCGTCAGGCGGTCGCAGCCGACCGTGCCAACGGCAACCGGCTGAAGGCCGAACCACAAGCGAGAGAGGGTTACGCCACCGCCACGCGCTGGCCGGTGGCGGCCGACTCATAGGCAGCCACGCTGATGGCCACGGCGTCGCGCGCGCACAGCAGGTCGTAGGCCGCCTCGTCGGCGTCGAGCTTGCCGTCACGCAGGTCGAACAGCCGCTGCAGGCTGGACGACTGGCCGTCGGCCGGCGTCAGCTCATAGGTCTCGCCGCCACGGCCGTCGATGAACGGCGTGACCCGACAGGTGTTGCCCTCCAGGCGCAGCCGACCCTTGGAGCCGACGACTTCGAGGCCGCCGGGCCCGCCGGTGTGGACCCAGGAGGCGACCAGGATGCCGGTGGCGCCGCTGGCGAACTGCAGCAGGGCCACGCCGTGGTCGTCCACGGTCGGGTACTCGGCGGACTTGTTGGAGATGTCGGCCATGACCGTGCTGACCGGGCCGAAGAACAGCCGCGCGAAGTGCATGGCATGGGCGCCCATGTCGCAGAACGCACCGCCGCCCGACTTGGACTTGTCCACGAACCACTGGTGGCTCGGCGAGTCGAACCAGTGTCCGTAGGCCGCGTGGTGCGCGTTGCGATAGCCGACGTGGGTCAGTTCGCCCAGGCCGCCCTCGGCCAGGAAACGGCGCGCGGCGATGGCGGCGCCGGGATAGGGCTGGAAGAAGCCGATCACGCACTTCACGCCGGACGACTGCACGGCGGCCAGCATGGCGTCGGCATCGGCCACGGTCAGGGCCAGCGGCTTCTCGCAGAAGATGTCCAGGCCGGCCGCGGCAGCCGCTTCGACCAGCGGGCGATGGCTGGCGTTGTCGGCGCAGATGACGGCAATGTCGAGCCCGGCGGTGGCCAGCGCCTGGGCCAGGTCGGCCTGGAACGGGCAACCCATGCTCTCGGCGATCTCCTGCCCGCGGCTGGGCATGTCGTCCCACACCACCGCCAGTTCCAGGTCGTCGCGCTCGCGGATGGTCTTCAGATAGCCGGGGGTGTGCACATGCGCCCCACTCAGCAGCGCCAACTTCATGCTCTTCCTCCATCTCGGCCCGCGCGTGGCGACAGGCCCTGCCAAACGCGAACCATAGCACACCGCGCCGCTGACACCAACCACCCGCCGCGCATTGCGCGGGCACTCGTGGCAAGCGTATAATGGAGCTGTGGTGGACGTGTTATGGGCTTCTTCGATCGATTGCGCGTTGCAGCTTCACGCGCGGCCAGCCAGGCCGCCGAGGGTGCCGAGAAGCTGGCCAAGCAGGTGGCGGCCAGCAAGTCCGGCTTCCTCGCCGAGAGCGCAGCGGAGATGCTCGCCGAACGCGAGTACCGGCGGGCGCGCGCCCTGGCCGACGACGGTGTGACCCCCGGCAACGCCCCGCAGATCATCGAGATTCTTACCCCTTACGCCACGACCGACTGCGGGCACAACGTGCTCATCGCCTACCTGCTGGCGCAGGCCCACGATGCACTCGACCAGGATGGCGAGGCCTGGGACTGCTACCAGCGCGCCGTCGACCTGATGCACGATGTGCTCCAGCGGCGCGACGCCGAACCGCTCATCCTCGAGGACCAGGGCATCCTGGGCGACGAGTTCGAGGCCCGACTGCTGGTGTCACTGGCCGCGCTGGCGCTGGCCGCCGAGGACTGGAACGGCTGCATACGCCGCTGCCGGGAGGCTATCACCATCGACAGCCACGCGCATACGGCCATCTATCTGCAGGGCACGGCCATGCTGCGGCGTGGCCAGTCGCCCGACGACGTGGCCGAGCTGTTTGCCAAGGCACTCACGGAGGTGGAGGGTCCCACCATCATGGCTTGGGTCGAGGAACTGCTGCCCGAGCAGCGCGACTGGTTCGCGCGGCTGACGGGTTAACTCCCATGCGGCGCTGGCGAGCCCGGCTACGCTGGTGGTGGCGCCGACGACGCCGTGTCTCGCTCGCCGGTCGGGCGGGCCTGGCCGCCGCCCAACGGCTCGCCCAGCCCACCGCACCCACTACCGATCCGCTGTCGGAGGCGCTGCTGCGCCTGCGCCGGGTCATTGATGAGCAGCGCCTCAGCGACCTGGCGCTGGCCTGGTACCGCGTCGACGAGGCCAAGGCCGCAGCCGTCGGCTACAGCCTGGCCACCGCCCCCGCCTATCCACCGATGCTGCCCGAGGAACAGGCCCTCGCCGAGCGGCTGTGGCGCCAGACCACCGGTCGCGGCGCCGACCTGGCCGAACTGAGCGCGCCCGTCGACGACCCGCTGCCCATGGTGCGCTACCGCCTACTCGTGGCGCTGCTGCCCTCGGCTGTGGCCGCCGGCGGCGCGACCGCGCGCGGGGCCATCGGCGCGGCCTATCCGCTGCTGCATCAGGCGCCCGACATGCTCTCGCCCTATGGCCGCTGGCTGCTGGCGCAGGCCGTCTGCCGGGCCGCGCGCGACCGCGAGGAGTCGGCCCGACAAGCCGAGCGGTTCCGCCTGGTAACCACCGACCAGCGCGCCGCCGACGGCAGCATCATGGTCTTCGTCAGCGGCGGCGAGTTCCGGCTGCCCGTGCCCATGCCGCTGACCCGCCTGCTCGACCTGCCGGGCATGCCCACCCGCCGCGACTCCTTCAAGCGCGACGCACCGCCGGAGATCGCCCGCATCTTCCTGGGCCTCACGCCGCGCGGCCGCCAGATCTTCCTGCGCGCCTTCGCCCGCCGCGAGGAGGCCTACCTGAACGGCCGGCCCTGGCTCAAGCCGCCCAACCTGACCAGCGAGGGCACGGTCTTCTGTCTGGCCCGGGCGGTGGTGCCGGCCTTCTTCATCGACCGCGAGCCGATCAGCAACGAGCGCTTCGCCGAGTTCACGCGCACGCACCCGCTGTGGCGTCCTTCGCGCGTCTCGCGCCATGCCGTCGACCGCGACACCTACCTGCCGCACTGGTCCGCCGACCAGCCGCCGCGCGCCATGCGCCAGTCGCCGATCACCGGTGTCAGCTACCAGTCAGCACGCGCCTACGTGGCCGGGTGCGGCAAGCACTTGCCCACCGAGGCGCAGTGGCTGCTGGCCATGGTGGGTGCCGAAGTGCCCGAGACGCGCCAACTCGCCGCCGATAGCCGACCGACCATGACCGCCGAGGAGCGCACCCTCTATGCCACCCGCGCCGCCGAGCGCGGCATCGAGTTGACGCTGCCTGAGCGGCTGTATGACTTTGACGGCTGCTGTCCACTGCTGCCCTATGACCCCGAGCGGGTGCTCTATGACCCGCGCGGCCCGGCCAGCGGCGCCGGCCACCTGTGGCGCACGCCTACGGCGCGCGGTCGCGTGCCCGACCCCGCCGGCGACGCCAACCTGACCTTCCGTGGCGTACTGGCGGCCTCGACGGTGTGGACCGCGGGCCGCGACTGACACACCTCAGGGGAGAAGACCATGCTACTACAGACGCTCAGCCAGCCCTGCAACAACTCGACACTGCTCGGTTGCGTCAGCGGCGCGGCCAAACACTACGGCCTGCCGGTAAGCCCGGCCATGCTCTGTGGCCTCAGCGGCCATGCCTGGCTGATCAACATCCACCGCCAGCTCTGCCCCAGCGGCCCGTACTGCTGGGATCGCGCGCCGTTCTTCAAGCTGTTGGCCAACGCCGGCCTGGCCACCGAGCCCCTGGGCTTCTTCTGGACCGAAGGCGGTGCCATGCCGCGCGCCGAGTTGGAGCAGCGCCTGCGCGGCGCGGTGGACGAGGGCCTGGCCTGCTACCTGGTCAACATGGAGTACCAACTCATCCTGGGCTACGACGAGACCGGCTTCGTCACCGCGCAGCCCTGGGCACCGCATGTTGACTTCCCGCCCAAGCACCTGACCTTCGAGACCTGGTCCGAACTGGGCAGCGAGATCCACATCGACTTCTACATCACCCGGCCCACGCCGGCCAAGGAGCTCGGCGCCGCCATCGCCGAGAGCTTCGACCAGGCGCGCGGCATGTGGTCCGAGGCGGCCGACGGCACCACTGCCGCCAGCGACTACGGCTTGGGGCCGCGGGGCTACGACTACTGGATCCAGGCCGTGCGCGACGGCCACGGCGACAGCCACGGCAACTGGTGGAACGGCACGGTCTATGCCGAGTGCCGCGACCAGGCCGCCGGCTACCTGCGCGAGGTCGGCAACCTCTATCCCCACGCGGCGGCCGTCGCCAACGAACTGGCCGAAGGCTACGCCCGGGTGTCGGAATGGCTCAAGCGCGCGGCGGACAAAGCACTGCCCGCGGACGACAAGATCGCCATCCTGACCCAGGCCGCGGCGCTGGAGCGCGACCTGGTGACCGGACTGGCGGGGGTGCGACCGGAGTAGGCTCCCGCGTACCACGATGGCAGGTTGACACGGCCCGGCCAGGCCGCGTCCCTAGTTGCGATGGGCTGAGACACTGCCATGAGACGACAACGACGGTCGGCCATCATCTTCGGGCTGGCGCTCGCGTCCGCTCTGCTTCTGCATGGCTGCAGCAGCGGCTTCAACTGGTCTGACTACGACCAGGGCGGCAGCACCGTCAACCACCAGGCGGCGCCGCTCTCCGGCCGCTATGCCGGCCAGTTGCGCGGCTACGGCAGTACCGCAACCTACTGGTTCCGCCTGGTCTCGGCCACCGAAGCCCAAGGCGTGGCCACCATCGCCGGTGTGCCTCTGGACCTGAACGGCCCGGTGACACAGGCCAACCACCTGCGCCTGGAGGGCGGCGACCTGGTCATCGAGGGCGACTTCCGCGGCGCATACCATCCGCAGGACTCCAGCTACTACGAGTGGCGCGGCGTCGAGTTCGGCGCCACATGGACCCGCCCCAGCAACGCCAGCGCCCACACCGGCGCCGCGGTCGCCTACCACGAGGCCTGGCCGCCCGCGCTGCACAACGACTACGACAGCCCGCACTGGTACGACGACTGGACGCACGACTCGTGGGACACCACGAGCGGCGGCGGCAGCACCGGCGGGACCGGCACGGACACGAGTGGCGGCGACACGGGCGGCACCGACACAGGTACCGACACCGGTGGAACCAGCGGAGACACGGGCGGCACGGACACCGGCCCGACCGACGGTTCAGGCGATACAACCGATGGTGGTATCATCTACCGGGGGCCGAAAGGTAGGCGTTGAGTGCCGTCCAGTGAGTACTTGCGCGCCTTGGTGGCGCTGTTCGTGGTGGTCAATCCGCTCGGCGCCGTACCGGCCTTTCTGGCGCTGACCGGCGACGAGGGTCCGCGCGAACGCGCCGTCACCGCCCGCGTCGCGGCCGTGTCGGTGGCGGTGCTGCTGATCACCTCCATCTTCGCCGGCAAGGCCATTCTGATGTTCGTCGGCATCGACGTGCAGCACTTCAAGGTGGGCGGCGGGATCATGCTGTTGCTGGTGGCCACCACCATGCTCAACGCTCAGCCCAGCCGTTCACGAGAGACGCCGGAGGAGATGGGCGAGGCCAGTGAGCGCGAGCAGGTGGGTGCGGTGCCGCTGGGCACCCCGCTGCTGGCCGGGCCGGGCTCCATCTCCACCGCCATCATCCAGGCCGACACGCTGAGCACGCCGCAAGGGCGGCTCTGGCTGGTGTTCGTGGCCTTGCTGGTGGCGCTGGCTACCTGGGTATCGCTACGCGGCGCCGACGGCATTCGTCGCGTGCTCGGGCGCACCGGCATCAACATCGCCACCCGCCTCGAAGGGCTGTTGCTGGCGGCCCTGGCGGTGCGCTTCATCATCGACGGGCTGACCGTGCTGATGCCGGGGTTGATGGGGCGATCCTAGGCACAGCGCCCCCCACCCCAGCCCTCCCCGCGAGCGGGGAGGGAGTCGCATGCCCGTCCCCCCGCTCGCGGGGGCACTAAAGGGGGGATGAACCGGACTACCCCAGCTCCGCCGCGCGAGCGGTCGCCGCCGTGACAGCCTCGATCAGCGCCGAGCGGAAGCCGTTGGCCTCCAGTTCGGCCACACCGGCGATGGTCGTGCCGGCCGGCGAGCAGACGCGGTCCTTGAGCACACCGGGGTGCTCGCCCGTGCTGACCACCATCTGGCCCGAGCCCACCACCGTCTGCGCCGCCAGTTTGAGGGCGATATCGCGCGGCAGGCCCGCGCGCACGCCGCCGTCGGCCAGCGCCTCGATCATGATGTAGACGTATGCCGGGCCGCTGCCGCTCAGGCCGGTGACGGCGTTGAGCAGGCTCTCCTTGACCTCGAAGGCCAGGCCCACGGCGTCCAGCAGGGCCTGCACCTTAGCGGCGTGCTCATCGCTCGCGTGGGTACCGCGCGCGAAGGCGCTGGCGCCCTGACCCACCAGGGCCGGCGTGTTGGGCATGACGCGCACCACGGCCTTGCCGGGCGCCACGCTCTCCAGCTTGGCGATGGTCACGCCAGCGGCGATGGAGACGATCAGCGCACCGTCGGCCAACTGGGCGCTGGCCAGCGCCTTGGCCACGTCGGCCGGCTTGACGGCTACCAGCAGCACATCAGCGCCGGCGATGGCCTCGGCCGGCGTCTCGGCGCCACGGATGCCAAGCGCGGTGGCCAGCCCGGCCGCGCGGCCGGGCATGATGTCGTAGACCGTGATGGCACTCGGCTCGAGCAGACCGGCCCGCAGCCAGCCGCGAATGAGCGCCGAACCCATGGCGCCGCCACCCAGGACGGCGACTGAACCCAGATTGGACATGATCGGCCGCCTAACCGGGCAGGCTGAAACGCGGCAACTCGAACTGCCCACGCGGCTCGGGGGCGTGTCGGGCGTCGGCAGTGCTGGCTTCGGTGTCCAGCGCATGGCTGCGCGGCGCGAAGGCGAAGGTCAACTCGTTGATGCGGTGCGACTTGCCGTCGCAGCCATAGGCCACGCCGCAGAGGAAGTGCACCAGCCGGGCGCGGTCCTTCTCTTCGACCTTCTCCAGGTCGAGGATGAGGAATGTGCCGCGCTTGAACTGGTCGGCCAGGCCTTGGGCGTCGTCGAACGAACGTGGGTACAACACGCTGGTCGTGGGTTGGCTGGGACGCATCTCCACGACATCCGCCTCTCTACTCATACGAGACCTCCAGAAACCGCCACGCGAGGTCTGTTGCTCATCGTCGACGGGGTCGTGGTCGACCGGCGGCGGCGCGCTGCTGGCCTGGGAGCTGTAGGGCCGCTGCTCATAGCGGACCTCCTCCTCGGCGTAGTCGTCCTCGGGCTTGTCGCCCAGGAACCACTCGAAGAACTTGCCAAAAGACCGCGCCATCGGCCTGTCTCCTTCTCGAACTAGACTGCTATAACCTTCGCGCGCGCCCACACTAACGAGGCCCGCGCGGCCCGAACAGCACCGTACCCAGCCGCACCTGCGTCGCCCCTTCGGCAATGGCCACCTCGAAGTCGGCGCTCATGCCCATGGACAACACCGGCAATGCCAAACCCGACCTGGCCCGCAAGTCGCCCGCCAGCTCACGCAGCTGGGCGAAGTAGCCGCGCACCTGCTCGGCAGGCAGCGGAGGCGGCATGGTCATCAATCCGAGACACTGCAAACCAGGCAGAAGTTGCAGCCTGTCGAGCAGTTCGCCGACCTGCGCGGGCTCGATGCCCGACTTGGTGGCCTCACCGCCCAGATGCACCTCGATCAGCACCTCCAGCGGCTCGCCGGGCGGATCCGCCGACTCCCAACGGCGCGACAGCGTCTGCGCCAACTCCAGGTTGTCAAGGGTGTCGACCGCATTGAACCCACGCAGCGCGTGGCCGGCCTTGTTGCGTTGGAGCGGACCGATCAGTCGCCAGACCGCGGGCGTGGGCACTTGGGGCCGCTTGGCCAGCGCCTCCTGCACATAGTTCTCGCCGATCTGGTCGACGCCGGCAGCCAGCGCCGCGGCCACTTCAGCCGCGCTGCGTGTCTTGCTCGCGGCGACCAACGTGACCGCCTCGGGCGGGCGCCCGCTGGACGCGGCGGCCGCCGCCATGCGCTGTCGTAACGCCTTCACCCTGTCTGCTAGATCCACCATACCCAGTTGGCACCTAAAGGCCGTTAGCCGAACCGAGTATAGCGACTGGCGAGACGTGCCGCAAGCGCGCGCCGACTCCCGGCAAGGCGTCACTGGCGTGGCGCGCGGCGTAGGGGTGAGGCGTGGCGCGCTGGGCGCGCTGGGCGTGGGGACGCAGGCTCTGCGAGCCGGTAGCGCCTCACGCCCAGGCGCCGCTCGCCTACTCGGGCAGGCCGAAGGTGACGCCGTCGAGGCTCTCGCCGGTCTGGGCAAAGCGCAGGCAGAATTCCCAGCCGCCAGCGCTCTGGGTGACCTTGACCAGCAGCTTGTTCTCACCGGCCTGCAGCGTGACGGGCACCTTGTCCTCGTCGGCCTGGCACGGACGTGAGGCGTTGTTGGCATGGACCAGCGTGTCGTTCAGCCATACCTTGACGCCATCGTCGCTGCCGAGCAGCATCCGGCAGGGCACCTCGCGGGGTGCGTTCAGCGTCAGGTACAGGTAGGCCACGGCGTTCTCTTGGCGGTCCGGGAAGGCCGCCTTGAAGTTGACCATGCCGTTGTCGCCGGTGGTCAATGGCTGCCACTTGACCTTGCCGCCGAGGCCGTCGGCCGCGCGCTTGAGGTCGACGCGCCGTTCGGGCGCATACTCCGCATCGAAGCCAACGCCGCCATCGTTATCGAACGGGCCGATGACCATGTACTTGGTGACCATCGGCGTGGTCTGGCCGCCGAGCCGGCCGAGCGTGAAGCGCACGCCGTCCAGGGCGGCTTCGCGCTTGGTCAGCCGCGCCGCTAGCGCCCAATCGGCGCCGCCCTGCACGACCTTGATGAGCAGATCGTTGTCGCCCTCGCGCAGCGCGAGCTTGGCCTTGTCCGAGTCCTTGGCGCAGGCGCGGTCGGCGGGGTTGGAGTGCACCAACTCGCCGTTGAGGAAGGCCTTGCAGCCGTCGTCGCTGCCCAGGCTCAGGTCGCACTCGAGCGCCTTGGGCGCCACGATGCGGACGTACGCATAGGCCGCCACGTTCTCGTGGTGCTCGGGGTATAGCGGCACGAAGTTGAGCACGCCATCGGCCGCCTCGGCCATGGTCCAGCCGACCTTGCCGCCGAGCCCGTCGTAGAAGGTGCCGGCGCGGAAATCCTTGTCCTGCTCCGGCCCATAGACCGCATCGAAGCCGGCCGCCGCCTCGTTGGCGAACGGGCCGACCACCATCCACTGCGACACATACGGCGTCGCCTCGGCCTGCGCCCACGCGCCGCCTACCGCGGCCAGCAATGCCGCACACACACACAACAGCTTCGTCATCACGTTTCCCTAGCCTTCCGTGGGCAGTTCACGCACCCGGATGTCGCGCAGCGCGCCCGTGGTACGCCAGGTAGCGATGCCGAACGGAATGGTCGGCTCCACTTCCCAGCGCACCGATATCTTGTGGTTCGGCACGGCCTGATCGATGATGCGCTTGTCGTCCAGCCAGCACTGGATGCGCTTGGGCGTGACCCGCACCCGGGCGCGGTACCAGCGCCAGTCCTCGTACTCGACGAACGTGCTGGTCGAGTTGGCCGAGGCGTCCTCACCGTCGATGCTGGACAGGCCCGTCACCGAGCCGCCCCAGCCGCCCATGACCAGCGTGCAGGGGTCGTCGCCCACGCGGAAGGTGAGCCCGCACCAGAAGTCATGGCCCTCGGTTCGCATGCCCTGCAAGGTCACTTCGTAGTTCCACTTGGGGATCTCGCCGCCCTTGTAGACCACGCCGCTCAGGTCTTCGCCGAGCGGCACAAACAGGCGCCGGCTGCCAACCCAAGCGGGCTTGTGCCCGGTCAGCGCGGCATCAGCCCAGCCACTCATGTCACGGCCACCGAACAAGTGCTTCCAGCTCTCGGCCGGTACTCGGAGCTCGCCCGCGTCGGTCACGGCGCCGGGCTTGATGTCGGCCTCGAAGCTCCACCAGGCGCGCGCCTCGCCCGGCCGGCGCACGTCGAGTTGCACCGGGCCCTCGGGCAACTGGGGCAGCGTGAACGAGCCGTCTTCGGCCACTTCGGCCCAGGCGTAGCCATTGGCCGCGCCGGCCGCGTAGGCGGCCTCGGGCGACTTCTCGCCGGGTTGTGGCTCGCCGCCGGTACCGGTGGAGACCACCCAGCCGCGCGCCTGGCCCGCACCCAGCCGCAGCGTGCCGCGCAGCGCGCCGGCGGCGGGCAGATTGACGGTCACCCGCTGCGGCTGGGCGCTGGCGGTCACCTCGATGTGCCGCGTCAACACCGCGGCAGCTTCGGTGGGTGACGGCGCGCCCTGGACGGTGTCGACCCACAGGTCGTAGGCGCCGGCGGGCAGGTTTTCATACGTGGCGGTGCCGTCCGCGCCCACCTTGGTGCCGCCGGTACTGGCATCGTAGGCACCCCAGGGGCCAAACAGGTGCGCGGTGAGCGATCGGCCAAGCGGCGCCCGGTTAGGGCCCAGCACCGTCAGCACAAGCTGCTTACGCAGGCCGGTGACCTCGATGGCCAGCGGCTCGGCGGAAGCGATGCGCGCGGCTGGCATGGCGCGCTGGTCCATGAAGCGGCCCAGGTAAGGTACGGCCCACACCGTGCCGAGGGTGACGTTGGGCAGCGTGAAGCTGCCGTCCGCCGCCACGGGTACGGTGGCCAGGTCGGCCGGCAGTTCGGCCGCGGGCTCGGCCATGGCGGCCATGCGCCAGGCCGTCGGATCGCCTTTGGCGGCCACGGTGACCTTGCCCGTCACGTCTACCGCCGCAGCCGCGTTCAGCCACACACCACACACCAGCGCCGCCAGCGCCCATCGGCACGTCACCAGGCAACTCCTCGTCATCCGAAAGCGACGTTCACCGCCCGCGGCCTGTTCCCTCCCGCAATCGCCACAGAGCCCAGCCGCCGTCGGCCGGGCGTTGGTCGGGCTCCGTGTGCCTGAGAGGATTCGCGGCCGCCGCGGGCAAGTGGTCGCTCGGAGAGACTCCGTGTCGCGCGGCCGTTGGCTGGCTCTGGTGGTGGGCGTGCTTGCGCTCAGCTACGTGCTGCGCGCCGGGTTCGCCACGTTCGCGCTGTACGTGGTGCTGTGGTTGCTGCTGGCCTCGCGCTTGACCGTCGGCCGCGGTCTGCGTTCGCTACACCATCGCCGCCTCTGCCACCGGCGCCGTGCCAAGCTCGGCGAACTGGTCGACGTCAGCATCGAACTGCGGCACGAGGGCCGGTGGCCGCTGCCCTGGGTGATGATCGAGGACCTGACGCCGGCCGCGCTGCCGCGGACGGGTGAGGCGACCCGAATCACGCCGCTGCGGCCGGGCCAGACGGTGACGCTGCGCTACCAGCTCACAGCCACGCGGCGCGGCTACCATCAGATCGGCCCACTGCTGCTGGAGACGGGCGATTTGTTCGGCCTGGCGCGCAAGTTCAGCGCCGGCGACCAGGCGCACTACCTGCTGGTCCATCCCCGCATCGTGCCCATCGGCGGCTACAGCGTAGCCACCAACCGGCCGATCGGCGAAGTGCGCGCCGAACGCCGCATCTTCGAGGATCCCAGCCGGCTGCGCGGAGTGCGCGAGTACCGGGCCGGCGACAAGCTCAGCCATGTTCACTGGCGCGCCAGCGCCCGCGCCGCTGCCCTGCAGACCAAGGTCTTCGAACCGACGACGATGATCGGCGCGTTGATCTGCCTGGACATGTTCATTCCGGCCTTTGAAGGCCGTGGCGTGGACCAGCGGAGCGAGTTGGCGGTCACCGCGGCCGCCTCCCTGGCCAGCTACATCAGCTCGGCCAACCAGCGCGTGGGCTTTGCCAGCAACGGCCGCGACGCGGCCGACCGCGCGCGGTTCGACCCCATCGACTTCGAGGCCGGCTCGCGCAGCCAGGCGCTACGGCTGGCTCGCATGGCCGAGCAGTCTCACCGGTTACGCCCGTTCGAGGTGCCGGTCGGCCGCGGGCCGACCACGCTGAACCACATCCTCGACGCCACCGCACGCGTGGAGCTGAGCGACTTTCAGCCGGTGGGTGCCATGCTGCTGCGCGAGTACCCGCGCCTGCCCCGCGATGTGAGCGTGCTGGTGCTCACCCCGCGAGTGGAGCAGAGCCTGGTGGAGGCCTGTTCGGCCATGCGCCGCTCGGGCTTCGTCGTTCATGTCTTCGTGTTTGGCAACGAGGCCAGCCTGCTTCGTCAACGCGGCCGCCTGTTGGCTGCCGGCGTGCATTCCTATGGCATCGACGACGACGCGCACCTGGCGCAACTGGCATTGACCCGACTATGAGCAGCCCAGTCGACCGACCAGCCCTCAGCCTTGGCCCGCCCGCGTCCGACGCGGCGGCGTCCGACGCGCCGTTGGATTTCGACCTGCAGACCGACGTGGTGCTGCCGTTGCTGCTGTTCGTCATGGTGGGCAGCCTGCTGTTCTTCATCGTCGATGTCCACTCCGCGCTGGCCAACGGCCCGACGCGGTTGCTGCGCTGGGTGTTCTTCTGCTTCACGCTCGCGGTGGTCGGCATCGCCCGCATCAAGGCGCGCGACGGCTCCTGGTCAGCCACGCCGTTCGCCCTGGGCTTGACCGGGGCCATGGGCCTGTTCGGCTGGATGTACAGCTTCGGCGGCGGCGCGTTGGGCGGCGGCTACGGCGGCGAGAACCCGGTGCGCTCGGTGATGCTGCTGTATGCCACCATCGCCTTCGTCTGGTGGTCGGCCAACTACATCGTGGCCAGCACCACGCTGTCGCCCGACGACGTGGCCGTGGACGAACGCGAAGCACTCACCAGCGACGCCTGGGAGGCGCAGGGCGCCCGCGCCGAGGCCGTGCGGTGCCGACCCCATCCGGGTCGCGCGGTGATCGTCCTGTCGGCCGTGGCGGTGGCCATCTTTGGACTGGGCCACCGCGAGCTGGCGGGCAACCCGCAGTTCGCGGGCCATGCCTTCTGGTGCATGGTGGTCTACTCGCTGACCGCGTTAGCCGTCTTGTCACTGACGGCGCTGAGCGGCCTGCAGCTCTACGCCCGGTCGCGCGGCACCCGCCTGCCGGCCAGCGTGCCGGCCGTGTGGCTGGCGCTGGCCGGGCCGCTGGTGGCGGGCATCGTGGCGGCGGCACTGGTGTCGCCGCGGCTGGCGCCACAGCCCAACTCCTGGGCGCCGCGCGTGGTGGTCGGCGGCCTGGGCCAGACCGAGCTGTCGCACGCGCCGGTGGAGGGCATGCGCGACTCGCGCCGGCCTGGTGCGACGCAAAGCCAGCGCGCCGACCAACGCTCGACCGGCAACAACGGTCCGCGCAGCCAGTCGCCGCAAGGCCAGCAGGCCGACGGGCAGCAGGGCCAGGGCGGCAAGGCGAGCGGCTCCGGCCAAGGCGCCGGCGGCGAGGGCGGCAGCTCGGGCCAGGGCCGTGGCGGCCAGGGCGGCCAGGGATCCCAGCAAGGCCGTTCGTCGCAGGGCCGCAAGCAAGCCGGCACCAAGTCGGGCGGCCAGTCGGGCGGCCTGCCCCACAACGCCGGCGGCGGCCTGGCCGGTGTGCTGGGCAAGCTGCTCGGCGTGCTGCTGGTCCTGGCCGCGGTGGGCTACGGGCTGTGGCGCCTGGCCAAGGCCGGCTGGTGGCGCCGACTGCGTTGGCCAGCGCGGACTCCTCGCGAGCCGGCGCCTTACGTGCCGACGCGCGACCCGTTTGTCGACCCGTTCGGCCCACGCTCGCCGTTGCGCGGCCAGCCGCCGGCGGAGGTCGTGCGACACGTCTACCGGGCCTTCGGAGCCTATTGTGAGCTGGCCGGCCATGCGCGGCGGCCCGATGTCACGGCCCGCGAGTTCCTCGCCGAGCTGCCACCTTCCACGAGTAACTGGCGAGGTCACATTGAGGACCTAACGTGGTTGTATGAGGCGGCCGAGTATACTCCCGAGAGCGTCGACGAGAGCTGCTTGCCCCAGTTGCGCGAGTGCTGGGCAGCATTGATGCAAGGGGTGGAGCGAGCAAGAGGCTGATGCGCGCACTGATTACCGGGATCGGCGGATTCGCGGGCAGTCATCTGGCCGACTGGTTGGTGGCTTGCGGCGACGAGGTGACGGGCATTACGCGGTCGGACCGCTGGCCCGAGCACCTGTCGGCGCTGCATGGCAAGATCGAGATTCTGCGCGGCGACCTGGTTGAAGCCCGCGCCGTGCGGCAACTCATCGCCGATGTGCAGCCCGAGGTCGTCTACCACCTGGCGGCGCTGGCCTCGGCGCGGCAGGCCTACCACGAGCCGGTGCGCACGCTCAGCGAGAACGTGGCCATCACGGCCTCGGTGATGGGTGCCTGCCAGCGGTGCGCCGTGCCGCCGCGAGTGCTGCTGGTGACGTCGTCCGACATGTACGGCGTGCCCAGTTCGCCAGAGCCGTTGACCGAGGACACGCCGTTCGCACCGCCCAACGCCTATGCGGTGAGCAAGGTCTGCGCCCACTACCTCGGTCGCCAGTTACACTCCGCCCACGGGATCGAGGTCATCGAGGCACGGCCGTTCAACCACATCGGCCCGCGCCAGAGCGAGGGCTTTGTGGTGCCTGACTTCGCCAGCCAGATCGCCGCCATGGAACTGGGCCAGCAAGACCCGGTACTGCGCGTGGGCGACCTGAGTTCCGGCCGCGACTTCTCCGACGTGCGCGACATCGTCCGCGGGTACCGCCTGCTGGCCGAACAGGGCACGCCGGGCGAGGCCTATCACCTGTGCAGCGAACGCACCATCGCCGTGCAGAGCCTGGTCGATCAGTTGGTCGCGCTGGCCAAGGTGCCGGTGGAGGTCGAGGTCGATCCGGCCCGGCTACGGCCCGGTCCCCAGTCGGTCATTGTCGGCTCGGCGGCCAAGCTGCGCGCGGCGTGCGGCTGGCAGGCCGAACGACGGGCTGAGGACTGCCTCGCCGAGGTACTCGACGAATGGCGACGGATCGCGCGGGCCTCCTGACCTCCGGCCGGCGTCGCGAGTCGCCAACTCGGTCGACCTAAGGAGCCGCGCCGCGCAGGGCCTTGCGGACGCGTTCCATGGCTTGGCCGTAGCCCACCCGGTCGCCGGCCCGACGCGCGGAGTCCGCTGCCGTCAGGGCCTGGTCCGCCTCGTGCAGCCGCTGCCGTGTGCCGCTGTCCGCGGTCGGTGATGGGCTCTGGCCCGTCGCCTGCAGCAGCGCCTCGCTGACGGTGGGGGCCATGGCCACGCGGTCGCGGTAGACCACGATCACGCGCTGCAGCTCCGGCAACGCACCACGGCGCTCGGCCGTCAGGAACAGCGGTTCCACGTAGAGCAGTGTGTCGCCCAGGGGCACCACGATCAGCCGGCCGCGCAACACCTGGCTGCCCTGCTGGCCCCACAGCGTCAACTGCTCGGAGATCAGTGGCTCCTGGTTGATGCGCGCCTCCACCTGCAACGGCCCGTAGACCAGGGCCCCCTTGGGGTAGCGCACCAGCGTGAGCCGGCCGTAGTGCTCGGGATCGCAGTCGGCGGTCAGGTAGGCGGTCAGATTGTCGCGACTGGTCTGCGCCTCGCGGCTGCTGGCCGGGGTGAACGGCAGCATCAGCCGGAAAGCCTGCTCGGACTCGCCGGGCAAGGCCAGCGACAGGTAGTACGGCAGCATCCGCTCGTGGCGGTTGGCGAAGACAAACTCGCCGCGCTCATCGGCCTCGCGGACGGTGGCCTCTTCATGGGCCACGTCCCACAAGTCCTCGGCGTTGTAGAACACTTGCGGGTCGGTCATGTGGAAGCGCGCCGCGGCGCGTGCCTGGAGCGCAAACAGGTCGCCGGGGTAGCGTAGGTGCGAGCGCAGCGAGTCCGGCAGCGGCTGCCGGTCGAACAGCCGGGGGAAGATGCGGGCCCAGGTGCGCGCCAAGGGGCAGGCCGGGTCGATCCAGTGCAGCTTCACCGAGCCATCGTAGGCGTCGACCACGGCTTTGATGCTGTTGCGCGCGTAGTTGCAGGTGAGCCGACTGAACTGCTCGGGCTGCTCAGCGTTGAGCGCCCGAGCATAGAACAGCGGGAAGGCCCAGCTGTAGGGATACCGACCGCTGACCGTGTAACCGTCGGCCATCCAGCGCAGACGGCCCTCGGCGACCACGGGGAACGGGTCGCTATCGAAATCTAGGAACGGCGCCAGCGCCTCCAGCCGCTCGGCCACAGGCCGCCGCCAGTGCAGGCGCGAGTCTGGCCCCACGGCCCCCGACAGCATGAGGTTGACGCTACGGCAGCGCATGGCCCAGGCCAGCCGGCTGAACCAGCCGCCCAGGCGCACGCCGCCATGCCCGGCGTAGGTCGAGAAGACGTTGCGGTCGCCCGCGGGATAGTCGAACTCCTTGGTGCTCTCGCCGCGCAGCCCGGTGATGGCCGGACCGGCCGGCGTCTCGCCGTAGTAGACCTCGGGCCGAGTGGGCACCAGATCCGGCCGACCGGTGGGCGGCAAGCCGCTGAGCAGCTTGGACGGCGCCACGCCGTCGCGTCCGCTGGCATAGGCCATCACCGCGCCGTAGCCGTGCGTGTAGACCAGCGTGCGATTGACCCAGGTGCTGAAGGTCGGGTCGAGCCGGTCGGTCTGCATCTCGCGCACCATGATGCCCACCGGCTGGGTACGGCCGTCGAGCTGGTAGCGGTCGATGTCGGTCAGGTTGAACGAGTAGTACGTGCGCAGCGCCTCGGTGCCCACGAGTTGCTCGCTGAGCTCGTGCGGCGACCAGAGCGGCAGGTCGGCCACCGCCCGCAGCGCGCCAGGCGGCAGGCTGGCGCTGCGGCTGGGGGTCGGCGCGTCGAGCACGGTCAACGCGTCGAGGCCCAATGCATGCCGAGTGGCCTCGATACAGCGGGCCAGATACGGCTTCTCGAGCGTCACCTCGTTGGGTGCCACGATCAGGCGCTGCACCGCAACCGGCACGGTGACGCCGGCGGCCACGAGCGCGAAGAACACGAACACCGTGCCGAACAGGCGGCGCACGGACCGCGTGCGGCAGTTGGCCAGCAGCACGCCGGCACAGACCACCGCCAGCACGACCAGGGCGGTAAGCATCGGCAGGCGCACATGAGCGTCGGTGTAGCCGATGCCGGCGACCACTGCGCTGCGCGCCGAGGTCAGCAGCCGGTAGCGCGTGAGATGAAAGCCCCAGGCCCACAGCAGCAGCACCACCGCACCCAACGCCGACAGATGGGCGCGTCCGAACGATGGAATGCTCTCGAGGCTGATGCGCTGGTCGTCCTCGCCGCTGCGCGGTAGTTCCACGTAACGCAGGTACAGCCCGACCCACGCCACCAGCGAGAGCAGCATCAGCCGCTTCTGGAACTCAGCCCAGAGCGGCAACTGCAGCATGTAGAACGACACATCGCGGCCAAATACGGGGTCGACATGGCCATCGGCCACGGCGTAGCAGGCGCTGAGCGCCTCGCGCCACAGGCCCTGGCACCACCAGCCCACGCCCACGGCGGCCAGACCGACCAGCCACGGCAGCGCGCCCCACAAGAACACGCCAATGGTCAGCCCGTCACTGTCGGCCAGTGCCCAGCGCGGCCGCGGCGCACGCCGGCAGAGCGCCAGGTTGCCGCCCAACACCAGCGCCGAGGCGGCCACGCCCAGGCACCACAGCAGCGCGCTGGCCGCAAACCGTGTCCAGAACACCTCGGAGTAGCCCAGCGACGCAAACCAAGCCGCCTCGGTGTACCAGTAGGCTGCACGAAGGAGGAGTACCAGCGCGGCCAGCAGCCACAGCGGCCAGCCACGTCGAAGCCACGCAAGGAATGCCACGGGGAGTCGTCCGTCCGCAGGATAGCATTGCGCGGCCCCGTTGGCAATGCGGGCACGGGGCGGGCCTCACCAGCGCGCGCCGCCCTACAGTCGTTCGCGCAGCAGGGCGATGACCTCGGGCGCGGTCTCGGGCACCGGCACGCCGACCGCGCCGAGCGCGTCAACCTTGCTTTGCGCGGTGCCCTTGCCGCCGGAGACGATGGCGCCGGCGTGGCCCATGCGCTTGCCCTCGGGCGCGCTGCGGCCGGAGATGAAGGCGACCACCGGGGTGGTCATGGTAGCGATGACCGCAGCCGCGTCCTCTTCGTCGCTGCCGCCGATCTCACCGATCATGACCACCGCCTCGGTGGCAGGATCGGCCTCGAACAGCGGTAGCACGTCAGCAAAGCGCGTGCCCAGGACAGGGTCGCCGCCGATGCCGGCACAGGTGGTCAGGCCGAGCCCGGCCTTGGTCAGCGCGTCCACGATCTCGTAGGTCAGCGTGCCGCTGCGTGAGACGACGCCGACACGGCCGGGCTTGGCAATGTGGCCGGGGATGATGCCGATCTTGGCCTCGCCGGCGGTGAGCAGGCCCGGGCAGTTGGGCCCGATGAGCCGGGTGCCCCGCGCCTGGGCATAGGCCACGGCACGCACCATGTCGCCCACGGGAATGCCCTCGGTGATGCACACCACCAGTTGCAGCCCGGCGTCGGCGGCCTCGCAGACGGCCTGCGCGGCGAATGGCGCGGGCACGAAGATGCAACTCGCCACCGCGCCGGTCTGGGCCGCGGCCTCGCTCACGGTGTCGAAGACCGGCACGCCGAGATGCGTGGTGCCACCCTTGCCCGGCGTGACGCCACCGACAACCTGAGTGCCGTAGGCCAGCATGGCCTCGCTGTGGAAAGTGCCTTCGCGGCCGGTCAGCCCTTGCACCAGAACGCGCGTGTCACGGTTGGCGAGAATACCCATGGGTTCGAATCCTATGGGCTAGCATTCCGCCACCGGGCCACGACGTCAACACCAGCGCGCAATGTCCTTGGCCTAGCCGTAGCTGTACAGACTGCTCGCCTGGTTACGATAGGCGTTGATCTGGCTCTCCGCCGCCTGGAATCGGGCCCTCATCGCGGCGTCGCGCAGTTCGAGGCGCGCCTCCATATCGGCGATGCGCTTCTTGAGGGTGTTGTACTCGCTGTCCAGCGTGGCGTTGCGCCGCGGGATGTCGCCCTTGGGCAGGCTGGCGCCGCTGGTCGACGTACCCAGCGTCGTGTCGACCAGCTGCGTCAGCTTGTCGAGCATCTTGGGGATGGCGCCGCCCTCACCCGCGTCCACGGTGCCGTCGTTGTCGGTGTCACTGAACAGCACGTCGTAAGCCTGCTCGTAGTTGCTGGCGAAAGCGTCGTCGAACTTGGTCTGGTCGAAGGAGATCTGGCCGGTCTTGTAGTCGGTCTTCGACGTGGTGATGCCCAGGGCGCCCAACCGATTGGCAGCGCTGGGCAGGCCGGTGAGCGACTCGGTGATGATGCGCGTCAGCGACGTCTTCATGGTCGCCAGCATCGTATCGCCCTTGAGCAGGCCCACGCGCTGGGCGGTGGTGCTGGTGGCGTTGGCGATGGGATCCTCGGTGAGCCGCGAGCTGATCAGCGACATGGCGGCGTTGTACTTGCTGACCAGGTCGTTCACCTTGCTCTTCAGGTCGGAGGTGTCGCGCGTCACGGTGACGTTCACGGTCTTGGCCTGGTCCGCCTGCAGCAGGGTCAGCGACACACCTGGAATGGCGTTGGCCACGGTGTTCGATGTGCTGTAGATGGGGTTGCCGTTGTTGAAGCCGTCGACGGTCACCTTGGAGTTCTGACCCAGCGTGGAGACCGCGCGGCTGTCTCCGCTGTTGCCCAGCAGACCGACCGCCTGCAGGAACGTGCCGCTGGTATCGGAGCGGGCGACGTCCAGGCTGCCGTTCTGACGACTGGCCAGCACAAGCTTGTCGGTCTGGCTGTCGTAGCTGGCCACCACGGTCGAGACCTTGGTGTTGATCCGCGAGATGATCGAGTTCAGGCTGTCGGTGCTGGTGTCGTAGTCGATGCTCACGCCGTTGATGCTGAACGTGCCGGTGCCGCTGAGCGTGCCGCTGAGCGCCTGCGTGTCCAGCGCCTCGTTGGTGCGGATGCGGCCCTGCCGGTGCACCGAAACCCGCTCATGGTCGACGCCGTTGAGGCTGTCGGGCGAAGCGGTCATGCCGGTCAGCTCGAGGAAGTTGCTGGTGTCGCCCACGGCGCCGACGGTGATGGCGCTGGCCGAACTGAACTTGAACATGTCCGTGGCGCTGTCGTAGGATGCAGTGACGCCAGCGACGTCGGCGTTGATCTTGGCGATGACCGAGTCCATCGTGTCCACGTCGGCGTCGATGCTGATCTGCTTGCCGTTGATGGTCACGGTGCCGTCGGTGAAGGTGGAGCCGAGATGCGACGCGGTGCTGTTAAGTGTCTGCGTCGTGTCGGCCTTGGCGCTGATGCCGAGAGCCGTGGCGAAGCCTGAGGTCACGCGGGTCGCGGTGGCCAACTGGTGCACGGTCACCTTGTAGGTGCCCGTGGCGGCCGAGTTCTCCGCCGAGGCGGTCAGGTACTCCGTCGCCGACGACGTGGCCTTGGCCAGGCTGATGCTCTTGGGCTTGGCAACCGCGGCCGCGGCGGTCTTGACCGAGTCCAGGGCGTTCTTGATCTCGGCGTAGAGCGCCTTCTTGCCGGTGATCTTCTCCTGCTGAGCCGTCAGCAGATCGACCGGCTTGTGCTCGATCGACATGAGGGCGTCGGCCAGACTGTTCCAGTCGATGCCCGAACCTGAACTGGTCGAACTCGTCGAAGCCATGATCCCGCTCCACCACGACCACTGCGGTCGCGGGGTGCACCGCACCAATTCCTACTTACCTGTCGGCCGCACACCGAGGTTCTGTAGGGCCAGGAAGGGCCGCCGGCGCGCTGTCACGCACTGCGCAGGCAGCCGGTCAGTTGCTCCACATGCTGGCTGTTGATGGGCAGGCCCAGCAGGGCCACCACCCCACCGGCCAGCGCATCGCGCAGCAGTTCGGCGCTCGGCTCGCCGACGCACAGGGCCAGATACGAGGTCGCCGCGACCTGTCGGCAGTAGTCCAGCGCGGCCAGCGCGGCGTGGGCATCGACGGTGCAGTCGAGCAGGATGGCGTCGGGGTCCTCGGCGATGGTCTCGCGCAGATGCTCGAAGCCGACTGCCTGCACCCGATGCCCGGTGCCCAGCAGCGCCTGCAACGAGCGGGCGGTGGATTCGCGCGAGCCGACCAGCACCCAGTTGCGCTGCACCTGGCTCTGGCGGCTCATCCAGGCGCGTAGCGCCTCGGGGTCAATCTTCCAGCGGGAGCCGACCTTGACCGCAGGCAGACGGCCGCTCTGGACCATCTTGTAGACCGACATGAAGTGCATGTGCAGCACATCGGCCGTCTCGCGAACCGTCAAATACCCGCCGCCGTGGCGTTCTACTCCGGCGGACGAGCCGTACGCTGTGCTGTGCCCGTTAACTGCTGCCACCGTGGTTCCGCCTCATCCTGTTTGCCTTGCATGGCCAGGGCCGCCAGCCAGCCCGCGCGCGCCGCCGACTGTTCGGTGAGCGTTCCGGCCTCCGCCTCGAGGCGGATCGCCTCGGCCAGGAGTGCCTCGGCGTCGGCCGCGGCGCCCTGCCGCAGGAGGAGCAGGCCCAGCATCTGCCAGGTCTCCACCTCGCGGTCGCCGCCGTCGATGGCGATGGCCAGGGCTTCGATCGCTTGGTCGGCGCGGCCCGCATGGTGGTAGAGCTGACCCAGCAGGGCCGCCTGTTCCACCGGGCTCCAGCCCAACCAGTCCAGTGCGGGCAGAGTCGAAGCCAACAACTCCATGGCATCGGCCGCAAGCATCGTACCCAACACTTCGACCAGATGGTTGCGGACCTTAAGCTGATCTCCGACCGCCGTGTAAACTGCCGGCTCGCCGCACCACAGCGCGGTCAGCCCGCGGTACAGCGCCACCAAGGGGGCCTCGCCCTGCTCTGCCACATCGCGCTCGAACGCCTGGCGCGCTTCGTCGACACGGCCGACCAGCGCCAGCGCCAGCACTCGGTTCCAGCTGGCGGTCAGCGCCGCGCGCGAGTTCGCCGGCACGCGCGCCAGCAGGGCCAACGCGTCGGCCGCGGCGCCCGTGCGCAGCTTGGCCGAGGCCAGACTGACCAGCGTGTCGTCGCCGAGTTGCGAGGGATCGCCCACCAGCGCCTCGGCCGCCTCGCGGTGACCCTTCTCGATCAGTTGGGCGACCAAGATGTCGCGCCAGCGCGGGTCGCCGAGGTCGAGCGCCTCGCCGATGCGGCTGACCATTTCCTCCGCGCTACGG
>JACRKZ010000037.1 GCA_016235455.1 Armatimonadota bacterium | reverse complement strand
GGCCGCGCGCCGCGCGACCCGAACGTCAAGCTGCCGCCCTGGCCGACTGCGAAGGGGGACGTGCCATGACACCGACTACAGCACCCAGGCTGCTGGCCGCGGGCGAGTCGCAGGCCAGGACCTACACGCACGTCGGCTACTCGGTCATCCAGTTCACCGCCGATGTCAGCGACTACCGGCGGGTGGCGCCACACACGGTCGAGGGCTCGGTGTTGCTGGCTCTGATGCTGCTCGCCTGGGGCAGTCGCCATGCGCCGCGGCTGCGCGAACTGGTAGGGCGGTTCGCGTTGGCCCTGGTCGCCGGGCTGGCCGTGGTGGCGCTGCAAGTGCCGCTCAGGCCATTTGCAAACGAGGGTCTGCTCGACCTCCGTGTCCACTGGACCATGCACCCGGTGCTGTGGGGCGTGTTGCTGTGCGTGCTGGCCTCGTTGGCGCAGAGTCAACCTGATCGGGTCGGGCGCGTGGCCGTCGGCGCCGCGGGGGTGATCGTCCTGGGCGCGGCCCTCACCGCGCCCGCGCTGCGCAGCCTCAAGCCGGTGGTGCTCAGCGACCTGCTGCAACTGGAGCAGTTGTCGGCCTCGACCGAGGCGCAGGCCGCACGGCTGGGCCACTGGCCGACCCCCGCCGAATGGCAGACCGAGCATGGTCGGCCGGTGGGTGTGGACGGTAGCCGGTTCGAATACGGCCCGGCGACCCGCCTGCCGGATCCGTACTATGTCGTGGCGCCGAACTGGCGGCGGTACACCGTCGTCTGCCAGCCTCCGGGTCCTCCGGCCAACAACCGCCGCTTCCTGAGCGAGGAGTTCGGCGCTGACGGGCTGTTCGCTACGGGCGACGATCCGCTCCAGTATAAGCTGCCGCCCAGCCGCTTCGGCCGGGCGGAATGGCCCCACGCCCGCGCGCCACGCGACCCGAACGTCAAGCTCCCGCCCTGGCCCGCGGCGCCGAACGAGGTGAAGCCATGACGGGCACGCCGCATCTGCTGGCCGAAGGCTCGCGGACCGGCCAGGTCTACTCCCACGTCGGCTACGTGGTTGGTGGCACGATCGAGATGACTCTCGTGCCGGCCAGGCCGGGCCTCACCGCGGGGCTGTGCGGCGTGGGCTTGGCGCTGCTCCTGCTCGCCGTTGCGGCGCGCGAGCGATGGCGTCCGGCGGCGCGCTGCGGCGTGCTCGTGGCTGCGTCGGTCGCGCTGGTGGCGGGCATGGACGTGGGTCGTGCGCGCAAGCGCGTGCTCCTGCCCGAGACCATCACCGCGCTCCAGCAGATTGAGCGGTTGTCCGCATCGACTGAGGCGCAGGCGTCGGCGCTGGGCCGTTGGCCGACGCCCGAGGAGTGGCATGCGGAGCATGGCGAGCCGGTCGGGCCGCGCGGCAAGGCGGTCCACTTCGAACTGGCGCCGCCACCCAACACGCGCGACCACGGCGACCTGAGCGCGCCGTGGAAGGCCTACGCCATCTGGGCTGACGACCGTGGACTCGCGCCGGACTACCTGTGGTGCGACAGCCGCGTCGCGGGCGCCGATGGGCTGTTCGGCACGCCCGACGACGAGGAGGTGGTGCACTGGCTGCGGGCGAGTTACCTGCAAGAGAAGGTCTGGCCCCATGCGCGGCCGCCGCGCGACCCGAAGGCCAAGCTGCCGGGCTGGCCAACGGGGATGGGGAAGGTCGTGCGATGACGTCGAGGACCGACGCCACGGCCCCGCGGGTGCTGGCGGCGGGGGACAGCAGTCGCAGCGCGTCGGCGCACATGGGCTATGTCGTCGCGGTCGAGCAATGGTCTGCGTCAGTCTGGAGCACGCCGCAGTTGGGGCTCGGCCTGCTGGTCACGGGGCTGGCGTTGGTGACCGCCACACTGCTGGCCAATCGGCGTTGGCGGATACCGCTGGCGGTGGTAACGGTGGCCACACTCGCGGTCGCCGGCATAGCCTTACAGCGTGTGTCGGTGTACGGCAGCTTGTTTGGGCGACCATGACCCTCCCGCCGCCCGACATCCGCGAGCGCCGCGGCGACCGCGTCCTGCTGGTGTGGGGCGATGCGCCCTGGTGGACGGTCATCGACCCACAGGCCGACCGCTTCATCGGCGCGCTGGTCGAGGGCAAGTCGCCGGCAGCCGCGCTGGCCGAGCTGACCGGCGGGCGCGCCGACTATGCCGTGGCGCAGGCGGCGGCCGGCATCATCCGGCGGCTCAAGAGCGCCGGCGTGCTCGCGCGCCGGCCGCGACAGCCCGCGCGCGACCGCATCGAGAGCATCGCGGTCAACATCACCAACCGCTGCCCGCTGCGCTGCGCCTTCTGCTACAACCAGCCTGAGCTGCACCAGGATCGCGCCGAGCTGTCCGGCCTGGAGCTGGCCGCCGCGCTCGACGGCCTGCGCCGCTACACCGCGCCGGGCGCGCTGCTGGCCATCCTCGGCGGCGAGCCGCTGTTGCGGCCGGCGGATACGCTCGACCTGGCGCGCTGGGCCAGGCGGCGCGGGCTGCGACCCATGGTCTCCACCAACGGGCTGTACGTGGACGACGCCTTTGCCCGCGGCGCCGCCGAGTGCGGGCTGGACGTGCAGGTGTCGCTCGACGGACCCGACGCCGCCGGCCATGAGGCGGTGCGCGGACCGGGCACCTTCGACCGCGCCTTGGCCGGCGTGGCGCGGCTGGTCGAGGCCGGCGCGCTGGTGGTCATCAGCATGGTCGTCCACGCGGGCAACCTGACCGCCATCGAGCCGTATCTGCGGCTGGCGCAACGCCTCGGCGTGGCCGAGGCGCGCTGCATCGCCGTACGCCAGATGGGGCCGGGCCAGGCCTTCGAGCCGCCGAAGCCGGTCAACCTGCTGCGCGCCATCTGGCAGGCGGCGGACAGCGACCCGGCGCTGGCGGGGTTGCTCGGCCGCGACTTTGCGAGCATCTTCGCCCAGACCTGCCACGGCTGCGCGCCGCGCCGCAGTTGCGGCACCGGCAGCCAGACGCTGCTGCTCGATGCCGACGGCACGCTCTATCCCTGCCCCAATTTCGTGGGTGAGGCCTTCGCCGCGGGCAACGTGCGCAGCGAGCCGCCGGCGCGGGTCTGGCGGCGCTCGGCGGCGCTGGCCGAAGTCCGGCGGCAAACGGCGCTGGCCGCGCGCCGGCCGTGCGGCGGCTGCTGGGCGCGGCACTGGTGTCTGGGCGGGTGCGCGGGCGAGAGCTACGCGGTGCACGGCGAGTTCGGCCGGCCGGGAGTGGCCTGCGCGGGCATGAAGGAGGCGGTGCGTGAGGTGTTCTGGCGGCTGGCGGACCGGCCGCTGGGGACCGGATCGGCGCCGCGGCCCTGCTAGGCAGGGGCTGGGAGGCTGCGCCGCGCGCCGTCAGGCGGGTTCCTGGCTACCGAGGATCCTCTCCACGGTCGCCGCGAGGTCGCGCGTGGTGAACGGCTTGGCGATGAACTCCACGCCGGCGTCGAGCACGCCGTGGTCGGCGATGGCGTCGGCGGTGTAGCCTGACATGAAGAGCGCGCCGATGCCGGGTCGCAGTTGGCGTATCGCTTCCACGAGCTGGCGGCCGTTCATCTCGGGCATGACCACGTCGGTCATGACCAGATCGATGGCTCCATCGTGCTCCCGCACGACACGCAGCGCGTCGCTGGGCGTGGGTGCGGCGAGGACGGTGTAGCCGCGCCGGCCCAACATGCGTTGCGCCATGCGCAGAATGGCCGGCTCATCCTCGACCAGGAGGATGGTCCCCTCGCCGCGACGTGGTCGGTGCGAGGGGGCGGACTGCGACTCGCCCGCGCCGTCGCCCAGGTGTCGCGGCAGGAAGATGCGGAACGTGGTGCCCTGGCCGGGCGAGCTGTCGACGCGAACCACGCCGTCGTTCTGGCGCACGGCGCCATAGACGGTGGCCAGTCCCAGGCCAGTGCCCTCGCCCAGCTGCTTGGTGGTGAAGAACGGTTCGAAGATGCGCGCCTGAGTGTGCGGATCCATGCCGCTGCCATCGTCGGTGACGGCCAGACAGACGTACTCGCCCTGTGCCAGATCGGCGTCGGCCTGGTCGGCGGCCACGGTGCGGTTGCTGGTGGTGATGGTCACGCGGCCGCTGCCGCCGATGGCGTCGCGCGCGTTGACGCACAGGTTGGCCAGGATCTGGTCGATCTGCGAGGGGTCGACGCAGACTGGCCACAGGTTGTCGGCTGGCTGCCAGTCGAGCGCCACGGATTCGCCGATGAGGCGCTGGAGCATGCGCAACATGCCGCCCACCGTGTGGTTGAGGTCGAGCACGCGCGGCGAGATGGTCTGCTGCCGAGCGAAGGCCAGAAGCTGGCGCGTCAGGTCGGCCGACCGCAGCGCGGCTTTGCGTATCTCCTCCAGATCGGCGTGGAGCGGCGAGTCGACCTCGACCTGCTCCAACACCGTCTCGGCATGGCCTAGGATGACCCCGAGCATGTTGTTGAAGTCGTGGGCCACGCCACCAGCCAGCCGGCCCACGGACTCCATCTTCTGCGCCTGGGCCAACCGCGCTTCCAGGCTCAACTGCGAGGTGATGTCGCGCTTGACCGCCACGTAGTTGGTGACCACGCCGTTGTGGTCGCGCACGGGTGAGATGCTGGCCTCTTCGGTGAACAGCGTGCCGTCACGTCGCCGGTTGATCAGGCGGCCGACCCAGGTCGCCCCTTGGCTGATGGTGCGCCACAGGTCGCGGTAGGTCTCGGCGTCCTGCTGGTCGCTCTTGAGGATGCGCGGGTTCTGGCCGATGACCTCGGCGCGGGCATAGCCCGTGACCTGTTCGAACATCGGGTTGGCGTATTGAATGGTGCCCTGCGCGTCCGTGATCACCACGGTCTCGGCCGCCTGCTCGATGGCCACCATGAGCCGCTCTCGCTCGGCTTCCGCCTGGCGCCGCTCGGTGACGTCACGGATGACCGCCATGAGCGAATCCGCGCCCCAGTGCACCAGGCGACACTCGAAGTCATGCCAGCCCGAGGGGAACTCGATGCTGTAGGTGTAGGTCACCGGCTGGTCAGCGAGGAGCACTTCGGCCATCTTGGCTGCGGTGAGCGCCGCGGTATCGTCGGGCAGGACCTCGCTGACGTGCTTACCGACGAAGTACGTCGCCGGTGGGAGCAGGCTGTCCGCGCGCTCGGTCTTGGCGTCGAGAATGGTGCCGTCGGCTGAGATCACAAAGAAGCTGTCGGGGTTGGCGTCCACCAGCGTCCGGTTGCGCTCCATGCTCTCGCGCAGGGCCTGGGCCGCACGCAGTCGCTCCACCGCGCCGCCAATGGCAGCGGCGATGCTCATCAGTGCGGCCTGCTCGCCCGCGCGCCAGTCGTAGGCAGCGGTGCAGGCGTCGAAGCCGATGAAGCCCCAGGCCGCGCCGTCCGCCTGGATGGGCACGAGCAGGAGGGACAGGATGCCTTGCGGCTCCAACACGGCACGCTCGGTCTCGGGCAGGTCGGCCACTCGGGCGCAGACGCACTCGCCGCGGCCGAGCCGCGACCAGGAGTACGGCGCCAACTCCGCGAAGGGGATGTCCTGCAGTTGGGGCGAGGCCATCTGGGGCTCGACTCCGTCACGCACCCACTCGTACCGCAAGGAGGCTGATACCTGGCCGGCATCGGTGTCGGGATGGAACTCGAAGAGGTAGGCGCGATCCTGTCCGGAGGCCGGGCCGATGCGGTCCACGATCTGCGCCAACGTGGACGGCAGGTCGTCCTGGGTGAGCAACATGCGGCCCGCCTGGGCCGCTGCCGCGAGCAGCTCGTCGCGTCGGCGCAGCGCCTGCTCGGCCAGCCTCCGTTCGGTGACGTCGCTGGCCGTCCCCCAGATGCGCAGCAGCCGGTCGTCACTCACCACGCCCACGTCGCTGCTCAGGAAGTAGCGACGCTGGCCATCGGGCAGGTACTCCTCGGTCTCCGAGTCAAGCGCGCGGTAGTTCGAGGCGATGAACCGCCGGAAAACGTCTCGATTGGCCGGGTTGTCACTGCCGCCATGGAAGTCCACCAGCCGCTGGCCGACAAACTGCTCGGTGGCCTCAAAGCCGTACATGGCCGCCATGGCGGCGTTGCACTCGCCCAGGTACCCGTGGGCATAGATAGCGTCGATCTGCTCCTCTGTGGGCAGACCGGTGTCGATGGGTTGGTCGAACTCGGTGCAGTAGATGGCTTCGTGGCTGTTGGCGACAAACGAGTGGTAGCGTTCCTGGCTGCGGCGCAACTCGTCCGCCGCGGCACGCTGCTCAGTGACGTCGATGACGATGCCCGACCACACGCTGTCGCCGTTGGGCAGCGGCGTGGGGTCGGACTCCATGCGGATATGCCGCACCTCGCCGGCGACAACGGCGCGGCCCTCCCAGCGGAAGGGCGTAAGCGCCGCGGTGGTCTCGATGTTGTGCTGGACGAAGTCGGCCAGGTCGTCGGGGTGGATCATGCCGAAGGCCAGCGCGGCATCGCCCTGCAAGTCCTCGGCGGCGTGGCCCGTCATGCGCGCTAGTTGCGGACTGGCGTACTCAATCAGGCGCTCGCCCGCGGCCGTCACGCGGTACACGTAGACACCAATGGGAATGCGCCGGACCAGTTCCTCGTAACGCTCCTTGGACTGCCGGGTCTCGGCCTCGGCCAGGGCTCGTGCCTGCAGGTCGAGCAGGCGGCGATGGCCCGTGGTCATGACCTTGGCGTAGTGCTCCAGGAGCCCTATCTCGCGCGGGCCAAAAGCGCCGAACTCGGTGCTGTTCAGGGCCACCGTGCCCCCGGAGAAGGGCACATCGACCACGCTGTTGATCTCGGCTCGGAAGTCGTTGCCGAACAAGGCATCGCCCCGCTCGCGCACCATGGCCTGGCCGGTCTGGACCACCAGCGCCAGGGCTGGGCCAATCTCGGTACGATGGTAGCCCAGGTCGCCGTTCGGGTCACCCGAGTTGAACCCGCGCATCTCCTGCCGGTCGCAGTCGACGAGGTTCACGCCACACTCGACAAAGTGCATCACGCCGCGCGCCGCCTGGGCAAAGGCATGCACCACGTGCCACCAGTCGCCCTCGTCGGTCATTTCGAGCACCGCCGACCGCACCCGCTCGAGGGCGAGGTCGGACTCCAGGTTGGCCGTCGCGTCATGCTCCGCCGTGACGTCCAGCAGCGAGGTGTCGATGTGCCCCGGCTCGCCTGGGCGCCCGGGGTACATGCGGGCATTGACGCGGACCCAACCCTGGGTGCCATCGTAGCGCTGGATGGCCACGGTCACGTCGCGCACCACGCCGTGCTCGCTGATGTCGGCCAGCATGCGATCGCGGTCGCGCGGGTCGGCGTAGATCGCGCGGATGCCGCGCGAGAACCAGGCTTGGACCGCGCCGTCGGGGCACCGCGCGATCTGTGCGCAGGTGCGGTTCATGGCCAGCACGCGGCCGTCGGGGTGCGTCTGCAGCAGGCCGATGGGCAGCCCCCACGCGAGATCGAGCGACTCGGCCAGCAGGCTCGGCGCCAACACGGCATCCGGGTCGAGGATCAACAGGTCGCTGGTGGCGCCCCGGTCGGCGCGACGCGCGGCCAGTTCGCCGATGGTCTTGACCAGCCTCGCCTCCTCGGCTGGCCACGCCACTTGGTCTGGGTGGCCCTGGCCCTGCGTGGTGACGACGGCGACCGGAACTTCCGGCAGGGCGGTCGCCAGGAGGTCGCGCAACCGTGCGCCGCTGGTGCCGGGCAGGTCGGCCTGCGCCAACAGGCACCGGGGCGACGGCCCACTGAGCAGCGCGGCCAGCGCCTCGTCGGCGCAGTCGTGGGAGCGGGCGCCGAACCCGAGACGCGTGACCACGGTACAAAGCGCCTCGCGGAGATCCGCATCGCTTGCCACGACCATCGCCTGGTTGCCGCTGCCGGGCAATACGCATCTCCCCGCGCGGTCGGCTCCGGCAGTGACCCGGCCGCAGACCACCAAAGTACTCCAGTTTGATGGTCTGCTGTGCGGTCGAGCGCAACAAAGTCTGTCGCCGCGAGGGCAATGTGACAGGCGCTTGAACCCCGCCGGCCGCGCCGCGCCGGCGGCTCCGGGCGACGGCCAACTACTGCGCCGTCCACCCGCCGTCGATGTACAGCGCGCTGCCCGTGACGAACGAGGACGCGGCGCTGGCCAGGAACAGCGCCGCGCCGGTGATCTCGTGCAGTTCACCCCAGCGGCCCATGGGGATCTTGGCCACGAAGGCTTCGTACTGCGCCGGGTCGTTGAGCAGCGGCAGGTTCATCTCCGTGGCGAAGGGGCCGGGGCACAGCGCGTTGACGGTGACGCCGGTGGTGGCCCATTCGAGCGCCAGCGTGCGGGTCAGGCCCAGCAGCCCAGCCTTGGCCGAGGCGTAGGGCGAGCGACCGGCGATGCTGACCTGCGACATGATCGAGCCCAGGTGGATGATGCGGCCCCAGCCGCGCGCGGCCATGGCCGGGCCAAAGGCGCGGGACAGCAGGTACGGCGCCTTGAGATTGACGCCGACCACGGCGTCCCAGTCAGCCTCGGTCATTTCGGCGATGGGCCGGCGGATGTTGATGCCGGCACTGTTGACCAGGATGTCGACCGCGCCGGCCTCAGCGGCCACCTGCGCGGCGAGGGCGTCGACCTGCGCGGCCACCCCTACATCGGCGGCCATGCCCCACGCGCGCTGGCCGGTGGCCGCGGTCACCGAGTGGGCGGCGGTCTGGCAGTCGGCCAGCGTGCGGCTGACCAGCACGACCTCGGCCCCGGCCTCGGCCAGGGCGGTGGCAATGGCCAGACCAAGCCCCTTGGAGCCGCCGGTGACCAGTGCGCGGCGCCCGTCCAGGCGGAACAAGTCGAGCACGCTGCGGGGTTGGTCAGGCAGTGGCATCGGTGTCTCCTAGCTGCCGACCAGTCGCCCGACCGCGGCGACCAGATCGAGCGTGGTGAATGGCTTGGCGATGAACTCGACGTCACCGTCGAGCACGCCGTGGTTGGCCACGGTGTCGGCGGTGTGGCCCGACATGAACAGCGCCCGCACCTCGGGCCGGGCGCCGCGCAACTCAGCGACGAGTTGCGGGCCGTTCATCTCGGGCATGACCACGTCGGTGATGACCAGGTCGACGGGGCCGTCGTGCTCGGTGGCCAGACGCAACGCGTCGCTGGGTGAGGGCGCGGCGATCACGGTGTAGCCGACGAGTTCGAGCATGCGCTCGGCCATGCGCAGGATGGAGGGCTCGTCCTCGACCAACAGGACGGTACCCTCGCCGTGCGGCAACTCGGTGACCTCGGAGGGGGCTGGCGCGGCGGCGGGTTCCGCGGCGTGCCGCGGCAGGTAGATGCGGAAGGTGGTGCCGCGGCCGGGCTCGCTCTCGACGCGGATGACGCCGTCGTTCTGCCGGACCGCGCCATAGACCGTGGCCAGGCCGAGGCCGGTGCCTTCGCCAACTACCTTGGTGGTGAAGAATGGCTCGAAGATGCGGGCCACGGTGTGCTCGTCCATGCCGCTGCCGTCGTCGGCAACCGACAGTTCGACGTAGTCGCCGGGCGCCAGGTCGGCGCCGGCCGGGGCGTCGGTGAGGACCCGGTTTCTCGTCTCGATGGTGACCCGGCCTGTGCCCGAGATGGCGTCGCGCGCGTTGACGCACAGGTTGGCCAGGATCTGGTCGATCTGCGACGGGTCGACGCGCACCGGCCACAGGTCGTCCGCGGGCGCCCAGCGCAACTCGATGTGCTCGCCGATGAGCCGCTCCAGCATGCGCAGCACGCCACCCACGGCGCGGTTGAGGTCGAGCAGGCGCGGGGCGATGGCCTGCTGGCGGGCAAAGGCCAGCAGTTGGCGGGTCAGATCGGCCGAGCGCAGCGCCGCGTTGCGGATCTCGTCCAGGTCGGCCCGCAGCGGCGAAGCCGAGTCCATGCGCTGCAGGACGTGCTCGGCATGACCCAGAATGACGCCGAGCATGTTGTTAAAATCGTGCGCCACGCCGCCGGCCAGGCGGCCTACGGACTCCATCTTCTGCGCCTGGGCCAACTGGGCTTCGAGGCTGAGTTGCGCGCTGATGTCGCGCTTGACCGCGACGTAGTTGGTGATCACGCCTTCGTGGTTGCGCACGGGCGAGATGGTCACTTCCTCGGTGAACAGCGTGCCATCGCGGCGGCGGTTGACCAGCCGGCCCACCCACGTGCCGCCACTGGCGATGGTGTGCCATAGCACGCGGTAGGTCTCATCGTCCTGCTGGCCACTCTTGAGGAGACGAGGGGTCTGCCCGATGGCCTCCTCGCGGGTGTAGCCGCTGACGCGCTCGAACATCGGGTTGGCGTACTGGATGGTGCCCTCGGCGTCGGTGATGACGACGGTTTCGGCCGCCTGCTCGATGGCCACCATCAGACGCTCGCGCTCGGCCTCGGCCTGGCGCCGTTGGGTGACGTCGCGGATCACCGCCATCAGCCCATCGTCGCCCAGGCGGACCAGTCGGCACTCGAACTCGTGCCGGCCAGAAGGGAAATCGAGCCCGTAGTCGAACTGCACCGGCTCACTCGAGCGCCGCGCTTCAGCCATCTTGGCGGCGGCCAGGATGGCCACGTCGGCGGGCAGCACCTCGCCGATGTGTTTGCCCACGAAGTAGCTCGGGGGAGCCAGCAGGTGGTCAGGTCGGTCGGTCTTGGCGTCCAGGATCAGGCCGTCGGTCGACAGCACGAAGAAGGTGTCAGGGTTGGCGTCGACCAGGGCGCGGATGCGCTCCAGACTGGCGCCCAGCGCTTCGGTGGCGACGCGCTGCTCGGTCACGTCGATGACGATGCCCGACCAGATGCTGTCACCATCGGGCAGCACGGTCGGGTCGGACTCGACGCGTATGTAGCGGGTCTGGCCGTGGGCGATGGCTCGCCCGGCCCAGCGGAAGGGCGTGAGTGCGGCGGCGCATTCGAGCGTGTGGTGCACGAAGCCAGGCAGATCCTCGGGATGGATCATACCGAAGGCCAGGCTGGCATCGCCCTGCATCTGATCGATGTCGACGCCGGACATGCGTGCCAGTTGCGGGCTCACGTAGTCCAGTTCATGCTCACCCGAGGCGGCCACGCGGTATACGTAGACGCCGACGGGAATGCGCCGGACCAGCTCCTCGTAGCGCTCCTTGGTGCGCAGGTTCTCCGCTTCGGCGCGGGCGCGGGCCTGCATGTCGCTCAGGCGCCGATGGCCCGCGGTCAGCACCTTGGCGAACCGCTCCAGTATGGCCACTTCGCGCGCCCCGAAGGCGTTGTACGAGGTGCTGTTGAGCGCCACTGTGCCACCGTCGAACGGCACGTCGAGGATGCAGTTGACCTCGGGCACCACACGCTCATCGAAGAGTTCGTCGCCACGGTTGCGAATCAGCGCCTGGCCCGTCTCGGCGGCCAGCGTCAAGGCGGGGTGGATGGCCGACGTCTTGAAGCAGCGGCCGACGACGAGGGGCGGGCAGATGAACAGGCGCACCTGCTCGTGGTCGGGGTCCAGCAGGTTGACGCTACAGCACTGGAAGGACAGGAGACCGCGCATCGACTGCTCGAAGGCACGCACCACGTCCCACCAGTCGGTCTCGTCGCGCATGGCCAGCACTTCCGAGCGCACGCGTTCGAGGGCCAGGTCGAGTTCCAACGCCATGGTGGACTCGTGCTGCGCGGTCACATCCAGCAACGACGCGTTGATGCGATCGGGCTTGCCGTTCCGGCCGCGCCGCAGGTGGGCGTTGATGCTGACCCAAACAGACGTCCCGTCGTACCGGACGAGGCGCAGCGGCCAATGATGCACGCCGCCGCGCGCGGCCAGTTCGTCGGCCAGGCGCTGCCGGTCGCGGTCGTCGGCGTACATGGCCCTGATGCCACGGCCGAAGTAGGCCTCGATCTGGTCCTCCGGGCAGCGCACAATCTCCACGCAGACCCCGTTGACCGCCAGGACGCGACCGTCGATCGTCGTCTGGAGCAGGCCGATCGGCAGTGCCGCGGTAAGGTCGCGCGATTCCGCCAGGAGCATGTTGAGCGAGCACTGCTCGGGCACCAGGACGCGGATCTCGCTGGCCCGGACCGCCGCGGCGCCGGCGGCCGCGGCCTGGGCCAGGCGGGCTGCCAACGGCTCTTGGTCCTCTGGCCAGCGCAGCACGTCCGGTGCGCGGGTGTCGCCCTCGGCGACGACCACGACCGCCAGGCCGGGCATCGCCGTGGCGAGCAACTCGCGCAGGCGAGCGCCGCTGGTGCCGGGCAGGTCGTCCTGGGCCAGCAAGAGTCTGGGCACCGGCCCGACCACGAGCGCTGCCAGCGCCTCGTCGGCCTGCTCGTAGGCGGTGCACATCAGCCCGCTGCCTTTGGCCAGCGCCATCAGGGCGTTGCGAAGCCCCGGACTGCTGACCACAACCATCGCCTGGCTACCTCGACCGGGCAAACCACTTCTCCCTGAGTTGTCGCGCCGATTATAGGACCTGTTGGCGCTCTGCGTTGGCGCTGGCATCGCTTTCAGCCCGGCCCAAACACTACAAAGTCCATTCCGCGGCGATATTGTAACACGTATGTGAACCAGCCCGGAGCGGCGCGCACTGGCCCGCGCCAGAGGCAGGAGAGCCGCGCCGCGTGACGAACGCCGCCGACGGAGAGACCAACCATGCCCGAGTGCAAGGCGGGCCGCGGCCGCCGCTACTGTGTGCCGGCCAGCGATGGCCTGGTCTGCGCCGAACTGGCGGCGCTGTGCGGCGCGCTAGACGAGCTGTCCGCGCGCCATCGCGACCTGATCGAGGATCTGCCGGGTACAGCACTGTGCTGTCTGCCACCGGGACTGGGCAACCATCTGGCGAGCCTGACCAGGCACATGGCCTGGGCCGAATGCCGCTGGATCACAATGCTGGCTTGTCGTCCGATGGCGCCCGAGCTGGAGCAGGCGCTGACCAGCGACGCCGCCGACGGCGATGCCGCGGCGCTGCTCTGCCTGTGTGAGCGTGTGCGCCGCGAGGTGACCCGGCCCGCGCTGGCGGGGCTGCCCGACGCCGGGCAGGTGGTGACCGCCGAGGACGGCCGGTTGTTCACGCCGCGCGGCGTGCTCCAGCACTTGCTGTGGCACTGGACGTACCATGGCGGCCAGTGTGGCCTTCTGCGCCGGCTGAGCGGACATCCGTACCGCTGGTCGTTCGACGAGCATGCGTTCGGTGGTTGACGCGGAGGTCCGGGCATGAGGTGGCTGCTGCTGGCCGTGGCGATGCTGGGGGCAGCGGCCGCCGCCGAGCCGGATGCAAGCCGCTTGGAGCGCTCGTACTGGCTCCACGCCTCGCTGGCACCGCTGCCGCAACGAGGCTATTGGGGCCCGGACTTCCCCGTCTGCGTGGCGCCCACGACCGACCAGATCACGCTCGCCGCGACCGTGCTGACCGGCGACCTGGCCGCCAATCGGCTCTACCTGGTCTGCCACGCTGAACTGCCGGTGGCCGAGGCCGTGCGCGTGCTGCGCGACTGGCGCGTCGCCTGTCCCACCACCGTGGACCTGGTGCCGACCTTTGTGCTGCGCATGTACGACCCGCCACTCACGCCGGTCTACCGGCGCGAGGAGTTGCGGCAGTTGGCCGCGTTCTGCCGCGATGAGTTGCACTCGGCGCGGCTGGCCGTCTTTGATGTGCTGCCCGGCCGCGACCAGGGCGACGGGTTGGCGGTGCTGTCCGAGGCCTGCCCCGGCGGGCTGGTGCGCGTCGGGTTGCAGCCCGGCGAGTCGCTGGGCGAGCCGTTCGTGGCGGCGGTGCAGGACACCTGGAGCGGCTTCTGCCACGGGCGCCGCAACACGGAGGACTGGCAGCAGCCGGGCTTCGGCGCGGCCACGCTGCGCGACTGGGTGACCGCGCGCAACGGCGGCCTGCCCATCGTCTGGGACCTGATCACCGTGGCCTGGGACTACCGCGCGACGGAGCGCGGGGCCTATCCGGGCTACGACGACGCCGAGCGCAACGACCCGCTGCCGCCCGAGCGCAACACGCTCGGCGCGCTGCTGATCCGCGAGGCGGCGGCCAAGGGCTGCCTGGCCGGGTTCAGCAGTGACCTGTGCATTCTGCAGGCCAACTCCTATGCCCGCGCGCACGATGGGCCCGGGGCGTCATTCTATGAGCGGTTGCGCGCCGGCCAGCCCTACCGGGGCACGTACAGCGCGCCGTTGGCGGAGATCGCCACCATCTACCGCGCACTCGCCGCGGGTCGCTGGCCCTCACCACCGCGCTGACGGCGCCGGACAGGACCGGGCCGCCAGCCGCGCGCGAATGTCCACCAGGCAGCCGCAGTGCCGACACGTGGTGCCATAGCGCAGGTCGGCGCAGTCGCGACACACGGCCAGCCGCCGCGCCGCCACGGCCTCATCGGCCAGCGGCTCGGGCGAGGCGGCCACGTAGGCGGCCAGCAGCCGGTCAATCTCGCCGGCTGCCAGCCGCACCGTCACCCCGCAGCCGGGGCAGTCGTGGCTCACGAGATCGCCAGCACCACCACCGACGCCGCGGGCAACTGCACCAGCAGCCCATCGGACGACAGCCTGGCGCCGTCGAAGGCCACGGGTACCACCTGGTCTGGCTGGTCGAACGTGTTGTGGGCCTGGATGCGGTCGCCCACCAGGATGCGCCCGCTGACCGATTGGGCGGCGAGACCGCGCAGGTCGATGGCCAGGTCGGCGCTGTCGGCATGGTGCAGGTTGCACAGCGTCAGGTGCAGCACGCCATCGGCCCGGCGCGAGGCCGAGGCGCTGACCTGTGCGATGGACTGGCCATTCATCTCATACTTCGCGCAGTCCAGGCTGATCGGCACCAGCGTGGCGTCCTGATGCACGTTGTACATCTCGAACACGTGATAGGTCGGTGTGCGCACCATGCGCCCACCCTCGGTCAGGATCATCGCCTGCAGCACGTTGATGGTCTGGGCGATGTTGGCCATGTGCAGCCGCTTGGCCCAGGCGTTGAAGATGTTGAGCGACAGGCCCGCCAGCAGTGCGTCGCGCATGGTGTTCTGCTGGTAGAGGAAGCCGGGGTTGGTGCCGGGCTCCACGTTGTACCACGAGCCCCACTCGTCGAGAATGATGCCGATGCGGCCGGCGGGGTCGTAAGCGTCGAGAATACCGGCGGTCTTGCGGATGAACGGCTCCACCAGCGAGCCGCCGCGCAGCATGGCGAACCAGCCCGCCTCGTCGAACTCGGTAGCCGAGCCCTTCTTGTTCCAGCCGCCCTCGGAGGTGTAGTAGTGGATGCTGATGCCGTCCATGTGCTGATGGCAGCGGTCGACCAGCACCCGGTTCCACTCGTCGGTGTGCCCGCAGGCGACTTTGTAGAGCTTGTCACCGCCAAAGTGCCGCAGGAAGCAGGCGTACTGCCGGTAGAGGTCGGCATAGTACTCGGGCCGCATGTTGCCGCCGCAGCCCCAGTTCTCATTGCCTACCGCCCAGTACTTCAGCGGCCAGGGCTCGGCGCGGCCGTTGTCGCGACGCAGGTCGGACATCGGGCTGGCGCCGGGCATGGTGATGTACTCGACCCACTCAGCCATCTCGCGCACGCTGCCCGAGCCGACATTGCCGCACACATACGGCTCGGTGCCGACCAGCTCGCAGAAGTCGAAGAACTCGTGTGTGCCGAAGTGGTTGTTCTCGGTCACGCCGCCCCAGTGGACGTTGACCATCGACGGCCGGTCGATGCTGCGGCCGATGCCGTCCATCCAGTGGTAGGTGTCGGCGAAGCAGCCCCCGGGCCAGCGCACGTTGGGCATCTTCAGCGCGCGCAGGGCGTCGAGCACGTCGTCGCGCATACCCCGCGTGTTGGGGATGGGCGAGTCCACGCCCACCCAGATGCCTTCGTAGATGCAGCGTCCCAGGTGCTCGGCGAAATGCCCCTGGATATGCCGCGAAATCGTCACATCGCCCAGATCGGCGTTGACCACCAGCTTGTTCACTGTGCCTGCCTCCACCGCCAAAGGATAGGGCGTTGGCTCCCGCCTGGCATCATGCACGGGCAACATCGACGAGATGGGGCGGATTGATAGTTGAATACGTCAAGAGACAAGCAGGTGGCGCCAGGCCGCGTCGAACGTTCCGGCCAGCACCCAGGCGTCGCTGAGTACCCGCAGCGGCGGCTGCACCGACAGGCGGGGCTCGACGCGCGGGTCGAACACAACCACGTCTGGCGCCCGCCAGGGCAGGCTCTCCAGGTCCTTTCCTACGGCCCACGGCGTCTGCTCGGCGTCGACCGGGCTGCGTTGGTAGCCGCGGCACAGCAGCACCAGTCGCTCGGGCTGCCACGGCAGGGGATGCAGCACCTGCCAGCCGAAGCGGGCCGCCGCGAACCGCTGGCCGTCGATCTCGATGCCGTCGGGCCACGGCCGCACGCCCAGTGGCTCGGGCCACTCGGCCCAGCGCCGCAGCCACGGGTGGTCGTGCTCATCGCCCCACACGACCAGGTGGCCTGACGGTCCAGGCACGGCGGCCTGGGCGACCGGCCCGCCGAACCACGCCTGCCAGTCCGCGGCGAACGCTTCGGCGGCGGCGCGCTGTGCGCCACGGACTGGCATCAGCACGCCGAACGGCGCGCGGAACAGCTCGCCCGGCCCGCCGTCGGCACCACGGCGCTTGGCCAGCGAACTGGGTGCCGCGGTCAGCGCCAGCCGCGCCGTCGCGCCCGACGCGACCGAGCCGTGGTCGGTGCCGTTGATGGTCAGCGCGAACCCGCGGCGCAGCGGCGGCGGCGCAAACGCCGGCTGGAGCACCACCTCGGCTGCGTTGGTCAGGCGCAGTTCGGCCCGGCCGTCTCGCCAGGCGGCCTCGATGCTGACGGTCGCCAGCGGGTCGGGACGTCGGTCCACGCGCACCCAGCCCAGGTCGGCGTGGCGCAGGTTGGGCGAGTGGTGCGCGGTCGGCCAGCGTCGCCGCTGACGTAACAGGAAGCGCAGCACGCGCGGCCAGGCGCCGCCGGCTCCGTGTCCGCCGCCCGGCACGCGTTCGGCCACCACCCGGCGCCCGTCGAGCAGGCCCTGCTCGGCCAGGCTGGCCAGCAGCCACTCGGTGTCCTCGGGCTCGTTGACATCGTCGGCCGTGCCGAAGGCCAGCCGTGTGGCCACGAACCGGGCCTGCTGGCGCCAGGCGCAGGGCGAGGCGGCCTCTACCAACTGCGCGATGGCCGGTGGCGGCCTCCACTCGCCTGGCGCGGCGTACCACTTGGCGTACCACTGCTCGCCCGAGATCCAGCCGGCCACCGCCGACGTGCCGGCAAACAGGTGCGGGTGGCGCCAGGCCAGCCGTAGCGCGCCGTGGCCGCCCATGCTGCCACCGTGCAGGTAGACGCGGTCGGCGTCGATGGGTAGCCGCGCGGCGACCTCGCGCCGCACCCGCAGCACATCGTCCTCGCCCAGTCCGTCCCAGTGCTGGTTGCCCCAGCCGTAGGGCCCGGCCAGCACCACGCCGAGCGCATCGGCCCAGCGCCGGTCCGTCGGCGACCAGTCCCAGCAGCCGCCGCCAAAGCCACTCAGGCACAGCACCAAGGGGTACCGGCGGCGCGCGATGGCGGGCACGTACAGCCGATAGGGCTGCGGTTGGCCGCCGACCTCGGCCCGGTAGGTCAGCATGTGCTCGCCGGGTGGCATCATGGCTGGCACTCGCGGCGCGGCTTGCTCATCACCGATCTGCCTTTCCCCGGTAACGAAGTGCTTCACTGGGCTGCGCTGGCCTGTTGTGTGTATGAACCTGGAATAGACATGGCCATGGACTGAGGTGAGTTGAGCTACGATAGTAGACAGCGCGCTCCTTGGGCTGGGCGACCGCCCGGGTCAGCAGCGTGTCGCCGCCCGATCATAGCAGTTGGGCCGTTCGCCGGACAGCGCGGCGACGGGCCGGTCAGAGAGGGCACGGAGCATGGAGCACGGAACGACCAGTCCTGGGCCAACGGGCGCGGCTGTGGTGCGCCGGCTGGCGCTCGGCCGCGCGGTATGGCTGTGCGGCGGCTGGGGCAGCGGCAAGAGCGAGTTGCTGGCCGATACCGCCGAGGCGCTGCTGGCCGATGACGGCTGGCTGCCGTTGGTGGTCGACCTGAGCGACGCCAACGGGCCCCATCGTCTCGTCGAGCGGCTTGTCGCTGCGTTGGCCGAGCATGATCCCAGTGCCGCCAGCGTGGCCGTGCCCACGCACGAGTGGATGGCCTGGCTCGACGCCGGGCCGGGCGTGTCGGAGCAGGTCGCCGTCGACGCCGCCTGCCGCGACCGCTTCGGCCTGCCTTTGCTGGAGGCACGCCGTCGACTGGGCCCCGACGAACTGGCGCGCCTGCTCGCCGAGCATGCGGCCGCGCGCGGATTGGCGCTGCCGGCCCTGCGCCCGGCCGCCGAGCGGCTGGCCGAGGTGGCCGACCACTGCCTGCAGATGGCGGGTCGTCGGCCGGTGGTGCTGCTCGACGACGCCGATCCCGGCTCGGCGTCTGACCTGCTTGAGGTGCTGACCGCGCTGTTGGTCGACCTGCCGGAGGCGTATGGCCAGACCTGGTGGCTGGTGGCCGCGGCGGCCTCGCCGGCGCCCAGTGAGCTGGTGGATCGGTTGGAGTGCCTCAACCTGCCCAGCGCGCCCACCGAGCCGACCGACGATCCCTTGGCGACCATCTGTGCCGCGCAGGCTGAGCGGGTCACGGTGCCGGCCTTGGAGGACCTGCGTACCGACCTCCTGCGCGAGTCGCTGGCACCGCTGGCGGGCGCCTGTACGGTGGTCTGGGAGAACGTGCTCTACCGTGGCGAGGTGCGCATCGCCGACGCGCCGGACACGGCTTGGGGCGAGCCGCTGCCCGCGGACCTGGCCTTCCTGCTGATCATCATGACCCGGCGCGGCCCGCTTCCCGCCTCCTGGCCGGGCGACCCGCGCATCGCTATTCTGCGCCCCGGCGCGCCCAGCGGCGAACGCAGAGCCCGGCTGGCGCGCGCCCTGGCGCTGGAGACGCTGGCCCGCAGCCTGCCCGACGCCGACTTGCGCGCCGCAGCCGCGGCGCGCTGGCCGGCCAGCCGGCCCGTGCCAGATGGCGAGTGGCTGAGCGACTACACCGAGGGCACGCTGACCGCGCAGCCGCCGCTGGCCGGCAACTGGCGCGAGACGCTGGCCGCCGCCGCACCGCACCTGTGGGCTGCGGCGCTGCTGCGGCCGCGACTGGCCCAATGCCACACACAGCGCTCCCTGTGGATCCACTCTGAACTGCTTGAGGAGCCGCTGGCCGAGGCGCAGTTGGCGGCCATGCACCGCTCGCTGGCGGGACTGGAGCGCGGCGACCGCGCGCCGCGCCGCGCGCTCTGCCTGGCCCAGGGCAGCGAGCCCGCCGGGTTCGCCGAGTTGCGCCGACGGCTGGCGGCCCAAGGCGGGTCGCTGCCGGTGCCCGACTTGCTGGCCGAGCTCACCGCACCGCCGCACGGCCTGACACCCGATCTGGTGCGGCTCTATCTGCTGGCCTTCGTCCAGCGTGGCGAGCCGGCCACGCGGCTGGAACTGGTCGGGCCGAGCGGGGATCTGGCCTGGCTGTCGGCCGCCGACCTGCCGGGCCAGAACTGGTCAACGCTCGATCTGAAGTGCGTTAGAAGGTTGGCCCGCAGCGATGCGCGGAGTTGGCCCGACCTGCTGGCGTTCGCCCGGGTGTTGGTGCCGGAGTTGACCGCCGACCAGTCGCCGGCGGCGCTGAGCGAGGCTCGCGCCCGCTTGCGCGAGGCGCTGGCCGAGCTGCGCCAGCAGGTGCGCTGGGTGGCGCGCTCGTTCGACCAACTGGCCCAAGCGCTGGATCGCCCCCTGCCCGACGAGGTGGAGGCCACACTGCAGCGCCTGGCGCGGCTGGCGACCGCGGACTCGGTCGAGTCGTTCGGCGAGCGCCTGGGCGACCTGTACCGCTTTGACCTGGCGGTTTGGCGGCGTGTGCGGCAGCAGCTCGAGGGCTGGCGCCAGTTGGCCGATCAGGTCGACCAGGTGGCCTCGTTCCGGGCCTGGCTGCGCGACCTGCGGTTGCCGCCGCAGCATCCGCTGGAGGGCGATCTGCTGGCGCTGACCGCGCAGATCGACCCGGCCCGCCTGCTGGCCCAGCCGCACCTGGCGCGCGGTCTGCTGGCCCAGGCGGCGCAGTTCCGGCGGCAGTACGCGGCGGTCTACGGCGCGGCGCACGCGGCCCACCGTGACCGCCTGTCGCACCTGGCCGGCCAGGCCGACGCGGCCCGCCGCACGCGCGATGCCGTGGCGCGGCTCAACGCCATCCAGGCCCTCGGGCCGCCGCTGTCGATCGCCCCTGGCCTGGACGAACTGGCCCGCCGCTTGACCGTCTGCCGCCGCGAGCCCGACCTGACGCACCGCGCCGTCTGCCCCTGGTGCGAGTGGCCCATGGACGAGCCGGCGCCCGCGGCCGAGCTCGATGCGCTGACCCGCGAGGTCGAAGCCGGCTTCGGTACCCGCAGTCGCCGGCTACGGGAGCTGCTGACCGCGGAGATCATCGCCCAGGCCGGCGATGACCGGCTGGAAGCGCTGCATCAGGTGCTCGGCATGCAGTCGGCGGCGACGCTGCCCGAGGTTCTCACGCCAGAGACCATCGACCTGCTGCGCGCCTGCCTGCCCAGCGGCGAGCCGGGCCTGCTGGCGCGGCTGCGCGACGCCTGGCCCACGGTTGGCGCCGAGGAAGTCGAGGCCGCGGTGGCCGAGTTCCGCCGGCTGCTGGCCGAGGCGACGGCCGAGCGCGGGCGGGTTGAGCTTAGCTGACGGCGAATGCGCACGGGCGAGGGGCACACCTGGCGCGGTTGGACGCCCACTGGGGTGTGTTGGCATACTGATCGTGAGCGCGCCCCGCCCCCGGCTGATCCGCACCGGCGCGGCGACGTGCAAGGAGCTGCCTCGCATGGTTCAGCGCACCCCGGCGATGCTGCTGCTCGCCATCCTCACCCTCGGTTCCGCCTGTGCTCAGGTGGGCGGCAACAGCGGCTACTCGCAGTCCAATGCCAAGGCCCGCGCCGAGAGCCGCGAGCAGGCGCTGCGCAGCGTCGCCAAGGATGACCTGCCGCCCAGCGCCACGGGCACGTACGTCGAGGCCAGCGTGATGCTCAATCAGCCGGCCGACGCCTACGTGGCCGTGTTCAGTGTGGCCACGGAGGGCGCCACGCCGGCGCTCTGCGCCGCGGGGTCCGAGGCGACGATCGAGGCGCTGGCCACCGAGTTCGGGCCGCTTGGCGTGGCCGCGAGCGACCTGGCCGTTGACTGGGTGGCCCAGGCCAGACTCTACGCCTACGAGTTGCAGGGCGACATTCTGCAGGAGAAGCTCACCGGCTTCGAGCTAAGGCAGAACGTTGCTGTTCCCTACCACGACGCGGCGCTGCTACCCAAGCTGGCCCTGGCCGCGGCGCGCGCCCAGGTCTTCGATCTGGTCAAGGTCGACTACGTGGTGCAGGACCTGGAACGTGTTCGCGACCTCCTGATGGAAAGTGCCAGTGCTGTGGTCAAGGGCAAGCTCGCGCGCTACGAGCGCCTGCTTGGCATCACCTACCAGCTGCCGCCGCAGGTCATCGTCGAGCGGTCGGCCGTGCACTGCCCGACGCAGCTGTACGACTCCTACACGGCCCAGGAATCCGAGACCGTCCGCTCGGGCGCGGACCGCCAGCGCTATACGGTGCGCGGCGCGCGCAAGAGCACCACGTTCTTCTACAACGGCCTGGATGCCGACGGCTACGACGCGGTCATCAATCCCGTGGTCACCGCGCCGTGCGTGCAGTTCACGCTCTACCTCCGGCTCCGCTACGAGGCCGCGCCGAAAGCCCCCTGAGTGCCGGCCAGGCCGGTCAAGGCGCGACCGGTCCGGCGGCACAGCCGCGCGCCGCTCAATGGCCCGACCTTGACGCGTGGCACCCGCTCGCCTACGCTAATACCCATGGATTCTGCCATTGTCTCGCCGGGCGATCGCGGCGCGCGGGAGCGGCTCAGCGAGTGTCTGGGCTACACCTTTCGTGATGAACGGCTGCTGGAGACCGCACTCAGCCACCCCTCGCTGGCGCGCGAACTGGGTACCGATCCCCTGTTGAGCAACGAGCGTCTGGAGTTCCTCGGCGACGCGGTTATCGAACTGGCCATCAGCGCCTACCTCTATGAGCACCTGCCCAGTCACGATGAGGGCGGACTGACCACCACCCGTTCGTTCATCGTGCGCGGTGCCACGCTGGCGCAGGCCGCGGCGGCCATGGGCCTGGGCCGCGCCGTGGTCATGAGTCGCTCCGCCGACCGCTCACGCGGGCGCTCGCGCGATTCGGTGCTGGCCAGCACGCTCGAAGCCGTGCTGGGCGCGGTGTTCGTCGATGGCGGCTGGCAGGTGGCGCGCGACTGCGCGTTGCGCGTGCTGGAACCGCAGATCGCCGACGCCATGGCCCAGCGTCGGCGCAACTACAAGGGCGAGTTGCAGGAGCTGACCCAGGATCGTTTCCGCGCCGGTCCCGAGTACCGCGTGCTGGAGGTCAGCGGCCCCGCCCACGAACGCAGCTTCTCGGTGGAAGTGCTGCTGTGCGAGCGACTGCTGGCCGCCGGCTTTGGCAACAGCAAGAAGGAAGCCGAGCAGGCGGCGGCGGCGGCGGCCTTGGCGGTCCTTGAGGCCGAACTCGCAACCTCGGGCTGAGACCACCACTCTAACGTTCGGACCATTCCGGCTGTCGAGCAGGAAAGCGATCAAGGGCGGCGAAGGTCGCCCGGCGAGCGGGGTACCACGTTGAGCATTGTCGACGCACATACGCTCTTTGGCTTCTGGCCACTGAGGCGGGCGGACATTTCGCCCGAAACGCTGGTGCGCACGCTGCGCACGCACGGCATCGACCGCGCGCTGACGCTGTCGACGCACGGCATCTTCGCCGATTTCGCCGCGGGCAACGACGAGACGATGGACATCTGCTCCCGCGCCGGCGATCTGCTGGCGCCCGTGGGCACGGTGGACCCGCGCCGCTTCATGGGCACGCTCGACGAGATCAAGAAGCGCCGCGACCAGGGCGTGAAGGCCTGGCGTCTGTTCCCCGAACTGCAGGACTGGAGCCTGGACTCGGCCCACGCCGACGCGGTGCTCCGCGGCCTCAAGGAGGCCGGCGCGGTGCTGATGCTCGACGCTTCGGCGCCCGGCGCGCCAACGCGCGTGGCCAAGCGCACCGCGGAGTTCGGCCTGACCACCATTCTGCTCGGTGTGTCCGGCGCGCTCATGGGCGAGTTGCTGGCCCTGCTCGATGAGGCTAAGCACGTGCTGGTCGAGACGCGGCGCCTGGCCGACCCCGAAGTGCTCGTCGCGCTCGGCCGGCGGTTCGGCTTCGAGCGGCTGGTGTTTGGCACGGCCAGCCCGCTGCAGTATGTCTCCAGCTCCCGGCTGGCGGTGGAGACCGCGCCCCTGGCCGACGACCAGCGCGCGCTGGTGATGGGCGCCAACATCGAGCGGCTGCTCGCGGAAGGAAGCTGAGATGCCCGTCATCGACATCCACGCCTACCTCGGCGCGCCGCCGGAATCGGTGCGCCAGGGCAACCTGCAGGAGATCCAGCGGGTGCTCACGGCCTCCAAGATCAACGCCGCGCTACTGGCCAGCGGACGCGCCGCCACCGGTGACTTCCGCCGCGGCAACGAGCAGGTGCAGCAGGCGCTCGAAGGCCGCGTGAACGTCTTTGGCCTGGCCACGGTCAACCCCAGCTACCCCAATGAGTCGGCCGAGGAACTGCGTCGGCGCTTGAGCGGCACGCTCTTCCGGGGGGTCAAGGTGGCCCGCGCCTCGGCCGGGCCGCGGCTCTTCTCCGAGGGCCTGCGCGCCATCCTCAACGCCGCCCGGCGCTATGGCCGACCGGTGCTCGTCGAGACCCAGAGCGAGGCCGATGTGCGCGATACGGTGCTGCTGGCCAAGGAGTTCCACGCGCTCAAGTTCGTGCTGCTGGGCATGGGCGGCGAGCACTGGGAGTCCGCCATCGGCGCCTGCGAGCAGCAGTTGAACACCATCCTCGAGATCGGCAGTCTCGACGCCGATTGCGACAAGGTGGCGGACGCGGTGGCCGCGGTGGGCCCGCGCCGGGTCATGTTCGGCAGCCACTTCCCAACCCTGCATCCCATGTACGTGCTGGGTATGATGCGCGACGCCGCCATCGAAGACCGCGACCGCGAGCGCATCCTGTTCCGCAATGCCGTGGAGACGTTTGAGCTGGACCTGACCAACGCGCCGCTGGGCACGCCGCGCAGCGAGCTGGGTGGCGCTTGAAAACACCGGCCGACGGTGAGCCAAAGTGAGATGTGACTCGATTTGACACGCGTGTGGCGGTTTGGTAGACTGCATCGACAGTCTGGAATCGGACGGCCTGCCGGGCAGCGGCTCGGTGTGGCACTGGGGAGGTACGGACCCATGACACGCCCTAAGGTGTGGGTTCTCTTGGCGGCCATGGCGCTGCCGGTGGTCGTATGGGCTCAGAGCCCCGTCATCATTGCGGCCCCGGACGCCGCGCCCGGTCCTGGCGACGCGCCGGTGGCCGACGGCGCGCGGCCGTTGCTCAGCATCAACTCCATCGATCAGGGCAGCGCCGTCTCCGGCGAGAAGCCGATCGACGTGACCTTCAAGCCCGCCGGCGACGGCGTGCCGCTGGCCAAGGTGGATGTGCTGATCGACGGCGCGGCCAAGATCATGTTTGATCTCAAGCCCGAGGACCGCAACGTCAGCTACACCTGGGACACGCGCGACGTGGCCGACGGCCGACACATCATCGAGGCCGTGGTGTCCGACCGCGAGGGCCGCACGCGCAGCTACCAGACCTTCGTCTTCGTGCGCAACGCCGCCGGCCCTGCGCCCGCGGTCGGTAGCCGGCTGGACGTGCTCGACAAGGGTGGCGCGCCGACCGGTATCATCACCGGCGACGCGCTGATCCGTGTGGTGCCCGACCCGACCGTCGGCGCGCAGTGGGTGATCATCTACGTCAACGACAAGATGAAGGCCATGATGAACCGTCCGCCGTACCAGGACGTTCTCCGGCCGACCGCCGCCATGGTGGGCGCCCCGATCATCGTCCGCGCTTCGGTCATCCGGCCCGACCAGTCCCGCGAGGAGATTGGCCCGTTCGAGGCCAGGTTCGATCCCGCCTACACCAAGGCGCCGACCGCTCCGACCATCACTCGGCCTCTGGCGCCGGTGGTCAAGACGGTGCCCGAGGCGGCGCTGGTGACGGGCGCGCCCGGCACGGTCGAGACCGCGGGTACGCCGCGCGTCGAAGGCGCAGCGGCTCTCGGTAACCCGACGGCGCAGATCGCGGGCAGCGTCCAGAGCGGTGGCCCGCTGGCCATGCCCGGTGCCGACCTGCACGTCATGGGCACGGCTGGCGCGGTGCCGGTCCCGGCCGCCGCGGTGGGCGTGGGTCGGCCGACCTACGTTGGTCCGCAGCCGGCCGCGCCAAGCGTGACGTTGCCTGCCGCTCGCGTTGGCCTGGGTGCGGCTCCGGCCCTGGCCCCCGTGGACAGCGTGCTGTACATGCCCGAAGGCTTCTCGCTGAACGCGACGGTCTCGCGCCCCGGCCTGCCGCTGGGTGACGGGCGCATCGAGCCGTCGCGCACCACCGACTCGCAGGGCTCCGCCGCGGTGGCGGTGGCGCCGCACCTCGGACCGGCGCTCGGACCGGTCGCGCCCACCGTGGGCGTGTCCGTGCCGCGGGTGCCGAGCACCGTCGCGCGCACCGGCCGCACGCTGGCCGCCACTTCCAGCGGCGTCAGCCGCAGTGTGGTGCCGACCCGCCTGGCGCCTCCGGCCGAAGGGCTGGGCGCCGGCGAGCAGACGCCGCACGTGGCGCTGCCGTCGGGTACCCGTGTCGAGCGCGTGGTCAGCCGGCCCCAGGTGGGCCCGGCCATGGCCAAGATGCATCTGGTGGCCAAGGGCGATACGCTGGCGGCCATCTCGCGCAAATTCGGCGTCAGCGTCGAAGACTTGCGCCGCCTCAACCGTTTGAGCCCCAAGAGCCCGCTGGCCATCGGCCAGCGCCTGGTGGTTCCGCGCGGCGACCTGAGCATCAACGGTGTCACGGTGCACACCGATGTTGCTCCGCTGCAGCACCACCACGGTGTGGCCACGGCGCCCCTGCGCTTCGTGGTCGAGGGCATGGGCGGTTCGGTGAGCTGGATTGGCCCGAGCCAGACGGTCTCGGCCAATACCGGCAAGCGCGGCATCCTGACCATCACGGTGGGCAGCCGCGAGGCGCGCCTGGGCAACGAGCGGATCCTGATGGACCTGGCAGCTTACCTGGAAGGCGACCGCACCATGGTGCCGGCCCGCTTCATCAGCGAGGCGTTCGACGTGACCATCGACATGGATCCCGACTCGGGCAACATCCTCATCCGCTCCAACGACTAGGGGCGGCGCGAACAGATCGCAGGCACCGGGGTTGGTCGCGCTCGCACCGCATCGCAACGGCGCGAGGAGCGGTCAGCCCCGGTCCGGTTATAGAGGCGGGCGGCCGGCCTTGAACAGACCGAGCGGGTGGTAAGGAATGCGGTTGGCAGGCGGGCGATGGGGGCGTCTGGCGGCGGCGGCGATGGCGGCGGCGATCGTCGCGAGCACCGGCGCCGGCGCGGTAAGCCGGCCGTGGCAGAGCTTCTACTACGGCGGCGACTGCTACGCGGCGGTCGGCCAGGGCGACGAGGCCTGGATCGGCACCGGGGCCGGGCTGCGCACGTACTCGCCCAACGGTGACGGCGTCAAGATCACCGAACTGACCATTGAGGACGACCTGCCCGGGCCCATCATCACCGCCGCCGCCTTCGGCAGCAAGTGCCTGTGGGCCGGCGCCGCCGGCGGCACCGTGGGCCGCTACGACCTCGAGACCGCCACCTGGACCCATTACGGCCAGGCGGCCAAGTTCCCCGCCTACGACCCGACCCGGCTGATCTGGGATGGCACCGACGTGTGGGCCGCCACGCTGGGCGGCGGCGTGGCCCGCTTCAGTCCCATGCGCCAGGAGTGGCGCTCGTGGTCCGAGGCGGATGGCCTGCCCAGCGCCCGCGTCCTGTGCCTGGCCGCCGACTCGCAAGCGGTGTGGGCCGGTACGGAGCGGGGCCTCGCCAAGTTCGATCGCCAGACGGAGTCCTGGGGGCCGATCCAGTCGGCGACCGAACGCTCCGAGGTTCTGGTTGACGCCGTCTCCGACGTGGCGCTGTCGGCCAGGCATGTGTGGCTGGCGGGCGGCGGCAACGGCCTGGCCCGCATCGATCGGGCCAGCGGCCAGTTGGCCACCTATCCCAGCCTGGGTCGACAGTACGGCATGACGCGCGTCGACCGTCTGCTGCTCACCGCTGACGGCAGCCTGTGGGTGGCCGGCGACTCCGGGCTGCTGCGCGCCGAGACCGAGGGCGGCGGCAAATGGACGTTCTTCCGGCGCGGGCCGTGGACGGTGACCGGGCTGACCTCGGCAGGTGGCTCGCTGTGGGCCGCCACCGCGCACGACGGCGTGCAGGAGTACCGCGCGCTCAATGATACGTGGCAGGTCTATCAGCCGCGCGAAGCCTTGCCCAGCGGCGATGTGACGGCCCTGGCGGCGGGTCAGGAGGCTGGCTACGTCGGTTTCCGCGAGGCCGGCCTGGCGCGCTACAACCTGGCTACCGAGCGCTGGGACCGCCTCGCGCCGCGCGATGGCAAGCCGACCCACATCCGCGACCTGGCCGTGCGCGATCGCTATGTGTATCTGGCCGGGGCCGATGGTCTGGCCATGTACGACACGCGCGAGGATGTCTGGAGCACGGCCTTCGCTCAGGACAACGAGCAGCTCCGCGGTGACGATTGGACGGGCGTGGCCGCCACCGAACGGGGCGTGTGGTTCGTCGGGCCCAAGCGCGTGGTGCATACGTCGCCGCAGTTGGATGTACGCTGGGCGGTGCAGATCGCCGACGACGCCAGCCTGGACGAGCGCACCTGGCCGCGACTGGTGCCGGACACCACCAACGGCGACATGTGGATCGTGACGGCCCACGGCGCCGTGCGCCATGATCGGCAGAGCAACCACATGCAGGCCATGGGCGGCGACTGGCTGCTGCCGCGCGATGCCACCAAGGCCGAGCGTGAGGGCCGCCTGATCCGCGACCTGGCCGTCGACGTGGAGTGCGCCTGGTTCGTGACCCTGGACTCGGTCTGCCAATTCCGCAAGCAGGACAGCTCGCTGTCTGTGTGGAATACTGACAACGTGCGGGATCTGGGCGAGCCGCGCCGGGTCAGCGTCGGACCCACGGCCGTGTGGGTGGCCGCCGATGCGGCGTTGTGCCGGTTCGACCGGCGCTCGGCGACCTGGGACACGTTGCGCTGGCCGGAAGAGTTGCAGGACGAGCCGTGCACGGCACTAGCCACGGATCCGTTTGAACCGTACTATGTATGGATGGCGTCCAGCCGGCATATCGCGCGGCTGGAGCTGCGGGAGGCAGAACCCGTGTGGCGCGTCTATCCGCGGCGCACGGGTCTGGTGCCGGGCGTGCGGGAGATTGTGCCCACGCGCACGGCGGTATGGTTTTCCGGGCGAGGCGGGGTCAGCGTGTATCGACGCACAGCCGAGAACCCGACGCCTCGCTGATTGTCCGACAACTGGGGTAGGCGCGTCATGTCGCGGTTGCGACGGCGCGCGATCCGCGCAGGGCGGTGGGCAGGCCGACGGGCTGCCCACGCGGTGGCGCGACCCCGTAGCGTGGTGCTATACTGCGCTCGGGTAGCGAACTGAGGAAAGTAGAGGCCGAGCATGAGGACGTTTCGACACGCTCCGTGGGTGCGATCCGTGGCGTGGATGGTCACGGCGGCACTGTGGTGCACGCTGATCGCGGCGCCCGCAGCCGCGCAGCCGTCAGCGCCCAAGGCGGCGCCGGCCGCCGACGTGGCGAGCGGACCGACGCTGGCCGTGCTGCAGGTGACCAACCAGAGCGGCTCCAGCATCCAGAACCTGGGCAGTCGGGCGGCCGCCGCGCTCAATGAGCGCTTCACGGCCTCCAAGCGCTTCCGGGTCCTGGGCCAGGATGCGGTGGACAAGGCGGTCACCACCGTCGGCGCACGCCTGCCGTTGCGGGCCGATGCGCGCGATGGCGGGCTGCTCAAGATCGCCCAGGCGCTCGGTGCGGACTACATGGTGATGGCCGCCATCGACAGCGTCGAGGCCGACGTGGCGCAGAAGATGGCTGTCGTGCGCACCAGCACCAAGGTGTTTGGTCGCGCCGCCGAGGCGTTCGTCTGCGAGACCGAGATCACCGCGCTCAACCTCGACCGCGCCAACAGCGAGCCGCTACTCATCGATGACGCGCTCGAACAGAACGCGCTTCAGATTGCCAAGGACGTCGCCACCCAGCTGTCGTTGCGCGGGCGGGTTCTGTCCACGGTCGACTTCAGCACGCTGCGCGTGCAGGTGGACCAGCGCGACTATCTGCGGCCCGGCACGCTGCTCAGCGTGCTGCGCAATGGCCTCAAGATCGCCACGCTCAAGGTCAAGACGGTCAGCATGGCCGAGGCCCTGTGCGAGATCGTCGAGCGCGACCGGCCGGACACGACGCCGGGCGTCAACGATGTCGTGATCGTCTACCGCGAAGCCACGATGACACCGGGCACCGGGCGCGCCGACTACGATCCCGGTACGGGCCAGCCCATTCCGCCCAAGGTCAAGGGCCACGATTCCGGGCTCGGCACGACCGTCATCGGCGTGCTGGCGGGTGTCGCCGCCGTAGCCGCCGGCTGGTTCCTGCTGAGCAACAGCAAAGATATTCGCGCCGACGCGCGCACACCCAAGCTGGTGGCGCCGGTCAACAACGCGACCGTGACCGTCGACAGCTCGAGCAAGCTGACCACGCCCTTCTCCTTCGTCTCGACGACGACCATCTACACCGACCAGCACATGCTGCAAGTGGCCAGCGATCCGCAGTTCCAGAACGTGCAGATCATCAAGACCGTAGCCGGCAGCACCCAGGCGTCGTCGACGAGTTCGACGACCTCGGGCGATGCCAACGCGCCCAAGAGCACCTACACCTACACGCCCGATACGACCTCCGCCTTCCTCAGTGGCGGCACATACTACTGGCGCGTGGTGGCGGTATCGGGGCAGAAGAGCTACCCCTCGGCCACCTACACCTTGCTCGTCAACCAGGCGGGCAGCGGCGGCAACACCGGTGGCGTGCTGCGCTCGCCGGACACCGTGACGGCGCTGGCCGGCAACGCCAATGTGGAAGTGCAGTGGACGCCGGTCACGGGCGCGGCGTACTACCATGTGATGCGCCGCCTGCTGACCCCGCGCGCCGCCAACAGCGTCACGCCGGGCCGGCTCTCGCAGCCCAGCGGCGGTAGCAGCGCCTGGTTGCGCTCCGAGGGTCGCCGCGTGCCGCGCACGGCTCGCTCCTCGCGCGACCTAGGCTTGACGCGGCAGACCGACGCCTCGCTGGCCGGCTTCTCCGAGCTGACCAAAGTGGGGCCGACGGTGCTCAGCTTCAGCGACTCGGGCGTGAGCAACGGTACTGAGTACCAGTATGTGGTGCTCAGTGAGGACGGCCGCGGGCAGATCACGCCGCTGGTGCAGGCGCAGTCGACCAGCTACGTGCGGGTCACCCCGTTGGCCACCCGGCCGCCGGCGGTGCCGACCAACCTGGCCGCCACGCCCGGCAACGGGCAGGTCACCCTGACCTGGACCGCCAACACTGAGTCCGACCTGGCCGGCTACCAGGTCTTCCGCGCCACCTCGGCCAACGGCAACTTCGTCGACGTGACCTCCAACCTGGTCACCGATGACGGCTCGCCCGCCAGCCAGAAGCTCTCGGCTGGGCCTGGCGACGTCAGCGTGGTCGACACGGGCATCACCAATGGTGTGTCGGTCTACTACCGCATCCGCGCGGTGCAGATGACCACCCTGGTCAACAGCGTGGCGCGCGGCGGACTGACCAGTGCCTTGAGCGACGCCGTGACGGCGACGCCCAGCACCTCGCCGCCGCAGGAACTGCAGGTGGTTCAGCCGCCGAACGGCTCGACCATCGACGCCGACCGGCCGCAGCTGACCTGGCGCGGCGTGAGCGGTGCGACCGAGTACACGGTGCAGGTGGCGACCGACGCCAACTTCACCCAGAACCTGGCGCAGACCACGTCGACCTCGACCGACATGATCTACCCGGTGGCGTTGCCGGCGTTGACGTCGGGCACGACCTACTACCTGCGCGTCGGTGTCTATGACACCAACCTGCAGGCGCTGCGCTTCGGCCAGACGTCGAGCTTCACCCAGGGCACCGTGGCACGCTACGCTACAACCGTGCTCACCACCCAAGGCGGCACGCCGTTCAACGGCGCCAAGTTGTCCATCGATGGGGTGGAGCAGAGCGACCTGACGCCGGCGCAGGTGATCATGGTGCCGAAGAGCGACGGCTCGGCCTACACGCTGGGCGCGACGTTCAACGACATCAACGGCACGCGCTACACCGGTACGGCTTCGTATCGGCCGGGCGTCGATGCTGCCACCGTGACCATCGACATCGTCGCCAGCGGCGTGGCGCCGAGCATCCCGACCGGTCTGACCGTGACCGGCGAGACGGACCGCGTCGTACTGCGCTGGAACCCGGACCCGGGTCTGGGCCAGGCCGGCGTGGTGACGGCTCAGCGCTACAGCATCCAGCGGCGCGCGAACACGGCCGAGGGTCAGTTCACCGAGATCGCCATCGTCACCGGTCCCACGGTGACGACGCCGGCGAGCGCGGCGCAACTGATCTACCCGGACGTCAACGTGACGCTGGGCACGCGCTACTTCTACCGCTTGGTCGCCATTTCGGCGGCCAACGTGCAAAGCGTGCCGTCGGTGACCGCGGACGGCGTGGCCGGTGTGGGTGTGGTGCAGGTCATCACCCCGCAGAACAACCAGTCGTTCAGCGGCCTGGTCACCAACGCCGGGCAGGCCTGGACGTCGGTCATCGAGTTCGGCTGGATCAAGGTGCCGTCGGCGGTGCGGTACGTGTTCGAGATCGGCTACGACTCGGCGCTGCACAACCTGCTCGAAGGCGGCAACAAGCTGATCGCCCAGAGCGACCTGCCGTCGACCACCGTCACGCTCGGCTCCGACGCGCCTACCGGCTTCGTCTGGACCGACAACGGCACGGCCGATATGCAGACGCTGTACTGGCGCGTGGTGGCCGTCGACGACCAGAACCGCATCCTCAACCAGACCGAGGCGCGGCGCGTGTTCGTCGACCCGCCGGGCCTGATCGTGGTGCCGACCAACTAGGGCGGCTCGCGGCTTACCAACGGGGTTGTCCGGCCGGCCGGCCGGGCAACCCTCTTGGCTTTGTAAGGCAGGAGACACAGAACGATGCGAGACGGTTCGCGAGCTTTCCTCAACGCCCTGTTGGGCGCGCCGAGCGTGTCGGGCTTCGAGCAGCCGGTGCAGGCCGTGGTCAGGGAGTACGCTGGTGCGTTCGCCGAGCGCATCGAGACCGACCTGCACGGCAACGTGACCGCCGTGCTGCACGGCGACCTGACCCCGCGCGTGCAGTTCGCCGGGCACTGTGACCAAATCGGCTTCATGGTGCAGCACATCGAGGACAGCGGCCTGCTGCGCTTCTCGGGCGTCGGCGGCCACGACAACCAGATCGTGCTGGGCCAGTCGGTGGTGGTCTACACCAAGGACGGCCCCATCCCCGGCGTTGTGGCGCGCAAACCGACGCATCTGCTCTCGGCCGACGACCGCAAGAAGATCCCCGAGTTGTACCAGATGTGGATCGACACCGGCTATGGCGCCGAGGACGTGAAGGCCAAGGTACGCATCGGCGACCCGATCAGTTGGAGACTGGACATCATCGAGCTGGGCGGCGGTCTGCTGGCCGCGCCGGCCATGGATGACAAGGTGGGCGTCTACGTGTGCATGGAGGCCCTGCGCCTGCTGGCCGAGGATGCGGGCAACGTGCGTTGCGGCGTCTACTCGGTGTCCACGGTGCAGGAGGAGATAGGCCTGCGCGGTGCGATCACCAGCGCCTACAACGTCAACCCGACGGTGGCGGTGGCGGCCGATGTGACCTGGGCCACGGACCATCCCGACATGAACGCGGCGCAGACCGGCGAGATCAAGTGCGGCAGCGGTGCGGTGATCACTCGCGGACCGAACATCAACCCGGTGGTCTTCGACCTCATGGTCGCGGCGGCCGAGGCCGAGGGCATTCCGTACCAGATCCAGGCGGCCCCGCGTGGCACCGGCACCGACGCCAACGCCATCCAGCTCAGCCGCGGCGGCGTGGCCACGGGGCTCATTAGCATCCCCAACCGCTACATGCACTCGCCGGTGGAAGTGGTCAGCCTGGAGGACCTGGACTGCTGCGCTCGGCTGCTGGCCGCGTTCACCAAACGCGTAACGCCCGAGGTGGACTTCACCCCCTAGTCAGTGGGCGGGCCGATGAAGCTGCTGCTCGTACTCAACCAACTGCTCTACCCGGCCGACACAGGCGGGAAGATACGCAGTTCGTCGATGTTCGAGCGCGTGGCTCGGGAGCATGACGTCACTGTCGTGGGCTTGGCGCGGCCCACGGACACCGACGAGCAGGTCAACCAGATGGGCCGCGTCTGTCGCCGGCTCGACCTGGTGCCCTGGCGCGAGGTGACCAAACGCTCTCCGCGATTCTGGCTGGACCTGCTGCGCAATCAGGTCCAGCCATACCCCTACATGGTGGCCCGCTACCACCATCCGGCGCTGGCCCGGCGCGTGGCCGAACTGGTCGAGCAGTTGCGCCCCGATGTCGTCGTCTGCGATTTCCTCCAGCCCAGCCTCAACGTGCTCGATCTACCGTTCCGGCCCAAGGTGCTGTTTCAGCACAATGTCGAGGCACAGATCGGCCAGCGGCACTACGAGAAGGCGGCCAATCCGCTGGCTCGTGCCTTCTGGGGCTCGCAATGGCGCAAACTCAAGGCCTATGAGGGCTCGGCCATGAAGCGGTTCGACCATGTCGTCACCGTCTCCGAGGCCGACAACGCCCTGATGGCGAGTGAGTACGGCGTGACGCACACCACCGCCGTGCCGCTGGGCGTCGACACCGATGCCTTCGTTCCGGCCACGGAGCCGCCCATCCCGGGCCGGCTGGTCTTCACCGGCTCCATGGATTGGCTGCCCAACGAAGATGGTATGGCCTGGTTCGTGGGCGAGGTGCTACCACGCATTCGAGCCAGCCGACCCGAGGTCACGCTGAGCATCGTCGGCCGCAATCCGACGCCCAAGGTGCGGTGGTCACTGGCAGCGTGGCCGACGTCAAGCCGTATGTGCGCGAGGCCGAGGCAGTAGTTGTGCCGCTGCGCATCGGCGGCGGCACGCGCATCAAGATCTTCGAGGCCATGGCCATGGGCTGCGGCATCGTGAGCACCACACTGGGCGCCGAAGGCTTGCCCGTGGAGCACGACGGCGACTTGCTGCTGGCCGATGATGCCGAGACCTTCGCCGCGGCCGTGGTGCGGCTGCTGAGCGACGACGGCTTGCGAGCCCGGCTGGGCGCGGCCGGACGCGCCAAGATGATTGCCGACTACTCGTGGGACAAGGCGGCGCAAGTGTTCATCGAGGCCTGTGACAAGGCGGTGGCGTCATGCGGGTGAGCGTCTTTGGCCTGGGCTACGTGGGTGCGGTGGCCTCGGCGTGTCTGGCGCGCGATGGTCATCAGGTCATCGGCGTCGACGCCAACGCCGACAAGGTGGCGCAGATCCGCGCTGGCCGCGCGCCGGTTATCGAGGAAGGGCTCGACGCCCTCATCGTCGCCGGTGTCGGGTCGGGCCGACTGACGGCCACCACCGATGCCGCCGCCGCCGTGGCCGACAGCGAGATATCGCTGATCAGCGTCGGCACGCCCAGTCGCGCCAACGGCAGCCTCGACCTGACGGCCGTGGAACGCGTTGCCGCCGACCTGGGCCGTGCGCTGGCCGGCAAGGCCGGCGCGGGCCATGTGGTCGTGTTGCGCAGCACCGTGCTGCCGGGCACCACGCGCGGCCTGCTGGCGCCGTCGCTGGCGCGCGAGGCGGGGTGGGCGGTACCCGTCTGCTTCAACCCCGAGTTCCTGCGCGAGGGCAGTTCCATCCGCGACTTCGACGACCCGCCGTTCACCATCCTCGGTGCCGACGACGAGGCGACGGCCAAAGCCGTCGCGCCGCTCTACGGCAGCGTATCGGGTGATGTGGTGCACTGCGCGCTGGAGAACGCTGAACTGCTCAAATACGTGAGCAACTCGTGGCACGCGGTGAAGGTGGCATTCGCCAACGAGGTGGGCTCCGTGGCCGCGGCGCTGGGCGTGGACGGCGGCGAGGTGATGAGGCTGTTCGCCCGTGACGAGAAGCTCAACATCTCCGCGCGCTACCTCATGCCGGGCTTCGCGTTCGGCGGGTCCTGTCTGCCCAAGGACCTGCGCGCGCTGACCTACCGCGCACGCGAGCTGGATGTTGAGACGCCGCTGCTGTCATCGGTGCTGCCCAGCAATCGCGTCATCGTCGAACGCGCCGTGGAAGCCGTGCTGGCCACGGGTTGCCGGCGTGTGGCGATGCTCGGCCTGGCCTTCAAGTCAGGTACCGACGACCTGCGCGAGAGCCCGCTGGTGACTCTGGCGGAGGCGCTGCTGGGCAAGGGCTGCGAGCTGCGCATCTACGACGAGAACGTGTCGCTGACGCGGCTGGTAGGTGCCAACCGAGCCTATGTGGACCAGCGGCTGCCGCACCTGAGCGCGCTGCTGAGTGACGATCTGGATGCCGTCGTGGCGCATGGCGAGGTGATCATCCTGGGGCAGCGCAACGCCGAACTGGCCCAGCGCGCGCGCGCGGCCAGCGGCCAGGTCATCGACCTGAGCTGAGCTGCTCACGGAACCGTTTCCGCATTTGGGGCTGTGAGCGTAGCGCGCGACCGGGTACAATGATGACCTTGAAGTCGCCTGGACGAACGGCTGTACCATGATCTGCCCCGTGTGCGGAGCTGAATCGCGTGTGCTCGACTCCCGAACCGCCGAAGATGGCGAGTCGGTTCGGCGTCGGCGTGAGTGCACCGGTGCCGAGTGCCGTACGCGCTTCACCACCTACGAGCGCATCGAGCAGCGCATCCTGGTGGTGGTGAAGAAGGACGGGCGGCGGCAGGCCTTCGACGGTGACAAGATCCGTCGCGGCGTGGTGCGCGCCTGCACCAAGCGGCCCATCTCGCCCGAGCGCATCGACCGCGTGGTGGCCGACATCGAGGCCGAGCTGCGCCGCAATGCGCGCCGCCTGGTGCCGGTGGACGTGCTCAGCGAGTTGGTGCTGGACCACCTGCGCGAGCTCGATGAGGTGGCCTACCTGCGCTTCGCCTCGGTCAACCGCGGGTTCGAGAGCGTTGGCGACTTCCTACACACCGCCCAGGAGTTGGAGCGCCGGGACTGACATGGCCCTCGTTGCCACGCCGGCCGGCGGGTTGCTGCTGCTCTGTTCGCCACGCCTGCTCGACCTCGGCGTACCCCATGCTTTCACCACACGGCCCGGCGGGGTGAGTGCCGGCGTCTACGCCGGGCTGAACCTGGGCAGTGTCACCGGCGACGACCGCGCCGCGGTCGGCCGCAACCGCGCTCTGGTCTGCAGCGCGCTGGGCTTCGACCTGGCCGCGCTACGCATGGCCGCGCAGGTGCATGGCCACGACGTAACCGATGTGGCCTCAGCCAGTCCGGGGGACTGCGACGAGGCCACGGCGGTGGCGGCTGACGGCTTGTATGGCGCTGACCCCGGCCAGTTGGCCGGCGTGCGCGTGGCGGACTGCCAGCCAGTCCTGCTGGCCAGCGACGATGGTCGCTGGGTGGCCGCGGTCCATGCCGGATGGCGTGGCCAGGCCGACGGCATCCTCACGGTGGCGGTGCGAGGCCTGTGTCAGCGCGCCCAGGTGGCGCCAGAGCGCCTGGTGGCCGCGATCGGGCCGTGCATCAGCGCGGCACACTACGAGGTCAGCACCGAGGTGCTGAGCCGCTTTGACGCCGACCTGGCTCAGCCGACGCGGCCAGGCCACGCCCGCCTCGACCTGCGCGCGGCGGCCGTGCGCGAATTGTACGGGCTCGGCGTGGTGCGCGTCGACGTCAGCCAACACTGCACCTGCGCCGAGCCCGAGCTGTTCTACTCGCATCGCCGCGACGGCGCGGCCACGGGACGCCAGATGGGCCTCATCGCGCCCCGCCGCTAAGGCTGCGGGAACTGCCCCTCGTTGAAGAACACGTACAGCCCGTCCTTGCCCGGCGCGATGACGTCCAGCCGGCCGGTGCCGCGCAGGTCGGCCAGGTCGAAGTAGATGCCGCAGCCGGTGGCCTGGCGCACGGGCCCGTAGTCGATGACCTGCTTGATGAAGCTTTCGCCGGTCCATTTGAAGTAGTAGATGCCCACGTCGTCGAAGTCGCCGGGATCCATGCGCGGATGCGCTCGGTAGCGCTTGCCGGTGACGAGTTCGCACTGGCCGTCGCCGTCGATGTCGGCCCAGCGCATATCGTGGTACTGGCTGTTGTAGGGGTCGATGGCATGGCGGATCCAGGTGCGCCGGCCATCGCCGTCGAGGCGCTGCTCCAGCCAGTCCAGCCCGTAGCCGTGGCCTTGCCCGACAATGATGTCGGCCAGGCCGTCACCGTTCACGTCGGCCACCAGAATCGGCACGCTGGCGCCGCCCAGGTCGAAGTCGGGATGGAAGGTCCACTCGCCGTGCCATGGGTCGTTGGGCGCTTCGAGCCAGCCGCCGGCCAGCACGAAGTCCATGCGGCCGTTGCCGGTGAGGTCGCCGCAGCCCAGGCCGTGGCCTTGGGGCTTGTCCCAGATGCGGTATGAGGCAAACTGGCCGGGCTCGACGAGCTTGTAGACCACCAGTGGCGCGCCGGGCGTGTTGGGCACGATCTCCAGCTCGCCGTCGCCGTCAACATCCCAGGCGCGCGTCGACTCGATGTTGCCCGTCTCGGCGATGACATGCTCCGTCCATTGGCCGCCGGCCGGGCCGGGATTGTGCCGCCAGCGCAGCGTGTTGCCCCACCAGCCGCCGGTGATGAAGTCGGTGTAGCCGTCGCCATCCACGTCCAGCGGGATGGTGGAGAAATCGTCGTAGTAGTCGCCGAATGAGGGCAGGTCGGCGATCTTGTGGTATCGCTTGAAGTCCGGCCCCTGGTACCAGTAGCCACCCGAGACGATGTCCAGCACGCCATCGTTGTCGACGTCGAAGACACCGGCCGATTCGTAGCGCTCGTCGGAGATGAGCACCTTGGTCCACGCTAACGGCATTGCTCGCTCCCAGTCGCCGGTGGCTACGCGATGCGGGAGTCGACTCCTGCTTGGTTATCGGTCCTCGACTTGCTGATTGCGGAATGGTAAAGTGCGTGTTGCGACAGCATTTCTGCGAGGGAAGGGGCGACCATGCCTAGGCGCGACGACATTCGGAAGGTGATGATCATCGGTTCGGGCCCGATCGTGATCGGGCAGGCCTGCGAGTTCGACTACTCTGGCACGCAGGCCTGCAAGGCCTTGCGTGCGCTGGGCTACGAGATTGTGCTGGTCAACTCCAACCCGGCGACGATCATGACCGACCCTGGCATGGCCGATGTGACCTACATCGAGCCGCTGAACCTGGCCCGGCTGACCGAGATCATCGAGCGTGAGCGGCCCGACGCGCTGTTGCCCAATCTTGGTGGGCAGACCGGGCTCAACGCGGCGGCGGAGCTCAGTCGCAACGGTGTTCTGGCCCAGTACGGCGTGCGCATCATCGGTGTGCAGGCCGATGCCATCGAACGGGGTGAGGACCGCATCGCCTTCAAGGAGACGATGAACAAGCTCAACATCCCCATCCCCAAGAGCGCGCCGGCCTACACCATCGAGGAGGCCGAGGCCATCGCGGCCGACCTGGGCTTCCCGGTCGTGGTGCGGCCGGCCTACACCATGGGCGGCACTGGTGGCGGGCTGGTCTACAACCTGGACGAACTGCGCACGGTCACCGCGCGTGGTCTGGCTGCCTCCATCGTGGGCCAGGTCCTCATCGAGCAGTCGGTGCTCGGCTGGGAGGAGCTGGAGCTGGAGGTGGTGCGCGACGCCAAGAACCAGCTCATCACGGTCTGCTTCATCGAGAATGTCGACGCCATGGGCGTGCACACGGGCGACAGCTACTGCTCGGCGCCGATGCTGACCATTGATCCGGCACTGCAGGCCAAACTGCAGCGCTGGTCGTACGACATCGTCGAGGCCATCGAAGTCATTGGCGGCACCAACGTGCAGTTCGCGCACAACCCACAAACGGGCGAGGTGGTGGTCATCGAGATCAACCCGCGCACGTCGCGGTCGTCGGCGCTGGCCTCCAAGGCCACGGGATTCCCGATCGCTCGCGTCTCCTCGCAGTTGGCGGCGGGGCTGACGCTGGACGAGATCCCCTACTGGCGTGACGGCACGCTGGAGAAGTACACGCCGTCGGGCAACTACGTGGTCATCAAGTTCGCGCGATGGGCGTTTGAGAAGTTCCGCGGCAGCCACGACGTGCTGGGCACGCAGATGCGCGCCGTGGGCGAGGTGATGAGCATCGGCGCCAACTACAAGGAGGCCATGCAGAAGGCCATTCGCTCGCTGGAGAACGGGCGCTACGGCCTGGGCTTCGCCAAGGACTTCCACGAGAAGTCGCTCGACGAGCTGATGAGCCTGCTGCGTCAGCCCACGTCCGAGCGGCAGTTCATTCTCTATGAGGCGTTGCGCAAGGGCGCGGACATCGACGAGTTGTATGCGCTCACGTTCATCAAGCCGTGGTTCCTGGAGCAGATGCTCGAACTGGTCAACCTGGAAGAGAAGCTGCTGCGGCACCGGGGTGGTGAGCTGCCCGACGACCTGCTGATCGCGGCCAAACGCGACGGGTTCGCCGACCGCTACCTGGCCAAGATACTCGATGTGCCCGAGAAGACACTGCGCGATCGGCGCATCGCGCTGGGTGTGGTCGAAGCCTGGCAGCCGGTGCCCGTGAGCGGCGTCGAGGACGCGGCCTACTACTACTCGACCTACAACCAGCCGGACGCCGTGGCGGTGAGCGACAACGAGAAGGTGCTGATCCTGGGCGGTGGCCCGAATCGCATCGGGCAGGGCATCGAGTTCGACTACTGCTGCGTCCATGCCGCCTTCGCGCTACGCGATGCCGGGCTCGAGACCATCATGGTCAACTGCAACCCGGAGACGGTGTCCACCGACTATGACACGTCGGACAAGCTGTACTTCGAGCCGCTCACGGTCGAGGACGTGCTGAGCATCCACGACAAGGAGAGGCCCAGCGGCGTGATCGTGCAGTTCGGCGGCCAGACGCCGCTCAACATCGCGCAGGAGCTCGCCGAGGCGGGCGTGAAGGTGCTCGGCACCTCGCCGGCAACCATTGCCCTGGCCGAGGACCGTGACCTGTTCCGCGGGCGCATGGCGGCGTTGGGCATCCCCATGCCGGAGTCCGGCATGGCCAGCTCGCTGCCCGAGGCGCTGACCGTGGCGGCGCGCATCGGCTACCCGCTGATGGTTCGACCGTCGTTCGTGCTGGGCGGCCGCGGCATGGAGGTCGTGCTCGACGAAGAGATGCTGCGTGAGTACGTGGCCGCGGCCGTGGATGTCACGCCCGACCGGCCGATCCTCATCGACCGCTTCCTCGACGACGCGGTCGAGGCCGAGGCCGACGCGCTGTGTGACGGCACCGACGCGCTGGTGCCCGCGGTCATGGAGCACATCGAGCTGGCCGGGGTCCACTCGGGCGACTCGGCGTGCGTCATCCCGCCGGTCAGCATCGCCGAGCAGCACCTGGCCACCATCCGTGACTACACGCGCCGCATCGCCCTGGATCTGGGCGTCATCGGCTTGCTCAATGTGCAGTACGCCATCGCGGGCGACGTGGTCTATGTGCTGGAAGCCAACCCGCGCGCCAGCCGCACCGTGCCGCTGGTCTCCAAGGTCTGTGGCATCTCCATGGCGCGCATCGCCACGGAGCTGATGCTCGGCCGGAAGCTGGCCGACCTGGACATCAAGCTCGGTACGGTGCCGCACTTCGGCGTCAAGGAGGCGGTGTTCCCGTTCTCCATGTTCCCCGAGGTCGACCCGGTGCTCGGACCTGAGATGCGGTCCACCGGCGAGGTGCTGGGCCTCGCCGACTCGTATGGACTGGCCTTCTTCAAGGCGCAAGAAGGCGCCGGCGGCACCTTGCCGTTGAGCGGCACCGTGCTGATCAGCTCGGCCGAGAAGAACGCCCGCCTGGCCGAGGTCGGCCGGCGCTTCGCCGACCTGGGCTTCCGCATCCGCGCCACGCGTGGCACGGCGGAGTACCTGGCCCAACACGGCGTGGGCAGTGAGCCCATCCTCAAGGAGCACGAGGGCCGGCCGAACATCACCGACGGCATCACCAACGGCGAGATCCACTTGGTCATCAACACACCCATCGGTCGCCGCGGGCTGGTCGATGACTCCTACATCCGCAAGACGGCCATCCGCCGGCGCGTGCCCTACATCACCACGCTGGCTGCCGCCCTGGCGGCGGCCGAAGGCATTGCGGCAGCGGCGGCGGGTCGGTCGGACGTGCGGTCGCTGCAGTCCTATCACGCCGACCTGTAGCGCCGGCCCGGGGGGCCCCGACCGAGTCGCCACGAGCGGCCTGGCCGGGGCCCCCCGCCGTTAGTACTGCAGGCCTGGGCTCGTGCTGAAGGTCTGGCCGTAGCGGCCAGTGCCGAACAGGCTGCCCAGCGCGCGGAAGGCGGCGATGTTGAGGTCGAGCCGGAACTCGGACGACTGCTGGCGGTAGGAGCCGGTGAGGCCCACGCAGCCCATGTCGTAGTTGACCAGGATGTCGTTGTACGTCACGCGCTTGGTGTAGCCGTCCCAGGTCAGCGCATTCTGCAGCGTGACGCGGGGCAGGGGCTCGATGCGCAGCAGGCTGTTGATGGGCCCGAACAGGCCGTTGCGCGGGTCGTAGGTGAAGCCGAGCTCCTGCCGCCAGCGCCGGCCGCCATCCCAGATGAGCTGCCCGCGCACGGTGCGCAGGCCGGCGTCGCCATACCCGCGGCCCTCGAGACTGTACGAGGTGTTGAGGTCGATCATCAGCTCGTCGACGGGGTTGGCCCGAATGCCCAGGCGCAGGTCGCGATAGAGGCCGGTCTGCACGTCGTAGCCACCGTTGAGCGTGAGCGCCATCTTGCCCAGCCGCGGCCGCACGGGATCGGCCACGAACCAGTTCCAGGTGAGGTCGATGTCGTTGATCTTCTGGGCGAAGTCGTAGCGCAGCAGCGGCGAGTAGCCGGCCACTTCCTGGAATCGATAGCGGATGTCGACGCGCTGGTTGGGCAGCGGCTTGTACGAGAAGGCCGGGTTGAAGGCGATGATGTACTTGGCCGCGGGGTTGGGCTGATCGAAGAAGCTCTGGCTGTAGCGCGCGTCAGCGGTGAACATGGCGCGGCTGCCCAGCTGCCAGGCGCTCAGCTGGCCGTTCAGATCGAAGTTGACGCGCAGCACCTGCGGCGTCTTGGTGGTCGAGGTGCTGCCGGTCACCGGCTCTCGGTACTCGCCCACGGTGGTGGTGAAGCGCATGTCCAGCAGGTCGGGCAGGCCCCACCAGCCTAGCGGCCGGAGCCGCCGGGAATCGGTGTTGAGCGTCACCTGCGGCACGATCTCGGTGGTCTGGCCCGAGGCCGTACCTTGCTGGCCGCTCAGGTCGAAGCGCCGTTGGTCGAGTAGCTCCCAGTCGAACAGCCGCCACTGGCCGCTGAAGCGCATGCGCGTGTCAAGTTGCTCGTCGGTGGCCTGGCCGGTATAGGTGCGCCGGTTGTAGTCGGCCAGCAGTTCGGCGTTGAACAACTGGTCCAGCCGCACGGTCTGGTTGAGTGAGATCCGCCCGTAGGAACTGCTCAGCGTGCCGGACCGCGTGCCCGACTGGTTGTAGCTCATCGTGGTCGTGGTCACATCGGTCTGGTGGGTCAGCGTGCCGGTCAGGTTGCTCTGCGTGCTGGCGGTCGAGTAGCCCGAGTTGCGGCTGAGGTTGTAGTTGGCCACCAGCGCCAGCTGCTGCCCGAAGCGCTGGTTGATGTTGCCGCGGAATGTGAACTCGCCCTGGCCCGTGCCATACAGCACCTCGGCGCGGCCCGAGCCGAGCCAGGTGCCGCTGCCATAGCCGAAGTTGTGGGTCACGCCAAACAGCAGCCCGCGCTTCTCGGTCACCATGCCCATCACGTCGCCGTCCTGGCGCTCGGCCAGGTCGTAGGCGTAGCGGTACTTGGCATACCAGCCGTAGACGCTGTCGCGGCCGAACTCGGGCAGGTGGTCGGGGCGGCGATAGGGCTTGAGCGGGATGACCAGCTTGCCCACGGCGAAGATGGGCACACCGAACAGGAAGATCTTGGCGCGCCGCAGAGTCAGGCTGCGATTAGGCCGCAGTTCGATGGAATGCGCCTTGAGATAGTACTTGCGGTCGTTGGGCGGGCAACTCGTGGCGATGATGCCCTGCCCACCGAAGTAGGTGCTGAGATGGACGTCGGAACCGGTGCCATTGATGGTGATGGGCTCCTGCAGCCCATACCCGGCCACCTTGGGCGGGATGGTCATCTGGAAGCGGCCGGTATGGTAGCGCCGCTCCTCGAACTGGCCATTCACGCCGGTGGCGTCGAGCGTTACGCCGTCGTCGGTGCTCAACTGCGAGTCGCCCGGCAATTCGACGGTCTTGCCGCGCAGATCGGCGCGCAGCTCGCCGCTGCGGATATGCATGTCCTGGTAGTCGGCGCGCACCCCGCCTTTGGCGGTGAGGAGGCCGCGGCGCTGGTCGTAGCCGACGCGCTTGGCCGCCACGCTCAGCTGGCCGCTGCCCAACGGGGTGGTCTGGGCAGCCGCGGACGGGTTCGGGGCTGGTGGCTGCGGTGGCTGTGCCGGGCCCAGCGGCTGGTCCGCCGCGCGAATGGGCGCGTCGGTTGGCGGCTCTGTCTGCGCGACAAGGGGTGATAGCGCGGCGGCAAGGACCGCCACCAACCACCCGATCTGCCGCATTGACCGCTCTCCAGACGCGCAGTTTACAACAGATTCGCACGCCGCCTTCTTCACCGAACGGCGTTCAGCCTGGCGACAATCGAGTCCGCGTCCAGTCGCTGGGGCACCAACGCATACGGCGGCCGGGCTACTCCCGGCTGGAAACGCGCGCTGTTGTGCAGTGTGACGCGGCCGTGGGCCGCGGCCAAGAGCGCCGCGGTGCGCAGATCGCCCGCCAGGCGCAGCCCTGGCTGCCACAGGTCGGTGGTGTAGGCGGTGTCGTCCGCCGTGTCCAGGTCGTCCACATCGCACACGACGGCATCGGCGCCGGCCCAGGCCGCGGCCAGCAGCGCCGTCAAGCCGGCGCGGCCACTGCCGACCAGTTCCACCCGCTCCAGCCCGCGTGCGCGCAGCGCGGCGACGGCGGTCAGCGCATCTTGCACGCGACAGGCCAGGTCGGTGCGGTTGTAGCCCGTGTAGAACTCCTTGACCCGGTCGCGCGGCGAGTCGAAGGCGAACGGCTTGACCGTCATCACGCCGCGGCCCGCCGCCGCCAAGGCAGCCGCCAGGGCCGGGTCGTCACCCAGCAGCACGACGCCCGTGTGGCCAGGCCGCCAGGTGGTCTGGACCCGGTCGCCGCGGTCGGCCCGCCCCAGGATGGGCGCGTCGCCCGTGCCGCCCACCACGACCGCCGACGGCGCCACGGGCTCGATGCCCAGGCTGTGCCGCAGCGCTGGCTCCAGTCTGGCTGGCTGGCTCAGGTCGGGCTGCCGCTCCGCGGTGAGACTGCGCGTCAGCTCCGCCTCGGTCGACTGCTCGGCCGGCTTGGCGGAGAACACGCGCAGGTCGGCATCGCTGTCGACGGTGAACGGCTGCTCGGCAATCTCGCGCACGCGCGGCTTGCCCTGCAGCCAGTGAGCGAACCAGGCGTAGACCGCCTGCCGGCTGGACTTGTTGTAGTTGTGCGGCGCGGTGTACTGCACCCAGTCGACCTTGTCCTCGGCGCCGTACAAGGCGTAGGCGGCGCGCACGCCGGGCCCCTCGAGCCGCGGCGTGTCCTTGGTCCAGTCGCCGGTGGCCGCCACGAGCAGCAGCGGCTTGGGCGCGAAGAGCGCGGCGATCTCCACATTGTTGGTGTCAAGGCGCAGGCCGGGCGCATTCTCGCAGAGGCAGCCGCCCTGCATGTGCAGCGACACCATGTTCACCGGCGCCGCGGCGGCCGGCCGGTCATCGATGGCGCAGAGGACGAAGGTCTGCGTGCCGCCGCCGCTCTCGCCGGTGACACCGATGTGCTGTGCGTCGACATCGGGCAGCGCCGCGAGGAAGTCGAGCGCGCGGATGCTGTTCCAGGTCTGCAGCCCGAACATGGAGATGCTGTAGAGGGCCGGCACGGGACTGCCGATGCCGAACGAGCGATGGCCCAGACCCATGCCGGTATCGTTGTAGTCGACCATGTCGTAGGTGAACACGACGAACCCGGCACGCGCCAAGTTGATGCAGCGGCCGGGCGCATCGAACAGTTCGTCGTGCGCCAGCCGGCCCCGCGCCGCGTGACCGTGCGGCGTGAGAATGGCGGGCCGACGGCCCTGGACGCCGTCCAGCGGGCGGTAGAGGTTGCCGCCGAGCACCAGGCCGGGCCGGGTCTCGAACCAGACCTTCTCGACGCTGTAGCCCTCGCGCTCCAGCCGGCCCGAGACGTGGGCGGCGATGGCCGGTCGCGGCGGCATGGGCGACAGGCCGGCCGCACACAGGATCTGCTCGCGCAGGTCGGCGCGGCGATGTTGCCAGGCGGCTCGGCTGCCGTAGGTCGGCGGTGGCACAACGGTGTTGAGGTCGCGCGGCGGCGCAAGGCGCGCGTCGCGGTCAGGCGGTGCGATGCGAGTCGGCATGAGGTCCTGCCCCGAGGCGACCGTCATCGTGCCAAGCCACAGCGCCAGCAGTGCCAGGTGCTTCACAAGCGGTCTCCGAGGGCCACAGTTGCCCGTGGCCCTCGGGATTCCTTCCGCTGCTCGGTGTCAACGCGTGGCTGGCACGTCCTGGATCTCGGTCCAGCCGACCCAGCCGATGGGCGTGCCGGTGGAGGTCGCCGACGGCGCGCTGTTGCCGGTATCACGCTGACTGGCGTTCCGGTACACGTAGTTGCTGCCGCGCGTGCCCACCATCAGGATGTCGTCGCGCGAGAGGGCCAGTAGCCCTTCGACCTGGCCGTCGAGTCCACCGATGACGCGCACGGTGGGCGTGGCGGGCCACGGTGGCAGCGGCACCGCTCTGACCTCGTGGGTCAGCGCGTCACCGGAGCCATGGTTGGCAACCCCGAAGTAGAGGCTGCCGCCGGAGTCGCAGGCCAGGCCACGGGCACTCGCGAACGACGCACTGGTCACCGCCGAGAGGAGCAGCCGACTGGTGGCCGCGATGGTGCCCGTCTTGGTGCTCGGCGAGTTGACGACCACCAGGTCGTTGTTGCCCAGCGCGAAGATGCGGTCGTTGGAGTCGTCGTAGCACAGCGTGTCGCAGTAGGTGCCGTCGATGACCCAGTCGCCATCGGGTTGGCGCGCGGTGGTCATGGCCGCCGCGCTACGCCAGTACACCACATGGCCGCCGACCGAGGCGTACAGCGTGTCGCGCGAATTGGCATAGGCCAGCGACGAGTAGCTCACGAAGGCCGGCGGGTCCAACTCCCAGAGCGGCGCTCGGTCGCCGCCGGTGAGCGGGTCGTTGTAGCGTCGCAGCTTGCCCGCGCTGGAGATCCAGAGGATCGTGCGAGCCGTGTTGAGCGCCATGCTTTGCCCTGGGAAGACGCTGATCGGGTGGGTGGCACCGCCCAATGCCGTTCCGGCCTGGCGCGAGCTCGCCAGCGTCTCGGTGAGCACGGTCCAGGGCCGCACGTAGTTGAAGCCACCACGGAGCGTGCGGAACAGGCGTTGTCGGGTGGCGCCGGCGCACAGGTTCCCGGGCAAGGCGGTGTTGCCGGGCTCGACCACCGCTTCCGGCGCCTGGTCGCCCGGCGCCACGCCGGTGCCGACGACCGCGGTGGCCGTGCCTCTGCTGCCCGCCTGTCCTGCCGTGGTCCCATCGCCGCCAAAGCGAGCGCTACCGGCTTGCGCCTGGGCGAGGCCACCGGTGCCGCGCGGCTGGCCATCGCGCGCGGCGCCATCGATACCCTTCGTCCAGCCGCCATCGCCGCCGAACGTGTGGCAGTCGCCGCCGTCACCGCCATCGCCGCCTGGCAGCTGCGGAGACACCGTGCAGCCGTTGCCCGGCAGGCCGCCAGGGCCGCCGATCGCAATGGCCGAGCCGCCGTGACCGGGCCGAGGCGTGGCCGGGCCCTCCTCGGGGAACTCGGGCAGGTAGACATCGCCACCCGCGCCGCCGTGAGACGTGTTGGTGCCGCCCGTGCCGGCTTTGGTCCCCGGAGCGCCGTGCCGGCCCCATTTGCCGTGCGCTTCGACATTGCCGCCGCGCCCGCCGGCGTACTCCCCACCAAGGTTCACCATGACCTGCGCGGCCTCGCTGCCGGCAGGTAGGTCGGGGTTGAGCCTCGTGCCGCTGTCGGCTCCTCGACCTCCCGTGATGTTCACGTCGAACGCCGGGGTACCGTTGTCCCGCTCCTCCGCCTCCAGTGGCGTTTCGTCTGGCAACGGCGACGGCCAGGTGTGGCGGATATCCTCACCCACGCCACCTTCTAGCAGGCCCCAGCCTCCGGGTGCTCCGACGCGATCGAAGACCAGATGGGACTGCTCTCGCTGTCGCGGTGCCGGGCTCTCAGCTGACTGCCGTGCCGCGGGCGCCGACATGGACACTTCGAGGGCGCCGGCATTGCCGCCCACGCCACCCGTCAGCGTGCCGGCGGGCAGGTAGATGATGCCCACGGGGCCCGTCAGACCGGAATCCGCCGGGGCTGCGGCCTCGCCGGTCTCAGCGCCGACCACGGCCTGAGCCGAGACCAGCACGTTGCCGCTGTCGCCTCCCCGGTTGGTCTCGCCCGCCAGCACCGTGCGCGTGGTATCGGCCGTCACTCGGCCCACACCGCTGCCGCCGTTGCCGCCGTTGCCCAGGGCGATCAGCCCGGCCGCGGCATGGAGGGTCAGCGTGCCGCCGGGGCACTGGAGTAGCAGGTCACCGCCGTCGCCACCACCTCCGCCGAGACCGGTGGTCGACGCGCTGCCGTTGCCGCCGGAACCCGTCTGCAGGAGCGGCCCGCCGGTCTGTCGACCTGCCGCCGCGCCGAGGGTAATGCCTTGAGTGGCGGAGAGGCGCAGGTTGCCGCCCTGGCCGCCGGCCGCGCCAGCCGCACCGGCGGCGCCGGCGCCGGTCGCGATCTGGCCGGTTACCGAGATGGTGCCAGTGGCGGCGATGACGAGGTTGCCGCCCGCCGCGCCGGCGGTGCCGCCGGCCTGGCTGTACAGCCGACCGGTGATCTCGGCCGTCTCACAGTTCACCGTCACGTCGCCCCGGCAGGCGACGCGTTCATTGGGTCCGACCACAAAGGCTGTTTCGTTGACCGTGCCGCTTAGGGTCCGCGTCGGGCCGCCCGTGTCGCTGCCGCAGGCGCCCATCACAATTGCCGTCGCTCCGGCCAGGCTGGCCAGAGCCCAACGCCGCCATTTCTTGCGCATGACGACCTCCCGCTGTGTTGGTTGGCGTTGAGGGGCGGGTCGCCAGGTGCAACGCGACGTCAGGCCCGTCATCGCGTTGCAGCGAGTGTGCAATACCGCGGCGGGATGCGCAACTGATCTACGGGCTGGCGGTGTTGTTGGTCTCGTCGGACTCGGCGATGGCCTTGTCGGGGTCCACGGTCACCGACACATTGGCGGCGGTCACCGCATCGGTGGCGATGACCTGCAGGATGCGGCTGGCGCCCGGTCCCAGCGGGCCGAGTGTGCCGCTGTAGAGCACGGTGGCGCCGTTCTTGACCAGCACCGGCACGCGCGCGGCCTCGTTGGCGCCGAGGTTGCGCACGCGGTAGGTGACAATGTCACCAAACACTTCCACCTGGTCGGCGGTCAGATCCACCTGATAGAGATCGCGGCGGGTCAGCGGCCAGATGCGGATCTCGGCGTTCACCACGGTGGCCGCGCCCAGGTGGCCGCCGCGCGTCAGGTCGTCGGTGGTGCCGTGCAGGTGAACGGCCTTGCCGCCGATGCTGAGCAACGCCTGGCCGCTGGTGTTGCTGGCGTAGAAGCCACCAAACGACCAGGGCGCCTCGTCGGGCGCGGTGAACAGCCGCAGGTAGTTGCTCACGACCGTGTTCGGGTCGTCCAGCGGCGAGCCTTCCTTACGCAGATCATAGGCCACGGAGTAGCTGACGGTGTTGAATCGGCCGGTCACGCTGACGGCGGCATACTCCCAGCCTTGCGCGGCGGCGGCGGCCTTGACCTGGTCGTGCAGCGTCTGCCCGGCCGTGGCGGTGATGCTGACCATCTTGGCGGGATCGCAGGCGGCCACGGCGATGAACGGCAGCCCGTCCTCGTTGACCTGCGTGGCGGCGCCGCGCTGGTCTGGGTCGGTGTACAGGATGGACGGTGCGCTGGCCGTGCCGCGCACGACGATCTCGCCGTTGCGCAGGGCGCGGTCGGTGGTGCCGATGCCGACGATCGGCCAACCGGCTGGCACGTCGCGCAGGTCGCTGATGACGCGCGCGCGGCGGCTCACGTCCCACAGATCGCCGGCCAACAGGTCGTTCACCGAGTTGTAGGCGCGTAGCCGCGACTCCGCGAGGGCCGGTGTGGTGGATGACGAGCACCCCGCCACGACCACCGCTGCCGCCATCCACCCGAGCCACGACCACGATCGACGCTGCATCAGATTCCCCGCGCACGGCTCCCAGCGAACCGTGCATCGGCTACCATTGTACACACGAGAGGCGACCATGTCGGCACCAATCGAACTGAGCGAACCGAGCGTGCTGCTGGGCCGGCTGGACGCCGTGACCGCCGGCCTGCCGTTCCCCGCCGATAAGCCCGAACTCCTGGCCGCCTTGGCCGACGATACCGCTTTGGCCTGGCTGGTGGCGGCCATGCCCGGTCGGCTGTTCGCCTTCCGCAGCGACGTGCAGACCACCGCCGCGTTGAGCCTGGAACTGGGCATCGAGCGGCCCTGGCCCGAGCATAGCCGGCGCGCGCAGTGGCTCAGCGACGGCACGCTGGCGCGCTCGGTGGAGCATCGCCTGGCGCTGTGTCGTGGCACCAACGCCTGGCTCATCCGCGTTGGCGCGCGCGCCGGCCTCGTCACGCTCGACGGCCGCTGCGCCGATGTGGCGGGTGGGGTCATGGCCGCGCGCGTGGCCCTGGGAATCGTGCCCGAGGGTCGCTTGCTCAACCGCTTGGCGGTACAATGGTAGTGAGGTGACGAGAGCGATGCCGTTCTTCGAGTACAAGTGTGCCGACTGTGGCCACACCTTCACCATGCTTCAGTCGCGCGACGCCGCGCGCGAGGGGCACGTCTGCCCCGGCTGTTCGGGCCACAAGACCGCCCGTGTCTTTTCCACGTTCGCCAGTGCGGTCAAGGGCAACTCCGCGGCGATGTCGTGCCCCAGCGCGCCCGCAGGTGGCTGCCCACACGCCGGCTCCTGTGGCTGCGGCCGGCCGCACTGACGCCTCGTGACACTACAGGACGCACTCCTCGTCGCCTTGACCGGCCTCGCCATCGGCTTCTCCAAGGCCGGTGTGGCCGGGTTCATGACCTTGGTCGGGCCTGCCGTCACTGCCCTGCGCGGCGCGGCCTTTGCCAATGGCATGCCGCTGCCCTTGTTGGTGCTTGGCGACATCTTCGTGTTGTGGCGCTTCCGCGGTAAGTGGGACCTGAGCGTCATCCGCCCCATGCTGCCCGGCGCGCTCATCGGCATCGCGCTCACCGGCGTCTTCATCCTCGGCGGCCTGGTCAAGAACCCGCGCCTGTTCAACCAGGCCATCGGCGTCATCGCGCTGTGCTTCTGCGCGCTGCAGCTCTACCTGGAGTACCGCAAGGCGCGCCGCGCGGCGGGCGTCGAGCATCTGCCGGCGCCGCCGGCCGTGGGCTTTGCCGCCGGCGGCGTGACCGGCATGTTGTCCACCATCGCCAACCAGGGCGGGCTGGTCACCAACCTCTACTTGCTCAGCCAGAACCTGACCAAGGAGCGCTTCGTCGCCTCGGGTGCCGTGCTCTATTTCTTCATCAACTCGTCCAAGGTGCCGTTCTTCTGCTACCACCACGAGATCACCCGGCACACGCTGCTGCTCGATCTGGTCGGCGCACCGTTCGTCATCCTGGGCGGCTTCCTCGGCGCCTCGGTGCTGAAGCACATCAACGAGCGCGTGTTCAACCAGCTCATCCTGTGGATGACGGTGATCACCGGGCTCAAACTGCTGATCTGGCCATGACACTCAACGAACTCGACACACCGGCGGTGGTCATCGACCTCGACCGTCTCGAGGCCAACCTGGGCGCCATGCAGGCCGCCTGCGACGCGGCCGGCGTGGCCCTGCGGCCGCACATCAAGACGCACAAGTGCCCCGAGATCGCCCGGTTCCAGCTTCGGGCCGGCGCCCGCGGCCTGACGGTGGCCAAGCTCGGCGAGGCCGAGGTGATGGCCGACCTGGCCGGCTGCGACGACCTGTTCATCGCCTACCCCCTGCTGGGCGAGTCCAAGCTGGCGCGGCTGCGCGCGCTCTGTGAGCGCGCCGAGGTGCGCGTCTCGGTGTGCAGCCTGGACCAGGCGCGCCTGCTCAGCGCCGGGTTGGGCGCGACGCGCGTCAAGGTGCGGCTGAACGTCGACACCGGCCTGCTGCGCGACGGCTTCGAGCCCGACGCCGCGCTCGACGCGGCGCAGCGCATCGCCGACCTGCCGGGTCTCGACCTGGTGGGCGTGTTCACCCACGAAGGCCATTGCGCCCGGCTGGAAACGCCCGCGGCTGTCGCCGAGTGCGGTCGCTCCTCGGCGCGGCGGCTGGTTGAGGTGGCCGAGCGACTGCGCGAGCAGGGCCTGCCCGTGACCGAAGTGGCGCCGGGCTCGACGCCCACGGCCCTGGCCGCGCTCGACGTGCCGGGCGTGACCGAGGTGCGGCCGGGCACCTACTGCTTCTGGGACGCCAACTACGTGCACCGTCTGGGTCTCGACCTGGACCAGTGCGCCGCGCGTGTGGTGGTCACCGTGGTCGACCATCCGGCGCCCGAACGGGTCATCGTCGACGGCGGCTCCAAGACCTTCTTCGCCGATAGCGGCGGCTGGTGGGGTCGGGCGCGCTGCGTTGAACTGCCCGAGTTGACCTTGCCCAGTTGCTCCGAGGAGCATGGCCAGGCGCTGTGGACCGGAGCGGGCGCCGCGCCCGTGGCGCTGGGCCAGCGGCTGACCTTCGTGCCGCACCACATCTGCCCGGTGATCAACCTGGTCGACTGTGTGAATGTGCTGCGCGGCGAGGAGGTACTGGACACCTGGCGAATTGCCGCGCGCGGCATGGTGAGCTAGCCGAGGAGAGCAGAGTTGGCCGACGAGCGTATTCCCGTCATCCTGGACACCGACATAGGCAGCGACATCGACGACGCGGTGGCGTTGAGCTATCTGCTGCGCCAGCCGCGCTGCGAGCTGGTCGGCGTGGCCTGCGTCTCCGGCCAGGTGGCCCAGCGCGCGCGCTGCGCCTCGGCCATCTGCCGCACCGTCGGACGCGACGACGTGCCCATCGTCTGCGGCAGCGAGCCGAGCCTGCTGCGCGGCGTGCGGCAGCCGCACTGCCCGCAGGCGGAGGCGCTGGAGCGCTGGTCGCATCGCGCCGACTTCGAGCCCGCCGGGGCGGTGGAGTGGATGCGCCAGACGATCCGCTCGCGGCCCGGCGAGATCACGCTGCTGAGCATCGGTCCGATGACCAACGTCGGTCTGCTGTTCGCGGTCGACCCCGAGATCCCCTCGCTCTTGGCCGGCTACGTGGCCATGGCCGGCAAGTTCGTCATGGACCGCGCGCCGGGCTGGCTGAGCGAGTGGAACATCATCTGCGATCCCGAGGCCGCGGCCATCGCCTACGACAACGCGCCGCAAGGCATGCGGAGCATCGGCCTCGATGTGACCATGCAATGCCAGATGGACGCCGGCGAGGTGCGCGAGCGCTTCACCGCCGCCGGTGGGCCGCTGCGGCCGACACTCGACATGGCCGAGGTCTGGTTCCGCCACACCAAGCTGATGACCTTCCACGACCCGCTGGCCGCCGCCGCCATCTTCGAGCCCGATATCTGCACCTGGGCCAAGGGCAACGTCAAGGTCGAGTTGCGCGGCGAGCACACGCCTGGCGTCACTGTCTTCGGGGGCGACGAGAACGGCCGCCACGAAGTGGCCGTTGGCGTCGACAGCGCGCGCTTCTTCGAGCACTACTTCGACGTGCTGTCCGGCGGCTGAGCGTGTTTCATCCACGGATTACGCAGAGTGCACAGATTGCATAAGTGCAGATCGGCTCATCTGTGTAATCTGTGGATGAAAGAGACTCAGACAGGCGCGTCGAACGGCAGGGCGCTGAGCTCGATGTGTGGGTTCTGCTCGGCGAAGTAGTTCATCTTCCACTCATCGCCGCACAGGATGACGCGTTGGCCGTAGCGGTCATCGGCCTCGATGACGCCCACCGGCAGCTTGAGCGCCGCCGACTTGGCTTCGCGCGGGCGGTACCAGCGTACCAGGTTGAAGGGCGCTGACTCCAGGCGCGACTCGGCGCCGTATTCACTCTCCAGGCGATACTGCACGATCTCGAACTGCAACGGGCCGGCTGCCGCGAGCAGGGGCATGGTCGTGGTCGAGTTGGGCGTCGAGCCCGACTGCACGGGCATGAAGGCCTGGACGACACCCTCCTGGAGCAACTGCTCCAAGCCGTCGCGGAACCGCTTGTAGGTCGAGGGCTGGGTGTTGCGCAGGTAGGTGAAGCACTCCGGGGTGAACCGCGGCACCTCGTTGTAGTGAATGCTGGGATCCTCGGTGAGCGTATCGCCGATGGCGAACCGGGCGTTGCTCACCAGGCCCACCACGTCGCCCGGATAGGCCACATCCACCGTGTCGCGGTCGCGACCGAACAGCTTCTGGGCGTTGGACAGGCGCACGTTCTTGCCGGTATTGGCGTGCAACACGGTCATGTCTCGCGTGAACGTGCCCGAGACCACGCGCACAAAGGCGATGCGGTCGCGGTGCCGCGGGTCCATGTTGGCCTGGATCTTGAAGACGAAGCCGGAGAACGCTTCGCGGTCGGGGGTGACGATCCCTTGCTCGCTATTCCGCGGCCCGGGCGGCGCCGAGTACTCCAGGAAACCATCGAGCAGCAGGTGCACGCCGAAGTTGTTGACGGCGCTGCCGAAGTAGACCGGCGTGACCTTGCCCGCCAGCACGGCGGCCGGATCGAAGGCGGCGCCCACGCCCTCCAGCAGTTCCACCTCGTCGCACACCGCGCGGTAGGTCGAGGCGTCAAGCTGCTCGCCGATGAAGGGATCGTCCAGGCCGCTGGTGACGACCGGCGCGCGGTGGGCGCCCTTGGTCGTGCGCTCGAACAGGTGCGCCAGTCTGGTCTGTCGATCCCAGACGCCGCGGAAGCTGGGCCCGGCGCCCAGCGGCCAGTTCATGGGATAGGCGTCGATACCGAGCACCGCCTCCAACTCGTCGATCAGGTCGAGTGGCTCGCGGGCCGGCCGGTCGAGCTTGTTCATGAAGGTGAAGATGGGCACGCCGCGCCGCCGGCATACCTCGAAGAGCTTGAGCGTCTGGTTCTCGATGCCCTTGCCGGCATCGATGACCATCACCGCGGCATCGACCGCCGTGAGCACGCGGTAGGTGTCCTCGGAGAAGTCCTGGTGGCCAGGCGTGTCCAGCAGGTTGATGCGGTAGCCTTCGTAGTCGAACTGCAGCACCGTCGAACTGATGGAGATGCCGCGCTGACGCTCCAGGGCCATCCAGTCCGAGGTCGTGGCGCGCTGGTTCTTGCGCGAGGTGACCGACCCGGCCAACTGCACCGCTCCGCCATACAGCAGGAACTTCTCGGTCAGCGTGGTCTTGCCCGCGTCCGGGTGCGAAACGATGGCAAAGGTGCGCCGTCGCCCGATTTCGGCAGCTAGAGACACGATTGAACACTCCAAACAGCGCGCCTACAGGGTGCGACCAGATGGATCTCTAGCGACGAAGGGCCTGCTTGCGGCCGCAGGTCGCCGAGGCCTCGTTCGATGCGCTTCGTCGCTAGATGGGGGCGCTCGGCATGTTAGGCGGGAGACCGTTCTCGTGCAGACGCACACGGCAGGATGGTCGCGGGAAAGTACGCCACGAGTATACCAAGCAATGGCGGTGGGTCAAGCGGGGG
>JACRKZ010000036.1 GCA_016235455.1 Armatimonadota bacterium | reverse complement strand
CTGGCTGGAACGACGACAACTGCGGGCGATGATGACCCCGCTCCTCGAAGGCGAGCTGGACTCGTCGACGCAGGAGTCGGTGCGCGCTCGTATCGAGGCTGACCCGGTACTGGCGGGTGAGCTGCGTCGGCTGGAGCTGGCGGTCGGGTCGTTGCATCGCTTCGCGCCGCGAGCCGTGCCCGCCGAGCTGCGCGAAGACCTCGAGCTCGGCCTGATGCTGGAAGCCAAGCCGCTGCGCGCTCGCTACGGTGAGCTGCTCGACGGCTCGCTGCGGCCTCGCGAGGCAGCCGCGCTGCGCGCCGAGATCGCTGCCGATCATGAGTTGGCCGGCGAGTTCTCGCTGCTCAGCGCTGGGCTGGAGACTTGGCGGGCCGAGGCCCCGGCACCCGTGCCGGCGCACGTTCGCGCAGGCATCAACCGCGCCGTCGACTTTGAGGCCACGCGGCACATCGTGCCGATACCCTCGCGCCTGCCGCTGCTGCGCCAGCGCTTCGCCATGGCCGGCGCCGTTGCCGTCATGCTGTTCGGTTTCATTGTGGCGCGTGTCGGCGAGCGGCCTGGTACGCCGGTCACGCCGGTCGTGCCGACGGTGGCCACCAGTCTGGCCAGCACGGCTTCGCCGACCGCACCGGTGGTTGAGGCGCCCAAGCCGACGCCGGCAGTGGCTGCGCCTGTCGCGGCTGAGCCTGTGCCTGTGGCGCAGCCATCCGAGCCCAGCCGCAGCCGGCGGGCGGCCAAGACGAGTGTCGAACGGCATCCGAAGATTGAGGCTCCCAGCCAGGGGCATCGGCCTGACAAGGTGCAGCCGCCGCCGCCGCCGCCCGTGACGCCGCACAGCGTGCTGGCGACCCCGGTGGTGCTGGCCAGCGCGACCGAGAGTGGTACGTCGATCCAGCAGGGCTCCATGCCCGATCCGAGCACGCTGAACTCGGTTGAGGCGGGCGTCTCCTCGCACGCCATCAACTTCGCCTCCGAGACCCGCGAGCCGGGCTTCGAGTAGCGTAACCGACCGACGCGGAGCGCCCCTACGACTGGAACTCGGCCATTCTCTGCTGATACAGCGGGCTGCTCACCGGTCCCTCCAGCAGCGGGTCGTTCGTGTCTCGCATCCACGCCAGCAGACGGCCGCGTAGCTCGGCCTTGACCGCCGCATGCTCCGCGCTGTCGGCCAGGTTGGTCATGCTGTGCGGGTCGCTCTGCAGTTCGTACAGTTCCTCATGCCGCCCACGGAACCAGTTGTCGTCCCAGTAGTGCCGCCGCGTCATGGTGGCCAGGCGCAGGTCGCAGAAGATGTTCACCTCGAAATGCCGGTGATAGGCCCAGCGCTCCGTGCGGATGACGCGCGTCGGGTCGTAGGTGTCGTGGTAGGTCTTCTCGGCGAAGACCTCGGCGCGCGGCTCATACGGTTGGCTACGCAGGGCCGGTAGGAAGCTGCGCCCGGCAAGGTTGTCCGGCGTGGCCACACCGACCGCCTCCAGCAGCGTGGGCAGCACATCGACGCCGCTGGTCAGCGACGCCACGCGGCTGCCGGCCGCCAGACCCCCCGCGGGCCAGCGCACAAAGCCGAACGTGCCGATGCCGGCATCGTAGAACGTGCCCTTGGCGCGTGGCAGGTCGATGCCGTGGTCGGTGGTGAACACGACGATGGTGTTGTCGGCCAGGCCGCGCCGCTCCAGCACGTCGAGCAGCCCGCCGAGCCCCTCGTCGAGCCGTCGCACCGAGCCCTGCAAGGCCGCCATCTCGGCGCGGATCTCGGGTAGATCGCGCAGGTAGGGTGGCATCCACACCCCACGCGAGGTGTCCGGTTCCACCTCGAAGGCATCCCACTCCTGGTGCGTCTCATGGCAGCCCATCTGCAGGTAGAACGGGCGCGTGGCATCGCGCTGGTCCAGCCAGGAGTCGATGGCCGCGGGCTGTTCGCGCAGGTCGCCACCGCCGTTGAACCACGTGCCCGAGCCCGCCAGCGTGTGCTCGAAGCCGAGCCGTGTGCAGTCGCGGCACTCATGCTCGAAGCCGCAGAGCACACCCTCGTAACCTGCGTCAGCCAGGATCTGCGACAGGTGGCGCTCGCTCGGGTAGAGGTCGAACGCGCCGGCATGGTCGCTGGTCAGGCCCATGACACCGTTCTGATGCGGGTAACGGCCGGTGGTGATGGCGGCGCGGCTGGGTGAGCAGAGCGGCGTGGTGCAGAAGTGGTTGGCCAGAGTGACGCCCTCGGCGGCCAGGCGCTCGCAGTGGGGCGTGTGCACGGTGTCGTAGCCGTAGGGCGAGACGAATCGGCCGGTATCGTGCGGAATGAACAGGACAACGTTGGGCTGGGGCACGCCGGTCTCCGGGCGATCTACTTGTCGAGCGGGATCATCGCGCCGCCAGGCAGCATGCGATAGCGTCGGCCGGCCCACCACACGGTGTTGACCACAAAGGCCCGCAAGAAGGCATACAGGTTGACCAGATCGACCGCGGGCAGCAGCCACCACGAGCGCCGCATGGTGCCGCTGCGCAGGGCGGTGGCATCGAGATGGAACGACGTGGCCAGCCGCAGCAGCGTGATGACGGCAAACAGCGCCCAGGCCCAGGCCGCGGTGGGGTTGAGCAGCGCCAGGACCAGCGCCCAGGCCAGCGGGTAGGTCAGCACCAGCCCGACAAACGGCTTGGGCCGCACGCCACGGATGGTGCGCAGCCAGCGGCTGAGCCGCTTGACGCTGGCGCCAAAGCCCTCGGTGGGCATGTAGGTCTGCACGGTATAAGGCAGGACGATGGCCCGGTAGCCGAGCTTGACGGCGCGATTGGCGAACTCGTAGTCGTCGGCCAGGGCGTCGAGGAAGGCGTCGAACCCGCCGTATTGCTCGTAGACGTCGCGCCGCTGGCACATGGTGTGGCCGATGGACCACTCGATGCCCGTGGTCTGCTGGGCCATCATCCACTGCGGCAGGTAGACATGCTCATAGTGGAGCGCCGCCATCTGCCCGCCGAGCGTGTGGCAGGGCAGGCCTTCGGGCAGGCAGGTCACGCAGCCCACTTCGGGCCGCAGCGTGGCCGGCACCAGCCAACGGAGCAGGTCAGGCTCGGCGCGCACGTCGCCGTCGGTGAAGATGAACAGATCGGTCGTCGCCGCGGCCACCATGGACCGCATGATGCTGGTCTTGCGGTTGGCGCCGACCAGTTCGCCGTAGACGAGCTTGATATCGCGGTCGGGGTGCTCCGCCTGCAGTCGCTGGGTCAGCGTGGCGACGGGGTCGTCGGGCGACATGGTGCCGATGATGTACTCGACGCGGCCGGGGTAATCGATGCTCAGGTAGGACTCGAAGGCTTCGTAGGTGTCTTCGTCAGCACCCTCGACGGCCTTGAAGACGGTCACCGCCGGCGCCGGCTCGGGCAGGTCGCCAGGTGTCGCCGTGCGCCAGTAGCCCAACGCTGCGCGCCAGCCGAGAATCATCGAGCCGAGGCCACAGAGGACGAGCACGCCGACCGCCACCGAAAGCACGAGGGCGACGGTACCGAGCATCAGTGGGCTCCTTGGCTCCGAGCGACGACGGCCACGCCGATGGTGATGAGCACGATGCCCAGCCAACGGTCGAGGCGCATGGCTTCGCCGAGCCACCAGTATTCTAGCAGAGGCACGACGGCGATGTTCAGGCAGGTGATCGGGATGACCACGCTGGCCGGCATGGTCTTCATCGCGTACCAGATGCAGGCCTGCTGGACGATCATCAGGATCATGCCGCCGGCCATGGCCAGGCGTTGCTGGCCGACGGTCAGCGTGGTGTGCTCAGCCATGCCGATGCGGAACAGCACATTGCCCACCGACAGGCCGCCGATGATGATCGCGAACACCACGAAGGCGCGCAGCACACCCATCACTTGGCCGCCGGAGCGCATGTGGCGCAGGACTCGTCTTCATGGCGTTTGCCAAAGAAGCTGAGGAACTGCTTGCCTTCGCGCAGGCGGCGGCGCATCTCGTCGCGGTCGCGCAACATGCCCTTGAAGAAGCGCCACAGCACGCGCACGCGCGGCCGGTACCAGGTGCCGAAGTAGTACTCGTTGTAGAAGCGGTCGACGGCGGCGTCGAGCTCGGCGGCGCTGATGGCGGGATACGAGATGGAGGGGATCTGGATGCCCGTGCTATTGAGCAGTGGCTGCCCGTCGAACCACTTGTTGTCGACCGCCTGCTGGTAAAGCTCGGTGCCGGGGTACGGCGCGGCCAGCGAAACCTGCATGCTCTCGGGATCCATCTCCTTGGCAAAGGCGATGGTTTCGGTGACCGTGTCGGGCGTCTCGCCGGGCAGGCCGAAGATGAAGCAGCCGTGGATGGCGATACCGAGCGTCTTGCAGTGCGCGGTGAACTCGCGGATGCGGTCCAGGCGCGTGCCCTTGCGGATGTTGTTCAGGATCTGCTGGTTGCCGCTCTCGTAGCCCACGAGCAGCAGGCGGCAGCCATTGTCGCGCATGATCTTAAGCGTCTCATAGGGCACGTTGGGCTTGGCGTTAGCGCTCCACGGCACGCCGAGCGGGCCAATCAGCTTGGCGATGGCCTCGGTGCGCTCGCGGTTGTCGGTCATGGTGTCGTCGTTGAAGAAGATCTCCTTGACCTCGGGCCAGAGCTGGTGGGCGCGGCGGAACTCCTCGGCGGCGCGTTCGGGCGACTGCACGCGGTAGTCGTGGCCGCCGATGGTCTGCGGCCAGAGGCAGTAGGTGCAGTGGCTGCGGCAGCCGCGGCCCGTGTAGAGCGACATGTAGGGATGCGGCATGTAGCCGTTGTAGTACTTGCTGATGTCCAGATCGCGCTTGTAGACATCGAGCACGGACGGCAGGTCGTCCAGGTTCTCGGGCTCGGGCCGCGGCGCGTTGTGGATGACCTTGCCGTCGGCGCGATAGTGGATGCCGTCGACCTCGGCCAGAGGCTTGCCCTGGGCCACGTCAAGCAGCGTGTAGACCAGCTCGCTGCCACAGACGAAATCGATGGCTTCGCTGGCCTCCAGGCTGAGGTCCGGCAGGATGGCGGTCTGCGCGCCGCAGAAGCCGATCAGCTGGTCGGGCTTCTGGCTCTTGAGCGCCTCGGCGAACTGCACATCGTTGCGGAAGCCGGGCGAGCTGGTGTGGATGACCACGAAGTCATAGCCCCGGGCGATGGCCAGCACCTCTTCGGCCGTCTGGCCGTGCGGCGGTGCGTCCACCAGCCGGCTGCCCGGCACAATCGCGGCGGGCTCGGCCAGCCATTGAGGGTACCAGTACGAGGTGACCTCTCGGCTGTTCTGATAGCGCGCGCCGGCGCCGCCGTCGAAACCCTCAAACGACGGTGCGTTGAGGAACAGGGTTTTCATCACGTCCACGGGTTGCTCGCCTACGGCGTACGACCGCTGCTACGCCGCCCGAGAGGCTGTCTCGGCCCTCGGGCATTCTAGGTGCGCACCGCCCACCTGTCAACGCCGAGCCCCCTGGATAGCCGCTGCATCTGGTATACTCTGGCGCATTCTGGGGCGACGTTCGCGATGCCGAGAAGAGGTGTAACGATGCGTTTGTGGTCAGGCCGCTGGACCCTTCTGGCGGTCTTCTTCGTTGCCGCGGTGGCGACGGCTCAAGACAAGGAGCCGCCCAAGCCCACCATCGCCGACGCCGTCAAGGGCGCCAAGGCGTTGGAGGGTCTGCTCAGTCCCTACTTCCACGAGAACGAGCAGAAGGTTTACCTGACGGTGGCCAAGGCCGACCTCGGCGTCGACTTCCTGCTGGTGGCCAGTGTGGCGCGCGGCCCGCGCGCGGGCGAGTTGACCGAGAACACGATCATCACGCTGCGCCGCGTGGGACCGACCGTGCAGGTGGTGCAGCGCCAGCTCGATGCTCGCGCCAACCCCGACGAGCCGGTGGCCGGCGCGGTGCAGACCTCCTATACCGACGTGCCGCTCGGCGCCATGCGCATTCGCGTGGAAGAGGGCGACAAGCTGCTGGTCGAGGCCAACGAAGCGGTGATGACCGGTGCGCTGTCGGGCGGACGCTCGCTGGAGCGCCCGACCATCGAGTCGGTCAAGGCCTACCCCAGCAACATGCAGATCCGCGTCAGCGGCCGCTCGGGCGGCAGCCAGCTGGAACTGCTGCAGGAGATTGTGCGCCTGCCCCAGGGCGGTGGCTATCAGCCGCGCGCGTCCGATGACCGCATCGGCTATTTCGGCGGCGTGGTGGAAGACTACAGCACGGCCGGGGCACTGTCGCCGCGGGTGCGCTTCATCAACCGCTGGAAGCTGGAGAAGGTCGATCCCGCCGCGGCGGTCTCCGACGTCAAGGAGCCAGTGGTCTGGTGGATCGAGAAGACCGTGCCGCGCGAGTTCCGCGGGTACGTGCGCGAAGGCATCCAGGAGTGGAACAAGGCCTTTGAGAAGGCCGGCTACCGCAACGCGATCGAAGTGCGCCAGCAGGGCGACGCCGACGCGTTCGACGCCAACGACATGCGCTACAACGTCTTCCGCTGGGCGCTGGGCGAGGAATCGACGTACGCCATCGCGGTCATGACGGCGCATCCGCGCACGGGCCAGATGCTGTGCGGGCGGGTGGTTTTCCACGAGGGTCTGCTGCGTTCGATGCAGAATACCTGGGCGCGCACCCGCGGCGTGCCCGACGCCGAGAAGCTGATGCGCGGCGAGGTGTCCTCCTGGATGCAGGATCACGCCGAGTTGGTCCCGTTCCTCGACCCCAACCGCGACATCTGTGGCGAGGCCCACGAGGCGGAGACCCAGCCTGTCGGTCGAACACGCTTCGACCAGCCTGTCTGCCGCCTCCAGGGCCGGCAGATGCAGTCGCTGTTCGCGCTGGCTTCGGTCATGTACAACCTGCGCCAGGGAGCGCCTCCCGGCGCCAAGGTGCCGGTGGAGTTCACCGGCGGCTTCATCAAGATGATCGCCATGCACGAGGTGGGTCACTGCCTCGGTCTGCGCCACAACTTCCGCGCCAGCACCATGCTCTCGGGTCCGGCCCTGGCCGACAAGGACGCCACGGCCAAGACCGGCCTGGTAGCGTCGGTCATGGACTACGTGACGCCGAACCTGGCCATCCCCGGCACGGAGCCGCAGGGCCTGTACTTCACTCCGACCATCGGCCCCTACGACTACCTGGCCATCGAGTACGGCTATCGCGATGCGGACGCCAAGGGGCTCGGCGAGATCGCCGCGCGCACCGCGCAACCGGGCCTGGCTTATGCCACCGATGAGGACGCCTACAGCCGGTCATCCGATCCGCGGGTGCAGATCTGGGACTTGGGCGACCCGCTCGAGGATAGCGTGCATCGCACCAAGCTGATGCAGGCCATGCTGCCCGGCCTGGCCGAGCGCATGGTGGCGCCGGGCGAGAGCTGGGATGCCGCACTGGACGGCTTCCTGACGCTGGTCGGCGGGTTCAGCCGGGCCTCGTCGTTTGCTACGAACTACATCGCCGGCTGGTACAGCTCGCGCAACCACCGCGGCGACGCCGACAGCCCCGATCCGGTCGCCCCGGCGGCGCCGCGGCGGCAACGCGAGGCGCTGGCCTTCATCACCGGCTCGGTGCTCACCGAAGGCCCGTCGCGGTTCGACGGCAGCGTCCTGCGCAAGCTGGGCCGCGCCGAGCACAGCGATATCTTCGACTCGGGCACCTATGTCGACCCGTCGTACATGCTGTCCAACATCCAGCTTGCGACCATCAGTCGGCTGCTGTCGGGCGCTACAGTCAATGCGCTGAACGCCCAGGCCAGCTACATCACTGGTCAGGGCGAGGATGCGCCGTTGACGCCGTCGGAGGTCTATGACGCGGTCGTCGGCGCGGTCTTCCGCGAACTGCCGCGGGCAGGCCAGCCCGCCAAGGCGGTCGCGCTCGACAGCGCGCAGCGCATCGTGCAGCGCGAACTGGTGCGCATGCTGGCCAATCGCACCACGGGCCGCAATGAACAGTCGCGGTCGGGCATCCTGGTCATTGAGAGCCGCCCGCCGACGGACAGCCGCATCTTGGCGCGCGCGCACCTGCGCCGCGTCCATGCCGGTGTCACCGCCATGCTCAAGGCCCAGGGCCTCGACGCCCTGACCCAGGCGCACTACGAGGCACTCTTGGAGTACCTCGACAACGCGCTGGCAGCCAAGTCGGTCTTCGAACTGTAGGACCGACGAGGAGCGTGCGGCGAGGCCAGGCTGGCGACAGCCTGGCCTCGCTGGTTTGGGCCGCCGCGGAAATGGCCAATGCTGGCTATCAAGCGCCTAAAGGACCAGCCGAGAGTCGACTCAGCGACACCAGCAAGCCACGCGACCCCAGCGGGCTAGTTCAGGAGGTGCGCATGTCGGTATCGATTACCGGGTCGTCGGGCACACCGATCCAGATGACCCGTCTGAACGAGGGATCACAGGGCACGCCGGCCAAGCTGCCGGGCATGCCGGACATGACGCTGGATCAGCAGGTCGAGGCAGCCGTCATGAGCAAGGTGGCGTCCGCTTCGCGGCAGGCGGAGCAGTCGGTCTTGCGCCTGCTCGATGTGCACGCTTAGCCGTTCTGCTCGACATCAAGGTACAAGGCCCCCCGGTCGCCGCTGGTGACCGGGGGGCCTTGGTGTTTGAGTCGCGGGCTCGGCTACGCCGCGCGTGCGGGGACGAGCAGGACGTCGATACCAAGCTCCTGGCGGGCGATGACCTCCAGGGCACTCAAGTGATCGTAGAACGGGTGAGCCCGCAGTGAGTGAGGGCCGTCGCGGATGATGGGCACGTACCACCATCGTCCGTCCTGACGCACGGCGGTGTCGACGATGCGGACCGCCGGGAACTCGGGCTGATTCTGCCCGTAGGTCGTCAGCAGGTCCCTCGTTCGCGTGCACACAGTCTGGCTATCCATTGGCGTCACCATGCGGACTGTCCAGCGCCTCAAACACGAGGCGCATGTCACGCGCGGCGTCCCCTAAGTCCGCCTGCTCGATCTCTGACTCCGGCCTGTAGTCGGCATCAACGCGCAGGCGGAAGGGGCGGGACAGGGCCGACGCGATATCCTGCGCCTTGGTGGCATCCAGCGGCGGAGTCTCACCGAACTCGTCCCAATCCGCCGTCACCGCCGGTATGCGCTCTTCGAGCAGTCGATGCGAGTACCACTGGTCGCCACTTGGGAGAGTGTCGCACCGGGCACCGTGCGCCTCCAGCCAGCCTGCCACGCGGGTATAGGCCGCGTAGTACAGTCGGCTGAAGGCGCTCCTCTGATGGACGGGCCACAGACTGTCGGCGGCTTAGGCGCTGTCTGTGGCCATCGACCGCCACGAGTTCATCGGCCGCTGCCTCAGCTCATCAGCTCACACACCAGGTCGCCCACCCCACTGGTCGAGTAGCCCATGCGTCCGGCGGCCAGGCTCTTGATGTGGCTGGCCGTGGCCACCTTCACCGCGTCCTCGATGCGCTTGGCCGAGGCGTCCTCGCCGAGGGTCTCCAGCAGCATCGAGCCGGCGCAGATGGCCGCCAGCGGGTTGATCACGCCCTGGCCAGTGTACTTGGGTGCCGAGCCGCCGATGGGCTCGAACATGCTCACGCCCTCGGGGTTGATGTTGCCGCCGGCGGCGATGCCCATGCCGCCTTGGGTCATGGCGCCCAGGTCGGTGATGATGTCGCCAAACATGTTGCCCGTGACCAGGACGTCGAACCACTCGGGATTCTTGACCATCCACATGCAGGTGGCGTCGACGTGGTAGTAGTCGCGCTTGATATCGGCGTACTCGGCGGCGCCCATCTCATGGAAGGCGCGCTCCCACAGGTCGAACACGAAGGTCAGCACGTTGGTCTTGCCGACCAGGCCGAGGGTGTTGACATCGCTCAGGCCGCGGGCCTTCTTGCCGTGCTTCTCGGCGTACTCGAAGGCGTACTTGAGGCAGCGGTCGACCTGGAACCGGGTGTAGATCATCTCCTGGATGGCCACCTCGTGCGGGGTGCCCTTCATGGACGTGCCGCCCGAGCCCGTGTAGACGTCGCCGGTGTTCTCGCGCACGACCACGTAGTCGATGTCGGCTGGGCCCTTGTCCTTGATGGGCGTCTCGACACCGGGGTAGAGACGCACGGGACGCAGGTTGATGTACTGGTCCAGGTCGAAGCGCAGCTTGAGCAGAATGCCCTTCTCGAGGATGCCCGGGGCCACGCCCGGATGGCCGATGGCGCCCAGCAGGATGGCGTCGAAGGCGCGCAGTTCGTCGGCGGCGTTGGGAGGCAACACCTCGCCCGTGCGCAGGTAGCGGTCGCCACCGAAGTCGAACTCGGTGAACTCGAGCTTGAACCCCGCCAGGTCGGCGGCGTGCTTGAGCACCTTGACCGCCTCGGCGGTGACTTCGGGGCCGGTGCCGTCGCCGGGTAGGACGGCGAGGTTGTAGGTCTTAGCCATGCTGCGGGTACCTCTCTTTGATCGCAATGAAGCCAGATTATAGCGCAGGCGCGCGCGCCCGCCGCTCGCGAGCCGGTTGTGGCGGCCAACGCGCTGGTTGACTGCTCAGTCGTGGTGGTGCGGCGTATCGGCCACCGCGGTCATCATCAACTCGCCGTGCTTGACGCCTTTGAGCCCGCACAACTGGTCGGCCAGGCTCCGCACATCGCCCGCGTGGCCGCGGACCAGGAGCAACTCGAGGCAGTGGTGGTGGTCCAGATGCACGTGCGTGGTGCAGACGATGTCGGCCACGCAGTCATGCTGCAACTCGAGCAGGCTGGTCACCAACTCGCGCTGGTGATGGTCGTAGACAATGCTCACGGCGCCCAATACGTTGGCCTGCTCATCGCCCCAGGCATCGGCCACCAACGCCCGCCGCACCAGATCGCGCAGGGCTTCCGAGCGGTTCGGGTAACCCTTGCGCGCGATCAGGCTGTCGAACTGCTCCAGCAGTTCACCATCCATGGAAACGCCAAATCGCTCAGTGCTCATGCGGATCAGTCTAGCACGCGCGCAGGTGCTGACGCAGCGCGCCGAACGCTATTCGGACACCGAACGCCGTTCGGATGGCCCATACCACGGGTAGATAGCCCGCCCGACCGGGGTAGTGCTTGGCGTAGAAAGCCAGCAGAGAATCTCGGCTGGCGCGCACCATCGCCGGCCGCACCAGGCGCGTTGTGCCGCCGCCGAGGTGCAGGATCGAGGCGCTGGGCAGGTAGTCCAGCCGCCAGCCGTCTTGCTTGAGGCGCAGGCTGAGGTCGACGTCGTTGAAGAAGATGGGGAAGCGCGGATCGAACAGCCCCACGCGCTGTAACGCCGCGCGCCGCAGCAACAGGCAGGAGGCCATGGGCTGGTCGACGCTGGCCAGCGTCTCGTGGTCGAACCAGCGCATGCGGTAGGCGCCGCAGACTCTGGGCCACAGGCGTGCCAGCCCGGTCCACTCAGCGGTCAGTGCCCAGGGCGTGGGGAAGCCTCGGCAACTGCGCTGCGTGCGGCCGTCAGGCTGCACCAGACGGGCCGAGACCGCGCCGCACCGGGGATGAGCGCGCAGATGCTCGATCAGGGCGTCCACGGGTCGCTGGTCGAGCTCGGGCCGTACCTCGGTGTCGGGATTGAGCAGCAGCAGCCACTCGCCACGCGCCTGGCGCAGCAGGACGTTGTTGCCCTCGGCAAACCCCAGGTTGGCGCCCGTGCGCACCAGTCGCGCCCAGGGGAACGTCTCGGCCACCATGTCCGCCGACCCGTCGGCGCTGGCGTTGTCGGCCACCAGCACCTCGTGCGGCTCCGCGGGCGGGTGAGCCTGCAGCGAGCGCAGGCAGGCCGCCAGCAGCTCCCGGGTATTCCAGTTGACGATGCAGATGGAGACCATGGCCTAGCTCAGTCCGTGGTCGACCAGCGCCCGATGGATGGCGAACAGCAGGTCGCTGCGCACCTGCGGGCGGCGACTGGCATCGGTCAACACACACCACAGCACGAACTCGCAGCCGCCCTCGAGCCCGCGCAGCAGCACGGTCGGCGGCGGCTCAGCATCATGCACGACCTCGGCGTGGGCCGCGGCGATGTCGAGCAGCGTCTGCCGCACGAAAACCGGGTCGGCCTCGCGCGTGACCTTGACCACCACTTCCAGCCGGCCGCGTGGGTCGTAGCGCGTCTCGTTGACCACATGCTGCGTGATGAACTCGCTGTTGGGCACGAAGACCTGCGCGCCGGCGGCGGTCTCCAACTCGGTGTGGCGCACGGTGATGGCCCGCACGCGGCCCTCGGTGGCGCCGACCTTGGCCCAGTCGCCGACGCGCACCGGCCGCTCGAACAGCACGATCAGCCCGGCCACGAAGTTGTTGACCAGATTCTGCAGGCCGAAGCCGATGCCAACGGTGAGCGCGCCGGCCAGAATGGTGAGCTGGGGGAACCCGCCGAACAGGACGTGCAGCATGGCCAGGATGGCGATGAGCCGGCCGGCATGGGTGACGATGGTCAGCGCCGTCTCGCGCGCGCCCACGTCGAGGTCGGCACGCCGGCCCAGGCGCCGCGACAGCGAAGCCACCAGCAACTCGGTACTGGCCTGGAGCACGCCGAGCGCGATCAGGGCGCCGAACACCGCCGCCGGGGTGAACTGCCAGGCGCCGACGGGCAGTCCGCGGTTCCAGGCCGCCAACCAGTCCACGGCATGCCCGCGGGGCGTCCAGCAGGCCAGCAGGCCGAACAGCGCCGCGCCGGCCAGGGCGGTGTGGGTGGCGAACCACAACCAGCCGACGCCGGGCGCCGCGGCAGCCTCATCGAGTCCAAGCCGGCCGCGCAACCGATCGGACAGCCGACGCGGCCAGGGTCGGGCCAGACGCAGTGCCAGCAGGTAGAGGGGCATGACCAGCCAGGTGCCCAGTCCGGCCCGCAGCAGGTAGAAGGCTCGACTCGCGTCGCCGACCACCAGATCGGCCGCGGCGAGGCCCAAACAGACCAGACCGACCAGCAGGAGCAGCCAGAACCACGGTCGCGACAGGCACTTGCCGAGCATGTTCACCTCACAGCGCCAAGGGTGCCTCAACGCTCGACTCGCGGCAAGGCCCAGTTTGCCGCCCCAAGGGCCCAAAGATCCGATTCTGGCGCGCTTGACAGCGGGATCCCAGGATGCTATATTCGCCGCGGCCCGCGTAGCCGGTAGCTCCAAAACATCGGCTGCGAGCGGTGCTGAGGAGGTGCGCACGTGGCGGATAGCGTCAGCAAGAAGGACCTGGTCGGCGCCGTTGCCAAGAAGGTCGATCTGTCCCAGGGCAAGGTCAGCGATGTCATCGATGCATTGCTCGATGAGATCACCGCGAGCCTGAAGGCCGACAAGAAAGTTCGGCTCATCGGCTTTGGCACGTTCGAAGTGCGCGAGCGCAAGGCCCGCAGCGGTGTCAACCCGCAGACCAAGGCCAAGATGGAGATCCCCGGGGGCAAGTCTCCCGCCTTCAAGCCCGGCAAAGAGCTGAAGGACGCCGTCGAGTGACCTCAGCATCTCACTCCGTCGGGTGAGGGGTGCTGTACTCACGCGGTGCCGCCTTGAGCACAGCTCGGGCGCGGCAGTCATGATCTAGTGGCCGGCCTCTACGTCCTAGAGGCCGGCCACGCCGGTTTTGTGCCGTCCGTTGGCCCCTGGGTGGATCGATCGGGCCAGGGCGGGCGTCTGTCGTATCTGCTGTAGGAGCGGAGCTTCGCCTGATGGCTGAGCAGATTCGTGAGGACGTACACGCTGGTGGGCTGGTGGAGCTGGGCACGGACGCACAGGATCCGGCCAGCCTGGCCATGGGGTTTGACGGGACGGTGCTGCGGCGGGTGTGGACCGAGGCACAAGGACATCGCGAGCTCACCGGCTACGAGTTGGCCTTCGAGAACGAAGACGAGGAGCCGCTCGGCCAGGAGCTCTACGCCATCTACCGCATCAACGACCCGCTGCTCAAGGCGCGCGGCGAGATCCTGTTCGCCGGTATGGTGCGCGTGACCGAGGCGGCGGACGTGGTCACGCTGCGCTCGGTCGGCGAGCCCGACATCGCCACCATGTTCTAGGTCGGCTCCTTGCCACGGGTGGCGGCATCCACGATGCGGTCGCGCAGCAGTTTGGCCACGGTCAGCGTCGGGTCGAGCGCCACGGCGCGGTTGGCGCAGCGCAAGGCGTCGCTGTCCAGCCCGCGGTCGAAGTACAACTCGCCCAGGTGGTACAGGTTCAACGGGTGTTGTGCCTGCGGCGTGGACGCCAGGTTCAGTGCCCGTTCCAGCAGCGGCTGGGCCTCGTCGCGCTGGCCTGAACGGAACAGCACCCAGCCGAGCGTATCCAGGTAGGTGGCCAGATCCTCGCGTTTGGCGCCTTGGCCCACCTGCCACAAGCCCTCGCGCCGCAACTGCCGGAGCGCGCGTGTGGCCAATGCCCGCGCGCGCGGCAACTGCTGTCCACGGTCAGCCCAATGGCGCGCCAGCTCCACCGCCAGCCAGTGCTCGCCGGGGCACTCCTCCACCAGGCCCGACAACAGGTGCTCCGTCGCGTCGAACGAGCCGGTGCGCTCGTAGGCCAGTGCCAGCGCCGCGCGTAGCCGGATGCCGACACTATCCAGGCGCGGCGAACGCAACACACCACGACTGAGCGGGAGCGCGGCGTCCTGCGGCCGGCCGGCGCTCAAGTGGCGCACGCCGATGGCCAGCATCAGCCGTGGCTGCGCATCGAAGTAGGCCGGCTGACTGATCGCGCCGGCCATGGTCTGTTCCATATGGGCGGCATCGTTGCCGGCGGCATAGAGATCCAGCAGACTCGACCAGACCAGGGCCTGGTAGGCAGGATCGTCTGGCCGCGTAGCCTTCAGTCGCTCCCAGCGCGATGCGGCGGCCAGGGGCTGCGTCGGCGCCAGGCGGTCGGCCTGGCGCAGTGTGGCTGAGGCAAAGAGCGCTCGGGTCATCTGACCGGCCAGACCCGGCCTCAGACCCACCAGACCCGCGCCCAGCAGGAGTATTGCCACCGCGGCGGCCTGATCCCAGCGCGGCAGGTGCCGCGGGCCGCGCTCAACCATGGTCGGCGACCTCGCGTAGCCGAGCCTCGTCTAGCGCGCCCGCGCGCAGGACGGTCAGCTCGTCGCCCACCAGGCGCACCACGGTCGACGGCACGCCACCGACGCACGGGCCGCTATCCAGCGCCAGTTGGGCGTAGTCGCCCAGCGCCGCCACGGCGTCGGCGCAGTTGGTGGCCGGCGGCTCGGTGCTGCGGTTGGCGCTCGACGCGGCCAGCGGGCCGGACACCTGCAGCAGCGCCCGCAGCCCAGCGTGGTTCGGGCAGCGCAGGCCCACCGTGCCGTCGGCCGCCAGCACCTCGCGCGGCAGGCCCGGCGCCGCCGGCACCACGATGGTCAGCGCGCCAGGCCAGAAGGCGCTGGCCAGCCGCTCGAAGGCGGGGGCCTGGGCCGCGGCCATGAAGCGTGCGGCGGCGGCGCTGCCGACCAGCACCTGGAGCGGCTTGTCGGCCGGCCGGCCCTTGGCCAGGTAGACGGCCGACACGGCATCGGCGCGGTCCCAGCGAGCGCCGATCCCGTAGACCGTCTCGGTGGGGAAGAGCAGGAGACCGCCCTCGGCCAGGATCGACGCCGCGTCGTCCATGCCGGCGGCGAAGCTCAGCACACGTACGCTCATGGCCGCCACACTCCCCACACGGCGCGGTCGCGGCCCGCCAGGTCGCGCACCACCTCGAGGTCGGCGTAGCCGCGTTCGGCCAGCAGGTCGCGGACCGCGTCGCTCTGGTCGTCGGCATGCTCGAGCAGGAGCCAGCCGCGTGGCGACAGGTAGGCGGGGGCCGCGGTGGCCAGCTCGCGCAGCAGGTCGAGGCCATCGGCGCCGCCATCGAGCGCCGACGTCGGCTCCCAGTCGCGCACCTCGGGCTGCAGGCCAGATAGCTCGCCCGACGGGATGTAGGGCAGGTTGGCGACGATCCCGGCGAAGGCCACATCGCGCGGCAGCGGCCCGGCCAGATGGCCCTCGGCGAAGATCACCCGGGCCGCCACGCCGAGCGCGGCAGCGTTCTCCGCGGCCAACGCCAGGGCCGGCGCCGAGCGGTCGGTCGCCCAGACGCGCGCCCGCGGTACCTCATGGGCGAGTGTCACAGCCAGAATGCCTGACCCGGTGCCGATGTCGGCGACGCACGGCTGCTCCTCGGGCCGCCGCGCACAGGCTGCGCGCAGGGCGGCGATAGCGCGCTCGGCCAGCGCCTCGGTGTCCCAGCGCGGCACCAGGGCGCGCTGGTCGCAGGCGAAGCGCAGGCCCATGAACTCCTGGTAGCCGAGCACGTAGGGCAGCGGCTCGCGGCGCAGACGGCGCGCGACCAGACGCTCCAGCGCGGTGGCCTGGGCCGGGTCGAGCAGGCGGTCGGCGAACAGCCGAACCATGGTGCGCGAGGCGCTCACCACATGGCCCAGCAGAAGCGCGGCATCCACCTCGGGTTCGTCGAGGCCGGCGGCGGCCAGCCGGGCCGTCGCGTCGGCCAGCGCCAGCGCCCAGGTTGTATTGGTGGTCACCACACCGCGATTGTGCCTGCGGCGCGGTGCGCTGTCAACGACACTCGCATCGCCGGGTGCGAGTCACGCTGCGGGACTCACGCGGCCGCCTTCCAACGCACGACGGGGTCGGACAGGTCGTTGGCCAGCACGGCCAACACCGCGTTGAGCCCCTCGCGGCTCCAGCGCATGCCCGCGCCCTTGACCCGCTGG
>JACRKZ010000145.1 GCA_016235455.1 Armatimonadota bacterium | reverse complement strand
GTCGACCATGCCAAGCGATCCTTTCTGCGTTTGAGCCCCGTGAGAACCCCGTTACAGTTACGTTCCCCGTTGGACCCAAAGGCAAGCCCCCCTGAGTGACCACTCAGGGGGGCTTGGCAACCAATTCGCAATACGCGGCGCACCCGTCGGTGCGTTCCGCTGACTAGCGCAGCGGCGGGGTTGGCGGGTTGTCCGTGCCGCCCGTGGTGCCGCCACCGGTCGTGCCGCCCGTGCCTGTGCCGCTACCGGGCGGGTCGGGAGGACCGCCACCGCCGGTGCTGGGCTGGGCCAACAGGCCCAGGTTGCCCGCGTAGCCAAGGAACTGCTGGCTGACGTTGGTCGAAACCTGGAACGGCGCGGCGCCTTGGGCCAGCACTTCGGCTGACGTCGCCGTGTCGCTCAGCGTGACCGTGCTGTAGCGCACCTGCCGGTAGATCGAAGCCTGCGACAGGAAGGCCGATGACAGGTCCTGCTGCGGTTCGAGCAGCATGGTGCCGGTGGACAAGCGCTCATAGATGGTCGGCGCGTCCTGGGCCAACACGCTGCCACCCGAGACGAGGCCCTGGTCGAACCCGTCGTGCAGCATCATGCCCACGCTGCCCGACGGCAGCTCGGTGCTGGACGACGTGGCGGCATTGAGGCCATCGACGAACGTGACCAGGGCCGCGGTCGGCACTTCAGTCATGGTCAGTCGGGTCAGGCCAAACAGCGTGTAGATGGTGTACTGGTTCGCGCCACCAGTGGTGTTGGCCAGCGCCACCGTGACGCTGTTGGAGAAGGGAAGCGAGCGCAGCGAGCCGGGGAAGTAGACATCGCCACTACCTCCGACCCTGACGTGCAGCGCGCGATCGGACTCCACACCCGTCGGATCGCCGGCTCCGCAGCCGCCGAGCAACAGGCTTCCACACATCGCCACCGCGGTGGCCCAGGCGATCGGCAACCTCATCGTGGTTCGTCCCTCCGGGGCGTCTATGGTCCCCTTCAACGCTTGGCCGCCAAGACCTCTTTCGCCGCGGCGACAATCTTTTCCGCGGTCAGGCCATACTTGGCCAGCAGGGCGGCTGGGCTGCCGGACTCGGCGTAACCCTCCAACCCCACGAAGCGCATCGGCACCGGGTGGCTCTCGACCACCGCCTGTGCCACGACCGAGCCCAGCCCGGCCACCTTGAGATGCTCTTCAACCACCACCATCGCGCCCGTCTCGCGGGCGGCGGCGGCCAACGTCGCGCTATCCAGCGGACGCAGCGTGTGCACATCGATCACGCGTGCTTCGACACCCGTCGCGGCCATCTGTTCCGCGGCATCGAGCGCCAGACCGACCATCAGGCCATTGGCCACGAGGGTCAGGTCGCCGCCGTCGCGCAGCACCTGCGCGCGGCCCAGCTCGACCTTGTCGTTCGCCGAGTAGAGCGTTGGCGCCTTCTCGCGGCCCAGGCGCACGTACGCCGGGCCCTGCTGCGCGGCGATCTGCGTCAGCAACTGCTTGGCGGACTCGTCATCGGCCGGGTGGCAGACGACCACGCCAGGCAGGCTCAAGGCCAGGGCGAAGTCCTCGATGCTCATCTGCGACGCGCCGTCCTCGCCCAGAGTGATGCCGCCGTGCGTGCCAATGATCTTCACGTTCTCGCCGGGATAGGCCACGGCCATGCGCAACTGGTCGAAGCCCTTGCACAGCAGGAACGAGGAGAAGCTGGCGATGAACACCGTCTTGCCCGAGGCGGCCAGGCCGGCGGCCACGCCGCACATGTTGGCCTCGCAGATGCCCATGTCGAAGAAGCGCTCGGGGTACTTGGCCTGGAACTTGCCGCTGCGGGTGGACTTAGCCAGGTCGGCGTCGAGCACGACCACATCGCCCCGTTCGGCGCCCAGCTTGACCAGCACGTCGCCGAACGCATCGCGCGTGGCGCGGCCCAGTGCGCGGGTGCTGCTCATGCCACGCCTCCGATCTCGGCCAAGGCCCGCTCGGCCTCCTCGGCCGTGGGCGCCACGCCATGCCACTCGACGCCGTTCTCCATGAAGCTCACGCCCTTACCCTTGACGGTGCGCGAGATGATGCACACCGGCTGGCCCGAAGTGTTGGCCACGGCCCGTTCCAGCGCGTCAAACACCTGGCCCATATCGTTGCCGTCGATCTCGATGACCGACCAGCCAAACGCGGCCCACTTGTCCACCAGCGGCTCCAGGCCGAGGATGTCCTCGACACGGCCGTCGAGCTGAATGCCGTTGGCGTCGACGATGGCGATCAGGTTGCTCAGCTTCTGGTGCGCGGCAAACAGCGCCGCTTCCCACACCTGGCCTTCATCGATCTCGCCGTCGCCCATCATGCAGAAGACTTTGTAGCCGGCAGCGTCCATCTTGCCCGCCAGCGCATGGCCGCAAGCGATGGACAGGCCCTGGCCGAGCGCTCCGGTCGAGGCTTCGATGCCCGGCAGCGTGCCCTTGACAGGATGGCCCTGCAAGCGCGCATCGATCCGGCGGAGCGTGCTCAGCTCGCTCACCTCAAAGTAGCCGGCCTCGGCCATGGCGGCGTACTGCACCGGCACGGCGTGGCCCTTGCTGAGGATGAAGCGATCGCGGTCGGCCGCTTCGGGCTGGGCAGGATCCTGGCGCAGGAAATGGAAGTACAGCGCCGTCACGACTTCGGCCGCCGATAGCGATCCGCCCGGGTGTCCACTGCCAGCCTCGGCCAGCATCTCAATGATATGGCGCCGGATAACGCGGCACTTGGCCACGCACTCGGCTTGCGACAGCGCATTCATCGACATCGATCCCCTCTGCCGTCGTGCCTGATGGCCCCCAGAGCTAACGTCCGACAGATCGTGTGGATGCTACCAGTTGGGTGCGCGTGTGTCAATGTGGCGATGTGCGCGACTCGCGCTACGCGCGCGGCGTGGCCTGCTGGCGCACGCTCGGAGTGAGATGTGTGGGTGGCGGCCCGCGCGGTGGGTTGAGCGCGCCCGCCCGAACGTGGCATGATGGGCGCGGACGGCGGTCAGTCTGTCCAGGAATCGAGTCGCCCAGCGCCATGACCATCGCACCGCAACCCGGCCCAGCCGTTGGCCGCCGACTATGGCTCGTGGTCGCGGCGGCAGCGGCGGTTCGTCTGCTCACGCTGCTGCCGGCGCTCTCGACGGCACCGATCTCCGACGAGATCGAGTACCACGGCCTGGCCTCGCGGCTGGCCGCCGGGCAGGGCTACGTTACCGCCGACGGGCGCGCCACCGCCTACCGCCCGCCGCTCTGGCCCCTGGTGCTGAGCGCCGTCTACCGCGTGACCGGCCCGTCCACGGCCGCCGCGCGCCTCACCCAGGCCGCGCTGGGCTCGGCGCTGGTCGGGCTGATCATCGCGCTGGCCGCAGCCGCGGGCCCTGTCGGCCGGCGCGGCCTGGCCTGGCTCGCGGCCTGGGCCGCGCTCAGCCCCACGCTGCTCTACTACAGTCACAGCCTGTTCTCAGAGACGCTCTTTGCACTGTGCCTGCTGGCTGGGCTGCTGGCGCTGCTCACGGCCAGGGGCGCCGGTCGCCATGCCGCGGCGGGCGCGGCGCTGGGTCTGGCCTGCTTGTGCCGCGGCTCGGCACTGGTGCTGGTCGGGCTCGTGGTGCTGTGGCTGGGATGCGGTCGCGGCTGGCGTCCGGCGTTGTGGTGCGGGTTGGCGGCAGCGCTGGTCATCGCGCCGTGGACGCTGCGCAATAGGGTGGTCCTGGGCGACTGGGTACTCGTCGACACCAACGGCGCACTGAACCTCTATTGGGGCAATCACGAGCGCACGCCCCTGCTGCGCGCCTGGGACCTGGTGGATGAGGACGACAAGCCCTGGCCGCTGCCCAGCGGGGCCAGTGAACGGCAGATGGAACGGGCCGCCATGCGCGCCGCAGCCAGCCGTATCGTCGCCGACCCGCCGCGCTTCCTGCTCGGCCTGATCACCAAGTCCAGCGCGCTGTGGGGGCCCGAGCGCGGCTTGGCCAGCGGCATCCAAGGCGGCTTGTATGGCCGGCACGGCCGACTGCCGACACTCGCCGCGGCGGGCCTGTGCGCGCTGGAGAGCTGGTTGTTGCTGGCGCTCGGCGGGATCGGCCTGGCGGCCAGCGTGGCGCGCCGGCGCGATCTGGGCCAGATGACGCTGTTGGCCGTCGCCGCGCTGACGCTGATCCACGCCGTGTCGTATGGTCACAGTCGCTACCGGTTCGGCGTGGTGCCGCTGCTGATGATCGCCGCGTGCGGCGGCTGGACGTGGTGCGAACTCGACCGCGGCCAGCGACAATGGGCCGTAGCCTGGCTGGCGCTGGTCACTGCCAACCTGGCCGGCCAGGTCCTGCTCGAACTGGCCAGGTAGCGAAGCTGTTACAGCCGGTGCGCGTTCTGACCGATGATGCATTGAACGTACCTCAAAAGGGTATCGTCTATGCGGGGCAGACGGCGGAGGACCAGAGGCATGGGCATCTTGGACAGTGCGCGGCGGACAATGGCCCTGGGCGCCTCGGCGGCCGGCCCGCTGGCACCGTATGAGTTGGCCGCCTGGCCCATCGCGGCCACGCCGCTGGATGTGCTGCACGAGAAGGCCTTGGCGGCGCGGCGGCTGACCCCGGCGCGGCCCTGCTCCGACGAGGTCTATCTGCGGCGCGTGTTCATCGACCTGCTGGGCACCTTGCCCAAGCCGGACGAGGTGAATGCCTTCGCCCAGGATAAGCGGTCCGACCGGCGAGCCAGGCTGGTCGACGCACTGCTGACCCGACCCGAGTTCGCCGACTACTGGGCCATGCGCTGGGGCGACACGCTGCGCATCAAGGCCGAGTTCCCCATCAATTTGTGGCCGAATGCCGTGCAGGCCTACCACCGCTGGGTCCGTGACCAGGTGGAGTCGAACCGGCCGTTCGACCAGGTGGTCACCGAGCTGCTCACCGCCAACGGCAGCAACTTCCGCGTGGCGCCGGCCAACTTCTACCGCGCCATCCAGACGCGTGATGCCAACGGCATCGCCGAGGCAGTGGCGCTGACCTGGATGGGCACCCGCCTGGACAAATGGCCGGCGGCGAAGCGCACCGACCTGGCCAGGTTCTTCTCACGGCTGATCTTCAAGAAGACCGAGGAGTGGAAAGAGGAGATCGTCTGCCTCGATCCGACCATCGTCGAGCCGCTGGACGTGACCTATCCCGATGGCAAGAGCGAGCGCATCGCCGCTGGCGCCGACCCACGCCGGGCCTTCGCCGCCTGGCTCACCGCGCCGACCAACCCCTACTTCGCGCGGTCGCTGGCCAACCGCATGTGGGCCTGGCTATTTGGCCGGGGCATCGTCCATGAGACCGACGATATCCGACCCGACAACCCACCGGCCCTGCCCGAGGTGCTGTCCTACCTGGAGGCCGAGCTGGTCAAGGCCCGGTTCGATCTGCGCGCGCTGATCAAGATCATCGTTGGTTCGCGCTGCTACCAGCAGTCGGCCATCGCGCAGAGCACGGCACCCGGCGCCGAGGCGCTGTTCGCCGCGTACCCCGTGAGGCGACTGGACGCCGAGGTGCTGTGCGACGCGCTGCTGGCCATCACCGGCCAGACCGACTCCTACAGCTCGCAGGTGCCCGAGCCGTTCACCTGGATGCCCGAGAACCAGCGCGCCGTGGCGCTGGGTGATGGCAGCATCACCAGCTCGTTCCTCGAGATGTTCGGGCGCCCGCCGCGCGATACCGGCCTGGACTCCGAACGCAACAACCAGCCCACCGATTCGCAGCGGCTGTACATGCTCAACTCGGGTGACCTGCAACGGCGGCTGGAATCCAGCCCGCAGCTGCGCAGCCTGGGCCTGACGTCGCGCGGCAACCGCGCGACGATGGTCCGCGGGCTGTATGTGCTCATTCTCTCGCGGCAGCCGACCGACGCCGAACTGGCCGCCGCCGGACGCTACGCAGGCGCGCCGTTCCAGGCCGGGCTGGACATGGCCTGGGCGCTGCTCAACACCAAGGAATTCCTGTACCGCCACTGAGTGGCGCCGAGGTAGGCAACCATGAGTCGATATTCGAGCGAGATGGACCGTCGGGAGGCAATCGCCGCGATGCTGGCCAGCGCAGCCGGTCTGGGCCTGCTGTGCCAGGGCGCCGTGGAAGCGCAGGCCCCCGTCGTCAAGCCCGCCGCCGGGGCCAAGGCCAAGGCGGTCATTCAGATCTGGCTGTGGGGCGGTTCGTGTCACATCGACACCTTCGACCCCAAGCCCGAGGCCGGCCGCGACTACGCCGGGCCGCTCACCTCGCCCATCGCCACCAAGACCGACGGCCTGCGCATCAGCGAGTTGATGCCGTTACTGGCGCCGCTGTCCGACAAGTACTCGGTCATCCGCTCCATGACCCACGGCGTGAACAGCCACGAGACCGCGTCGTACCTGGTGCAGACGGGCCGTCGCTCCGGCGACCGGCTGGTCTATCCGTGCATGGGCGCCGTGGTCTCGCTGCTGCGCGGCTACGATGCCGGCTACCGGGGCATGATCCCGCCGTACGTGGTGCTGACCAAGCCCCAGGGCCGTTTCTCGGAGTCGGGCTTCCTGGGACCCAAGTACAAGCCGTTCGCCACCGGTGGCGACCCGGCCGCCAAGCGCTTCGCCGTGGAAGGCGTGATCTCCGAGCAGATCACCGACGACCGCCAGAAGCTGCGGCGCGACCTGCTGCACGGGCTGGACTCGCTGGGCGCGGCCATGCCGGGCAACGACCAGTTCGCCAAGCTGGACCAGACCGAGAAGGCGGCCTACGACCTGATCCTGGGCGACGGCGCCAAGCTGTTCGACCTGAACCAGGAGAAAGACGACCTGCGCGAGCGCTACGGCCGCACCACCTTTGGTCAGTCGTGCCTCATGGCGCGGCGGCTGGTGGAGTCCGGCGTGCCGTACGTCACGGTCAACTACGGCGGCTGGGACACGCACAAGCAGCATTTCGAGACCATGCGCCGCAAGCTGCCCGAACTGGACAAGGGGCTCAGCACACTGATTACGGATCTGTCGGACCGTGGTCTGCTGGACTCGACCATCGTGTGGTGTGGCGGCGAGTTTGGCCGCACGCCCAAGATCGGCTGGGAGGCGCCGTGGAACGGTGGCCGCAGCCACTGGGGCTCGGTCTTCTCGGCGCTGGTGGCCGGCGGTGGCTTCAAGGGCGGCCATGTCGTGGGCTCCTCCGATGCCCGCGGCGAACAGGTCAAGGACCGGCCGGTGAGCCCGCAGGACCTGATCGGCACCATGTATCAGTTGCTGGGCATCGACCCCGATTCGCCCATGCCCAACCCGCGCGGGCTCGACATCAAGCTCATGCCCGCGGCGGAAGGCGGCGGCCGCGTCACCGAACTGATCTGATCGGCCGCGCCACTGTCGGGAGATGGTCATGACTCGTCGGCTCGCCTTACTATGCCTGTTGCCAGCGGTGCTCGCCCCCGCGGCCCTGGCCCAACGCTTCGGGCGCGATCCGCACCTGGGCTATGCCTTCCCGGCCGGTGGCCGGCAAGGCACCACGGTGCGCGTGACATTGGGCGGCGAGGACCTGGGCGGCCCCAGGCTGGTCGAGGCCTCGGGCATCGGTCTGACCACCAAGGTGGTGGAGCATGTGCGGCCGTTGGGCAAGCAGGTGCTCGGCGACATCGGCAAGGTGATTGGTGCGCTGATCCGCGCCAAGGTGACGGGCCGAGCCTTCGAACAGCCGATGGAGGATGGCAAGCCGATCAAGCTGCCGGACCACCCCTGGCTACGCGACCTGGACAAGAAGACAGTCGACGAGCTGTCGACCCTGGCCCGCAAGCTGTTCGACCCCAAGCGCCAGGAGAACGCGCAGATCGCCGAGTCGCTCATCGTCGATGTCATCGTCGACCCGAAGGCCGCCCTCGGCTACCACCAACTGCGCGTGCAGACCAACCAGGGCCTGTCCAACCCCGTGAACTTCGAGGTCGGCGTTCTGCCCGAGATCGTCGAGGAGGACCAGCCGACCGGCAGCCCCGCCAGGCTCCGCCGGGTCAACGAGGCGCCGCCGCCACCGCTCAAGACCTACGACCTGCCGGTGATGATCAACGGGCAGATCATGCCGGGCGACAGCGACCGCTACCGCCTGCGCGCCAAAAAGGGCCAGCAGTTGGTCATGATCGCTCAGGCCCGGCGCATCACGCCCTATCTCGCTGACGCCGTGCCCGGCTGGTTCCAGGCCACCTTGGCGCTGTACGACAGCGACGGTCGGGAGATCGCCTTCGACGACGACTATCGCTACGACCCCGACCCGGTACTCATGTTCAAAGTGCCCGCCGACGGCCTGTATGACCTCGAGGTGCGCGACGCCATCTGGCGCGGCCGCGAAGACTTTGTCTATCGCGTGGCGGTGGGTGAACTGCCGTTCGTCACCGGCATCTGGCCCCTGGGCGGGCGCACGAGCAGCAAGGCCAGCGTGTCGCTGACCGGCTGGAACATCCCGCCCAGCAGCTTCGCGCTGGACACCCAACCCGGCGCCGAGATTCTGCGCAGCGTCTTCATCCCTGGCCGGTGGCTGCCCAATCCTATCGCCTACGCGGTGGACAGCCTGCCCGAGGCCAGCGAGGTCGAGCCCAACAACTCGTTGGACCGGCCGCAGTTGCTTTCCCTGCCCGTGACGGTCAACGGCCGCATCGGCCAGCCGGGCGATGTCGATGTGTTCGCCTTCAGCGGGCGCGCCGGCCAGAGCGTGGCCATCGAGGTCATGGCACGGCGGCTGCAGTCGTCGCTCGATTCGCTGCTGCGGCTCGTGGATTCGGCGGGCAAGGTAATCGCGCTCAACGACGACTACGATGACCCGGCCGCGGGGCTGATCACCAACCAGGCCGACTCGTATCTGCTGGCCAGACTGCCGGCCGACGGCGTGTACCGCATCATGCTCTCGGACACGCTGCAGTCGGGCGGTCCCGACTTTGGCTACCGGCTGCGCGTGGGCGATCCGCGGCCCGACTTCGCGCTTCGCACGTCGTCGTCAGCCATCACCGTGCCGCCAGGTTTCTCGGCACCGATCACGGTGCATGCGGCGCGACGCGACGGGTTCACCGGGCCCATCGACATCGTCCTGCGCGACGCGCCGGCCGGCTTCACGCTCAGCGGCAACCGCATCCCGGCCGGGCGCGACAGCGTGCGGCTGACGGTCAATGCCGGCCCCAAGGCGGTCGACGTGCCGTTCAACCTGATCATGGTGGGTCGCGCGACCGTCGGCCGAGAGGTCATCACCCGCCCGGTGACGCCCGCCGACGACCTCATGCAGGCCTTCTTCTTCAAGCACCTCGTGCCGGCCCGGGAGCTGGTCGTGGCCTCGGCCCGCGGGGCACGGTTCGTGCCCAGCGTCACCATCGCCCAGCGTGTGCCAGTGCCGATACCCACCACGGGCCTGGCCAGCATCATCCTCAGCACCGGCCTTCGCCCCGTGCCACCGATGATCAAGTTCGACCTGAGCGACCCGCCCAAGGGGATCAGCCTGCAGGAGGCCAAGACCGGTGCCGGCTCGGTGGTGTTGGTGCTCAAGATCGACCCCGCCACGATCAAACCAGGCGATGCCGACAACCTCATCGTCGCCGTCGCCGCCGAGGTCGAGACCGGACCGGAAGGCAAGAAGAAGACTCAGCGCTACACGCTCGGCCATCTGCCCGCCATCCCCTATGTGGTGGCGGCAAAGTAGGCGGCGCGCCGCTACTGGTTGTCCGACTGGTTGACCTGCTCGCAGTTGGTCAGCTTGATCGGCTCGGTCCCCGCCGGCAGGCCGACAAAGCGGTTGCCGGTCAGCCGCAGTCCCAGGATCGACGTCAGCACCACGCTCGGCTGTGGTCCGCCGCTGACCTGGTTGCCCTCGACGGTGATGTTGTTGTGCGCGCCGGCGGCGGCCGGCGTGCCGGTGAACAGACCGGCCCCGCCGGTCGCCTCGACCACAATGGCGCGTGAGCGGCAGTCGGTGATCTGATTGCCGCGGATGGCCACGTTGTTGGAGCTGCCGCTCTCCAGCCACCAGAATTCCGGTGAGCAGAGAATGGCCGGGCCCCAGTTGCCCACGAGGCGGTTGTTGGCGACCACCCCGTCACTGGCCTTGATGAGGATGCCGCGGGAGCGGTTGAAGCCGAACTCGCAGCCGATGACGCGGAACCCGTTGCCCATGCGCCGCGCCGAGGCGATCAGCGAGCCGCGCGGCAAATCGGCGGCGCGGTCGAGGGTGATCTGCCAGGCCTCGCGGCACTCGCGGCTGCGCAGGCCTTCGTCCATGCGCTGCTTGACCAGCCAGGCACGCTCCTCGTCGGTAATGGTGTCGAGCCGCGTCACGGCGGTCACCGTGGCGTTGGGCAGACGCCGGCCCTCGTAGGTCAGCAGTTCCACGGGATCACCCACGGCGATGTTCAGCCGTTGCTTGGCCAGCACGCGCAACTCCGTGCCGGCGGCCGAGCCGACCAGATGGTAGTCGCCGCAGATGTTGATGCCGTCGTCGCCCATGTACCGGGCCACGCAGCCCAGATACGACGGGCCGCGCAAGGCGTGCTTGCTATGGAAGGCGTCGGCGTCGAGCGAGCGGGCGCGTGGGTCGGCACGTTTGACCGGATCGTCGCCCGGCGCGCGACGGTCGATCACGCAGCGGTCGTAGACGCTGCCGTCGCAGTTGTACTCCAGGAAGCCGAAGCAGTTGCTGGCGTAGAGCGTGACGCGTTCGAGCCTGACGTTCGTGCTGGCCGAACACTCGACCGCGTGCGGAATGCTGCCATGCGGTGCGAACTCGGCGCCGATGACGATGATGTCGCCCACCTGCTCGGGATCGGCCGCGGCACCTTGGTTCATCGTCACGCGCAGGCCGCGCTCGCCGGTCGGCGTCACGCTCGCCGGATAGTGGTCGCCACAGCGCAGGAGGCGCGTGTCGGGCGTGTAGATCTCGTATTTGAAGTTGCGCGCCGCGGCGGCCGCGGGATAGCCGTCAAATAGCTCGATGTCATGCACCTTCTTGTCCGCCGACAGCGCGGTGAGGCGGCCTTGGGTGAACGGCAGCGGGTCGTAGTCGATGGTCAGGCCGCGCAGCGTGAGATTGGTGCAGTCGGCGATGGTCAGCGCGCGCGTCGTCTCGGTGCAGACCAGCTCGGCACCGTCGGCAACGATGGTGGTGTCCTTCAGGCCGCGCAGCACCAGATGCTGACGGTCGTGAGGTGCGACACGATGGCGGCCCGGCGGGACGGTGATAGTCTTCTGACCCGCGGCCACCGCCCGGTCGATGTGGCCCTGCAGGTCGAACAGGTCCTGCGCGCCGGCCGAGGCAGCGAGGCAGCAGATGAGCACGACGCCGCTCAAGTGGTTCACGCGGGGCACTCCCAGTCACACACTCAGGTTCGCGCCGGCCGGGCCGGCACCTGCCAGCGGCGCGATGCCCGACAGCCAGGCTTGCGCCTGCTCTGGGCGAGTGAAACGGACCACCCGCCGATCGGCGCAGAGCAGATGGCGTGGCGGCCGGTTGAGGAAGGCTTCGGCCAGCGTCTCGCCGGCGAACACGCGCGCCCACCGACGGCGCAACATGCGGCCCAGCAGCAGCAGCGCCTCGGTCCCCAGCGGCGGACGATTGCCGTTGAGGATGGAGCGGTGACAGACCACGCGCTCGACCGCCCGCAGCAGCGACCGCCCGACCACCACGGGCAACGGGTAGTCCAGCCAGAGGATCCGCTCCGCTCGCGCGCCGAGCACGTCGCGCAGGTCGCGACATGGCCCTTCCGCCACCCAGGCCTCGGACCGCAGGGCGCGCTCGACGCGCTCGCGCAGCACCTCGCGCGGCGCCAGTCGCCAACCGGGCGCCCAGCGCAATGCGTCAATCTCAATCAGCGGCACACCCAGGCGTTGGGCCAACTCGCGGGCAAAGGTGGTCTTGCCGGCGCCGCCGGCGCCACACACCATGATGCGGCGCGATGGGCTGCTGGCAGGCTCGGCGGACGGCGGGCTCATCTCCCAATGTGACAGAGCGGCGACCTTCTGTTACGGACGCTGGCTAGAACTCCGCTGGGCCGTTCAGGTGCTCGCACTTCTCGGGCTGGCCGGGGACGAAGTCCACCACCTGGCCGCCGGCGCGCAGTTTGGCCTGCAACTCGCCGATGTCGATCCGGTCGACACGGCCATCAGCCCGCGCCGCCATGGCCGCCGCCACGCCCGCCGCATGACCCGCTATCATCCACACGCTCTCCAACCGATAGGAGCAGAAGGCCACATGGCTGAAGCTGGCCGCTCCCGGCACCAGCAGGTTGCCCGCCTGGTCGGGCTTGGGCGTCAGCGCCGCGTAGGGGATCTGGTAGGCATAGCCCATGCGCCAGATGCGCCCTTCGTTGATGAACTCGGTCGGTGACAGCGCCAGGCGTTGCACATGGTGCGAGTCGATGAAATGGCTGGAGAAGCCGACACTGTCCGCCTTGCGCCGGTCAGTCTGGACATCCTGCTGGGTGACGATCCGCAGGCCCTTCATGCGCCGCGCCTCGCGCACGTACAACTGATAGGGCAGATTGCCGTTGTCGGCGAACTCCTCGCGGTGCAGTCCCCAGGCTTTCATCTCAGCGCGCACCGAGGCCGGCACGGAGTCGTCGCTGGCCAGGAAGTGCAGCAGGCCCAGCGTGTAGTCGAGGTGATCGTCGAAGATGGTCTGACGCTGGGGCCAGTTGGCATCGGGCCAGTCGAACTGCCCGCCGAAGTGGCCCAGCGAGACGATGGCCGACTGCTTGTTGTTCAGCTCAAACTTGCCGTTGCGCCGCTCGTAGAGGTCGAGGATGTGCTCAAGCTTGACCTCCTCGGCCCGCGCCGCTTTGCCCCGCAGCCAGCCTTCGAGCAGCGCGAACCGCCCGCGGTCGTAGTGCCGGGGCTCGGGGATGGGCACCTTGTAGCGCGGGTCCTTGGCCACCGTCAGCCGGAAGTTGTAGTTCATGACGCCGCGATGGGCCGCGCCTTCGCTCAAGTTGCGCGCCCAGTCGCTGATGCCCGGCAGCAGCCGGCCGTCGGCATCGACCGTCGCCGCGCGGCGCACGGTCTTGTCGAAACGCACGCCGGCGGCCTCCTCACCGTACTCCGCGTGCGACTCGCGGCCCACCGCGTAGCTCACCCCGGCCCGCGCCATCAGGTCGCCCTCGTAGCTGGCGTCGACGAACACCTTGGCCGACACGGTCGAGCCGTCACTCAACACGAGGCCCGTCAGCTCCGCGCCATCCTTGGTGACGCGCTCGACACGCAGGCCATAGCGCACCGTGACCTTGGCCTCGGCCAGCAAGGCCACGTAGCACGCCTCCGCCACGCTGGACTCGAAGTAGTACTCGGGCCGGCCACTGCCATAGTGCCGACCCATGCGCCGGTAGAACTCGTCGGCGAACCCGCCGATGGTCCACTTGAGCATGTGCTCGGTCTCGGCGGTGTTGATGCCACTGGTGCTCAGACCGCCCACATGGTGCGTCGGCTCGATGAGCAGCACCCGCGCTCCGGCGCGCGCCGCCATCACCGCCGCGGCTGCGCCGCACGGCACCCCACTGTAGACCACGACATCCCATTCGGTCTCGGCCGCGCCGAGCCCCGTTGCCATCGCCGCTACCATCGCCGCACCTCCCGCCAAGCAGTCGCGTCGCGTCATCATCGTCCTCGACTCGGCGGAGTGTAGTCGGTGGAATGCGCCTGTCAAGCGGCACGAGAGAATATCCCCATTCCCCCTGTACAAACCGTAGAATGTGTGCCACACTGTCGGTGAGGGCGAAGACACAGCCGCTGGGCTGACGGAGAGGCAACGACAATGGCTATCGCAGACAACGTGACGAAGCTGGTGGGCAACACGCCGCTGGTGCGGCTGAACCGGGTGACCGAAGGCGCCGTGGCCACGGTCGCGGCCAAGCTGGAGTCCTTCAACCCGTTGGGCTGTGTCAAGGAGCGCATTGGCGTGTCGATGTTGGACGCGGCCGAGGCGGCAGGCAAGCTCAACGCGGACACGCTCATTGTGGAGCCGACGAGCGGCAACACGGGCATCGGCCTGGCCATGGTGGCCGCGGCGCGTGGCTACAAGCTGCTGCTGGTCATGCCCGAGAGCATGTCGGTGGAGCGGCGCAACCTGGTCAAGGCGCTGGGCGCGCAACTGGTGCTGACGCCGGCCGCCGAGGGCATGCCGGGCGCCATCCGCAAGGCGGATGCCATCGCCGCCGAGTACCCCAATGTGTTCATCCCGCAGCAGTTTGAGAACCCGGCCAACCCGCAGATTCATGCGGAGACCACGGCCGAGGAGATCTGGCGCGACACCGACGGCGCCGTCGACATCGTCGTGGCGGGCGTAGGCACGGGCGGCACCATCACGGGCATCGCCCGTGCGCTCAAGCCACGCAAGCCGAGCCTGCAGATCATCGCGGTGGAGCCGGCGGCCTCGGCCGTGCTGAGCCGCGGGCCCGAGGCCAAGGGCCCCCACCCGATCCAGGGCATCGGCGCCGGCTTCAAGCCGGGCGTGCTCGACCTGGACGTGGTCGACGAGATCGTCACCGTGGAGAACCAGGACGCCATCAACACCACGCGCTCCATCGCGCGGGACGAAGGCATACTGGTCGGCATCTCCAGCGGCGCGGCGGCAGCGGCGGCCATCGCCGTGGCCAAGCGCCCCGAGAACGCTGGCAAGCTAGTGGTGGTCATCCTGCCCGACACCGGCGAGCGCTACCTGTCGACGCCGGCCCTGGCCGAGAATCCCGAGCGCATCCATGTGCCCGAACTCGCCGGCTGACGGCGGTCACAACGCGCGAATGTAACGACGAGGCGGAGAGCGATGTCGCTCTCCGCCTCGTTCTTTTCTGCTATCCTCGCAGGCCGAGAGGAGCACCGACATGGACGCCAAGCAACAAGTTCTGGACGCGATGAAGGCGGCGGGCGAGCCGCTCAATGCCGGCAAGGTAGCCGAGATCACCGGCTTGGACCGCAAAGTAGTCGATAAGGCCATGGAACAGCTCAAGAAAGAAGAAGCAATCGTTTCTCCCAAACGCTGCTATTGGCAGCCGACCGACTGACGCCCGCACCTTCCAGATGTGTCGCGCCGCGATTATCACAAAGTAGGCACCACATCCCAGCCAGAGCCAAAAACAAGCGTAGTCACAGCGCTGGATATCGCACTGTGAGACAAAGTTGGGCTTGCATTGAAGCGCTTGATATTGCACACTTGGCACATCAACCGGCACGGTCCGGCAAGGGAGACCCACGTGAAGCGACGCCATGCATTCACGCTGATCGAGTTGTTGGTGGTGATCGCGATCATCGCCATTCTCGCAGCTATCCTGTTCCCCGTTTTCGCCAAGGCGCGTGAGAAGGCTCGTGCGTCGAGTTGCCAAAGCAATCTGAAGCAGATCGGTCTGGCCTTCCACCAGTACATCAGCGACTACGACACTATGTGGCCCAACTCGGGCAACGCCGGCAACGGCAACATCAATGACGCCGCGGTAGTCAGCAACTGGCAAGGCTGGGCGGGCAACGTGTTGGCCCCGTACATCAAGAACACCCAGATCTTCGCCTGCCCGAGCGACCCGCTGCTGCTGTGGAACGTCGGCACCGGTACGCCCATCGTGGGCGATCCGCGGTTCTACAAGGTCTCGTACAGCTACAACTACTCGGGCATCGGCAACGGCACGACCGCCTCGGCGGGCAACCTGCCGGGCGCCATGTTCGCCGACGCCGCACTCGTGCGGCCGGCCGAGATGGCGGTGATGTGGGACAGCAAGAACCGCTGGTCCGACGGCGGCAACTTCTTCACCCGCGACATTGCCGACTTCCGCAATGTCCCCCAGGGCAACCTGGGCTATCTGGCGCACCGCCACATGAACCAGGCCAACTTCCTGTTTGCCGACGGCCATGTGAAGACCAACGCCTTCGACCGCATGTACTACCGCAACATCGCCAACCTGGTCGACAACGACCCGGCCCTGACCAAG
>JACRKZ010000139.1 GCA_016235455.1 Armatimonadota bacterium | reverse complement strand
CCGTGCCCACCAGCAACAGCACCGCGGGCACCAGCGCCTCGAGCGACTCGGGCAGCCAGGCATAGGGCCGCCCGCCGAGGATGAGCAGTACCGTGGCCACGGCCAGCCAGACACGCTGGCGGCGACGATCGATGGGAGTTGACGCCGAAGGTGGTACCACGGGCGGCATTGTAGCGCATTGAGGCGGGCCGGTGGCGAGTCCCGGTCACTCGGCGTGGGTCTCCGCTTGGCTCAACCAACGATCCTCATCGCCCGTCAGCCGCGTCGCGGGCGACAGCGAGGTATCGCCCGGCCCGGCCACGAAGCCGCCGGCCGCCTCGCGCGCGGCGAGGTAGGCCAGCGCGGCACGGCGCAAGGCTTCGGCTCCAGGCGCCCCGGTCGCGAACCGGATGTCGTAGTCGGCGGTCTGTAGCACGAAGAAGCCGCGCGACTCAACCACCGCCAACACCGCCTCCCATGGCACGCTGCCGCGCTCGCCCGCTGGCGTGTCGCACTCAATAACAGCCTCGTCGACGAACACCGCCATGGTCGCCCGCCGAAGGCAGTTAGCGATTACCGCGGCGCCACCGAGTAGCGGTATGGGAGCCAGGATCGCCAAGCCGGCCGGCAGTTCCGCCAAGCCGAGCAGGAGCAGGGCCAGCCCGCCCAGCAGGCACACCGCACGCCGATGGAGGGCCACGACCAGCACGCCACCCGCAACGTGGAGCCGACGCTCGTTGCCCAGGCCCAGCCAGTCGCGAACGCGGTCGGCCGGCGGGCGACTCGGCAGGGCGCCCGCGGCCTGGAACTGGCGGCTAATCCCGGCCGCCACCGCACCGCTGTTGGTCAGCCAGCGCGGCAGAGCGACCGTGCCGCGCGTCGTCTCCACCAGCCACCTGCCTTGCTCAGCGCGGATGCCGGTGATCTCGGACCAGGGGATGGGCCGTGCGCGGCACGGCAGAGACAGGCCGCGGCGGTCAGCGTGTCCGCGCGATAGGCGCTGCAACAGCGAGCCGACCAGGATTGTGGCACCGAGGACACCGCCCGTCAGCCAAGGCGACGGCCGGTTGTAGACAAAGTAAGACGCCAGCAGGCCCAGAGAGACGCCAAGCAACTGCCATATCGGCCAGGGCGATCCTGTTCGCCTCGGTTAGCCGCTGCGTTGCTGGTCCTGGTCCAGTTGCCACTGACTTGCCCCTCCCGTCTGGGATGCGTCCGTCTGGCTCAGCCCGCGCTTCTGCTCGCCCGTCAGCCGCTCCGCGGGCGACAGAGATGCCTCGCCCGGCGTCGGCGCCCAGCCCGGCGCCTCCGTGCGAGTGGAGAACACGTACTCCACCGTGCGCTTGAGTTCGGCCGCGCCGTCGGCGCCGGAGTCGACCATGATGTCGCCTACGCTCGTAACCAGCACATAGCCGCCGTGCTCCTCGCGCAATGCAACCACATCATCCCAACGCAAGCACTTGGGTCGGCCAATGCGCGACGTTATGGTCAGGCCCAGCCCATCGCATACCAGTGTCCGCCGCCCGACCAGCGGCAGCACGCCCCATACGGCAACCAAGAGTGCGACACAGGCCACGTTGAAGGCCAGGCTGCGGGCGTCGAGGCGCCAGCGGTAGTCCAGGCACAAGAGCGCCAGCACCGCGCCGCAGCCAGCCAGGACGGCCCTTCGCACGACCACGAAGTGGGAGAGTGCGCCCGGTACTGTACGACATGCGCCACTGGCCACGCCCAGCCGCGCCTCGATGCCCGCCGCGTCGGCGGCCGGCGGCGGATCGGCGGGTGGCTGGAGACGGCGCCGGGCTTCGCTGAGCAACCTGCCTAGCTGAAGGGAGCAGGCCGGCAAGTGTCGCACTCCTTGGGCCGTCTCAAGGGCGACTCCGCCCGGCTCTTCCCTGACTTCGATGATCTCTGTCCACGGCGTACAACGCAAGGCGTAGCCGATGAGCACACCTCGGCGGCTCACCGACACCGTATTGCCCAACACCGGATGCATGTGGGCCGCGTACAGCACCAGCCATGGGCCGGCGGACATCAGCATCCACAGGGCCAACCACTTGTCCGACCCGCACATCACGCCGGCAACCGACGCCGCCAAGGCGGCCAGCCACCATCGAGCACCTATCGGCTGCCTCGGCTGGCTCGACGGGTCCGGCGGCTCAGTCTGCATTGGCATGGCTCACTCCGACGGCCCTGAAGTCACGCTCAGCCCACGCTCAGCCTCGCCCGTCAGCCGCTCGGCCGGCGACAGCGACGCGTCGCCCGGTGTCGCCGCCCAGCCGCCGTTCGCCGCCAGCGCCGCGAGCACCTGCTCGGCGGTGTGCCGGACCGCCGCAGCCGCCTCGCCGTCAGCCAGGATGGTCAGGTCTTGGGCGGTGGTGACCAGCGTGAAGCGGTCGCCTTCGTCGCACAGGGAGATGAGTTGGTGCCAGGGGAGCTTGGTGCGGCGGCCGTGGCGGTCGTCGAACTCCATGCAGTCGTCGTCGAACCAGGCGAGGTCGGCGTTCGGGCGGCGGAAGGCCAGGCGCCAGAGGCTGAAGGCGCCCGCCGCAACCAGCAGCAGCCCTTCGAGGCTCTGGCCGACCGCGAAGCAGATCGGGCTGAAGGATGCGGCCATGGCGACGCCACACAGCGCCACGAACAGTCGCTGCCTCTCTCGCGGGTCAGGCTGCAGCCGGACCTGCCTGCGGTAGCCTGGCTCCAAGCCTAGCCAACCAAGCATCTGGCTGCCCAGTGGCGCCGGCGGCACCGCCTCTCCGACCGTGGCGCGGCGCCGCACCTCGGTCACCAAGGGGCCCACGTCGCGGAGCCGGCCGGGCAGTGGAACGTCGCCGGCCGCGGTAGACAGCACCCAAAGCCCGGATTCGGCGCGGATGCCCGTGATTGCCGACCATGGTATGGGCAGGATGCGGGGCAGCCAGTAGACACCGTAACGCGACAGCCGCACCAGCCGCGCCTCGGCAACAGTGCCAACCGCGCCGGCCGCCGCCATGGCCAGCAGGGCCAGCGCGGGCAACCAGAGCCCGATCATCAGGTACCACCAGTTTGGCGCGCCGTTCATCACCCACCTGTAAGCGTCAGCCAGGACCGTGAACGAGGGCCGCGCTTCGGCGCGGCACCGAACCGTAGGATCGCGCGCCCCGGCCGCTGCGACGCTGCGTCGCCCCTCCGGGGCGATCCATACCTGCCAAGCTGGAGCTTGGCGCTCACAGTGCGCCGTGCGCTGGCCGCGTGGGCTACACCAACTGCTGCTTGAGCACCTTCCCGCTCGGGTTACGCGGCAGACCGTCGCTGAACTCCAGCACCTGCGGCACCTTGTAGCTGGCCAGTCGCTCCACGCACCAGCGCTTGACGTCGCGGGGGGTCAGGCCCGAGCCCGGCACCGGCACCACCACCGCCTTGACCAGCTCACCCAGTGCCGCGCGCGGGCCCGTGGCTGGGATGCCCACCACCGCGACCTCCTTCACGCCGTCCAGCGCCAGGATGCAGCGCTCGACTTCCAGCGCGAAGACGTTCTCGCCCGCGACGATGATCATTTCCTTCTTACGGCCTTCGAGGTAGACGAATCCGTCCTCGTCGACGCGCGCCAGGTCGCCGGTGTTGAACCACTGGCCGTCGGCGGTGATGGCCTCGTCCAGCAGCCCGGGGCGGTTCAGGTAGCCGCGGATGGTGTTCTCGCGGTGGATGTGCAGCAGGCCGATCTCGTCGAAGTCGCAGTCGCTGCCGTCCTCGCGCACGATCCTCATGCCCACTTCGGGGATGCACAGGCCGATGCTGTCGGCGCGGCTCACGGCATGGGTCGAGGGCGTGATGTGCGTCAGGCTGATGGTCTCGGTCAGGCCGAAGAAGTTGTGCAGCCGCGTGCCGGGGAACAGCTCCGCCAGCCGCTCGATGGTGCGCACCGGCATCGGCGCGCCGCTGTAGCCGATCATGCGCAGACAGCCCAGGTCGCGGCTGGCGATGTCGGGCAGCGAGATGACCATGTGGTGGAAGGTCGGCGTGGACAGGAAGTTGGTCACCCGCTCGCGCTCGATGATGTCCACCACCTCCTTGGCATCGGGCCGCGGCGCGACCACGACGGTGGCGCCGAGATACGCGCTGGAGGGCACAATGCTGTACAGCGCGACCACATGGAACAGCGGCGAGAGCAGCAGATTCACGTCCTCGTGGCGCCACGAGAACGGGATGACCGTGTTCTTGATGTTGAACAGCAGGTCGCAGTGGCGCATCACGGCGCCCTTGGGCACGCCCGTGGTGCCCGAGGTGTGCGCGATGACCGCCAGCGCCTCGGTGTCCACCGGCACCGCCGCGGCCGGCTCGCTGCGCAGCGCCTCGGCGAACGGCTCCGCCTCGGCCACGCCCACGCCGATCAGCCGGGCGCCGTCGGGTAGCGCCGGCTGCACCTGGGCCCAGCAGTCGGCATGGACGAAGACCACGCGCGGGTCGATGTTGGCCAGGACATAGCGCATCTCGTCGGGGCCGAGCCTGAAGTTCACCGGCGCCAGCACTGCACCGACGCGCAGCGTGGCCCAGTAAGCGATGTAGAACTCCCAGCAGTTGGGCATGGCCACGGCGATGCGGTCGCCCGGCTGCACACCCAGCGTGATGAGCCGGCCGGCGATGCGCGCGATGTCGACGTCGAGTTCGCGGAAGCTGTACCGCCGGCCGTCCATGACCAGTGCGGTCTTGCGCGGGTACTTGCCGACGGTGTTGGCCCAGATATCGGTCAGTGTGTGCAGGGGCAGGCCCGGCATGTGCATTCTCCAAAAACAGCACCGCTGGAGGCGGAACAACAAACGCCGGTCAGCGCGCCCAGGCGTGCTGTCGATAGGCCGCCAGGCGCGGCAAGGTGCGCACGGCAATCTCGCGGTCAGGCTGCTCGGGCTCCGGCTCGAACCAGTCGACCGGTCGGAACTCGGCGTAGTTGGGGTCGATGGTCACCGGCCCGTCGAAGCCCACGGCGGCCAAGGTGGCCCAGATGGAGCGATGCGGGATGTCGTCGTCGCCCGGCAGACACTGGCTGGCGTAGCGCGTGGGGTCGAAGGGATCGGCCTTGGCGCCCTTGTAGTGCACGCCATAGAGCCAGTCGCGCAGCGTCACCCAGGTGCCCGGCCAGGGGTGCTCACCGGCCATCCAGCAGTTGACGAAGTCCCAGTTCAGTCCGACGTTGGGGCGATCCAGGTCGGCCAGCAGCCGCGCGCCGAGCGCCACGGTGTTAGCCACGCTGACCGGCTCGGACTCGACCATGACCAGCGCCTGGGCATGCTCGGCGTGGATGGCGTCGACGCACCGAGCCAGTGCTTTGAGTTCATGCTCCCAGAGCATGGCCGGCGGCTCTTCGCCCGCCTCCGAGGCATCGCTCACGCCCGGCCGCATGGAGCTGAACAGCCGGATCCGCGCGCCATTAAGCGCGCTCATGGCCCCCACGCGGCGCAGCAGTTCGGCGTTGTCGGCCAGATCGCCCACCTGGCCCACTGCCACGGTGGCCACCATCAGGCCGTACTCGGCGGCCAACTGACAGACGTCGCCGAAGGCATCCACGGAGAGCTGGGTGATCGGCTGGCCGTCGATCAGACCGCGCAACTCGACCGCCTCGAAGCCGGCCTCCGCGGCGGCAGCCAACTGCTCGGACACGGTTCCAGCAAATGCCGACACGCAAACGGACAGCAGCATGGCAGGCTCCCGGGACCACAACCGATGCGGTGGCCAGCAACACCATTCCAGGCCGGCCGCGGTTATCCTTCGGGCATCGCCGCCAGCCGCGCCTCGATTTGCACGCGCACCGTGTCGATCAGCCGGGCCGCGGCGGCGCGGCGCACGCAGCGGTGCCGCCAGACCAGGGCCGTCGGCTCATCCTCGCGCCACACCAGCCCCAAGGCCTCCAGCCGCTCCAGCCGCCGCGACCACAGCGGGTCGGCCAGCACCCAGCCCACGGCCTCGGGACGCAGCCGCAGTTCCTGGTCGGCCGCCATCGCCGCCACGTAGGCCGCCGCACGCTCCGGCTCCGAGAGCTGGTCGAGCGCGACCGCGGCGAACTCCTGCATGGGCCAGGGCAGCCGCTCGAGCCTGTGCTCCAGTTCGGCGCCGTCGTCCGTGGCGCCCCCGCCGAGCAGCCCGCAGAGCGCGCGCACGAGCAGCGGATTGCCCTCGCTCTGGTGCCACAGCCAGTCGCTCTCGGCCTCGCTCACTTCGCGGCTCAGGCAGCGCTGCGCCAGCGCCTCCACGGCCTCGGCGTCGAGCGGCGGCACCTCATAGGCCTCGACATGCAGCCCGGCGGCCCGCAACTGCGCCGCCGGCTGGCGGTCGCGGCTGACCGTCAGGACCAGCACCGGCTGGTCGGGCAGCAAGTCGAGCACGCGCTCCAGCGGCCAGCTGTCGACGAAGTTGAGCCCGTCGAGCACGATCAGGGCCGGCGTCCGCGGCACGGGCGGCAGTTCCAGAGTCCAGCCCATGGCCCGCGACAGCGGCCGCCCGCCGGCGGCCAACACCTGGGCGCCCGAGGCCAGCGCCAACTGCGCCACCTCGTAGGCCAGGCGCGACTTGCCCGAGCCGGGCTCGCCGGCCAGATGCACGAACCGTCGCACGCCGCCAGCCGCGGCCTGCCAATGCGCGGCCAGCTCGCGACCGAGTTTGTCGCGGCCCGCGCGGGGCACGGTATCCGCTCCGGCCAGCTCCAGCCAGGTGGGCTCCTCGGCCAGCGCCTCGGCGTTGTAGATGGGCTGCTCTTCGGTCTCGCCCGGCGGCGTCACGTGGCTGTCGGCGATGGGCGTCACCGCGATGCGGCCACGCACGCGCGCCGTCGTCGCCGGGCAGATGCCCACATGGCCGCGATCGGTGTACTTCTCGAGCAGCGCGGCGTAGTCGCCCAGTTCACCCGAGAGCGTGTGCCGCAGGTTGGCGCCGGTGCCCACCTCGCCCCACAGGCCAGCGCCGGTGGCCACGCCCGTGGAGATGCCCAACTCGACGCCATGGCTGATGCCGCGCGCATTGAGCGTCTCCACCGCGGCGCGCATCTCCAGCGCGGAGCGCACGGCATGCTCGGCGCCGGCCTCCACCGCGTTGGGCGCGCCCCAGAAACTGATGATCATGTCGCCGGCGTAGTTGTCGATGTAGCCGTCGTGCCGGCGCACCACCTCGACCAGGGGCTCGAACACCTGGTTCATGATGATGGTGACTTCCTCGGGGTCGCCGAGCAGTTCACTCATGGCGGTGAAGCCGCTCAGATCGGCCTTGACGACCGTGGCCAAGCGGTTCTCGCTGGCCACCACCGCGGCCGGGTCGAGCCGCGCCTCGCCCGGCTCCCAGTGCTCGGGGAAGTGGTAGCGCGCCGGGCCCGAAGCCGCCTCGACGCAAGCGGCCCACCGGGGCTGCCAGTCGGTCAGGCGAGTCCCATCGCCGTCCACCAGGGGGCGTTGGCAGGCGGCGCAAGCGGCATCGCCAACCAGACTGCTGGCACCGCAGTCGGGGCAGGCATCGATGAAGCAGACGCCGCACTCGCGGCAGTAGCGGCGCTCGGGCAGGTTCTCGCTGCCGCATTCGGGACAGAATCGGCCCGCGCTCATGACTACCACTCCCTGGCCGCCAGCCAATCGGGCACGCCGGCCGCACTGGTCAACACGTCCACGGCGCCGGCCTCAAAGAGCTCCTCAGCGGTCGAGGCACCGGTGGTCACGCCGAGACCGGGCAGTCCAGCGCGGGTGGCGCAGGCAATGTCGGCCCGAAAGTCGCCCACCAGCAGCGCGTGCGCGCGGTCGGTGTCGAGTGCGGCCAGGGCGGCCAAGGCGTGCGCCGGATCGGGTTTGACCTTGTCCACATCGTCGCGGGTGAGCAGCAGGTCATAGGCCAGCGGCACGCGTCGCAGCGCCGCGAGCACCACCTCGCGGCAGTTGCGCGTGATGATGGCCACCAGCCGGCCTTCGGCCCGCAGGCGGTCCAGCGCCTCGGCCACACCGGCGATGGGCAGCACGCCGCGCGCGGCGCCGCGTTCCACCTCGCGAATGCAGTTGTCGGCCATGCCGCGCAGCCGCGCGCCAACCACCGGGTCGAGCTGTGCCACGGCCTCGTCGACGATCTCCAGCACCAGCTTGGTATCCGGCTCGGGCACGGTCACCCCGAACGACCCACAGAGCTGCACGACGCTGCGGCGCATGAGCCCAAAGTCGATGGGCGTCGATACCAGCGTATGGTCGAAGTCGAAGAGCACCGCCTTGATCATCGCGTCAGCTCATCCTTCACCGGCCAGCCATGCGACCGCGCACCAACTCGTGCACCCCGCTCATGCGCTCCAACTCCGCCTCGAGCACGGCCCGCTCGAGATACCGTACCTCTGCCACCGCGGCCAGGTTGACCCACTTGCGCTGCCATTCCACTCTGAACGGGTCGCCAAAGCCCAGGCTGTCGGGCACGAACATGACCACCAACTCGAACCCGCGCGCGTCGTAGTCCAGCGGCGCCGGCACCAGCCCGCGCTCGTTGGCCTTGCCCTCGCGCAGGTACTCGACCTCGACCACCTGCCCGGGCGGCAGTTCATCGGGCATCAGGCCAGCTCCTCGGCAATGGCGCGCGCCGCCGCAACCGGGTCGGCCGCGCCGGTGATGGGCCGGCCAATGACCAGGTAGTCCGAACCGTTGTCCACCGCCTGCCGCGGCGTGGTGGCGCGCCGCTGGTCGCCCATGTCGCTGCCCGCGGGCCGCACGCCTGGGGTGACAATGAGGAAGTCCGGCCCGCAAGCCGCCCTGATGGCCGCCGCCTCCAGTGGCGAGGCCACCACGCCGTCAAGACCGCAGCGCTGGGCCAGCTCAGCCAGGCGCACCACCTGCTCGGCCGGCGTGCAGCTCACGCTCAACTCGTCGCGCAACTGCTGAGCATCCAGGCTGGTCAGCACGGTCACACCGATGACCAGTGGCGAGTGCTCCGCACCTTTGGCGGCTTCCACCGCGGCGGCCATCATGGCCGAGCCGCCGGTGGTGTGCACGTTGATCATCCACAGGCCAGGCACCGCCGCGGTCACCGCCCGCACGGCGCCGGCCACGGTGTTGGGTATGTCGTGGAGCTTGGCGTCGTAGAAGACCCGGGCACCCGTGGCCACCAACTCAGAGAGCGCGGGCAGGCCGGCGGCGTTGAACAGCTCGAGGCCCACCTTCATCGCGCCCACGTGCGGCGCCAGGGCGGTGGCCATGGCGCGCGCGCGCGCCAGATCGGGCATGTCGAGGGGGATGATGATGCGTTCTCGCGGCGCCAAGGGCTGCTCCTATCCGTGGGCCTGACCCACCAAGTCTGCCACACGAGCCACGCCGTGTCGCTCGCAGTATTCGCCAAGCTCGCGGATCACCTTCTGGGCCGCGCTTGGGTCGACGAACGTCTGCGTGCCCACGGCCACCGCTCTGGCGCCTGCCAGGATGAACTCCAGCGCGTCGCGGCCGCAGGTGATGCCGCCCATGCCGATGATCGGCAGCTTCACCGCGCGGAACACTTCCCACGTGCAGCGCACGGCTACCGGCCGCACCGCCGGGCCGCTCAAGCCGCCGGTGACGTTGGTCAGCACCGGCCGCCGTCGCTCAACGTCGATGACGATGCCGACCAGGGTGTTGATCACGCTCAGCGCGTCCGCCCCGCCGTCGGCCACGGCCCGAGCCAGCGTCGCGATGCTGGTCACATTCGGTGAGAGCTTGACGATGACCGGCTTGCGGGTGTTGTCGCGCACGATGCGCGTCACCGCCGCGGCCAGCTCGGGGTCGGCGCTGAAGGCCATGCCGCCGTGCTTGACATTGGGGCAGGAGATGTTGACCTCGATGGCCGACACGCCCTCGGCGGAGTCCATCATCGCCGCCAGCGTACCGTAGTCCTCAATGACCGAGGCGTTGAGGTTGACGATGACGGGCACGCCGAGCGGCTTGAGGTACGGCAGCTTCTCATCGAGAAAAGCTTGTGCGCCCGGATTCTGCAAGCCGATGGCGTTGAGCATGCCCGACGGCGTCTCCACGGTGCGCGGCGGCGGGTTGCCGGTGCGGGGCTCCAGGGTGATGCCCTTGACCACCACGGCACCCAGGTTGGTCAGGTCCAGGTACGGTGCGTACTCCGGGCCGTAGCCGAAGGTGCCCGAGGCCGTCATCACGGGGTTGGCCAGCTTCAGGCCGGCGATGTCGACTGACAGATCCATCGTCTCGAGTCCGCTCCTGCCAGCCGCCCGGCAGGTCGGACAAGTCAGACCACGCGGACCTCGGCTGCGCTGCGATCATCACAACTTGGCGACCGTCACACCGGTGCCGCCCATGTTCTCGGGCGGGTGCCCGTACGATACCACGTAGGGATGGGCCTTCAGATAGTCCCACACCGCGCGCTTGAGTGTGCCGGTGCCCTTGCCGTGGACGATGCGCGCCTCGGGCATGTTGGCCAGCAGGGCCTGGTCGAGGAAGCGCTCCACCTTGACCATGGCCTCGTCGACCGTCTCGCCGCGCACATGCAGTTCGAGCGCGGCATCCCAGCCCGCCGACGACCCGCGCCGCGGCGGCGCCGCTTGGGGCTCCGCTCGACCGCGTTCCACCAGCTCCAGGTCGGCCACTTCCAGGTTCATGCGCATGGCGCCGACCTGCACCTGTACCTTGCTGCCGTTGACGGTGACCACCCGGCCGGTCTTGCCCAGGCGCACCACCAGCACGGTGTCCTCGGCGGCCACCGTGGGCGGCGGTCGGTGCGCCACGGCCGGGCTCGCGGGCCGGCTGCCGACCCGCGTATCGAGCTTGCGCAGCCGCTGGCGCGCGGCCTCGGTCTGGGTGCCCTCACGGTCCGCCTTGCGTAGCTCGCTGAGGATGCGGCTGGCTTCCTTGTCGACTTCGGCCAGCTTGGTGCGCGCCTCGCGCTCGGCCTCGGCGCGGATCTCCTGTTCCAGATCGCGGAGCCGCTGGCGCTCCCGCTCCAGCTCGCGCCTCTGGTGGCTGACGCCGGCCGCCTCGTGCTCCTGGCTGCGCAACTCCGCGGCCAGGCGCTGCTGGGTGTTCTGCATCTCGGTGATCAGGTCGGCCGCCTCGACATGCCCACCGGGCAGCAGGTCGCGGGCGTGGGCCAGTACCTCGTCGCTCAAGCCCAGGCCCGAGGCGATCTCGAAAGCGTGGCTGGCGCCGGGGATGCCGGTCAACAGGCGATAGGTCGGCCGCAGCGTGCGGCGGTCGAACTCCACCGACCCATTCTCAATACCGGCGGTGGCGTAGGCAAAGGCTTTGAGAGAACCATGGTGCGTGGTCGCCACGACGCGGCAGCCGCGCTCATGCAGCGCCGTCAGGATGGCCTGGGCCAGCGCGGCGCCCTCCACCGGGTCGGTGCCGGCGCCCACTTCGTCGAGCAGCACCAGGCTGCCGGGTTGGGCTTGGGCCAGGATCCAGACGATCTGCTTGAGATGCGAGCCAAAGGTGCTGAGGCTCTGCTCCAGGCTCTGCTCGTCGCCGATATCGGCGAACACGTCGGGGCACAGCGCCACGCGGCTGCCCTCGTCGGCGGGGATATGCAGGCCGCAGTGAGCCATCATGGTCAGCAGGCCGAGCGTCTTGAGCGCCACGGTCTTGCCACCGGTGTTGGGGCCGGTGACCAGCAGCGTGCGGAAGTCGTCGCCGATGCGGATGTCGTTGGCCACGACCTTGACGCCGGGCATCGAGGCCAGCAGCGGATGCCGCGCACCGCGCAACTCCCACACACCGTTCTCGTCGAGTTCGGGCGCAGTGGCCTCCAGCCGCAGCGAGAAGCGGCCCCTCATGCGCGACTCATCGAAGATGGTCAACAGCCGCAGATTGCTCTCGAGCAACTCGGAGTCCTCGGCCACCATGGCGCTCAGCGCGCGGAGGATGCGGTTGACCTCCTCGCGTTCGGCCAGTTCGGCCTCGCGCAGCTCGTTGTTGAGCCGCACCACCTCGGCCGGCTCGACAAACACCGTGGCGCCGGTGCTGCTGCGGTCGTGGACGATGCCCTCGACACGGCCCTGGTGCGTGGTCTTGACGGGCACGCAGTAGCGCCCGCCACGCAACGTGACCACAGAGTCCTGCAGCGCCTGGTCGGCGGCCAGCCGGCTCATCACCGATCTCACCGTGGCCTGCACGCGGCTGCTCAGCGTGCGCAGGCTCTGGCGCAGCCGGCGCAGCTCGGGCGAGGCCGAGTCCAGAACTTCGCCGTCATCGCCGATGCACCGCTCGATATCGCTGACCAGGTGCGGCAATTCGACCAGCTGTGCGGCGAGGTCGTGGAGGTTCTCGAGTTCGGGCCGCTCGCGCAGGCAGCGGCGCACGTTGGCCGCGCAGCGCAGCGTGTCGGCCACCTCGCGCAGACCGGTCGGGTCGAGCACGCCGCCAATGGCCGCCTGGCGCAGCTTCGCCCGTACATCGTGCAGTCCGGCCAGCGGGATATCGTCGCCCAGATCGAGGATGGCGCGCGCCTCGCTGGTGCGCTGCCGCCAGATGCGGATGCGCGGCACATCGTCGAGCGGCGCCAACGCCGCCGCGGCTTCGAGGCCCAGCGCCGAGGCGGCGCCCTGGGCCAGTAGATCGCGGATCTTGGCGAACTCGAGCACATCCAGCGCGTGGCGGTCCATGGTAGGCATGATAGCACTGGATCGCGTTGCGGGACGTGGGCGGCGGCACGCAGGACGTGGGGAGCAGCGGGCGGCGTCGGACCGTCGTCACCTGCGTCTCCCGTCAACCGACCTATGGCGCGCGTAGCGACCCTCACCGCTTGGCCAGCGCCGCGACCTCCTCGGCGCTCAGTGCCCGGCCCCAGACGGTGATCTCGTCGAGCGCGCCGAGGTAGAAGCCCGGCGTGTCGCCCTTGGGTGGATCGCCGCCCCAGCCTTCGCGGCCGATGATCAGCGGATCGCCGTTGGGCACACGCGGCTTGGCAATGGCCTTCTCGGCCACCTTGACGCCACCGGCATAGAGCGTGATGCCCGTGTCGGCCTTGACCACCGCGGCGATGTGCGTCCAATCGCCGACCTTGAGCACCGCCGGCCCGCCGAAGTTGAACGGCCAGCCGCCGGCCTCGTCGGCCGCTTCAAAGGTGACGCTGGCGCCCATCTGAGCCAGCACGAACGGGCAGCCGCCGCCGGGCAAGCGCTTGGAGATGAGCCCGCGCCGACCACTGACCACGTCGGGTTTGACCCACAGGCTGAGCGTCACGTCGGGCACGTTGAAGGCCGCTGTCTCGTCGACACGCAGGTAGCCGGTGCCGTCGAAGCGCACGCCCGGTCCGCGCAGGCCCTCGGGCTCGGGCTTCACGCCGCCCACCAGCAGAGCGTCGAAGTGGTTGGTCGAGCCGTCGCGGTAGACCTTGCCGTCAAGCGTGTCGAAGTCCAGCTTCAGCAGCGGGTCCTTGGCGCCGATGTAGCGCTTGAGCCGCTCAGCCCTCAGCGCGCGCTCGGCGGGCTCGTCCATGGTCGGGCGCAAGACATTGTCGAAGCGGTTCTCGCGGCACAGCACGCCGGTCGCCTCGTTGGCCACGAAGATGCCTTCGTCGGAGTCGCTGATGGCGTTGCGCTCCACCACGCAGTCCGTCACGGCGCCGCTCACGCGGACCATGGCGTTGTGCGCCAGCGTGTTGTCGCGCACGATGCAGCCGCGGTTCATGGGCCCGGCGTAACCCTCGTGTCGGTGGCCGGCCACGCCCATGGCGCTGGGCGCCGCGCTGGTCCAGTGGTAGTAGGCTTCGCTCAGCCGGTTGCCCTCGAACAGGTTGTAGAAGGCAGGCTGGAACCCGTAGTACCACAGCGCCCAGGCGCTGAAGCCCGACATGCGCTGACCCCGGTTGCCGGCCACCACGTTCTCGATGGCCGTGCCGTAGAACTGCACCGCACCGCAGTCGGAGAAGTCGTTGTTCAGCAGCAGATAATGGCCCTGATACTGGGTGATGCTGATCACCGTCTTGGCGTCGGGCGCCACGTCGAGCGCGCGATCGAGCGTGATCACCGCGCCGTCGTGCTTGACCAGCCGCCGCACCTGACCAGCGCCTCGGCCATCGAGGAAGAACACGCCCGCGCCCGACCAGTCGCGGTCCCACTTGGGAGCCGTGGCCAGCGTCAGCTTCACACCGTCCGCGGAGGCGATGCCCCCGATGTACGGGCCGCCGCCGGCATCACTGGTCATCGATTCACGGTCCCAGCCGTGCATCATCGACAGCCTGTTGTTCGCATAGTAGACGTTCTCGCTGGCGTTGGAGCCATCCAGGCAGTTGAGCCCGCCGCCGGTGCTCATCAGGTCCGCGCCGACGATCTGGTTGTTGGCGATGACCAGGCCGTTGCTGCCGGAGATGCAGTACCAGCCCCAGCGGCCGTTGGCCAGGCGGTTGCCGGTCACCCGCCCGCCGCTCACGCGGCTGAGGTAGACAGCGCGGCCGGTGCCCATGACGTCGCAGTCCTCGACCACCACGTCCGGCCCACCGGCGCGCAAGCTGTCGCCGCCGCCCGTGGAGAGCTTCATGCTGGCGCGGAAGCGCTGGTCGACCTCTTCCTCCTTGAGGTGGCCGCGGTAGGCATTGGCGCGGATGACCAGCCGGCGGAAGGCGACGTGGCCGGCATCAGGCTTCTCGCCCGTGTCGGCCACGAGCACATGCTGCTGGTTGGCGGCGTAGATGGTCAGGTCTTCCACGGTGAAGCGGTTGGTGCCGCGGACCATCTCCCGGGGTGGATCATCGGTGTCGGGCCAGCACAGGCAGGTGCTGGCCGCGCCCGCGCCACGCAGCACCGTGCGCGGCGGGATGGTCAGCGTGCCCTTGACCGTGTAGCGGCCACGCGGCAGCAGCACGATGCCGCCGCCGGCCTGGCCCGCGGCGTCCAGCGCGGCCTGGATGGCCAGCGTGTCCTCTCGTGAGCCGTCGCCTTCGGCGCCCATGTCGCGCGGGTTGTAGACCTTCGCGGGCCACACTTCGGGTCTGGCCACGGTCAGCGCCACCGGCTTGCTCCAGGCCAGCGGGCCGCCCAGGCCGCTGTGCGCCTGCACCTGATAGTCGCCCGGCGGCAAGTCGGCGGGCAGCGTCACCGTCAGCCGGCATGCCGCGGCGGTGGCTTTGAGGCGGCGCGTTTGCTTGCCCGACAGGCGAACAATCGCGCCGTCGCCGCCCAGATTCACGCCGAACAGGTCGAGGCCCCCGCCCGGCCGCGCCAGCGCGCCGTTGTCGCCCTGCAGCCAATGGATGCGCGGCCGATTGAGCAGGCCCGCAGCGCCGCCGGCGATGCGGTAGGCGTAGACGCCGGGCTTGGAGGTGGGTGGCACGACGAACTTCAGGGACGTCTCGCCAGCCTGCAGTGCCTCCGGTTTCGCCACCACCGCAGGCCACATGACGGCGGCCCCACTCGGTTCGCCCGCCGGATCGTCGGGCAGCCGCGTCAACTCGACCGTCGGCTTGGCGCCGAAGCCGTCGCCGGTGACCACGACGGTCTGACCAGGGCCGACGGGATCGGTGGCCCAGATGACCACTGGCGCGGCCGTGGCGCGGTAGGCCAGCAGGCAGAGCGTTAGGATAGCAGTTCGCATCGGTTCATGTCCTCGTTCCTGGGGTGACCGATCGGCGGCCCCCACCCCGACCCTCCCCGCTCGCGGCTGATCTTGTGTCACATCTCCACATCGCGCCATCCGTCTCGAAGGGCACGATGGTAGGTGACCATCGGCGCCAATAACAGCAAGCCCTGCTGCACCGCCTGCACACCAGGCTTGGGCGACGAAGCGTAGGCCGGCCAGCCGCGACAGCACCTGCAGCTCGTCGGGGTCGAACCGCTGGTCGGCCGGCAGATCGGGATGCTCACGCGCTTCCAATGCCGGGTTCATGGCTCGCCACGCCACTACCCAGTAGGTCGCCAACGCCAGTTGCAGCGCCTGCGCCGTGCCCAACTGTAGCCGCTCCACCCGGTGGCCGTCCAGCTTCAGCGCGCGGTGCGCCTGCTCCACACGCCAGCGTCGGCGATACCAGTCCAGCACGGTCAGTGCCCCGCTGGCGTCCTCCACCGGCCAAGTGGTCAGCAACGTCCAGGACAGCGGCTTGGCGCCCGGCGGCGCGCCCACCTCGTCCGCGGCGACAACGTACAGCTCGACTTCGGCGCGCCGCGCCGCCGGCCAGGAGTGCGGCGAGCGCACCGCCAGCCGGCGCCAGCGCAGCCATGACCTGGCCCTCCTCGCCCTGACAACGCCGCGCCCAGGCCGCGCGCACCAGCTTGTCCAGCCCCTCGCGCACCGGCGCGCGCAGGTACTCGAAGACATCCGACTCGCGGTCCGAGACGATCACCGCCTGGCAGTCGAGTGGTAGCGCCTGAGCCACGTCACGCAGCGTCGCCTCCCGCTTGAAGCTCTCTTTCTGCTCATGGGGGCGCTCGCGCCGCTGAGCCTTGGTGCGTTGCTCGCAACGCGACCAGAAAGCGAGTGCCAGCCACCCCAGCGCACGCCCGTCCGGGCTCAACGCCAGCGCGCTGTGGGCCCACGGGCCGCGGCTGTTGGACGTGTCCGCCAGCCGGCCCAGCCCGCTGGTGGCGCGCTGTCGCGTGTAGTTGAAGGTGGTGCTGTCTTGCGAGACCAGCACGAACCGTTCGGCGCAGCAACGCCGCGCCGTGGCCTGATAGTGTCCGGCCAACAAGGCATTCGGCTTCAGCCCCTCCCGATGCAACAGCAGGCTGGCCGACTGCCGCGTGGCCTCGCCCAGCGCCGCCGAGAACGACCGCCCAGCACCGCTCACCAGCGCCGTGAGGATCTTCGCGAAGGCCCCATTGCGCCGCCGATCACCCAGTTGCGCTCCCGCCGCCTCTTCCACCGCCCAGGCCGCTGCCTCCATCGTCGCCTCCTGTCCCGATGGACACTCGGCTTGACGATGTGACTCAGGGTCAGGCTCGCGGGAGGACTACAGGGGGGGGCTCCCGTCGGCGAAGAACCAGCTATTCAGATCCCCCGGCTCGTCAGCGACAAACGCTCCGTCGCGCCAAGCGTGCAGCCGGTAGCGCCACGGCGACAGCACGCGCAGCAACTCGTCCACCTGTCGCGGATCGCTCTCGATCAGCAGGATCGGCCGGCACGCTTCGAGCGTCGCCATGCCGCCCGCCAGCACCGCCGGCGCCGTGCCCTCGGTGTCGACCTTGATCAGCGCTGGCCGCAGGTTCAGGCTGTCCAGCGTCACCAGTCGGCAATCCACGCGGCGCGGCTCCACTTCGTCAGGCCGCACGGGCCGCAAGAACACCTCGTCGCTGAGGAAGGCTACGGTCTCGGCCGGGTCTGGCGGCTCGGTGCTGGCCAGTTGGCGGAAGTCGTAGCCCCGCACGCGCGGCACCCACAGCGGACAGGCCTCGTCCCGCGCGCCCAGCCCCACCATCTCCACACGGACATCGTCATAGCGCGCCGCCACCTTAGCCAAGGCCGGCCCCAACAGCGTGTTGGGCTCGAAGCTGACGATGCGCGCGCGCGGCTCCACCAGCTTGATCGACGCGATAGACTGGCCCAGGTTGGCGCCCACATCGAGCACCAGCGCACCCGCCAGCCCGAGGCTGGGCAACGCCCGGAAGTCCTCCTCATGAGGCTGGCCGCGTCGCTCGCTCATCCGCCAGCGCAACGCCATCTGCGCGTCATACAGCCACGGCACCGTGATCAGCGCCGAACGCACCATTCGCTTGGCCCTCGAGGCCGGCATCCCGTTCTCCCGACTCCACCATTCCCCGCCCCGCCGCCTGCTCCTCCGGGACCTCGCAGCACACGTTTGCCAAGAGGCGGGCACTTGAAGTAGAATCAGGCTGAAAGACAGTGGGATGCGCCAAGCCGGAAGTGGCCGGCGGCTGGCATCATGCGGCAGGCTGGCGGAGGAACGCGCGATGGAACCCAGGGAGCTTGAGGCGCAGGTGCAGTTGTTTGGCGCCGATCTGTGGAAGCAGATCGCCGGGGAGGTACCAGGGCTGTTCAACCGGGACTTCTGGCAGGGCAAGCTGATGGACTGGGCCATGGCGGATCCGGACTTCAAGACCGACCTGTTCAGGCTGGTGGACGTGATGCCGGTGCTGACCGGCACCGAGCCCATCTCCGAACACGTGCGCGAGTACCTGCAGCGCGACGACCGCGATCTGGGCGCGGTGCTGGGCGGCGCCATCAAGCTGGCCTCCGGCGGCCTGACCGCGGGCCTCGCGGCGCGCACCATCCGCGCCAACATCACCGGTCTGGCAGAGCGGTTCATTGTCGGCCAAGATGCCAAGACGGCCGTGGCCACGCTGCGCGGTCTACGCCGGGAGGGTCTCGCGTTCACCTGCGACCTGCTGGGCGAGACCACCGTCTCGGAGTCAGAATCGGCCGCATACCAGGCGCGCTATCTCGACCTCATTGACCACCTGACCACCGAGGCGCAGGGCTGGAAGCCCGATCCGCGCCTGGACCGCGACCATCGTGGTCCGATCCCACGAGTGAACGTCTCGGTCAAGGTATCGGCCATGTCGGCCTGTCTGGACCCCGTCGACATCGACGGCAGTATCGAGCGTGCCCTGGAGCGCGTACGTCCGCTGTTTGTGCGCGCGGCCCAGAAGGGCGCCTTGGTCAACCTCGACCTGGAGCAGTATGCCATCCGGCCGATCATCCTCGGTCTCTTCGAGCGGCTGGCGATGGACCCCGAGCTGCGCGAGTACCCGCACCTGGGCGTGGTCATCCAGGCCTACCTTACCGACGCGGCCAACGATGCGCAGCGCGTCATCGAACTCGCCAGACGTCGCGGCGCGCCGCTCACCGTGCGGCTGGTCAAGGGCGCCTACTGGCAGTACGAGGTAGCGCTGTCGCAGCAGAACGGCCACCGCTGTCCGGTGTTCACAGAGAAGCCGGCCACCGATGCCAACTACGAGGCCGTGGCGCGACAGCTGCTGGAGGCCAGTGAGCACATCTCCTGCGCCTTCGCCAGCCACAACGTGCGCTCGATGACGGCCGCGCTGGTCACGGCGCGCAGCCTGGGTCTGCCGCCCGAGGCCATCGAGGCGCAGATGCTCTATGGCATGGGCGACCCCGAGCGCAAGGCCGTGCGCAACCTCGGCTACCGCGTGCGCGTCTACTCGCCCGTGGGCGACCTGCTGCCAGGCGTGGCCTATCTGGTGCGCCGGTTGCTCGAGAACACCTCCAACTCCGGCTTTCTGCGGCTCAGCCACCACGATGGCGTCGATGTGGCGCAGTTGCTGGCCGCACCCAGCGCGGAGCAAGCCGCACCGTTGCCAGCGCCCGCGCTGGACACCGGCTACACCTGCTGCCCGCTGACCGACTTCGCCGATCCCGCGCGCCAGTCTGCCTTCGGCCAGGCCGTCACTGCCATGCGGGCGCGACTACCGCTGTCCGTGCCGGTGGCCGTTGCCGGGCGCGATCGACTCGACGCCCAAGGCGTGGCGCGCTGCTACCCCGGCGACGGCGACACGGTGGTCAGCCAGGTCACGATGGCCACCGAAGCCGAGGCCGACACAGCGGCCGCAGCAGCCTGGGCCGCCTGGCCAGCCTGGCGCGACACGCCGTTGGCCCAGCGCGTGGCCTTGCTGGATCGGCTCGGCGACATCCTTGCACGTGACCGAGACACGCTGTCGGCGCTCTGCGTGTGGGAAGTGGGCAAGCCCTGGCGTGAGGCCGACGCCGACGTAGCCGAGGCGGTGGACTTCTGTCGCTACTACGCCCGCCAGGCCGAGCCAGAACTGGGCCATCGCGCCTGCCTCAGCCCGGCGGGCGAGGCCAATGAGATGTGGTACGAAGGCCGCGGGCCGACAGTCGTCATTGCGCCCTGGAACTTTCCCTTGGCCATCCTCACCGGTATGGCCGCCGCCGCGCTGGTCGCGGGCAACACCGTGCTGCTCAAGCCGTCCAGCTTGTCGGCCGCGGTCGCGCATGGGCTCTACCGCGCTTGCGTGGAAGCCGGCTTCCCCACTGGCGTGGTGCAGTTCCTGCCCGGCCCTGGCGAGAAGGTCGGTATGCGACTGGTGGAGCACCCCAAGGTGGCCCAAGTCGCCTTCACCGGTGGGCGTGAGGTCGGGCTGAGCATCGTCGCGCGCGCTGCGCAGACCAGCCTCGATCAGCCGCAGGTGCGGCGCGTCGTCTGCGAGATGGGCGGCAAGAACGCAATCATCGTTGATGAGGACGCCGATCTCGACGAAGCCGTGGCGGGAGTGGTCAAGAGCGCCTTCGGCTTCGCCGGCCAGAAGTGCTCCGCCTGCTCGCGCGTCATCGTGGTGGGCTCGGCCGCGGAGCACTTCACCGAGCGCCTGCTCGAGGCTTGCCGCAGCCTGCTGGTCACCGCGCCGCACGACCCCGCCTGTCAGGTGCCGCCGCTGGCCGATCCCAAGGCCGCCGAGCGGCTGATGGCGCGGCTCGCCCAGGTCGACGGCGCCAAGCTCCTGCACCGCGGCACCGTGCCGGCCGAGGGCTGGTATCTGCCGCCGATGCTGTTCGAGGTGGCCGACGCGAACCACTGGCTGATGCAAGAGGAGCTGTTCGCGCCAGTGTTGGCCCTGCACCGCGTGCCGACGTTCGAGGCCGCACTCGACGTGGCCTTAGGTACCCGGTTCTTCCTCACCGGCGCCGTCTTCTCGCGTCTGCCCAGCCACTTGGAACTCGCCCGCCAGCGCTTCCGCGTGGGCAACCTCTACCTCAACCGCGGCTGCACTGGCGCGGTGGTCGGCCGCCAGCCGTTCGGCGGACACGGGCACAGCGGCATCGGCACCAAGGCCGGCGGACCCAACTACCTGCTCCAGTTCGCCGACCCGCGCGTCTGCAGCGAGAACACCATGCGCCGAGGCATGATGCCCGAACTGCAATCATAGGCGCCGGCGGGCCTACCGCACCGGCATGATGGCCAGCTTGTCCAGGTAGGCGTCCACCTGCGCGCCGTTGAAGCTGTGGATCCAGAGCGCCATGCGCGTCGTGCCGGCGGGTGTCTTGAAGGGGATGGCGATGTCCACCCACTTACCTTCGGCGCCGCTCAGCGTGCCGATCGGCGCCATATTGCCGTTGCCATCGATGGGATTGAGGCGGTTGCCCGAATCGTCGTAGCAGTTGACATACACGCCGATACCGGCGCCCTTGACGTGCTTCACGCGTCCGGTGAACACATAGGATCGGTCGCCGGCGGCGTCCATGCGCGTCGAGTTGATATCGGTACCGCGGTCGGCGGCGGCGTCCGTGATGTGCAGCGCCTGGCCACCCTCGGGCAGCGCCTCCACCTTGGCCAGGTCGGCCGCGCCCAGCGTCCAGAACCACTCCGCCGTCTCGAACGAGCCGTCGCGCAGCAACGACCCGCCCGTCTCGCCCGGCAACCGGGCCGGCGTGATGGTCATGGTGATCGCGGCGTTGGTCACGGGCTTGGTCATCTCGATGCCGAGCCGGTAGGGCTGGACCGACGACTCCTCTTTGATCTGGACGATGTCGGTGGCAAACTCGCCGCCCTCGACGGCGATCTTGACCTGGACCACCTCGCCCGCATAGCCGGCCAGGAAGGTGTCGGGCGCGATCTGCTTCCAGCTGCCCGCGGTGATCATCGCGGTGCCGAAGCTCTGCGGCGACGTGAAAGCCACGGTATCGGTGACCACCAGCGAGCCCTCGGCCGCACGAGAGAAGACCCAGTTGCGCTCGAGCCGGGTCAACTCCGGCACGCGGTAGCAGCTTGCCAGGTCGAGGCGATAAGTGTCAGCCTGGTCGCCAAACTCGGCGGCGAGCACCTTGCCCCGCGACTCGGCGCCCTCGGCCTGGAGCTTGCCGGCCACGCGCGGCACGGCATGGCCGAAGCTGTTGAGCAGCTTGCTCTCGTAGCGTCGTGAACTGAAGGTGCGTGCCGTATAGGCCTCCGCGCCCGGGTCGAGCAGCACGGGGCTGCCGCCGACCACGACCACGTACGAGCCCACGTCGTTGTGGTTGTGGTGCTCGTTGTTGTTGCCGCCCTTGAGGGCGACACCGAGGCGGCAACCGCCGTCGCCAGGCCGGTCGATGAGGATGCCCGCGTCCTTGAAGTACGTGCGCACCGGCCGGACCGCCGCGGCCACCGTCGTCGCCGGCTTGGCGCTGAGTGAGTTGGGCAGCGCGTAGAGCAGCGTCGAGACCAGATCGCCCATAGCCGAGCGCGCCGGCATCTGCGCATACTGGGCCAGGCCGAGGTCGAAGCGCTTGTTGAGATAGGCCATGATGACGGCACTGGGCTGCGCGCCGACGCCACAGTCGGCGAAGGCGGGATAGACGCCGCTGGTGATCTCCAAACCTGGGCCGAAGCTCGCCGGTGCCTTGGCCGCCGGATTGGCGAGCAGGTCGAGCTTGCCGCCGGTGGCCTGGTTCAGAGTCTCGGCCAGGTCCACGAAGTTGCCGAACCCGTAGTTCCAGTAGCCCATGCCCTCGGAGCAGTAGCCGTCAGGCGTGAAGCCCTTCAGGAAGTTCTGGATGTACTGCTCGGCGCCCGCCACGAACACCGCGCGGTCCTCGGCCTTGTCGATGGTCACCAAGGCCGCCCCGGTGCTGCCGGCCAGGCACACGGCGTTCCAGTTGTTGGTGGTGGTCATCCACCAGTTCCGGCCACGGCGCCCCTCGATCATGTCGCGAAACGGCGTGGTGACGCGCTTGGCCACGTTGTCCGCGATCAGCGCGCGGGTGGCCGCCGAGAGTTTGTCGCCCAGCAGCCAGGCACTGGTGCCCAGACGCCAGCCGAGCGCCGAGGAGGCCAGGTCGATGTCGACGACCTTGCCGTTGAAGTTGTCCAGCTTGCCGTCGTGGGCGGGCATGAGCCAGGTGCGCTCGGCACAGAGCGCGGCGATGGCCTCCTCCAGGGGGCGGATGAAGCGCCCCTTGTTCTCCAGGCACTCGGCCACCGTGAAAGTGTCGATGCGGCCACGGCGACGGGCGGCCACGTTCTGCCAGCGCGTGCGATTGCCGTTGCGCGAGAACTCGAGGAACAGGTCGTCCGGCTGCTCGGGCAGTGGTGTGCGGAGCAGGTTGGCCGCGTTCTTGACGACATCGGCGCCGGCCTCGCTGGCCGCCAGCAGATCCCAGCAGGCGCGGTCGCTGATCGGCTTGCCCAGACCCGTGGGCTGCTTGGCCAACATCGGCGCGATCTCGGCCGCGCGCGGATTGGGCGGCGTGGGCGGCGTCTGGGCGCATCCGGCAGTCACCACCACCATCAACAGAGCCGCTGCACGAGTCATTCGCTGTCTCCTGTCCTTGCCGGTTACCGATTGGCAGGAGACAGAGCGAGTCCTCCGAAAATGCTCGCCGGGAACGTGGCCTCGACTCTGGTCGTCCCTTGCGCCACGGGAGAGATCGCCATGGACAGAGCCCGATGCACGATGTGGAGAAGAGTTGCCATGCTGTCCTTGACCCTGGCCTGCGCCGCCGGCTGCCAGGCCGCCGACGAGGTTACCTGGATGCCCGCGAGCTGGAACCACCTGCCGCGCTGGCGCGGGTTCAACCTGCTGGAGAAGTTCCAGAAGGCGAGCAATAAGCCCTTCTCCGAGAAGGACTTCCAGCTGATCCACAAGCTGGGGTTCAACTTCGTGCGCCTGCCCATGGACTACCGCTGCTGGCTGGTCGACGGCGACTGGGAGCGGTTCGATGAGAAGTGCCTGGCCGAGATCGACCAGGCGGTCGAATACGGCAAGCAGTACGGCGTGCACGTGATGATTAACTTCCACCGTGCGCCAGGCTACACCGTGGCCAGCCCGCCCGAGGCCAAGAGCCTGTGGAGCGACGCCGAGGCGCAGCGCGTCTGCGCGCTGCATTGGGCCACCTTCGCCAAGCGCTACCGGGGCATCCCCAATGAGCGGCTCAGCTTCAACCTGTTCAACGAGCCCGCCGGCGTGAGCGAGGCCGACTATGTGAAGGTCGTCAAGCCGATCATTGAGGCTATCCGCCGCGAGGACCCGCAGCGGCTCATCGTGTCCGACGGTCTGCAATGGGGCACGCAGCCGGCCATGGGCCTGCTGGACCTGCAGGTGGCCCAGGCCACGCGCGGCTACGCGCCGATGGGCATCACCCACTACAAGGCCTCCTGGATCTCCGGCGGCGATCGGCTACCCGTGCCCACCTGGCCGCATGTGCTGGCCAATGGCCTGTTGGTGGAGCCCAAGAAGCCGGGCATGCCCGAGGAGGCACACAAGCCGCTGACGCTGACCGGTCCGGTGGCCGAGGCCAAGACGCTACGCCTGACCGTGGACGTGGTGTCGGGCCGGGCCAAGCTGGTGGTCAAGGCCGACGGGCAGCCGGTCTGGAACAAGGATTTCGTCTGTGGTCCTGGCCAGGGCGAGTGGAAAGAAGCTCGCCACATGGCCCAGTGGAACATCTACCAGAACATCTACGACAAGGCCTACGACATCGAGCTGCCAGCCGGTGCGGCCAAGATCGAGGTCGGTGTGGAGAGCGGCGACTGGCTGACGCTGACCAAGCTGGCCCTGGTCCGCGCAGACGGAACCACGCACGAAGTGGCCCTGAGCAACGATTGGGGCAAACGGCCGGCCGAATTGACCTACCAGCCCGCGGTGGCCGGCGCGCCGTTCTCGTCGACCACCAAAGAGGATGGCAGCACACTGCGCCAGCAGGTGTGCGGGCCGTTCGTGGCCTGGGAGAAGGCCGGTGGCGGAATCATGGTCGGCGAGTGGGGCGCGTTCTCCTTCACACCGCACGACGTGGTCCTGCGCTGGATGGAAGACTGCCTGCGCAACTGGCAGGAGCTCGGCTGGGGCTGGGCCATGTGGAACTTCCGCGGCGGTTTTGGCATCTTCGACAGCGGCCGCCGGGACGTGCAGTATGAGGACTATGAGGGCCTGAAGCTGGATCGGAAGATGCTGGAGCTGATTCAGCGGTACTGAGTCGCGAGCAGCCCCCATCCCAACCCTCCCCGCGAGCGGGAAGGGAGCCCAATGACCGTCCCCCCGCACGCGGGGGGACCACACGGGGGCCGCCCGGACCGACCTACTGCGTCGTCACCGCCAACAGCCCCAGCGCGTCCGCCCAGCGGCGGTATTCTGCCAGGACAAACGGGCGCGGCCCGGCCAGGTAGTGGTTGTGGCCGGCCTCGCCGTCGGCCGTCCACTTGATCTCCCACATGCCCGGTGCTGCTGACTCGGCTAGCCAGCCGAGATGGACCCGGCCGTTCGGCGGCAACTCGAACGCGGCGCCGAACAGCTCCGCCCCACTGTCTAGGTCGGTGATGACCACATGGCCCGCGCGAGGTCGCAGCGTGTCGTTGACGGCGACCACTTCGTGCCGGCCGCCGTCTGGCTCGCCGCACAGCACCAGTACATCGGCCTGACAGCGCCGGACCACCTCGTAGGCCAGCTTGCGGCGGCCGTAGTAGTCGACGATGGCATCGGAGATGACCGGCCAGCCGTCGCGCAGGTTCCACCACAACATGCCGGTGCGCCGGAACTTGCCGCCCTGGCGCTCACCGCCGCGCCAGCGCTCCAGGAAGAACTTGAGCGCCTCGGCCTGGCTGGCCTGACTGGCCAGGATGTAGTCGTCCAGGTCCTCGGGCACCGTGTGGAACAGCACGGCCGCCTGCTTGCCCATGAGCGGGATGCGGTAGTCGTAGCTGTCCACACCCGGCTTAGGCCGTACGGCGTGGGTCAGCCACTGGTCGTTGTCCTGCCAGGGCCAGAGATGGTCAGCGTCCATCATGGCCTCGAGGCTGGCACGGGCCGGGCAGCCGTGATAGCCGATCTCGCTGACGAAATGCGCGGCTGAGCCCATGTAGAACGAGCCCTTGAAGTCGTCGCGCGGCCCCCACAAGTGCTCCTCGGGCTTGGCCTCCGGGTAGCCGCTGGCCACCAGCTCTGGCCCGACATAGGGCGAGCTGGGCAGGTACGGCCGCGCCGGGTCGAGCTGGCGTACCACGCTGGGCAGCACTTCGCGGCTCAGCGGGTCGCCATTGGGGTCGATACGGAACCCGCCCCAGCCCGCGTACATGCAGTCATCAATCTCATTGTTGCCGGCCCACAGCGCCAGGCTCGGATGGTTGCGCAGGCGGTGGACGACCGCCTCGGCTTCTTCCTCGCAGCGGCTCAGGAACCACTGGTCCTGGGGGTAGACCGCGCAGGCGAAGGCGAAGTCCTGCCAGACCAGGATGCCCAGCTCGTCGCACGCGTCGAAGAAGGCATCGCTCTCGTAGACGTTGCCGCCCCAGCAGCGCACCATGTTGCAGTTGAGCTCGGCCAGCATGGCCATGGCGCCGGGCAGATGCTCACCGTCGCGACTGTGCAGCGAATCGAGCGGCACCCAGTTGGTGCCCTTGGCGAACAGCGGCCGGCCGTTGACGACAAACAGGAACTCGCCGGAGCCCTGCGCGTCGGTCACCTCGGTGCGGCGAAGCTCCACGGTGCGCAGACCGATGCGCTGCTCGTGCATGGCGAGCACGCGGCCGCCAGCATCCAGCAGTGTCAGCGTGGCATCGTAGAGCGCTGCCTCACCCCAGCCGCGCGGCCACCACAGCGCCGCGTCGGACACATGCGCGATGAGCCGGCCGTGGCTGCCCTGCAGCGTCTGCTCCTGGCGCAGCTTGACCTCGCCGTCGCGCGACAGCGTCAGCCGCAGCCGAGTGCCGGCCAGCGGGCGACCGTGGCTGACCACCTGCCACTGCGCCACCAGCCGCGCCGAGCGCCCGTCGACGTCCACGCCGGCGGTGGTGAAGTAGACGCTCTCGAAGCGCGTCGGCGGCCATATCTCGAGGCACACGTCGCGCCACAGCCCAGCGGACACGAGCCGCGGCAGGATATCCCAGCCGTACATGTGCGGCGCCTTGCGGATGCGCAGCGACTCCCAGTTGGTGGCCATGGCCCAGCAATGCGCGGGCACGGCGCTCATGTCGCCGTAGTCGACTGCCGGCTCGATGTGCACGGTCAGCGTGTTCTCCCCGCCCTCGGCCACCAGCCCGGTGATGTCGACCCGCAGCGGCACGAGCATGTTGCGCGGACGGGCGATGGCCTGCCCGTTGAGGAAGACCGTGGCGATGCAGTCGACGCCGCCAAAACAGAGCACAATCTGCTCGTCCGGCTTGGTCTGGGGCGTGGCAAAGGTGCGGCGATACCAGAAGGCGTGGTGCTCGTAATCCTGCGCGGCGTAGATGTTGTTGCCCTTCTCCAACGGAGCGGGCAGCAGCCCGGCGTCCAGCAGGTCGAGTTCAACATTGCCCGGCACCCGGCAAGCCACTTGCACCGCATCGGCCGGCGGCTCAAGCTGCTCGCCTAGCTGGCCGTTGGTTGGCGCCAACCACAAATCCCAGATGCCGTTCAAATCCACCGTGCGCATCGTCTGCTCCTGCTGGCAGATGGAGCATACCGGCCGCACCGGACCAATGCAAGCGTCGACGGCCACGCGCCGCACAGGACGGCAGCCACTCGTACCCCACTTCACGGGCCCGGCCATCGATGGGTCTATGCTCCGCTCGCCAGCCCAGGAGTTCGCCGTGCCGGCTGCCTGGGAAGGCGCCAGGATCTTCGACCCCATCGGTGCCCCGCCGGTAGGCCGATCACCCGCATCGGAGGTACGCCCTCGACGGCGACATCACGCCGTCTGCGACGGCCACGCCAAGTGGCTCAGCACCGGCACGCTGCGAAACGAATGGCTGGAGGCGCAGGCCAGCCAGACCAGCTACTTCCGCGTATACTGAGCAGTCGGCACTCCAACCGCCGCGGCCGCACTGTCATCGGCGCCGGTGAAGCTGCAGCCCGACAGCATCTTCACCTGGCCATCCACCTGTTCGACATTCACCTGGTCAGGGCCGCAACGCCGCCAGTGCCGCGATCCCCCCATCGTCGGCACCGCCAGATGGTCATCTTGCCCGAACGTGGGAAGGACCCACAGAGTCAGCCGCTAACCCCACGCGCGGCAGACGGAGTGAGCACGTGACGGATCTCGATCGATTCAGGGCGCTCATGCGCGGTGAGTCCCTCGACCAGGTGCCAAACTGGGAGCTGGGAGTCTGGGGCCAGACGGTCGAGCGCTGGCGCGGTGAAGGCGCGCCGGCCGAACTGGGCTGGAACTGGTTCTGGGGCGAGGACACGCTCGGCTTCGACCGTAAGGAGTTCATCGGGCTGAACAGCGGGCCGATCCCGGCCTTCGACTGCAGCGTCATCGCCGATGAGGGCGACACGGAGCTGCTAATCGACCACCTTGGCCGCACGCGTCGCGCGCTCAAGTCCGGCATGGTGGGTGGCACACGCGCCTCGATGGACCAGTACCTGCGCTTCGCCGTCACCACGCCCGACGACTGGCAGGCCGTCAAGCGTCGCTACGACCCGCACACGGCCGGCCGCGTGCAGGCCGACTGGCAGCAACGCCTGGCCGGCTGGCGTGGCCGGCAGGTGCCCCTGGTGTTCGGCCCCAACTGCACCACGCTGGGCTTCTACTGGTTCGCGCGCGACCAGATGGGCACCGAGGGGCTGAGCCTGGCCTGGTACGACCACCCGGCGATGATGCACGACATGATGGACCACTGGGCCGACTGGCTGATCGAAGTCGCCCGGCCGGTGCTGGCCGAGACCACCGTCGAGTACATTTGCATGAACGAAGACATGGCCATGAAGACCGGTCCGCTGCTCAGCCCGAGCACCTACCGCACCTTCATCCAGCCGCGGCTACGGCGCGTGGTCGAGTTCTACAAATCACACGGCGTGGCCTATGTGGTGGTCGACACCGACGGCAACCCGGAGCCGCTCATCCCGCTGCTGATGGATGTCGGCGTGGATGTGGTGTGGCCGCTGGAGCGTGCCGCCGATCAGGATCCCGTGCGCCTGCGCGCCCGCTTCGGACCGAGCCTGCACCTGTGGGGCGGTGTGGACAAGCGCGAACTGGCCAAGGGCCGCGCGGCCATCGACGCCCATCTGCGGGAACTGCAACCGCTGGTCGAACAGGGCGGATTCGTGCCGCACGTCGACCACACGGTGCCGCCCGACGTGAGCTGGGACGACTTCAGGTACTACCTGGACGTCAAGGCCAAGCTGCTGCGAACAGAGCTGTAGGGGAAGAGGGCCGGGGCCCGGCGCCATGCCAGCGCACCCTGGGACGTTGCCCCAGGCTGGTGTGATGCCGGGCCGTTGGCGCTTGGTCCACTACCGGGTGACGCCGTCGATCGGCAGCACGCAGGCGCCGGCGATGGCCTTGAACTGCTGGTGGTCGTCCATGCGCCAGACGACCTTCTTGTCAGGCGTGATCTCCATCAGGTGCGGGCCGCGACCCATGAAACCATGGCCCACCCAGTTGCAGACGACGGTGTTGCCGTTGGGGAGCCGCTGGCAGTTGCCAACGAAGCGCAGCGGCACGACCGATTCCCGGCCCTGCTCGTCGACCCAGATCAGATCATTCTCGTTGACCTGCCAAACGGCCTTGCCGTCCTTGTCGAACTCCTGGATGGTGTGGCCGTCGCCACAGCCGACCAGTGTGTTGCCGTTGGGCAGGCGCGAGGCGCCGAAGGGGTTGCCGACAGCCTTCACCGACCAAACGACCTGGCCCGCGTCGTCGAGTTCCTTGACCATGCCCTCACTGAGCGCGACGAACAGGATGTGCCCGTTGGCCAGCTTACGCAGATTGCGGTACCGAGCATGCTGAGCGCCGGTCGCCGGCAGCTTGACTTCCTTGACAACGGTCTTGCCGTCGGGCGCCACTTCGATGGCGCGGCAGGAGGCCAACTCGCCGACCAGCGTGTTGCCGTCAGCCAGGCGCTGGCAGCCATAGACTTCCTCGTTGTCGGCGGCCTTGTACTCCCAGACGATCTTGCGGTCGGGAGTGGCCTCGCGCACGCCACGGATCCACGAGTAGAGGATGTTGCCGTTGGGCAACTGCCAGACGTCGGTGCTGTTGGGCGCCGGCATCTCCCAGTCGACTTTGCCGTCAGGCAGCACGCGCGCCACCCGACCGCCACTGTAATCCGCCACCAGGATGGTCGGGCGCTGCACCGCCTGTGCATTCGCCGCCACCACCGCCAGAACCACTGCCCACAGAGACTTCATTTGCGTTCCGCCCTTCGCTGGATGCCACGCTGGAGCAGGATGAACACCAGCAGCAGCAGGCCGATGGCTATCTTAATCCACCACGAGTTCAGATTGCCCTTGAATGTGATCGCAGTCTGGATCACGGCCAGGATGATCAGCCCGAAGAATGTGCCGCCCACATGGCCCACGCCGCCACTGAGCAGCGTGCCGCCGATGACCGCCGCGGCGATCGCGTCGAGTTCCAGGCCCATGCCGGCGTTGGCGTCGCCGCCGGGCAGGGCCAGCACATGCACCACACCCGCCAGCGCCGAGCAGAAGCCGCTCCACACGTAGACCCACACCTTGGTCGCGCCGCACGGCAGGCCCATGAGCAGCGCCGAGTTCTCGTTGCCACCCACGGCATACGTGTTCCGGCCGAACTTGGTGTACGTGCCCAGGTAGAGCGCCACGGCAAATGTCAAAAGCAGCAGGATGGCCGGCGGCGCCATGCCCGGCCCAATCGGCAAGCGGTAGTCGGCCACCTGGCTGTACCACGGGTGCCTGACCGTGACCGATTCCTGGCTGATGACGAGCGCCAGGCCACGCGCCATGAACATGCCCGCCAGCGTGACCAGGAACGGCGGCAGCTCGAACCAGCGCACCAGTGCGCCGTGCGCCGCGCCGAACGTCGCGCCGACGAGCAGCATCAGCAGGAAGGTGGGCAGCGGATGCCAGCCCATGTTGGTGATCAGCACGGCGCTGCTGATGCCCACGAGCCCGATCATCGAGCCCACGGACAAGTCGATGCCGCCCGACAGGATGACAAAAGTCATGCCCACGGCGCAGATGCCCAGGTAGGCGTTGTCGTTGAGCAGATCGAGCAGGACCTTGCCACTGAAGAACTGGTGGAAACGGAGACCCGCCACCAGGTACAGCAGCAGACAGACACCGGTGGTGGCCACCAGCGCCACGTTCATGCGCGGCAGCAGCGAGCGCTTGGCGCCGGGAGTGCTCATTGGGCACCTCCTCGGCGCAGGCCGGCCAGCTTGCGCCGGACCACCTCGGACTGCAGGACGCAGACGACGACAATGACCACGGCCTTGACCACCAGGTTGTACTCCGGCTTGATGTTGCTGGTCTGAATGGTGGTGGTCAGCGTCTGCAACAGCACCGCGCCGAGCACCGAGCCCATCAGGAAGAAGCGGCCACCGTTCAGGGAGGTGCCGCCGATGACCGTGGCCAGAATGGCATCCAGTTCGTAGGTCAGACCCACGTTGCTGGCGTCGGCGCCCTTGATGCTGGAGGTGGCGATGAGCCCGGCCACCCCGGCGCACACGCCGCACACGGCATAGACCATCATCTTCACCAGCCAGGTCGGCACGCCGGCGTAGCGGCTGGCCGTGGGGTTGTCGCCGACCGCCTCGATGAACAGGCCCAAGGCCGTCATGCGGGTCAGCGCACCGACGATGAGCAGCGCCGCCAGGGCAATGAAGATAGGCACGGGGATGCCCAGCAGGAACCCGCCGTCGAGGAAGGCGAAGGTCTTGTTCTCGAAGGTGATGATCTGGCCATCGGCCAGCAACTGCGCAATGCCGCGACCGGCGACCATGAGGATGAGCGTGGCCACGATCGGCTGGATGTCGAGCAGCGCCACCAGCGCGCCGTTCCACACGCCGCAGACCAGCGCGGCGAGCAGCGCCAGCCCGAAGGCCACGCCAATGGGCGGCGGGTTCTGCCGAGTGACCAGCACCGCCGCTACCGCGCCGGACACCGCCATGACCGCGCCGACCGACAGGTCGACGCCCTTGGTGGCCAGCACCAGAGTCATGCCCAGCGCCAGCAGCGCGAACGGCGCGGCGTTCTTGAGGATGTCGACCAGGCTGCCGTAGAGATGACCGTCTCGCACCTCGATGTGGAAGAAGCCGGGGACGTAGAACACGTCGTACAGCAACACCACACCCAGAGCGAGCAACGGCCAGATGAGTTTGGCCACACCGGGCGGGACCTTACGCAACATGGCTGGCCCCTTCCGCGGCGCCGACGCCGCCAGCGATGGTGCCCATGATGGTGGCCTCGTCGATCTGATTGCCGGTCAGCTCACCAACCTTGGCGCGGTCGCGCAGCACCATGACGCGGTGGCTGGCGCGAACCACCTCCTCCAGCTCGGACGAAATGAACACGATGGCCATGCCCTCGGCGCTGAGGTCCGCGGTCAGCTTCTCCACCTCGGCCTTGGCGCCCACGTCGATGCCGCGCGTTGGCTCGTCGAGGATGAGCAGTCGCGGCTTGGAGGCCAGCCAACGCGCGATGATCGCCTTCTGCTGGTTACCACCGCTGAGCTGGCCGATGGGCTTCTCAGCGTCTGGCGTCTTGATGGCCAAGGCCTTGATGTAGCCCTCGGCAATCTCCTCCTGCTTGGCCCGCGGCAGGGCGCGCAGCCAACCGCGGCTGGCCTGCAGCGCCAGAATGATGTTCTCGCGCACCGACAGACTGGGCACGATGGCCTCGGTCTTGCGGTCTTCGGGGCAGAAGGCGAAGCCGACGCGCATGGCCGCTCGCGGCGAGGACAGGTGCACCACCTTGTCGTCCACGCTCACCGTGCCGGTCTCGGCGCGATCCACGCCGAACAGCAGCCGCGCCACCTCGGTGCGCCCCGAGCCGAGCAGGCCCGCGAGACCCACCACCTCGCCGCAGCCGATGTCCAGCGAGAACGGCGCAATCGACCCGCGCCGGCCCAGGCCGTCCACGCTCACCAGCGGCTGGCGCGCGCCTTCGGTTACGCTGGCAGCGGCGGGCGTCATGGCCTCGATCTCGGCCGGCTCCTTGCCCATCATGCGGGCCACCAGCTCCAGACGCGGCAGTTCGGCGGTGAGCCATTCCCCCACCAGTTGGCCGTTGCGCAGTACGGTGATGCGGTCCGTGACCTGATAGACCTGCTCGAGGAAGTGCGTGACGAAGACGATGCCCAGCCCGTCGGCCTTGAGCTGGCGAATGAGCTCGAACAGCCGCTCCACCTCGCTGGAGTCGAGGCTCGCGGTGGGCTCGTCGAGCACCAGCACCTTGGCCTCCACATCCAGCGCGCGGGCGATGGCCACCATCTGCTGAATGGCCACCGAGAACGAGGAGACCGGCTGCATGACGTCGATGTCGATGTTCAGCCGCGCCATGGCCGCTTCAGCGCCCAGACGCATGGCCCGCCAATCCAGGCGACCCCAGCGCTTGGGCTGCCGGCCGAGGAAGATGTTCTCCGCCGCCGAGAGGTGCGGAATCAGGTTGACTTCCTGATACACCGTGCTCAGGCCCAGGGCCTGCGCGTCCTG
>JACRKZ010000138.1 GCA_016235455.1 Armatimonadota bacterium | reverse complement strand
TACCCAGGCGCTGCTCCACTCGACCGACCTGCGGCACTGGACGCTGCGCAGCGTGCTGTTCTACCACCCCGACCCGCAGGTCCATGCCTGGCAGTATCTCGACTGGCAGTTCGACGGCGACGACCTGATCGTCGTCGCGCGCACCGCCTGGGACGACCTGCTGGGCGGCGCGCACAACTTCCACGATGCGAACTACATGACGTTCCATCGGATCAAGGGCTTCCGCGACCTGAAGCCGGAGGACTCGCCGGAGGGGGTGCGGGCGGATGCGGTGGCGGCGGCGCGGTAGCGTGCCTGACGGAAGGATCGAATGCCGACCTTCGACCTACTGACCGCCGCTGACCTACCGTCGCTGGTGCCGCTCATGACCAGCGCGTTCGACGATGCCATGCGCCGGCATACGGAGCAACCGCGCGGCGGCCCGCCTGGCTACGACGATGGCTCGTTCCTGCGTCGCTGGGCACTTGATTCCGCCGACTCCAGGGCCCATGTGATTCGCGACGATGGCGTGGAGGTTGGCGCGGTGATCGTGTTCCGGTCGCCGACGGGCGTCAGCACGCTGGGCTGCCTGTTCTACGACGCCGACCGGCAGCGTCGGGGCTGGGCCGGGTCGCCTGTGACTACGTTCGGGCTACCTATCCCAGCCAGGGCTGGCGCCTGGCAACACCCGTCTGGTCAACCAGCAACCACGAGTTCTACGAGCACGGCTGCGGCTTTGAGCGGGTCGGGATCCAGGGCGACATGGTGCGCTACAGCCGGCCTGGTCAGCGCGACGCGGGCTCAACTTGACCGCCGCCGGCGCGCGAACTACGACTGGGTGCCTTCAGCCCCATCAGCATCCAAGTGGGCCTGAGGGCACCCAGTCACGACTAGGGGCCAACATCCGCTCCGTCGTCTGCTCGTACCCTTGCTGGTAGATGTCGTGCCGCCGTAGTATTTCGATGAGGGCATAGAGCGCCCAGACGTGCTTGAGGCCAACGTGGCCGTCGGGGTCTGGGGCGGCGTCGCGGATTGAGGTACGGAGCAGCCAACTGAGTCCCCGCAGGAGGGCGGGGAAGTAGACGGCGTACCTGGCTCTGAACAGTACGGCGCACACGCGAGCGACTTCCTCCACCCGGCGGCTGTCCTCCTCGCCGCCAGGTTGCCCGGCGGCGAGGCCCGGCTGGTGTTCCGACGGCCATAGTGGGAGCCGATCTGGATCGGACAAGCCTGCCTCGCGCCAGAGGTACGAGCAGCCATCGTCGACCAGGCTGCTGACGTCCTTGCCGGCCCGTCCGCCGAAGCGGTCCAGTGCGTATAGAACATCACAGGCGACGAGGATGTCGCCATAGCCGCCGTACTCGTTGGCGGCTGAGTCGAACCACCGCGGCCAATCGCCCCGGTCCAGGCGTGCGCTGACCAGTTGCCCGATGCCATCGTCTCGGGCCTGCCGAACGCTCTGGCATAGCCCAATCCACTCGACGGGCGTGACGCCGTTTCTCTGCGCCACCGCAGCTTCAGCTACTTCGGCCGTCTCATACCACTTCTGTCGGAGTTCGTCAGTCAGCAGGCCGGCTCGGTCGGCCTCCGACCAACGTAGCTCTGTCGCCCTCTTGAGCCAGTCGTCGTCCTCCCAGAACTGGTGGCGCGATGTGCGAAGCAGCCAGTCCCGCTGGGCAGCTCGGTGAATGGGTGGCAGATTCGAGGCGAGGAGCCCCTTCTCGGTGAGCCAACGAGTGAACTGCCATCTGCGATGCTGGCCAATAGTGACCAACCAGTCACCGAGAGCCGAGACCGCAACCGCTGTTGCCTGAACGTCGTATCTGTCTGTGCGCTCATCGCCGGTAGCTGCGTCGCGCATCCACCCGCGACCGTCTGCTCGGGCCTGGGTCTGCCACCAGCCATTGCCGCTCCGGGTCTGCAGCAACATCCGCACGGCTTGGACCGGCACGGCGGGGCTGACGAATGCTGGCTCAAGGTTGGTGCCGAGGTCGAACTCCTTGCCGCGCGCGAAGTGAGAGCGCACGAACACGTACATTGCGAGGGAGAAGGTGTTCGACACACCTGCTTGGCCATAGTCATCCGGGCTGTCATTGCCGCCAGGAAGACAGAACTGCGCGCCGCGCGCCGTATCGTCCATCCAACCAACGCCATAGGCCCACAGCTCATTGATGTCTTGCTGCGTCTGCGTGTCTATCCCTGGAACACCAGTGAACGAGTAGTCGCCAACTCCGTGGCACAGCTTCCATAGAGACATGTAGACTATGCTGTTCATCCAAAGGTCGGGATACTCATGCCCCTTGTGTTCGGAGGCTCTGAAGGCTTGCAGCTGGCCCTCTGGCGCGCGCTTCTGCGGATCGATGAAGACATGTCGGACGTAGGTGGCCGCCTGCTCGACAAGGGGGCCGAGCGCAAGCTCGCCCAACTGGGCGGCCAGCCAGCTGTGCCAGCCGAGCGGCTGTCGCGCAACGGGCGTTGGTGTCATGATCTGTCCTGATCCTCGGCGCCTGAACCACCTGACCGTCGATAGTCCTCCCTCCGGGCTGCCTCATCGTCGATTCGGACCCTCAATGCCTGGCCTGCCTCGGAGCCGAGGTAACTCCCGGTCACCTTAACGCAGAGATCGTCACCGATAGAGCCGAGCACTCGAGCGATGGTCAGCGCCTCCACCGGCCTAACCAGTACTGCCTCGACCACTGCCGACCGAGACGACCCGACGGGACTGGCCTGACCGACGGCAATGTCCTCAAGGTGCCGCGCGCTGCGCTGCGCATCGATGTCCGGTGTACGCAAACCGCGGCCGTGCTCCCACACTTGCGAGGCCAGGGCCTGGATCGTTGCCGGCATTTCCGGCCCGGTCAACGAGCACCCGTCATCGGCGGTCACCTCGCAGTGGTGCAGTGGTGCCGCATCGATCTCGTCCTTCCACGACCGAACGCTGTAGTGCCTGTTGGTCTCGCTCCCCAGCGCCCGGTGGAACTGGCACGTGTCGCGCAGAGCATTGGAGCCGCGGCATTGCATCACCAGCCGGTAGGCCACTCTGTGGTGCTTCTTGCCTGTCAGGTAGAGGCGAACAGCGCCACAGTCCGGCCAGGACTCGTCGGCGTTCTGCCCCAGAGTAGTGCAGCCTTTTGTCCTTGGCGTCTCGACAGCTGCCTCAGCACGCTCTGTCAACGGCGTAGCACCAGCCTCGCCCTCGGACTGCAGGTCCGCCTGCAGGGGCAGCGTGACCAGGATCGCGAGATCCTTAGGCAGGTCATCACGACCGTTGTGGAGCAGGCCGCGGAAGACGAGGTGCGGTTCGTCAGGCTGGTCGGCAAAGGGGTCTGCTTCGCCAATCGGCGCTCCTGGCCGCACGGGGCCGAGCGGCTCAGGCGGAGCCTCCGTCGACTCCATGGCCGCGGTAGGCCAAGCCACCCACACGGCTTTGTGTTGTCGGACCTGCTCGGTTGCCTCAACCTTGACGGCCATCTCGGCTTCCCTTTGTAGTGTAGTCAGTTCCTGAGACAGCCCACGCGGCGGTGAGGAGCAGTAGTTGGGCGAGGCGCTGGCGATTCGCCGTGTGCTCTGCGCTGCCCAGCGCGGCTGCGGCCAAGTCTAGCTCGCGGCGCAAAGGGCTGTCAACACCGCTGCTTTGGAGAACGGCTTCTGCCACCATACCTATGTCGTGCGGCGTCGTCTGGGCTATGAGGGCCGCGAAGAACAGGAGTCTCTGGTCGCTGTCGGCGCAGCAGAGATGCTCATACATCAATGACGCAAGATCGGCAGCGTATAGCAGCGTGCGGTACTGGTACTGGGGGTCGTCCGGCACGCAATCGAGGAGTCCACGCCAGTTCCACGAGCTACGCTGTCCCGAGACGGCAGAGAACCGCCCCTCAAGCATGGCTGCCAGCGGTTCGCGCTGCAGAACCGGGACGAAGAAGCGCAGAGCGAACAGCTTGTTGACAAACGAGTGTGGCAGCTCTGGCAAGCTGGCCGTGGCCTCCTTGTACCGAGCGGCGACGGCTGCCCTGATGCTCCCTAGGTCGGCCGCGCAGATGAAGATGACTGGAGCACGTGGAGGGAGGTCGTAGCCGTAGATCCTGCGCTCGTCGTCGGCCGCGAACTCGTCTGTTCGCCAGCACGCAAGAAGTGACCGCACTCCTTGCAGGGCGGTCAACGCTTCGTCCGGTACAAGACGATCGAGGTCGTCCATGAACACAAGCAGCGGCCTTCCGTCGGGATTGGCCTGGGACTTGGTGGCGATGCGCCCCGACAGGTACAAGAAGTCCCGCTTGATGGCTTCGACGGGATCCTTGTACAGCGCGAACTTCGTGTTCAGTAGCTCTGCCTCGGCCTTGGTGAGTTTGGCCTTGGCCGCAACCAGATCGCTCAGCGGTGTGCCAAGCCCCATGAATTTCGCCGCTGCATCCGCCGCGGTTGCCGCCCCGCCCCATAGAAGAGTCCTAGCAACACGCCCATTCAGCGCGGCTGCGTGGACGGCGCTTATCTTGCGGAGCATCGCTGGCACGATAGGTACGCTGCAGATTGCGTACTCCCAGGCGCTGAACCAGACGCAAGGCCACGACTGGCTCGCACTCGCGAACAGCCCGCGCAGCAGCTTGGTCTTGCCGCTGCCCCATACGCCGTCCACCGCAATACTGTATGGTGGCCTGACGCGAAGCAGCACCCGCTCGAACTCGCTCCACGTGTCGAGCATCTGCTCTGCCTGGAGCGGCTCCGAAGACGCGTCACGCAACTCGATCACGAACTGCCCCCCGGTCGCAGCAGCCGGATCCGCCTCTTGGTGGTTGCTCATCGCCCCTCCTGTGTGCGCTGCTCCCGCCCAGACTGTCCGCCCCACAGCACAGCCCTCGATCTGAGCACGTCAGGTCGCAGCCGCTCGGTATGCACCGATACTGCGATTGCCATACAAAACACTGCGGAGTGTACCATCCCAACTGACTGTCCGCAAGGGAATCTGCCGATGTTCTACTGCATCCACCCCAACCGCCCATTGATCGAAATGGAATACGTCGGCACGCGCCAGATTGAGCGCCATGGCCACCAGCAGTGAGAACCAGTAGTAGTCGACGCCGAAGTTCATGGCCAGCGCATAGCCCACCGGATGCAGCGGCCACCAGGCCAGGCGGAAGCGCAGCAGGTTGAGCAGCAGCACCGTGCCCGCGCCGACGCCCACGAAGCCCAGGGCGGTGGCGTTGGGACGGCGCGGGTTGGTGAGCAGGTCGTTGACCACGCTGGTCTGAGCCCAGCCATCGCCACCGGCGCCCCAGCGGTAGCCCAGGTAGATACGCACGCAATGCGCCGCCAGCGCGCCAAGGATGGCCGCCAGGAGCAGCGCCACGGCCATCCAACGCTGGTCGGCGCCGCCGCGTTCGGCCAGCTTCATGCCTTCGAGTTGGTGCGGCATGGGGTGGGTGCGGTGGATGCGGTTGAACAGGTAGAAGGTGGTGCTCAGGCCCACCAGCCGGCGGTGGGTCATGCCCTGGGTGCCCATCAGGTCCACCACGAGTTGGTTGGGCCCCAGCCAGGCCATCTCGTGCGTCGGCGGACCCAGTTCGGCGCGCATCCGGGTCAGGGCGGTGCTGAAGGCCAGGAACAGCCCGATGTAGAGGATGCCGAACCAGACCGGCAGGCCGCAGAGCTGGCCGACGAACACGCAGCCGGCCCAGCCAATTATCAGCCCGGCCAGCGCCCAGCGCGGCTTGACATCGCCCTCGTCGCTGCCGCCCAGGCGAACGCGCTGCCAGGCGGCGCGCAGGTGGTCGCGGGCCAGCCAGAGCGCGGTGAGGAACAGACCGAGGAATGCGCCCCAGGTCTGCTCGCCGAAATACGGTGGGCTGGGCACCAGGTAGCCGCCGCCGAACACGCCTTGGGGGTAGCCCATCTGGAAGGCGACGATCTGCATGGCCTTGCGCAGCCAGTAGAAGACGACCATCGAGGCCATGAGGTCGGTGGGTAGGAAGGTGGACATGGCCACGATGAAGGGGAACAGGCCGACCGGGGTCCAGCCCGTGGCGTTCCAGGGCGGCGAGGTGAACAGCAGGTTGAGGTCGCCCAGGAAGCGCACGTTGATGCGCGGCAGGCCGGGGTAGAGGAAGGACAGGCCGTTGGCGAAGTCGATGGCCGCCATGGCCGCGAAGGCGTACCACAGCGCCGGATCGCGCCACAGCGAGGGGCGGTTGGGGCCAGACGCCTCGACCAGCGCATAGGGGAACTGGATGCAGGGGAAGGACAGCCGTTCCTGCTGCGTCCATTGCCGGCGCATGAGGCTGTTGATGCTGAGCATGGCCAGCGCCAGGCTGCTGGTCAGGAAGGTCCAGCCGAGGATGGGTCGGGCCCACAGGCGCCAGTTGGCGCGCAGGCTCTCCCAGCCGCCGCCGCCGGCCAGGTAGTCCTTGAGGTGCGTATCCTCACGGAAGAACAGCAGGCGCGGCAGGTGCGGGCTCATCAGCTCGGCGAAGCGGTTGCCCTCGGTGGCGAACAGCGCGTAGCCGGTGACCTGCTTGGTGATGCAGTCCATCCACTCCGAGGCCACGGCGGTGCCCACGGCCAACATGCCGTAGACCAGGATCAGTTCCTCCACGCTGTAGGCCAGCTTGGGCACGACGCGGGTCAGCGCCAGGTTGAGCATGACCAGCAGCAGAATGGCGCCGATGGGCGGGACCATGAGCGAGAGGATGACGTCGATGCCCTGGTCGGCGGCCCAGTAGGCCATGAGCGGCAGCAGCAGCCCGGCGGTGACCACCGCGCGGGCGAACCGCCACCAGGAGAGCGGCGCGGCGCTGGGCTGGCACGTGCTCTGCGGCGGCTGCATCGGGTTGGCGGCACTCCTGGGACGGGGTTCGGCGGAGTCGCGGCGGCACCTTCACACTTGCGTCACATGCCGCGTTGACGTGGGGTCGACCGCGCACGTCCCTGGGATCAGCGAAAGCTAAGGAGAGGACCATGAAGCAGCTACGCTGGACAGGATGGTTGGCGGTCGGTCTGGCCTTGGCCAGCGTTGCGAACGCCCAGGACAGGGGCGCTGGTCGCACGCCGTCACGCGGCAACCAGGACCCACCGCCCAAGAGCGATAGCAAGCGCGACGACGACAAGCGCGACAAGCAGCCACCGCCGCCGCCCCCCAAGAGCGACACCAAGCGCGACGACGACAGGCGCGACAGGCAGCCACCACCGCCGCCGCCAAAGAACGAAGCCCCGCGCGACGATGACCGGCGCCAGCCGCCGCCCGCGCCGCCCAAGAACGATCCCCCGCCCACGGCACCAAACCCGCCGGCGGACAACCGCCATCCCGAAGGCCCGCGGCCCGGTGGGCCCGGCAGCGGTGGACCCGGCGGCTCTGGCTACGGTCCCGGCCACGGCGGCCCCGGCAATCCCGGCGGGCCTGGCCGGCCTGACGGCCCTGGTTACGGTGGCCCCGGCCGACCTGACGGCCCTGGCCATGGCGGTCCGGGTTACGGCGGCCCCGGCTATGGCGGTCCGGGCTATGGTGGCCCTGGCTACAACGGCGGCTACCGCCCCGGTGGACCGGGTCGGCCCGACCACGGCTGGGACATCGACTGGAACATCATCCTCGGCTGCCCGCGGCCGGACCCGTATGACAACGACTACAACTACAACAGCGACCGGCGGGTGCCATACGCCGAGGCGGTGCTGGACAACATGTCCCCGAGCGACGTGATCGCTTACCTGGGCACCACCGATGGCATGGTGCGCGATATCCCGATCACCTTCCGCAACGAGGGCGTGGACATCGTGCGGAGCTGGGGCGAGCGCCGTGGCCAGAGCATCGGCCGAACCAGCCTGCGCGGCTGGGAGCAGTTCCTTGACGGCCGACACGAGTGGTACCTGCGCATCTACGACCGCAGTGGCCGAGGCGGCACGTTGCGCTCCTTCTCCGTGGTCACTCGCGGTGGCTCGCAGTCCATTCGTGAAGTGCCCGCGGCCATCCGGCCTGGGCGCACGCTGGAAGCGCGGCTGACCCCGCTCTGCCAGAGCACCTACAGCTACGGTGACGGCAACTACGGCGGCGGCACGAGCTATGACGCCTACAAGATCATGACCCGGCGCATGCCGCGCACGGTGATGCCCGGACAGACGGTGCGCATCGAACTGACGCTGAGCCTGCCGCGCACTGGCATCAGCCGCGTGGACGTCACCGACGTACTGCCTGAGGGCTGGCGCATCGTCCGCCTCGATCCGGCCACCTACGAGACCGAGAACCGGCCCAACCGCGCCGTGTGGCGGCTGCACTACCCGCCGCAGTACCTGCGCATGGCCATCGACGCTATCGCGCCGAACGGCTGGGGCTACCAGTACTTCTCCGGCACCACCCGCATCGAACGCGAGGACCTGGAGAGCATCGGCGGCGACCGCTACCTGTATCTGGGTTCGCGGCCCAACTACCCGGATCAGCCGTATGACTACAACCGGCCGACCGACAGCTACAACGGTGGCGGCTACTACAACGGCGGCGGCTACTACAACGGTGGAGGCTACAATGACCCGGTGGACGGCATCATCCGCGGGGCCAAGAAGCCGGAATAGAGAACACAACCGCCAAGCAGCATCGACCCCACCACCCGTGGCCCGGCCCAACCGCCGGGCCACGGGCTGTCTGTCGAGCGAGGGCCAGAAGCGGTTCCGTGGCCTCCGCCACGGGCGTTTCGTTGACCACAACCCCACTCGACCGTACAATGCGGGCAGTTCCGGCCCGGCCGGAGACACAGGATCCCCATGCCCGATCTCGACCGTACTCGCTGTTTCTGCATCGTGGCCCACATCGACCACGGCAAGTCGACCTTGGCCGACCGCATCATCGATGTCGCCGGCACGGTGGACACGCGGCACATGCGCGACCAGATGCTCGACAGCATGGATATCGAGCGCGAGCGCGGCATTACCATCAAGGCCGCCGCGGTCCGGCTGCCGTACCGCGCCGTCGATGGCCAGACCTACACGCTGAACCTGATCGACACGCCCGGCCACGTGGACTTTTCGTACGAAGTCAGCCGCGCGCTCCAGGCCTGCGAAGGCGCGCTGCTGGTGGTCGACGCCAGCCAGGGCGTGGAAGCGCAGACCATCGCCAACTACCACCTGGCCGAGGCCGCCGGGCTGACCGTGCTGCCGGTGATCAACAAGATCGACCTGGCCTCGGCGGATGTCGAGCGCTGCAAGGACCAGATCGAGGAGATCCTCAACATCCCGGCCGACCATGCCGTGCCGGTCTCGGCGCGCAATGGCACCAACATCGAGCAGTTGCTCGAAGCCATCGTCAAGTACCTGCCGGCCCCCAAGACCAAGGTCGGCGGCCCGACGAAGGCGCTCATCTTCGACTCCAAGTTCGACATCTACCGCGGCGCAGTGCCGTACGTGCGGGTCATCGACGGTGCGCTGACCAAGGGTCAGACCATCCAGATGATGAGTAACGGCAAGACGTTCGACATCGACGAACTCGGCGTGTTCGAGCCGGCCCCGAAGGTAGTCAACACGCTGGAACCCGGCGATGTGGGCTACATCGTGGCCAACATCCGCACCGTGGCTGACACGCGCGTGGGCGACACGGTGACCGATGCCGAGCACCCGGCGCCCGAGCCGCTGCCCGGCTATCAGCCGGCCAAGTCGATGGTCTTCTCGGGGCTCTACCCGGTCAACTCGCCCGAGTACCACGACCTGCGCGAGGCGCTGGAACGGCTGCAACTCAACGACGCCGCGCTCAGCTACGAGCCGGAGACCTCGGCCGCGCTGGGTATGGGCTTCCGCTGCGGGTTCCTCGGCCTGCTGCACATGCAGATCGTCCAGGAGCGGCTGGAGCGTGAGTTCAATCTCGACCTCATCTGCACCGCGGCCAGCGTGGTCTATCAGGTGCTCACCACCAGCGGCGAGATCCTGGAGATCCACAATCCGGCCAACCTGCCCGAGCCGCAGAAGATCGACTCCATCGAGGAGCCCATCGTGCGCGCGGTGATCATGACGCCGCCCGAGTTCGTCGGCCCGTGCATGGACCTGGCCCAGGGCCGGCGCGGTGAGCTGGTGACCATGGAGTACACCACGCCGACGCGCACCATGCTGGTCTACCGGCTGCCGCTGTCGGAGATTCTGCATGACTTCTTCGACAGCCTCAAGTCGCGCAGCCGCGGCTATGCGACGCTGGACTACGAGCCCGACGGCTATCAGGAATCGGACCTGGTCAAGACGGATCTGATGATCAACCTCGAGCCGGTGGACGCGCTGTCGTGCATCATGCACCGCTCCACCTCGCAGCATCGCGGCATCGAGCTCTGCCGCCGGCTGAAGGAACTCCTGCCGCGGCAGCAGTTCGAGATCCGCATCCAGTGCTCCATCGGCGCCAAGATCATCGCCAGCGCCCGCGTCGCGCCCTACCGCAAGGACGTTACCGCCAAGTGCTACGGCGGCGATATCAGCCGCAAGCGCAAGCTCCTCGAAAAGCAGAAAGAGGGCAAGAAGCGCATGAAGCAGGTCGGCCGCATCGAAATCCCGCAGGAGGCCTTCCTGGCGGTACTGCGCAGCGAGGACAGCTAGAAAACGGTGTCAAGACCCGTTTTCCACCATGCTGAAAACGGGTCCTGACACCGTTTCTATGAGGTGGCGGCGCCGATGACGAACAGCGCCTCTTCGGCCAGCACGTTGTCGGCCGGGATGAGGTCGTGGAAGGCCCCCTCGGCATAGGCGAACCGCTGGTGGATGGTGACCGCGTGGTCGGCGCACCAACCTTCAAAGTCGCGGATGGTGAAGAGGTGGATGTTGTCCGTCTCGAACCAGTTCTTGCTCAGCTGCGGCGTCATGGGCATGCGACCCTCGATGAGCAACTGCGTGCGCACCCACCAGTGGCCGAAGTTGGGGAATGAGACGATGCCCGTGCGGCCGATGCGCAGCATCTCGCGCAGCACCACCTCGGGCAGGCGCACGGTCTGCAGCGTCTCTTCGAGCACCACGTAGTCGAAGCTCTGGTCGGGGAATCCGGGTAGGGCATGGTCGAGGTCGGACTGGATGACCGGCACGCCGCGCTCCACGCAGCGCACGATGCTCTCCTGGTCCACTTCCAGCCCTTGGCCGCGGCAGCCCTTGGCCTGCAGCCGTTCCAGTAGCGCGCCGTCGCCGCAGCCCAGGTCGAGCACGCTGCTGCCGTCGGGGATGAGATCGCCGATCAGGTCGTGATCCCAGCGCGGCCGCGGCGTGCCGCCGCTCTCTTGGCCAAACTGCGTGTCGATCGAGGCCAGGAAGGCCACCGCTTCGGCCATCTGCGGCTTGCTCTGCATCAGTTGCTGGATGAGGTCGCGGTGCGTCATCGCTGTAGCCCTTTCAGGAAGCCGGTCAGCAGCCGCTCCAGCACGTCCACCTCCAGCAGGAACGCATCGTGCCCGTAGCCGGACTCGATGTTCACGTACGTCACCGGCTTGAGGTTCACGCACAGCGCATCGGCCAGCCGCCGGCAGCCCGCCGGCGTGTACAGCCAGTCGCTGGTGAACGACGCCACCAGCCAGTCGCCCCGGGCCCGGGCCATGGCCTTCACCAGATCGCCGTCGCCCCACTGGGCCGCATCGTAGTAGTCCATGGCCTTGGTGATGTACAAGTACGAGTTGGCGTCGAACCGCTCATTGAAGCCCAGCGCCTGGCGGGTGAGGTAGCTCTCCACCTCGAACTCGTTATGCGCGATGAAGCCCGAGCCGTCGCCCAGCGCGCGCTCGTGCGGGTTGAACAGGTCGCAGCGCAGTTCGTCGGGCTTCTTGCGGCCGGAGTCGAATCGCGCCTCCATGCCCATCTCGGACAGGTAGGTGATGTGGCCGATCATGCGCGCGATGCCCAGCCCGGCCTCGGGCCGGCAGCAGCCGTAGTACTGACCCGAGGCGAAGCACGGGTCGTTGACGATGGCCTGCCGCGCGGCATAGTTGAGGGCCACGCCCTGGTTGGAGAGTTGCGGGGAGGCGGCCAGCACAGCCAGTCCCTTGGCTCGATCGGGGAAGGCCAGGCCTAGCTCGATGACCTGCTGTCCACCCAGCGAGCCGCCCACGGCCAACAGCAGCTGGTCGATGCCCAGATGGTCGAGCAGGCGCGCGTGCAGCTTGACCCAGTCACCCACGGTGACCGGTGGGAACTCCACGCCATAGGGTCGGCCCGTGGCCGGGTTAGTCGATGACGGGCCAGTGGTGCCGTAGCAGCTGCCCAGCACGTTGGCGCAGAGCACGCAGTAGCGGCTTGTGTCGAAAGCCTTGCCCGGCCCGACCATGCTGTCCCACCAGTTGGGGCTCTTGCCGTCGGGCCAGGCGCGCCATGGCCGGCCATGCTCCTGCCACGTGGCGTCCCAGCCGGCGACATGGGCGTCGCCGCTGAGCGCGTGGAAAATCATGATCACGTTGTCGCGCGCGGGCGACAGCTCGCCATACAGCTCGTACTCGACCGTCACCGGCCAGATGCTCTGGCCGCATTCGAGCAGGAGCGGGTTGGCCTCGTCGGCCAGTTCGGCGTGGCGCGGCCTCGTCCAGCCCACGCTGTGTGCGCTGTCCGGTCCGTCCATCTCACGTTTGCGCTTGCCCACCAGGGCGTCGACAGGATCACTCATAGCGCCGCATCGGCTCCCGTGCCCAAGGTGGCACACAGCTCATCATGGATCAATGGTGGAACAGGCGCACGCCGGTGAAGCCCATGACCATGCCATACTCGTCGGCCGCGGCGATGACTTCGTCGTCGCGCAGCGAGCCGCCGGCTTCCAGCACATACTTCACGCCGCTGGACGCGGCGCGGTCGATGTTGTCGCGGAAGGGGAAGAAGGCATCGCTGCTGATGGCCACGCCGGACTTGCTGTCCAGCCAGGCGCGGCGCTCCTCGCGCGTGAAGCGGGCGGGCACCTGGTCGAATGCGCTGCGCCAGGCCGCCTCCTCGGCGCCGCTCAGCTCGGGCAGCAGGAAGCGGTCGACGGCGTTGTTCTTCTCCGCGCGCGGCAGGCCGGCGCGGAACTGCATGTCCAACGTGCGCGGATGCTGTCGCAACCACCACAGGTCGGCCTTGTCGCCGGCCAGCCGCGTGCAATGGACGCGCGACTGCTGGCCTGCGCCGTTACCGATGACCTGGCCATCGTAGGCGTAGCAGACCGAGTTGGACTGGGTGTATTTGAGCGTGATGGTGGCCACCAGCAGGTCACGCCGAGCGCTCTCGGGCAGTTCCTTGTCCTGGGTGACGATGTTGGCGAACAGGTTGTCGGCCAGGAGGCAGTCGTTGCGCGGCTGCTCGAAAGCCACGCCGAACACGGTGCGGCGGTCCAGCGTCGGCGGCTGGTAGCTGGGGTCCATCCGGAGGACCACGTACTTGCCGCCCTTCTTGGCGCGCAGGATCTCCAGCGCCTCGGGCTCATAGTCGGGCGCGACGACCACATCGCTGACCTCGCGCTTGAGCAGCTTGGCCGTGGCCACGTCGCAGATGTCGGACAGCGCGGCGCAGTCGCCGAAGCTGGACATGGCGTCGGCGCCGCGCGCGCGGGCGTAGGCGGCGGCCTGCGGTGTCAGCTCCATGTCGTCGACGAAGTAAGCGCGGGCCAGCTCGGGGCTCAGCGGCGTGCCCACGGCGGCGCCGGCCGGGCTGACATGCTTGAAACTGGTCGCCGCGGGCAGACCCAGCGAGGTCCGCAGCTCGCACACGAGCATCCAGGCGTTGAACGCATCCAGCAGGTTGATGTAGCCGGGCGACCCGCTGAGCACTTCGAACGGCAGGTCACCTGACTCGGCAACGACCCGGGCCGGCTTCTGGTTGGGGTTGACCCCATAGCGTAGTTCGTAGCTCTGCATCGTCGCCTCCGCAGTCTATGGTACGGCGCCAGCCGGCGATCAACAAGGGTCGGGCGACGGCACCCCAAAGAACGGTGTCAGGGACCGTTTTCGACCCAGGCCGAAAACGGTCCCTGACACCGTTCTTTGGGGCGCGCTTGACACCCGGATCGGCTCTGCTATAGTCCCAGGGCAAAGGTAGGAGCCCAGCCATGCTCGATATCAAGGCCATTCGCGAGAACCCCGAGGCGGTCGAGGCCCAGCTTCGCCGACGCGACCCTGAGATCAGCCTGGCTTCGGTGCTGGCCGCCGACACCTTGCGGCGCGAGCTGCTGGGCGAGGAAGAGCAACTGCGCGCGCGGCAGAACTCCGTGGGCCCCGAGATGGCCCGGAAGAAGAAGGCCGGCGAGGACACGGTCGAGCTGACGGCCGAGATGAGCGCCATCAAGGCGCGCATCCAGGAGCTGGCCGACCTGCGTCGCGCCGCCGATGAGGCGCTCGACGCAGCGTTGCTGGACCTGCCCAACCTGCCGCACGAGAGCGTGCCTGCCAGCCCCGACAAGCACGACAACCAGGTCATCCGCACGTTCGGCGCCAAGCCCGAGTTCGACTTCGAGCCCCGGCACCATGTGGCGCTGGCCGAGAGCCTGGGCCTGCTCGACTTCGAGCGCGGCGCCAAGGCCGCCGGCAGCGGCTGGCCGTGTTACCGTGGCATGGGCGCGCGGCTCGAATGGGCGCTGATCAACTTCTGCATCGCGCGCGGCATCGCCGACGGCTTTGAGCACATCATGCCGCCATTGGCGGTCAACGCCGCGGTCATGACCAGCGCCGGCGTGCTGCCCAAGTTCGCCGACCAGGTCTACCACGCTCAGCGCGACGAGCTGTACCTCATCCCCACCGCCGAGATCGTGCTGACCGGCCTGTTTGGCGACGAGATCATCGACGCGGCCGACCTGCCCATGAAGCTGATGGCCTACACGCCGTGCTTCCGGCGTGAGGCCGGCGCCCATGGCGCGGGCGAGCGCGGGCTGATCCGCGTCCATCAGTTCAACAAGACCGAGCGCTACATCCTGTGCCAGCCCGAGGACAGCTACGATCAGCTCGAAGCGCTCACCGGTCAGGTGGAAGCCATGGTCAACGAGCTGGGCTTGCACTTCGTGACCACGCTGCTGGTCACCGGCGACATCGCGCAGCAGGCGGCCAAAACCTACGACGTGGAAGTCTGGTTGCCGGGCCAGCAGGCCTATCTGGAAGTCAGCTCGGCCAGCAACTGCGAAGCCTATCAGGCCCGCCGCGGGCGGATGCGCTACCGGCCCGAGGCCGATCCCAGCGCCGGCGGCAAGCCCAGCAAGCCCGAGTTCGTGCACACGCTCAACGGCTCGGCGCTGGCCACCTCGCGGCTCATGGCCGCCATCCTGGAGACCAACCAGCAGGCCGACGGCAGCGTGGTCGTGCCGCCGGCATTGCGGCCATACATGGACGGCATCGAGGTCATCGCACCGCGCGAGTAATCGCGCCGCGCGAGTAAAGCGCGGACAGCGCGGCCGAGGCGCCAGCTTGCGGAGGCTTGTCGTGAGGCGACCGGCACGGTTGCTCTGGGGCCACCGAACACGGCACGCGCTCGCTGCCGCCGCGGTGCTGTGGCTGGCCGCCGCGCCGGTCGCCGCCCAGGTGGTGGTCGAGCCGGCGGTGGTGGACCTCGGCCGCGACCTGCCCAGCGACTCCGCGGTCGTCCGGCTGGTCGCCCTACGCAACCTGGGGCGCAGCGCGGTGGCGCTGGGCGCCGTGACCGGCGACAGCGTGGTGACACCACGCTTGATGCAGCAGACCGTGACCACGACCGACCCGACGGCGCTCTCGTTGGTGGTTCGGCCGCCCCGAGGATTGCGCCGACCGTTCGAGTACCGCGGCCAGGTGACGGTCACCGTGGTCGGTGGCGCAACGCTGCGAGTGCCGATCACGGCGCGCTTTGTGCCCGCCAAGGGCGGCCCCCGTCCGCTGCCCGACGAGGTCTACGGGCCGCCCTATGCAGCGCGCGCGGGCAGCCAGCGGGTGACCGCCGTTGTGTTCTACGGCGGGCAGTGCGCCAAGTGCCTGGACCAGGTCGACCAGGTCGTCGAGCCGCTGCGCCGCTACTTCGCGGCGGCGGTGCGGTTCGAGGTGTACGACACGCAGGACCGAGCCAACTTGGCGCTGATGTACCGCTACCGCGACCGCTATCGGGGCGCCGCCGTGGCCAGCGTGACCTGGTTCGTCGGGCGGCACATGCTGCCGAGCGAGCAGATCGACCGGCGGCCGTTCGATCTGCTGACCGCCGAGATCAACCACCCCACGCAGCCACCGCGGGAGGTGCTGCTGCGCCGGCCGATGGTGGGCGAGGAACTGCGCGGCATGTCGCCCGTGACCGTCGGGTTCGCCGGCCTGCTGGACGGGCTCAACCCCTGCGCGTTCGCCACGGCGGTGTTCCTGGTAGCGCTGCTCACGCGCCTGGGCCATCGGCGGCGCGTGCTGCTGGCCGCGGGGACCGCGTTCGCCCTGGCCGTGTTCACCACCTACCTGCTGCTCGGCCTCGGCGTGCTGCGCGCGCTGGGCGCCGTCGGCCAGCGGGTGGCCATCGGCAACGCGCTACGCTGGGCGGTGGCCGCGCTGATCGGCGGTGTGGCCTGCGGCCAACTGGCGGACGCGCGCGCGCTGGCCCGCGGCGGCGCCACGCGCGAGTTGCGCGTGCAGTTGCCCACGCGCCTGCGGCAGTGGATCCATGCGGCCCTGCGCCGCGGCCTGAGCGGCCCCTGGGCCGTGCTTGGCGCGGGAGTCGCCGGGCTCGTGGTCACGCTGCTCGAAGCGGTCTGCACCTCGCAGGTCTACCTGCCGATTCTCGTCGGCCTGCAGATGCCCGCCACGCGCGACCAGGCCTTGCCGTTGCTGGTGCTCTACAACGTCGGCTTCACCGCACCGTTGGTCGGCATTCTGGTACTGACCTGGTGTGGCGTGGGTTCCGAACGGCTGGCCAGCCTGGCGCGGCGCCACCTGGGGTTGGCCAAGGCGCTGATGGGCCTGGCGCTGATCGGGCTTGCGCTGTGGCTGGTCAGCCCGGAACTGACACGTCTCGGCGCAGGCTGAGGCCCTTGCCAGGTAATATCGCAGCGCGTCCCAATTTGACGTTCATCGGGCGGCGCGGCACACTAACGGATGGGTATGACACCGATGTCAGTCACCCACGGAGGTGCGCTATGAGACGTCGAGCATTCACGCTCATCGAGTTGCTGGTGGTCATCGCGATCATCGCTATTCTGGCCGCCATCCTGTTCCCGGTCTTCGCCAAGGCGCGCGAGAAGGCGCGCACATCGAGCTGCCAAAGCAACTGCAAGCAGATCGGTGTCGCCTTCATGCAGTACGTGCAGGACTACGACGAGCAGTTCCCGGCCACCCATGCCGCGCAGCAGCAGATCTGGGCCGGCCGGCTGGTGCCCTACATCAAGAGCGTGCAGGTCTATGGCTGTCCCAGCGACCCGCACAAGAACCAGACCAGCGGCTGGATTCTGGACCCCGACTACCCGGTGCCCAACTCTTACGCGATGAACTACATGCTGCGCTGGCAGTCCATCGCGGTGGTGGTCAAGCCCTCCACCACAGTCATGATGTCCGAGTCCGGCACCAATTGCCCCGGTGCCGCGCCGTGGTACGACATCACCCGCAAGAAGCCGGGCGCCTGGATCCTCATGGACCCGAACATGTCGGGCGGGTGCTGCGTCACTGATCCCAACAACCCCGATTGGTGCGCTCCGGATCCCCGGCACATGGAGCAGGCCAACGTGCTCTACTGCGACGGCCACGTCAAGACGCAGAAGCCCGAGCAGTGGTACTTCATCAATTCGCCCTGGCTCAACCCGACGGTGGGTGGCTAAGCGCTCGCCGCACCTGGTTCGGCGTGGACGGGAGCGGGTCGCTGGTCGGACCCGCTCCCATCCGCCCAGCGACTTGGCGACGTCGTCCGGTTCGGCCCAGACACGGGCCGGAAACGGCTTGGCGCTTGACATGCGGTATCCGGCTGAGGCAAAGTAGCACCCAGGTGTGGTAGCGTTGTCACTACGCCCTGGAGAACCGCTATGAAGCGTCGTGCATTCACGCTTATCGAGTTGCTGGTGGTCATCGCGATCATCGCCATTCTCGCAGCTATCCTGTTCCCCGTGTTCGCCAAGGCCCGTGAGAAAGCGCGCGCCGCAACCTGCCAGAGCAACTGCAAACAGCTCGGCGTAGCCTGGATCCAGTACTCTCAGGATTACGACGAGATGTACGTGCCGATGTGGTGCGAGCCCGCCGCCACCTCGCGCTACGGCTACGAGATGCTCGTGCAGCCGTATATCAAGAGCCAGCAGGTCTTCATCTGCCCCAGCGACTCGAACAAGGCCGCTGGGCCGTCGGGCTGGCTGAACGCCCCCGGCAACTTCAAGACGACCTATATCTACAACTGGAACGTGGGCAACGGCACCGCGGGTACGGCCATGGCGCAAGTGGTCAAGCCGGCCACCACGGTCGCCTTCGCCTGCGGCGGCGTGCAGACCAGCGCTGTCGCTCCGCATGTCACCACTACGTCGCCGGTCAAGGCCTCGGCCTGGATCCTCTACTACCCGAACGACGGCAACGTCTCCGGCGCCAATGGCGACTGGGCTGGCCCGTCCATCCGGCACAACGAGCAGACCACGCTCGGCTACCTGGACGGCCACGTCAAGCTGATGAAGCCCGATAGCTGGTACTATCCCAACACGCCGTGGTTGCAGCCCGCCAACGGCGGCTAGGCTGCGCCTCGGCCACAGTGGATCTGGCCGCCACGCCAAACGCTGCGCGCAGTGGTTGGCGTGGCGGCCTTGGTTGGCGTCGAACGTTGCGCGCCCGGAACAAGCCGATACTGGTACCGCTAGCGGCGGCTACTGATTGACGGTTTGGGTGCCGCGCAATCGCGGCGTATCGGGTGCCGAGGCTGACGCGCCGCATCAGCCCTGACAGAGCGCCTCGAACTCGTGTCGGAAGTGCTTCAGACCGCCCTGCAAGGCCCACGCAGCAGCGATGCCCAGCGGGCAGAAGCTGTTCTTCTCCATGGTCTCGGCGATGTCGTCGAGGATGGCCAGATCGCGCGGGTCACCCTGGCCGGCGATGATGCGGCCAAGGATCTTGACGGTCCAGGGATTGCCTTCCCGACACGGCGTGCACTTGCCGCAGCTCTCGTGAGCGTAAAACTTGGCGATACGCCAGATGGCGTGCGGGATGCTGGTGCTGTCGTCCATGACGATGATCGCGCCGCTGCCCGGCTGGCTGCCGGCGGCGCGGATCGACTCGAACGAGGTGGTCGTGTTGAGGATGACATCCTTGGGCAACATCGGCATTGAGGAGCCGCCGGGGATGACCGCCTTGAGGTCGCGACCGGGCAACATGCCACCGCAGATGTCGTAGATCAACTCGCGGAAGGGCGTGCCGTTCTCGATCTCGTAGACGCCTGGCCGCTGCACATGGCCGCTGACCGAGACGATGCGCGGGCCGGGGCTCTTGCTCTCGGGCTCGAGGTTGATGCCCGCGAACCAGGCGGCGCCGTGCTTCACGATGTAGGGGATGCTGCAGATGGTCTGGACGTTGTTGACGATGGTCGGAGCGGCATACAGGCCGGCCACCGCGGGGAACGGCGGCTTCTGGCGCGGCTGACCCTTGTCACCTTCGAGCGAGCTGAGCAACGCGGTCTCTTCGCCGCAGATGTAGGCGCCCGCGCCGCGATGCACGGTGATGCGCAGCGGGAACTCGCGGCCGTTGATGGTCTGGCCCAGCAGGCCGGCGGCATTGGCCTCGGCGATGGCGGCTTCGAGCCGCTCGGCGCCATAGGCATACTCGCCGCGGATGTAGATGAACGCGTGGTGCGCGTCGATGGCCCAGCAAGTGCAAATGATGCCTTCGACCAGCAGGTGCGGCAGTCGGCTGACGAGTTGCCGGTCATGGCAGGTGCCGGGCTCGGACTCGTCGCAGTTGACCACCAGGTAGGTGGGCTTACCCGTGCCCTTGGCCAGGAAGCTCCACTTCATGCCCGTGGGGAAACCAGCGCCACCGCGGCCGCACAGGCCGGAAGCCTTGACCTCGTCGACCCAGGCCGCGGGCTCCTTGGCGAACAGCGAGTCGAGGCTGGCATAGCCGCCGTGGGCGCGCCACACGTCGAGGGTGTGGGCATTGGGCACGTCGAGGTGCTCGAGCAGAATGCGTCGCTCAGCCATGGGTCACCTCCTCGGGGCTGGCCACCGGCTGACCGGCGAGCAGTTGGTCGAGAATGGCGTCGACCTTCTCGATGGTCAGGTTCTCATGGAAGCGATAGTTGACCTGCAGGGCCGGGGCCGTGGAGCACGAGCCGATGCACTCCTGTTCGCGAATGGTGATCTGGCCGTCGGCGGTGGTCTCGCCGCGCTTGATGCCGAGGCGCTGCTCGATGTGCTCGAGGATCTCATAGGCGCCGCGCAGCATGCAGGAGATGTTGCAGCAGACGTCGATGACGTGCTGGCCGGCGGGCTCCTTCTCGTACATGGTGTAGAAGGTGGCCACGGCGGCGACATGCACCGGCGCCAGCGAGAGCAGTTCGCCCACCTCGCGGAACACCTCGGGCGACAGCCAACCGAGTTCGGCCTGGGCGATATGCAGCGCGCCCATTACCGCGCTCTTCTGCCGGCCTTCGGGATAGCGTTCCCGATGGGCCAGAATCTCCGCTCGTGCCGCGTCGGACAGCATCACCTCGACTCCTTGTCACGCATCCAAAGCTATCGGTCGATCTCGCCCAGCACCGGGTCGAGACTGCCCAGGCAGGCCACCAGGTCGGCCAGCATATGGCCCCGAGCCATGGTTTCCAGCGCCTGCAGATTGACGAACGCCGGCGGCCGCACATGGGCGCGCAGCGGCTTGGCGCTGCCGTCGGAGACCACATAGACACCCAGCTCGCCGCGCGGCGACTCGATGGGCACATAGGCCTCGCCCGCGGGCGGCTTGATGCCTTCGGTCCAGATCTTGAAGTGGTGGATCAGGCTTTCCATGCTCCAGGCCAGCTCGGGCTTGGGCGGCGGCACGAAGTTGCGGTCGTCGCTGTTGACCGGCGCATCGTCGCCCAGCGCATCGATCTTGGCCAGCGCCTGGACGATGATCCGCGCGCTCTGCCGCATCTCGGCGATGCGCACCTGGTAGCGGCTGTAGACATCGCCGGCCGTGCCCAACGGCACCTCGAAGTCGAACTCGTCGTAGCTCGAGTAGGGGAAGACCTTGCGGATATCGTAGGGTACGCCCGAACCGCGCAGGCTGCCGCCGGTCAGGCAGAGGTCGATGGCCTGTTGCGCGGTCAGCACGCCGACACCTTGGGTGCGGTTGCGGAAAATGGGATTCTCGGTGAGCAGCGCCTCGTAGTCGTCCACGCGCCGCGGGAAGTCGGCAATGAACTCGCGCACGCCGCGGGCCTTCTTGCCATCCTGGACGAAGCCGTCGTAGAACTCGCGCGGCACATCCTGCTTGAGGCCGCCGGGCCGGATGAACGAGGTCATCAGGCGTACGCCCGAGCACATCTCGAACAGGTCGAGCACGGCCTCGCGTTCGCGCAGGCAGTAGAGAAAGACCGTGGTGGCGCCGATGTCCATGACATGGCTGCCGAGCCAGACCAGATGCGAGGAGATGCGCTGCAACTCGGCCAGCACGACGCGCAGATACTGCCCCTTGGCCGGTGGCGCGATGCCGCAGAGCCGCTCCACGGCCAGGCTGTAGGCCAGGTTGTTGCCCAACGGCGAGAGGTAGTCCATGCGGTCGGTGACGGTGATGCCTTGGATGTAGCGCTGGTTCTCCAGCTCCTTCTCCATGCCCGTGTGCAGGTAGCCGATGACCGGCTTGACCGCCTTGACGACCTCGCCATCGAGTTCCACGACCAGCCGCAACACGCCGTGCGTGCTGGGGTGCTGCGGGCCCATGTTGATGGTGACGCAGGTGGACTCACGCATGGCCAAATCGCTTTCGGTAGGGCAGGTCGAAGTCTACGGGAATCTCGCCCAGCGGATGGTCGCGGCGTAGCGGGAAGCCCACATAGTCGTCGGGCAGGAGGATGCGCTCCAGGTTGGGGTGGCCTGAGAAGACGATGCCGAACAGGTCGAAGACCTCGCGCTCGGAGTAGTTGGCGCCCGACCACAGACCCGTCACGCTGGCGATGGGCTGGTCGAGGGCCAGCGGCACCCGGAGGCGCAGGCGCAGCGGCAGCGCGAGGGAGAACAGGTGGTAGACCAAGTCGAACCGCGGCTCGCGCGGCAACCGGTCCACGGCCGTGACATCGGCGAGGTGGGCGAAGGCGAAGTCCGCGTGGCTACGCAGCCAGCCGAGCACGTCGAGCAGCCGGCTCGGCTCGGCGAGTTCGACGGTCAACATGCCATCGCTGGTGGGCACGAAGCTCAGCAGGTCGCCGAAGGCCTCGGTCAACGCGGCCTCCACCGCCTGGCCGCCGTTGGTCACTTGTCCCATTCGAAGGCACCTCGTTTCCAGACCCACAGGTAACCCACGGCGAGGATGGCCAGAAACACGAGTGCCTCAAACACCGCGAACAGACCCATCCTGCCAAACGCAGCAGCCCAAGGGTAGAGAAAGACCACTTCGATGTCGAACAGCAGGAACAGCATGGCCGTGACGCCAAACCGGACCGAAACCGGGCCCATGGCCTCCTGTTCGGGGGTGATGCCGCACTCGTACGACTGCAGCTTGACGTCCGATGGACGCCGCGGTCCTAGCAGCGACGAGATGAACGGCAACGCCGAGGCGATGATCAACGCCAGAGCGCCGGCCACTCCCAGCGCCACCCAAGCGATGCTCTCGTTGGGCTCCATTGATGGCTCCTGCTCATAGAGCATGATACCACAGCACGAAGGTGTGAGGGGCGGATGCGAATTGGCACCAAACGGCCCCGCGCCACGCCTCGGCGCCGCGCTCAGGCCGAGGCGATCTCGCGCCGCGCGGCGGGCAGGGCGTCGGCCAGATCGCCCGCCAGCAGGCCGGCGTCGGCGCCGTCGGCGGCCAGTTCGCCCGCGCGTCCATGCAGCCACGCGCCGACCAGCGCGGCATCGCTCGGCGACAGCCCTTGGGCCAGCAGCGCGGCCAGCAGCCCGGTGAGCACATCGCCCATGCCGCCCGAGGCCATGGCCGGGCAGCCGGTGGGGTTGAGCGTCAGTCGGCCCGCGCTCGTCGCCACGACCGTGGGCGCGCCTTTGAGCAGCGTCGTGGCGCCGTAGCGGCGCGCGATGGTGGCCGCCGCGCCGAGGCGGTCGGCCTGGACTCGGCGCACCTCGCTCTTGAGCAGGCGCGCGGCCTCGCCGGGGTGCGGCGTGAGGATCAGCGGGACGTCCACGCCATCGCGCAGTTCGGGCGAGTCGGCCAGCAGGTTGAGCGCGTCGGCGTCGAGCACCAGCGGCCCGGTGGCCGCCGCGAAGGCGGCGGCCAGCGCGGCGCGCGCGCCTTCACCGGTGCCCAGGCCGGGTCCTATGCCCACGGCGTCCGCGGTAGCCACCAGCGGCGCCAGCAGTTCGGCGCAATCGGGGTTGAGCGCACCGTCGTCGGTCTCGGGCATGGACCGACACATGGTCTCCGGGGTGGCCAGGCGGGCGCTGTCGGCCAGGCACGCGGGTAGCGCCAGCGTGACCAGGCCCGCGCCGCCACGTGCCGCGCCGCGCGCGGCCAGCAGCGCCGCGCCGCCCAGCGCGCGCGAGCCGGCGATGAGCAGAACGCGGCCGGCCAGGCCCTTGTGGAAGTCGGCGGCGCGGCGCGGCAGGCGCGCGGCGACATCGGCCGGCTCGACCAGCGCGGGCGCCTTGTCCAGCGCGTTGAGTAGGGCGGTGGGCAGGCCGATGTCGATGACCGACACCTCGCCGGCGCAGTCGGCGCCCGGCTGCAGCGCCAGACCGCGCTTGTAGGCGCCGAAGGTGACGGTGCGCACCGCCTCGATGTGCGGGTCATAGACCTCGCCCGAGTCGGCATTGAGCCCCGAGGGCAGATCGACCGCCAGCACGGGCCGGCCGCCGGCGTTGACCGTGCGGATGGCGCCGCCCACCACACCACCCGGCGGGCCGGTGAGCCCCGTGCCGAGCAGTGCGTCAACCACCACCACCGCCCGCCGCAGACTGCCCGTGAGCAGTACCAGGTGGGCCTCCTCAGCCAGCGTCTCCACGCCGGAGCCGGCGCGCAACAGCAGGTTGAGGTTGGTGCGTGCATCGCCCTGCACGCTCTCGGGATCGCCGACCAGGAAGACCTCGGGCACGAATCCCCAGCGCAGCAGCCAGCGGGCGGCGACGAACCCGTCGCCACCGTTGTTGCCCTTGCCGCAGACCAGTGTGATGTGGCGGCCCGCGCCGCCGGCCAGGTCGCGCGCCGCCTCGGCCACGGCCCGGCCGGCGTGCTCCATGAGCACCACCCCGGCCAGGCCATGGTCCTCGATGGTGGCGCGGTCGAGTTCGCGCATTTCCGCGGCAGTAAGCAGCTTGATCATGCTCCCAGCGTAACGCGCGCTGGTATGCCTGCGCAACCGCAGCGGCTATACTATCTGCCCTGGAGACACCATGGACGCCCTGATCACCGCCGGCGGGCCGATGCCCGACTCCCTGTCCAGCCGATTCGAGCAGCCGTTCAAGTGCGTGCTCGAGTTTGGCGGGCACCGGCTGATCGACACGGCGCTCGACGCGGCCCACAATGCGGCACGCGTCGGCCGCGTCTGCGTGGTCGGCCCCAACCAGATCCGCGACAGCCTCGACCTGCGGCCGGAGGATCTGTTTGTCGAGGACCGCGGCAGCGGGCCGGCCAACATCATGGCTGGGCTCGAGGCGCTCGGCGACCAGCAGCAGGTGGTGTTCATCTCCTCCGACCTGCCGTTCCTCACGGCTGAGGGCCTGGACGATCTGGTGGCGCGCACCCCGGCCGACAAGGGCTTCGTGTTGCCCATCTACCGCCGTGAAGAGGTGGAGGCGCGCCTGCCCGAGGCCACCAACAAGTATGTGCCGCTCAAGGAAGGCGACCTGACCGCCTCCTCGGTGATGGTCATGAGCCCCACGCTCATCGCCCAGCACCGCGAGCGGATCGAGATGGTCTTTGGCGCGCGCAAGCACTTCGCCCGGCTGTTCGGCATGATCGGGCCGCTGACCGCGCTGCGCTTCGCGCTGTCCATGAAGTTCGGCTGGCGGCTGATGAACGTGCCCGCGCTGGAGGCGGCCATCGCACGGCTGATGGGCTTCCCCGTGGCGGCCATCTTCGGCTGCGACGCGGCCTTCAACTTCGACATCGACCACGACCGCGACTACGCCGAGTGCGAGCAGTTGCTCGTGACGCTGGCCGGACGCTGATCGGCTGCCATGTTCAAGCTCAACGAGGTCTATGCGCGCATTGCCGACCTGGCCGAGCAGCAGCTCGTCGAGCAGGCCGACCGCGCGCGGCGGCGTGAGCATACCGTGGCGGCCTACGCCGACCATGCGCGACGCTACAGCTGGTGGGCCGACCGCACCGCCACCGCCGGCACCAAGCTGCAACTGGCCGCCTTGACGCCCGAGGCGGGCCGCAGCTTCCCCGCGCCGCCAGCGCCGCTCGCCTATACCGTCGTGGCCAGCGACGGCAGCCAGATTTACCCCGACCGCCACGGCGCGGCCATCTGGTTCGTGGTCAACACCGGCCGCGTGCGCCTCACCTATGGCGAGCAGTCGTCGGCGGAACTGGACTCGGAGCCGCGGCTGTACAGCGACGAGGGCGATGTCTTTCGTGGCGTGCTGGGCCAACGCCAGACGGTCACCGCCGAGCACGTGGCCGTGGTGCGCACGGTGGAGGAACTGCGGGCCCTGCTGGCGCTGGCGGAAGCCACGACCGCGCGGCCGGCGGTCGCGCTGCTGGACGGCAAGCTGATCCCCTGGAGCTGGGCGCACGAGGACGATGGCTTCACACTCGCGCACCTGGAGGAGTATGGCCGGCTGCTGGCGCGCTTTGGTGAGATCGGCGTGCCGGTGGCCAGCTACGTCAGCCGGTCGGGCGCCAACGAGGTGAACAACCTCGTGCGGCTGGGCGACTGCGACCAGCGGGTGGTCAACTGCGAGCTCTGCCCGCATCTGGCCGCCGTCAGGCAGGTCACCGGCAGCGACACCATGACCGTGGCCGAGGCCCAGGCCCTGCCCTGCGGCCGGCCGGCGGGGCTCGTCGACTCCGACCTGTTCGGCGCGGTCCTGCCCGCGAGCCATCGCTCGCCGCTGTTCGTCGAGCGCAACAGCGGCTATGAGCGCATCAAGCAGCGCGCGGCATTCTTCTACCTCCACGCAGCGCGCGACGGCGCGGCGCGGGAGATCGGCCGCGTCGAGATGCCCGAGTGGGCCGCGGACGACGAGTCGGTGGTATCTTTGGTGCACGCGGTGATCGTCGACCAGATCGCCAAAGGGCACGGGTATCCCGTGGCCCTGCAAGAGGCCCACGAGCAGGCCATTGTGCGCGGGCCCGACCGGGCGGCGTTCGTGCAACTGCTCGAACGCGAGCTGGTGCGCGGCGGGATGCCCGTGACGCACTCGCTCAAGGCGCGGTCGAAGCAGGTGCCGGGCGTATAGCACTAGACAGAGGAGCGAGACGACATGGCCTTGCAGGTCTACAACACGTTGCGCCGGGACAAGGAGCCGTTCGAGCCGTTGGCCCCGCCGCGGGTCGGCATGTACGTCTGTGGCCCGACGGTCTACGGCCATTCGCATATGGGCCATGCCAAGAGCTACCTGAGCTTCGACGTCATCGTGCGCTGGCTGCGCTACACGGGCTATGAGGTCACCTACGTCCAGAACATCACCGACGTGGGCCACCTGACCGACGATGCCGACGCCGGCGAGGACAAGATCATCGCCGAGTCGCGGCGCCGCGGCCTGCATCCCATGGCCATCGCCGAGCTGTTCACCAACAGCTATCTGGACGACATGGACGCGTTGGGCCTGCTGCGGCCCGACATTCAGCCGCGCGCCACGGGCCATATCCCCGAGCAGATCGCGCTGTGCCAGGAACTGCTGGCCAAGGGCCATGCCTACGAGGTCAACGGCAGCGTCTACTTCGATGTGAAGAGCTTCGAGGGCTACGGCAAGCTGTCCGGCCGCCGGATCGAGGACGTGGAGTCCGGCGCGCGCGTGGCAGTGCTCGATGAGAAGCGCGACCCGCGTGACTTCGCGCTATGGAAGGCTGCCGAGCCCGAGCACATCATGCAATGGCCCAGCCCCTGGGGCGCGGGCTATCCGGGCTGGCACTTGGAGTGCTCGGCCATGTCGGCCAAGTACCTGGGCAACACCTTCGATATCCACGGCGGCGGCCTGGAGAACCAGTTCCCGCACCACGAGTGCGAGATCGCCCAGAGCGAAGGCGCGCATGAGCAGCCGTTCGTGCGCTACTGGCTGCACAACCACATGATCACGGTCAATGGCGAGAAGATGGGCAAGTCGAAGGGCAACTTCGTGCTCATCAAAGACATCGTCAACCCCGACTGGCCCACGCACCCCATGCTCGGCCGCAAGTACGATCCGCTGGTGTTGCGCTTCTATGTGCTCTCCAGCCACTACCGCAGCGATCTCGACTTCACCGCCGAAGGGCTCGAGGCTGCCGAGAACGGACTGCGCCGCCTGCACACCGCCGTCGGCCTGGTGCGACGCGCGCTGGAGCGCGCGGCCGACGACGGCGCCGACCACGGCCTCGACCTGGCGGGCTTCAGGAGCCGGTTCGCGGAGGCGATGGACGACGACTTCGGCGCGCCGGGCGCGCTGGCCGTGCTGTTCGACCTGTGCCGCGCCAGCAACGATCTGCTGAACAGCGGGACCAGGCTGTCGCGCGCGGCGCTCGACGAGATCCACGCGGTCTTCAACGACTTGGGCGGCACGGTGCTGGGTCTGGTGCCGGCGCAGTTGCCGCAGACCGGTGGCGATCTTGAGGATGGGCTGATGCAGCTCCTCATCGCCATGCGGCGCACGGCGCGGGCCGAGAAGAACTTCGCCCTGGCCGACCAGATCCGCCTGCAGCTCACCGAGCTGGGTGTGGTGCTGGAAGACACGCGCGACGGGACGAGCTGGCGCCGCGCCTGACGGGTGGCACCGGCCTCGTGGCCGGTGATGGCCATCGAGGCGAGCCGCGCGCAATCACCGGCCAGGAGGCCGGTGCCACCAGCGCGCGAATCACCGAGCGGAGGGCTGTCATGCGCCACCTGCTCTGGGTCATTCTGCTCTCGGCCGCGATATCCGCCGCGCCGGTGGAGTTGTTCGTCGCGCCGGGCGGCAACGATGCCGCCGCTGGCACCAAGGCCGCGCCGCTGGCCACGGTCCAGCGTGCGCGTGACGCCATTCGCGAGCTGAAAGCCGGCGGTCGCCTGACCGACGGCGCCGTGATCACGTTGGCGGGCGGCGTCTACTACCTGCCGGCGACGCTGACCTTCCAGCCCGAGGACTCCGGCCGTGCCGGCGCGCCGATCGTCTACCGCGGCGCGCCCGGCGCCAACGTAATCCTCAGCGGCGGCCAGCCGGTGGCCAACTGGCGGGTGGCTGGCAATCGTTGGCAGGCCAAGCTGCCGGACGGCAGCAACTTCACCCAGCTCTTCATCAACGGCGAGCGCCGCTTCCGGCCGCGCTGGCCGCGCCAGGGCTACGCCTACGCGACGGGCAACATCGCCCCTACGCCCGACGTGGCCGAGCGCGGCGCCAACCGGCTGCGCTTCGAGAAGGGCGCACTGCGCGCCGACCAGGCCAACCTCGACGATGTCGAGGTGCTGTGCTTCCACACCTGGTCGGTGTCACGCATGAGGCTGGCCAAGGTGGATGACGCCGCGCGCATCGCCACCTTCCGGCGGCCGACGTGGCATCCGTCGATGGCCGGGCTCGGCGCGGGCACGCGGTACCTGGTGGAGAACGTCAAGGAGCAACTCGGCCAGCCCGGCGACTGGTACCTGGACCGACCGACGGCCACGCTGACCTACGTGCCGATGCCCGGCGAAGCGCCGGAGCGCGCGCTGGTCATCGCACCGCGACTGACCACGCTGGTGCAGTTCCAGGGCGACATCGCCGGCCGCCGGTGGGTGGAGCATCTGGAATTCCGCGGCCTGACCTTCGCCCATGCCAACTGGCTGCTGGAGCCCGACGGGCACAGCCTGCCACAGGCCGAGAGCGGCATGGCCGCCGCGGTCACCGCCGAGGGCCTGCGCGACAGCGTCTTCGAGGACTGTCGGCTGACCAGGCTCGGCGGCTACGCGCTGGAGCTGGGCAACGGCACCAAGCGCGTGCGCGTCGAGCGTTGCGAACTGACCGACCTGGGCGGCGGCGGCATCAAGATCGGCCCCGGCGCGCCGCCGGACGACGAGGGCGTGGCCGGTCACAACACGGTGCGCGACTGCCTCATTGCCCATGGCGGGCGGATGCACCCACCGGCGGTGGGCATCTGGCTGGGCTTTGCGCACCACTGCGAGCTGTCGCACAACGAGATCGCCGACTTCTACTACAGCGGCATCTCCGCGGGCTGGACCTGGGGCTACGGCGACACGCCGACGCGCGCCAATACCATCGCCGACAACCACATCCACGACATGCCCCAGCGTGTGCTGGGCGACGAGGCGGGCATCTACACGCTGGGCGTGGCCACCGGGACGGTCATCAGCGGCAACGTCGTGCATGATCAGGTCGGCGTGCCGTGGGGCGTGGGCATCTACCTCGACGAGGGCAGCAGCGGCATCACCGTGGAGAACAACCTGGTCTACCGCTGCACCACGCACTCGTTCAACGTCAACTATGGGCGCGAGAACACCGCGCGCAACAACATCTTCGGCCCCATCCTCGACGACGGCGCGCCGCTGCTGCGCTGCGGGCGGATGGAGCAGCATCTCTCCATGGCGCTGCACCGCAACATCCTGCTCTATGACGTCGGCCATCTGGTCGACAACGCCTGGCCGCGGGCCAACTGCGAGCTCGATTCCAACCTCTACTGGAACCGCCGGGGCAACGCGCCGCGCTGGGGGGATCTGGATCTGGCCGCCTGGCAGGCCAAGGGCCAGGATGTCGACTCCGTGGTGGCCGACCCCATGTTCGTCGATCCCGAGCACGGCGACTATCGCCTCAAGCCGGGCTCACCAGCAGCGAAGGTTGGCTTCAAGCCGTGGGACTACAGCAAGGCGGGCCGGCTGACCAACCACACCTTCACCAAGTCCTGGCCGGCGGTCTATGCGCCGGCCATCCCACCGCCGCCGGCCGCCGTGGCCGACGACTTCGAGGACGGCCAGCCGGGCGCCAAGCCCAGCTTCGGCACCGCGCTGGAGGATAGCGAGGCGGCCAGCCTGCGCCTCACCGCCGAGACCGCGGCGTCGGGCAAGCAGAGCCTGAAGTTCACCGACGCCGCCGGTCAGCCGAACTTCTACAACCCGCACCTGCTCTACAACCCCGGCTATGACCACGGCACGGCGCGGGTCAGCTTCGATCTGCGGTTGGAGCCGGGCGCACCGTTCGAGCACGCCTGGCGCGATGGCGGCCAGCCCTGGAAGACGGGTCCGGCACTGGCCTTCGGCGCCGACGGCTGGCTCACGGTGCAGGGCACCAAACTGCTGGAGATACCGCGCAGCGTGTGGGTCCACTACCAGCTCGACTGCGCGCTGGGCGACAAGGCCGACGGCACCTACACCCTGACCGTCGCTCTGCCCGGCCAGCCGCCGAAGGTCTTCGCCAAACTGCACTGCGACGACGGTTTCCGCAAGATCGCCTGGTGCGGCTTCGTCTCGGTGGCCAACGGCCCGGCCGTCATCTATCTGGACAACCTGAACATCGAGCCGCGGTGAGCTGCATCCGCAGATAGCGCAGATGATCGCAGATGGATGACTCAGACCTATCTGCGTCCATCTGCGTTATCCGCGGATGCAGCTCACCGTAGCCGCGCCCTACCGGTCGACGCGCGCGCCGCCGCCGCCCATGAGCTTTTCGACCTCGGCCAGCGTGGCCATGGAGGTGTCGCCGGGGGTGGTCATGGCCAGCGCGCCGTGGGCCGCGCCGTAGTTGACGGCCAGGGCCGGGTCGCCCTTGACCATCAGGCCGTAGACCAGACCCGAGGCGAAGCTGTCGCCGCCGCCGACGCGGTCGAGGATCTCCAGGTCGGGCCGATGGATGGCCTGGTAGAACTCGCCACCGGCCCAGCAGATGGCGCCCCAGTCGTTGCGCGTGGCGGTGCGCACCGAGCGCAGCGTGGTCGCGGCGACCTTGAAGTTGGGGTAGGCGGCCGTGGCGCGGTTGATCATGGCCTTGAAGTTGTCGGTCTCCAGCGCCGTCAGGTTGGCGTCGACACCCTCGACCTCGAAGCCCAGGCAGGCGGTGAAGTCCTCTTCGTTGCCGATCATCACGTCGACCATGCGGGCCAGCTTCTGGTTGACCTCTTGGGCCTTGGCCTGTCCGCCGATGGACTTCCACAGCGACGGGCGGTAGTTCAGGTCATAGGAGATTGCAGTGCCGTGCTTCTTGGCCACGGTCATGGCTTCTTCCACGACGTCGGGCGTGGTGGCCGACAGCGCGGCAAAGATGCCGCCGGTGTGCATCCAGCGCACGCCGAGCTCGCCGAAGATATGCTCCCAGTCGATGTCGCCGGGCTTGAGTTGCGACGCGGCGGTGTGGCCACGGTCGGAGCAGCCGACGGCGCCGCGCACGCCATAGCCGCGCTCGGTGAAGTTGAGCCCGTTGCGCACGTCACGGCCGATGCCGTCGTACTTGACCCAGCGGATCAGGCTGGTGTCGACCCCGCCCTGCAGGATGAAGTCCTCGACCAGCCGACCCACGGGGTTGTCGGCAAAGGCCGTGGCCACCGCCGCGCGCAGCCCGAAGCAGCGCCGTAGCCCGCGCGCCACGTTGTACTCGCCGCCGCCTTCCCAGACCTGGAAGCTGCGCGTGGTATGGATGCGGCCCTCGCCGGGATCGAGCCGCAGCATGATCTCGCCGAGCGAGAGGATATCGTAGCGGCACTGGTCGGCCGGTCGGAGGTTCAGGCTGAAACTGCTCATGTCGGATGCCTCCTGGGTGCATCGGGTGCTGATGATAGCGCGAGGGTGGGGTTGTTGGCTAGAATGGGCTGGCGTGGTCCGACGCGGCGGGAGAGACAGGCCGGGCAGGATGTCGGCCGAGCCCTGGGAGCTCCGCGGTCCCGCGCGGCACCGAACGCGGCGCTTCTTTGCCGAAGTGTTCTTTGACCACGATCCAGCTACTCCCCCTCGCGCTCGCGCATCCGCCGCCGCACGCGCTCGCGCAGCGTCTCCTTGGCCAGCTCGTCGCGGTGCTCGCGTCGGCGCGCCGCGTCGGGCATGTCCAGCTTGGCCGCCGGCTCGACCGGCGGTGGCGCCACCTCGGCGCGCGGCGTGGGCTCGTGCTGGATGCGCCGCGGCTCGCGTCGGCGCTCCAGGTGGCGGCGCAGGTTGCGCGCCAGCCGCTGCTCCGCCTCGTCGGGCAACTCCGCCACCCAGTTCTGCGTCGGCTCACCGCCCACCTCGGCCAACATCGCCTCCAGCAGCCAGATGGCCGCGGACTTGCTGGGCACGCTGGCCTCGCCGCGTTCGATGTTCCAGGTGGTGTACTGCCGCAACGGCTTGCCCACGCACAGCGGGCAGCCGTCCTCGCAGTCGCAGGCGTGGAGATGCGCCAGCACCGCGGGCATGATCGTCTCCAGCCGGTCGAAGGCGCGGCGCGTGGCGCCCATGCCCAGCGGCACGCGTTCATAGATGAACACGGCCTGCGGCGGCGAGTTCACACAGCCCACCGAGTGCGACAGCTCCAGCGTCTCGCAGACGCAGAACAGCGGCAGCATGAGCCGCGTGGCATAGCCGATGCCGCGCAGGCCGTTGCGCACTTCGATGCCGGCCTGACGGGCTTGGGCAATGATCTCGTCGTCGGGCACGAGCCAGAACGACACGGTGTCGAGCAGGTACTCCGGCACCTCCACCGGGTGCACCGAGATGGCGTCGAGTTCGTGGAACGGCACCTTCTCATAGGCGAACAGCACGAAGTTGGAGGTCACCTCGCCCCAGCAGGCATGGCCTCGCCCCAGCGGGCGTCGCAGGCAGACCGCGTCGATGTGCTTGACGTCGGTGCCACCCATGGGCTGGGTGTAGCACTCGGGCTCGATGCGCCGAACGAGCGCGCGGTACTCCTTATCTAAATCGAGTGAGAGCGACAGATAGCAGTCACCCTGATGGAAGTAGTAGGCGCCCTGGTGCAGGATGGGCGGTGCGTCGAGGCGGTTCACCTCGCCCAGCACGGCGCCGGTGTCGGCGTCCTGGATGACCACGTTGTCGTCGCAGTAGCCGCGCAGCGAGACCTCGTGCTGGGGGATCTCGAGCCCCGAGTAGAACCAGCCGGCCGGCCCGCGCGACAGCTTGCCGTTCTCGGCCAGGATGTCCAGCGCCAGAGCGGTCGACGGGCCGCAGAGGTCCTCCTCGTCGGCGGCGATGGGCAGTTCGTGCGCCGCGCAGGCCACGTGATCCAGCGCGATGAACGGATTGTCGGGCTCGAGCGTGACCTCCTCCACCGGCCGGCCGAAGAGGTAGTCGGGGTGGCGCAGGATCCACTGGTTGATGAGCGTGTCGACGCCCACCAGCACCACCAAGGCGTCGTCCTGCCGGCGCCCGGCGCGGCCGGCCTGTTGGAAGAAGCTGGCCAGAGTGCCCGGGTAGCCGACGATGATGCAGGCTTCCAGCTCGCCGACATCGATGCCCAACTCCAGCGCGCGTGTGGTGCTAACACCCATCAGCTCGCCAGAGAACAGTCGGCGCTCGACCTCGCGACGCTCCTCGGCCAGGTAGCCGCCACGGTAGGCGGCGACGCGTTCGGCCAGGCCGGCATCGGTCTTGGTCAGCTCCTCGCGGATGTAGCGGGCGATGAGCTCGGCGGTCATCTTGGCCTTGGAGAAGCAGACCGTGGGCACGCCCCAGCGGATCAGCTCGGCGGCGAGCTGCGTGGCCTCCCAGTTGGCTGAGCGCCGCGAGCGGTTGGGCGTATGGCGCACGCGCGGTGGGTTCCACAGCACGAACACGCGGCGGCCACAGGGGCTGGCATCGTCGTCGATGAGCAGCAGGTCGCGGCCCAGCAGGCGCCGGGCCAACTCGGCGGGGTTGCCGATGGTGGCCGAGCAGGCGACCACGCGCGGGTCGCCGCCGTGATGGCGGACGGCGCGTTCGAAGCGTCGCCACAGGTTGGCCACGCCCGAGCCGAACAGGCCCGAGTAGGTGTGCAGCTCGTCGAGCACGACATACCGCAGGTTGCCCAGGAGTTGTGCCCAGCCCGTGTGCGAGGGCATCAGGGCGGCGTGGAGCATGTCGGGGTTGGTGAACAGCACGCGGCCCCGGTCGCGCAGCCGGCGGCGTGCGGCGCGGGGTGTATCGGCGTCGAACACGCCGGTCTCGAACCTGAGGCCCGCCTCGGCCACGGCGGCGCTAAAGCGGGTGTGCTGGTCCTGGCACAGCGCCTTGGTGGGAAAGACGAGCAAGGCGCGCGCCTGCGGGTCGCGGGTCAGCGTCTCGATGATGGGCACCAGATAGGCCAGGCTCTTGCCACTGGCGGTGCCGGTGCAGAGCAACACGTCGCGACCCTCGGCCAGCGCGGTGATGGCCTGGGTCTGATGGGCATAGAGCCGCTCCACGCCCAGCGCGGCGAGCGTGGCGCGGGTGGCGTCGCTCAGGGCCAGGTCGTCGCCGAACCGTGGCTCGCGAGCGGGCTGCTCATGGCTACCAACCACCTGCCCCGCGTAGTGAGGAAGGCGGCTAACGTGCTCCAGAAAGGCCTCGACGTTCACCGCAGCCTACTTGACCGACAGGTAGTCCAAGCCCATCAGGTAGCCTGCCGACTTGGCGTTGTGGCCGGCGGCCTTGAGCTTGACGTAGTGCCGGCCGGCGGTCAGTTCGTGGCTGCCCAGATCGACCTCGGGAGTCTGCTCGACGGTGAGCGTGTAGCAGTCAACCGGTTCGCCCAGGTCTTTGTTGTCCAGCGAGGGCTGCACCTTGGCATAGTCCCACGAGGTGGTCAGGCGGAGGGCGAGCTTGTAGACGCGAGTCTCGGGCACGTCCAGGGCGATCTCCAGCACGGCGTTGTTGTCGCACGGCTGCAACCACAGGTGATGGTTGCCGATGAAGCGGTCACCCAAGTTCTGGATGCGGTACTGGCAGGCGTGCAGCCCGGTGACCGTGGCCACCAGACCGGGCGCGCTGTCGGGATGCAGGATCTTGGGCTCCCAGCGGAAGTAGTCGAGCCCGCAGTGGACCGATGTGGCCGCCGGATTCCTGTCGACCAGGCGCAACTCGACCTCGGCGCAACCGCGGGGCACCATACCCAGCGGCAAGACGGCCGGGCCAACGCCCTTCTCGGGTGCATACAGGTCGAAGCGCGGGCCGATGGCCTTGCCGCCGACGAAGGCCTGCAAGACGCCGGCGCCGGGCCCTCTCATGGGCTTGACCCCCAGCACGTAGGCCTCCTCGGCCGGCTTGGCCAGGCGCAGCGTCAGGCTCGCGCCGAGGTCGCCGTGCCATTCGAGGATGCGGCCGCCGCTGGGGCCGAGCATGGGCTGGCTGGGCCGCGGCGCCTCGCCGCCGCCGGTGCTGGCGACCACGGTCTGATCCTCGGCCTCCATGGCGTCGAGTTCGCGCGGCACGGGCGCCAGGCGCACCGCGTCGACGACCGCGAGGCCGGCGGTGAGCGCGGTGAGGCGCAAGCTCGCGCTGCCCTTGGTCAACAACACCGGCGGCAGCACGCGCAACCACGGCTGCGGGCGCGCCTCGTCGCTAGCGGGAGTCGTGTCGGGCGTCGACAGGCAGAGCCTGGCGGTGGTCTCTTCGCCCACCACAACGGTCGGCTGATACACGCCGTCGGCCGGCACGTCGAGGCCGAACTCGCCGAGCACGTCGCCGGCCTTGACCGTGCCGAAATCCACCGCCTGCTCGACGTTGAAGGGCCGCGGGCGGTCGACGTCGCTGATGATCCTGGCGCGCCCCGCATCGACCGCGGGTTTGAGCAGTGTCTCGGCTTCAACGCAGCCGGGCTCGGCCAGGCCGAGACAGTGCAGGTCGTCCTCGGACGGCGCGCGGAACAGGTCGGGGTTGTAGGCCTGTGGGCTTGGCTTGTCGCCGGGCTTGACGCCGCCGATGTAGGTGCGGTCGCGCAGTTGCTCGAACGGCGGCACCAGCTCCTGCTGGTACCAGTAGCCCACGCTGTTGTACTCGTACTCGCTGGGGCCGCCCCACTGGCCGTTGGGCCCGTAGTTCTCGATGGTCATGCGCAGGCGCTTGGCAAAGGGAATGTTGTCCAGCAGGTGCCAGCGATAGCAGCAGGTCTGGTTGCCTTCTTGCCGGCTGCAGCCCCAGCTCGGGCCGGGCAGGTAGCGGATGCCCCAGGCATCGCCGAAGTAGTCCTCCGAGCCGGTGCCGATCCATGGGGGGAACTGGTCCTCGTCGTCGGCCCAGACCTTCTCGTCGCCTTCACCCCACCAGCCGGGGGTGGGATGGTTGATCTGGAGCGACGTGCCGACCAGCGTGCCGTGGCCGGCGGTCTCGACGAACGGCCAGTCGAAGGTCGTCGCGTTGCGGGCGTGGCGCCAGCGAGCATAGAAGTAGCAGGAGTCGTCGGCCATGGGCTGTGGCGCCCAGAGCACCTCGTAGGTGATCAGCGCCGGCCTGGCCAGGTGGCTGGTCAGCCGCAGCGAGGCCGACTTGCCAAAGGGCATGGTGAAGAAGCAGTAGGACTCGCCGCCGAGGCAGCCCATGGGCAGCGCGCCGTACTCGGGCGCCTGCCAGTCGAAGCCGAAGAACGCGCCCATCGGGCTGAGCACCTGCGGCCACGGCGCGGCGTCCCAGGTGCCCTGCAGCACGAGCTTGCGCGGCCAGTCGCGCTGCTCGCAGTCGACTTTGATGCGCAGCGCGCGGATCTCGCCGGGCCCGGCCAGTTCGGCCAGCCGCGCGGTCTGTCCCGGCGGCAGTTCGATGGTCAGCCTCTTGCTCTGCGCACCGCGGCGTGGCGCCTTGGGGTCGGTGCCCGGCGCGGCCCAGGCTCGGGCCACCTTGTCCACGGCACGCTGCTCGTCGGCGCTCAGCGGCAGGCGGAAGGTCGGCACCAGCCAGCCCTCGGGGTAGGTCTGGTAGTTGACGCAGTAGTACTGGTTGATCTTTTCCGAGGCCGTGATCTTCAGGCTGTGGCGGTACGGAATGGGGAAGTAGAGGTCGGAGGCCCGGCCCGGCTCGCGCTGCCAGGCCAGCGGTTTGATGAACGGGGCGGTCTTGCCCTGGTACAGCTCGTTGTGGTCGAACTCATAGCTGGGGGTGGCGGCGCCGTCGAGGTAGAACCGGATCTTGCCTTGCGGGTTGGCCGACCAGAGGCGGAACACGCAGCCGGGACCCTTGAGGTCGGCCATGACCGCTTCGCCGTTGGGTTCCACGCGCAGGTACTGTCCGCAATCGCCGTTGGGCGCCCAGCGCTCGGTCTCGGCGCGGTCCCACGAGGAGCACTGGCCGGACTTCACGCCGGGCTGCAGCCGCGTCAGCCGGTCAAGGTCGGTCATCTGGCCAAGCAGGTCGGTGTAGGTCAAGGTGCGGCCCACAGCGCACCCGGCCAGCAGCAGCACGAGCAGAAGATGCCGACGCATAGCGAATCTCCACGGGGCGTAGTTCGGTTGGGTCAGGGCTTCTCCTGCCACCGGGCAGGACTTCCGCCACCCACGTTCAATGTGGCCCGTGGAGACCGACGCATGAGCCCCGACCAGGCCCGAGCCCTGATGTACGAATGGGTCCAGAACGAGAACTTGCGCCGCCACGGCGAGGCGGTCGCGGCGTGTCTGCGCGCGGCGGCGGTGGCCGAGGGCGAGGATGCAGACCTGTGGGAGACGGTCGGCCTGCTGCACGACTTCGACTGGGAGCGGCATCCGACGCTGGACGAGCACCCTCAGAAGGGCGTCGAGATCCTGCGCGGCATGGGCGTGGACGAGGTCATCTGTCGGGCCGTGGCGTCGCACGCGCGGCACACCGGCGTGAGCCGTGAGACGCGGTTGGAGAAGATGCTGTTTGCCTGTGACGAGTTGGCCGGGTTCATCACCGCCGTGGCGCTCATGCGGCCCGAGCGGTTGGGCGGCATGATGCCCAAGAGCGTGCGCAAGAAGCTGAAGGACAAGGCCTTCGCCGCGGCGGTCAGTCGCGAGGACATCGTCGACGGCACGGCCGACCTGGCTGTCGACCTGGATGCGCACATTGCTTTCTGTATTGCGGCGATGGAACCCATCGCCGCCAAGCTGGGTTTGTAGCAGACGAGGAGAGCAGCAAATGGTGCAGCAATCCGTGGACCGGCGTGGATTCATGGCCGGCGTGGCCGCCGCGAGCGTCGCGGCGAGCCTGGCCGGCCGTGCCGACGCGGCCGACGAGGCGGTCGTGGTGGCCGTGCACTGCCCCGGCGTGGCCGCGCTGGCCGTCGACCAGCGCGCGGCGAAGGTGGCCAAGATGGTCGCTGCCGGCCTGGCCAAGCTGACCGGCAAGGACGGCGCCGACGCCTGGAAGTCGCTGTTTCGGGCCGATGATACCGTGGCCCTGAAGGTCAACTGCCTGGCTTCGGCCATAAGTACCCGTACCGACGTGGCCGATGCCGTCGCACGCGGGGTGATGAGCGCGGGCGTGCCGGGCGACAAGTGCCTGGTCTGGGAGCGCTCGGAGCGTGAGTTGTCGGGCGCCGGCTACCTGGTGGGCGCCAACCCCGCGGGCTACCGCGTGGTGGCCACCAACTCCGCCGGCTATGGCCACGATGCCGAGCCGACAATCCAGGGCACGGTGACCCAGAAGCTCAGTACGTTGACCACCAGCCACGCCACGGCGCTGGTCTCGCTGCCCATCCTCAAGGACCACAACCTGGCGGGTATCACCGCCGCGCTGAAGAACCACTTCGGCTCGATCAACGAGCCCTGGAAGTTGCACGGGCCCGGCATCTGCCAGGCCATCGCCGACCTGAACAGCATCCCCGCGCTGCGCACCAAACATCGGCTGGTGGTTTGCGACGCGACCACGGTCGTCATCGATGGCGGACCGTCCAACAAGCCCGACGCACGGCGTGACCTGGACCTAATCCTGCTGGCGCTGGACCCGGTGGCGCACGACACCGTCGGCACGCAGTTGATCGAGGACTTGCGCAAGGAAGCCGGGCTGCGGCCCCTGGCACGCGTCGGCCGGCCGCCGGCGTACATCAAGCTGGCCGCCGATCTGGGCCTGGGCATCGCCGACCCCGCCAAGATCCGCATCGAGCGCGTCGAAGTGGCGTAGCCGCCGAGTGCCCCGTAGGGCCGGGTCGCAGCTCCGCTTTGAGGCGGTGTGCCCCATGGCCCTGGCCGTTGGGAGGGCCGCCCGAAGGCCGAACTACGAACTCGGCCTCCGGTTACTGAGGGGAACGGTCATGACCTGCCGACCGCGGCTCGCTCTCTGGCTCTGTCTGTCGCTGCTGGCGGTTGCCGCTTGGGCCCAGGAGCCCGTGCCGGTGGTGGCGCCAGACGACCCCGCGCAGGGCAGGGAGTTTGGCAACGGCAGGGAGTTCCCCGGCGCCAAGGGCGAACTGGCCACCGACCGCGCGGTGTTGCGCGGCGGCAAGCCGACACTGCGGCTGCTGGACCACCTCGTGCTTCGCTTGAGATGCACTCGGCGCGCTCTGCACACGGCCCGAGGGCTGGCCGACGGCACTGGAACTCATCCGCTTGGGCTGGGGCCGCATGTCGGACGCCGGCGCCTGGGCCTGCTGGGTGTACTTCGTGGACAGCGAGGGCGCCAGCCGCTGCCATGCCTGGTAGGCCGCGCCCACCCGGTACCTGTCGCGCTACAGGCTGGGGGTCAGCTTCCCCGGGCCGGGCACCTTCGATCGGTTCCGCGTCGCGCCGGCACCGACCAACTGACCTTGGCGAGCGGCGTCTGGCCACACCCGCACGGGCCGATCGAGGTCGCCTGGGCCCGGCGGAGTAGCGCGTGGTCGGTGTAATCCGCACGCCCCCGAAGTCTACCTTGCCAGACGAAAGGGCACTCGATGCAGACATTGCTGGAACGGCACTGGCACCATCTGTCGGCCGAGGCCGTGCTCGAGCTGCTCGACACGACCGCGGGGACGGGGCTCGACCAGTTCGAGGTGCGGCGTCGCCAGCAGCACTTCGGCCGCAACGAGATCTCACCGCGGCGCGGCCCCAGCCGGCTCACGCGGTTCGCGGCCCAGTTCCGCAACCCGCTCATCATCGTGCTGCTGGGCTCCAGTGCCATCACGGCGCTCATCAAGGACCCGGTCGACGCGGTGATCATCCTGGCCGTGGTGCTCATCAACGCGGTCATCGGCTACGTGCAGGAGGCCAAGGCCGAGAAGGCCATCGAGGCCCTGGCGCAGTCGATGACTACCGAGGCGACCGTGCTGCGAGCCGGCGAGCGCCTGCGCCTGTCGGCGGCGGAGTTGGTGCCGGGCGATGTGGTCGAGATCCAGGCCGGCGACAAGGTGCCGGCCGACCTCCGCCTGGTGCGGTCGCGCGACCTGCAAGTGGCCGAGGCGGCGCTGACCGGCGAGTCCGCCCCGGTCACCAAGGATGGCGAGGATCGCCTGCCCGCCGAGCTCGCGCTGGCCGAGCGCAGAACGATGCTCTATGCCTCGACTCTGGTCACCTACGGCCAGGGGCTGGCCGTCGTGGTGGCCACGGGTGACGGCACCGAGGTCGGCCGCATCTCTCAGTTGATCACCGCCGCCGCAGACCTGCAGACGCCGCTGACCGCGCGCATCGCGGCCTTCACGCGCGTGATCCTCTACGCGGTGCTGGCCCTCGCTGGCCTGACTTTCGCGGTCGGTCTCCTGCGCGGCCAGCCCGCGCTGGACACCTTCACCGCCGCAGTGGCTCTGGCGGTGGCTATGATCCCCGAGGGACTGCCGGCAGCACTGACCGTGACGCTGGCCATCGGCGTGGCCCGCATGGCGCGGCGCCGAGCCATCATTCGTCGTCTGCCCGCCGTCGAGACACTGGGCGGCGCCACCGTCATCTGCTCCGACAAGACGGGCACGCTGACCCAGAACCAGATGACCACGCAACGGGTCATCGCCGGTGGGCGACCATACCGGGTGACCGGGGCTGGTTACGAGCCCAACGGCGACCTGCGCCATGAGAGCGGCGTCCTGGCAACCGACACCCTTGGCCCGGCGCTGCGGGAATGCCTCGTGGCCGGGCTGCTCTGCAACGATGCGGAGCTGGTGCGCGAGGAGGGCCAATGGCAGGCACACGGCGACCCGACGGAGATAGCGTTGCTGGTGGTGGCAGCCAAGGCGGGGCTGGACCTCGTGTCGCTGCGCGGCGAGTCGCCCCGTCTTGACGCTGTCCCGTTCGACTCGCAGCATCAGTACATGGCCACCCTGCACACCGCCGACGAGCAGGGGACCCGGGTGGCCTATGTCAAGGGCGCGCTGGAGGTCGTGCTGGCGCGCTGCGACCGAGCGCTTGGTGAGAACGGCGTGGAGGACGCCCTGAACGCTGAGCAGGTGCGGGCCGAGGCTGACCAGCTGGCGGCTGAGGGACTGCGGGTGCTGGCCTTGGCCAGGAAGGCCGCTGCACCGAGCACTGCCACACTGTCGCATGATGACGTGGCCAGCGGGCTCGTGTTCCTTGGTGTGCAGGCCATCATCGACCCGCCGCGAGCGGAGGTCATCGCGGCGCTGCGTGCCTGCCGCGAAGCCGGCATTCAGGTCAAGATGATCACGGGTGACCATCCGCTCACCGCCGCGGCCATCGCCGCTCAGGTGGGGCTGGGAGTGGCACCGGACGTGCCGGCCGAGGCCCGGCCGCATGTGCTGGCAGGCCACCAGCTGGCGGCCCTGAGCGACACCCAGTTGGTCGAGGCCGCCGCTGAGGTGGCCGTCTTCGCGCGGGTCTCGCCCGAGCAGAAGCTGCGCCTGGTGGAGGCGCTTCAGGCGCGCGGCAATGTCGTTGCCATGACGGGCGACGGCGTCAACGACGGCCCGGCGCTCAAGCAGGCCGATATCGGTATCGCCATGGGCATCGCCGGCACCGAGGTGGCCAAGGAGGCTGCCGACATGGTGCTGACCGACGACAACTTCGCCACCATCGAGGCCGCCGTCGAGGAGGGTCGGGGCGTCTTCGACAACCTGATGAAGATCATCGTCTGGGCCTTGCCGACCAACCTGGGCCAGGGGCTGATCCTCTTGCTGGCCATCGTGCTGGGCATCGCACTGCCTATTCTACCGGTGCAGATCCTGTGGATCAACACGGTGACCGCCGGCGTGCTGGGCCTGGTGCTGGCCCTGGAGCCCCGCGAGCCGGGCCTGATGAGCCGCCCGCCGCGCGCGCCCGATGCGCCGTTGCTGACGCGCGACCTGGTGGCCCGCGTGGCCCTGGTGGGCGTGCTGATGCTGACCGGCGCCTTCGGTCTCTATGAAGTCGCCATCCATGCGGGCCGCGACGTAGCGGTGGCCCGCACGCTTGCGGTCAACGCCATCGTCGGCATCGAGATCGCCTACCTGTTCAACTGCCGGTCGCTCCACCGTCCGCTCTGGGCCGTCGGCATCTCCTCCAACCCGTCCGTGCTCGTCGGTGTGGCGATCATGATCGCGCTGCAACTCCTGTTCAGCTACGCGCCCCTCATGAACACCATCTTCCTGACCGCTCCGGTCGGCCAGATCGAGTGGGTGTGGGTGCTCGTGGTCAGTCTCGCCGCAGGCCTCATGGTGGAGGCGCAGAAGGCGCTGCAATCGAGATCGTGGCGGTCGCGCGGCCAGGGCGTGTGACCTGCCCCCGTTCCATGGTCCACCTGCTATGTGAGTCGCCATCGCCTCTTCCGGCTTGTGAGCAGGCTGCTGGCGCTTGGCGCTCCCAGTCGGGGCATTGGCGGCGACGTGGGACGTTACCGGACCACCTCATCCGGCCGCGAAGGCCAGGCACGCCCGGATGTCCTCGACGGTCAGTTCGGGAAAGTCGTCGACTATCTCCGCCTCGCCCATGCCGGCGGCCAGCCTGCCCAGCACATCGGCCACGGCGATGCGCTGGCCACGAACGCACGGTCGGCCCCCGCGCTTGCCTGGCTCGATGATGATGAGCACGTTGGCGTCCATGCCCTTCGGCCTGGCATCGCTGGCCGCCGCCCGGCCACGTCAGCCCTCGGTCCAGGCCGGTCCCGGCTTGGCCATCGTCGCCTTCAGCCGCTCGGCCAGCACCGCCGCATCGGCCTCGCTGGCGGCATCGACCACCAGGCCCAGCCAGGCCCCGTCGAGCACGGCCAGTTCGTGTGCTTCCTTGGCTGCGGCCCAACGCGCGTGGGCTGCGGCGGCCAGTTCGACGCTCGGGTAGTGGGCCACGATGAGCTGCCCGACGGGCTTCTCGTAGCGGGCGGCGGCGACTTCCACGTCGACCGGTCTCCCATCACTAGGCAGCGGCAGGCCGAGCAGGTTGTCGCGGCGGAACCAGAACGTATCGAGCCCGAACTTGCCGTGGCAGTAGCGCGCGCTGTCGGGCTTGAGGTCGGCGATGGGCAGCCGCCCAAGCAGGTCGGGCAGGGCGCCGGCGTCGGGGATGCGGGCCTCGATCAGCTTGGCCGTGGCCAACAGATCGTCCTGGGACGGCGCGGGCTGCGCCAGGCTCGAGACGACCCAGAAATACGGCCCGCGCCAGCCGATCAGTTCGCCATCCAGGTGCCGCGCCAGATGCGACAGCGGCACAATGGCCTCGCCCGGCTGCCGACGCAGGCTGTAGATGCCGAAGGCCTCGGCCGGGCCGGGGCAGAGGATCAGCTCAGCGGTCAGCTTGCGGCCCGCGGCGTCGACCAGCCTGGCCGCGGCGAGTTGCCGGTAGCCACAAGCCACCGGCAACTCGCCCGCGCCGTCCATGTACTCGTAGATGTGCTCGCCGGTGAACACCTCGATCGCGCCGTCAAGGCGCGGGCTGCCGGCCACAAAGGCGGCGCGGAGCAGCGCCTCGGGCGGCTCCGGGGCCTTCGGAGGCGTAGCGAGCAGTATCACCGCGAGCAGAGCCCACATGGCCTAGACCTTGAGGTCGACGATATCGATCCTGGCCAGGTCGGCGATGCCGGCCTTGTACTCGGTCTCGGCCCGCTGGATGTGCCGCTCGGGCGGGATGTTGTTGAGCGCCTGCTGATTCTCGAGGAACAGCTTGAGCGCCACGGCGTCGGCCGCCACGGGGTCGGTGCTGAACAGCAGGCACTTGCGGTAGAAGCTCGGGCCCTTGCGACCGTTGCCCCAGCGCAGGCCGTCGATGATGGTCAGGTGGCGGTGCTTGCCAAACTCGTCGGCCAACACCTTGCCTGCGGTCTCCATGCCGTTGGCATGGTACTCCGAGACCTTGCCCGCGGTCAGCGTGGCGTAGTGCTTCACAGCTCCCGACACGCCCGAGATGGGGTGCGCCTTGACCGTGGGCAGCGTGGCCATCAGCGTGAAGGCATCGCCGAACTTGCAGGGCAGCGCGTACAAGCCGGGGTCGATCAGGTCGGCCGAGACCTTGGCGGCCTCCAGCGCGGCTTTGAGCTTGCCCATGTACTCGGCGTTGTTGTTGGTCATCTTGCAGATGGCCAGGGCCAGCTTGGCTGGCTTGGCGCTCTGGATGCCGCGCGCCACTTCGGCGAAGACGGCCGGCACGTTCATCAGCCAGGTGCCCGCGTCGACCAGCGCCACCTTGTCGTCGGTCTTGACCAGCGCGGCCCAGGCGGCGTCCACCTGGTCGGTGCCCGCCAGCGCGGTGATGCCTTTATCGATCATCGTCTTGACCGCGGCGGCATCGGCTTGGTCCGTCTCGGTGATGGCGGTCGGACAGGTCACCACGATGACCTTGCTGCGCGCGGCCTGCGCCTGGCCGCGCCCAGCCAACAGCCCGGCCGCCGCCAGTGCGGCACCGGTGCCCAGGAAACTGCGTCGATCGGTCTGGTGTGCCATCGTTGCTCTCCTGGACAAGCGTAGCCGTCTGGCACCCGCGTGTCAAAGTGAAGCCGATTCCGCGCTTGACATAGCGCATTGCGATAGTGCATCTTGGTCGCGCCGGCACAGCGCTGGCCACGGAGTTGAGCATGAGCAGGAGACAGGCCTTCACGCTGATTGAGTTGCTGGTGGTCATCGCGATCATCGCTATCCTGGCGGCCATCTTGTTCCCGGTGTTCGCCAAAGCGCGCGAGAAGGCGCGGCAGAGCAGTTGCTTGAGCAACGAGAAGCAGATCGCCATCGCTGTGATGCAATACTCGCAGGACTACGACGAGACGTACCCGCGCGTGTGGACCGCCACCTACGGTCCGGGCGGCGGCGCTCGCGACTGGAAGAACGACGTCGACCCCTATCTCAAGAGCACGCAGGTCTTTGTCTGCCCGAGCAAGAAGGCCCAGGCGGCCGGCTATGGCTACAGTTGGTGGCTGGCGACGGCCAACGGCCGGGCCCTGGCTGAGATCGTCGAACCCGTGAGGACCTGCCTGTTCAACGAGATCATCCAGGCAGTGGACCGCTCGTGGCCTTGGGGCTTCGGTACCGATCTGCGCTTCGAGCCCGAGGCCCGCCACCTGGAGGGCTGCAATATGGGCTTCTGCGACGGGCACGTCAAGTGGATCGGCCAGTCCAACTCCGGGCTGCGCACCGCCACCGCCGGCAGCGTGACCGGCACCTGGTGGCTGCCGACGGCGACCAGCCCGTAAGCCGTTCCGGCGGCTGAGGCGAGCGGGGCGGCGACCTCAAGGGAGCCGCCCCGCTCGGTTGCTAAGGGCCGTAGACCTCCAACTCCGCGACGGCCATTTGACCGCCCGGTTGGTCCGCCGCGTCGGGCTTGATCGAGAGAACGCGCACATAGCGTGCCTCGACCGCTGCGAAGGTGTGCTCCACCTTGCCGCCGACGGCGTCCTGCACATGCGCCACTTCGGTCCAGTTCAGGCCGTCCGCCGAAAGCCGGATGGCGTACTCGGTGGGGTAGCCGGTCTTCCGCGGGCCGTCGCGGCTACCCGCGAAGGTAATGACCACCCGGGCCAGGGCCTGCGCCTTCTCCAGGTCGACATGGTAGCTCCAAGGCCACTCGCCGCCGGCCAGGGCGAAGGTGCCCGGGTCGCCGTCGACACCGCACTTGGGGTGGTAGGTGCCGCTGTTCACCTGCATGGTGCGCAGGCCGTCGAGGCTGAGCAGTTGCGCCGGCCTGCGGAAGGCCAGGTTGCCCGGCGGGGTCACCGGCCGCTCGGTCTTGGGCGGACGCGGCCCGGCCAGGCTGGCGTGCAATGCCACCAACTGGTCGAAGAACGGCTTGGGAATCAGCCCGCCGGCGCCGATCGGCACGTCCCAGGTCACGACGCCCTGGTGGTCCATCACATCGCGCGTATACTCCGCGACGCGGTCGACTGTGAAGCGCGGCGGCGAGGCACACCAGGTAGGTCCAAGGTAGCTCAGCATCTGATACTGCGCGCGGCGTTGCTCAGCCGGCGCATCAGTCTCGCCGGGCTTCTGCGGCGCCACCACCCAGCGGCCGGGATGTTCCATGTAGCCCGGCTCGTTGATCTCGCCCGCGGTGAAGTCTTCCCACTGGGTCTGGCAGATGATTGGGTTGATCACGCCGGGGTTGAAGGCCACCAGACTGTCGGGGTTGCCTGCCTTGGCCGCCGCGGCGAAGCTGGCGAAGTTGGGCGCCTCGGCGAAGCGGTACATGGCGTCGGGCCAGTAGCAGCCGTCGAACCACCAGGCGTGCACGCGCTTGCCCCAGCGCAGCGACCACTCGCGGATGACCGCCTCCCACTTGCGCTGGAAGTTGGCGTTGCGGTGCGGGCCGTTGGTCCATTCCAGCCCGGCCATGGCCTTCGCGTCCTGGTTCGGTGCGCCCGCGGGCAGGTAGACGCACATGCGGATGCCCTTGGTCTCCAGCGCCACGGCCAGCTCCGCCACCAGGTCGCGTTTAGAGCATTTGCTAGGGCTGATGCCCGTCGCCGCGTCGTACGCGGCGTTGGGTGAGCAGTAGTGCCCCGAGTTCTGGCCCAGCGTCAGGAAGTAGTAGCGGCAGCCGATGGTCTCGAGCTGCTTGACCAGGCCCGGCACGTCGAACGCGTCGACGCGCTTGTTCCAGTCGTCGGCGCTCATCCCGGCGCCGGTCAGGTAGTGCGTGAACACGCCCCAGCCGGCGTCGCGCATCCAGTCGGTGCGGTGCGGCTGGGCAGCAGTCAGGGCTAGGAGGGCCAGGGTCGGCAGCATAACGAAGCTCCTGCCGCGCAGTTCGCCACGGCCGATGGCCAACCCTTCTCGCCCCGTCGTTGCGCGCGGGGCGGCCGGCGCGTAGAATGCGCCGACCGGAGACCAAACGTGCGCCATTCCGCCCGACCCATGCTGCTGGCCTGTCTTCTGGCGCTGTGCTGTGGCGCGCGCCTCCAAGCGGCCGCCGGGCCCGTGCTGCGCATCGTCTACTTCACGCCGAGCGACCGCGAGGCCATTCCTGGGTATGCTGCGCGGGTCACGGCCTGCGTGCAGCATGTGGCCGACTTCTACCGGCGCGGCATGGCCGCCAACGGCCTCGGCGAGCACACCTTCGCGCTGGATATGGCCGGCGAGGTGGCGCGGATCGAGCTGGTCACGGGCGCCAAGAAGCTGCGCGAGTATGGCCGCAACTCGTTCTGGGAGATCGCCGGCGAGGTGCGCCGCGCGGTCGCGCCGCGCGGGATCGATCTGGACCGCGAGTATGTGCTGGTGGTCACCACGCTGCTCGAGTGGAACGGCGACAAGGCGGTCGAGGTCGGGCCGTATGCGGGGTCGGGTGCGTTCGACCACGGCATCTGCCTGGTCTACGACGACCAGCGCATCAGCGCGGCCAACCTGCCCGACAAGACCACGCCCGCCTGGTATGGCGGGCCGTGCAGTCTCGGCCAGTTCAACAGCCACTACATCGGCGGGTTCGCCCACGAGTTGGGCCACGCCTTTGGCCTGCCGCACGACAAGGAGACCGGCGAGGAGCGGAAGCGTGGCCTGTCGTTGATGGGTGCGGGCAACCATACCTTCGGCAACGAACTGCGCGGCGAGAAGCCCGGCACGATCCTGTCGCGCGCGACGGCCCTGGCCCTGGCGCGGCAGCCTCTGTTCCGCGGCTCGCGCGACGGCGTCGGCGGCCAGGTCAGCTCCCAGCTGACGGATCTCAAGTGGGCCTACGAGGACGGCAAGATCGCCGTCAGCGGCAAGGTCAGCGGCACACCCAAGCCCTACGGCGTCATCGCCTACAACGACGACGAGGCGATCAAGGACGATTACGACGCGGTCGCCTGGACCGCCTTGCCGGACGCCGACGGACGCTTCAAGGTCAGCATCGGCGATCTGCGCCGCGGCCGGTTCGAGCTGCGGCTGCGCGCCTGCCTGGACAACGGCGCCTGGGACACGCACAGCTTCCACTACACCGCCGACGACAATGCCAGGCCCGATCTGAGTGCCATGCAGCGCCAGGCGCTGGTGGCCGAGGCGTTCGCCGCGCTGGACTCGCGGGATAGGGTCGCCATCGACCGCGTCGCCGGCGGGTTGGAGGCGCTCGCCACCGACCCTGTCGCGGTCGCGCAAGGCCGCCTCGTGCGGCGACTGGCCAACCCGCCGGCGCTGCTGGCGCCTGACGCTGTGCCCGCGGGCACCACGACCGTCGCCTTGTCCGACCTGCGCTGGACCGCGGCGAGCACGGGCTGGGGCCAGCCGTTGCGTGACCAGGTCTGGCGCGAGGACACCAACCGCTTCCTCGCCGTCGGTGGCCGCTTCTACGACCGCGGCCTGTTTGCGCACGCCGCTGCCAGCTACAGCTACGCGATCGCTGGCCAGTGGAAACGGCTGGTGGCTGACTACGGCCTGCAAGACGGCCATGACGGTGCGGTGCGCTTCATTGTGCGTGCGGACGGCCGGGAGATCTGGCGCTCCGAGCCGGTGGCCGACCACACTGCGCGTCACCTCGATCTGCCGCTCGACGGCGCCAAGAGCCTGGAGTTGCTGACCGCGCTCGGCGGGGACAGCGCCAGCGGCACCTGGGGCGTCTGGCTGGCGCCGCGGCTCGAGCGGTAGGCCTCATCGTCAGTACAATCGCGCGATTCGCCGCTTTCCACCACTGCCACTCCGTGGCGCCACGCCGCTGATCGCCCCACACGCCCGGTCGGCTCGCCCAGTTCGGCGGCGGGCCGTCCCCGGCTGCTCGACGTCTCGGCCAACAATCACCCAATACACGATCTTAAAATAGGACTTGACGCCGTTGGGTCCGAAGCGTAGCATATGACGAGTAAGTAGATAGGAATACAGGTGAAAGTGGGGCGGCGACGGTTTCGGGGCAGATGGGGTGTGGCGCGCGGCGCGATAACACGTTGTGTCCGCGCGGTCCTCGGTAGCGGCGCGACCGGGGATCGGGTGTGGGCCGGACAGGCCCGAGTGCCCAGGCGGGCCGAAGTGACAGGTGATGGAGTGAGCGAGATGACAGAGAGACGGGCGAAGCGAGGGTTTGCGTTGCAGGGGCTGCTGGTGGTGGTGGCGACCATGGCCATGCTGGCGGCGCTGCTGTTCCCGGTGCTGACGATGGCGCGCGAGCAGGCGCAACCGGGCCTGTGTGCCGGCGGGTCGATGATGACCCGTTCCTTCTGACCCAGCGTGTCCCCTTGCCGACGAGAGCGGAGAAGACCATGAGTGACCAGCAACAGCGTTTCGACACGGCGGCCATCCATGCCGGCCAGCAGCCCGACCCGACGACCAACTCGCGGGCGGTGCCGCTCTATCAGACTACTTCCTACGTGTTCAACTCGTCCGAGCACGCGGCCAACCTGTTCGGCCTGCGCGAGTTCGGCAACATCTACACGCGCATCATGAACCCGACCACCGATGTGCTCGAGCAGCGTCTGGCGGCGCTGGAGGGTGGGGTGGGTGCGCTGGCCGTGGCCAGCGGGCAGGCGGCCACGACGCTGGCCATCCTGAACATCGCCCGGTCCGGCCAGAACATCGTGGCCACCAGCTTCCTGTATGGCGGCACGTACAACCTGTTCCACTACACACTGCCCCGGCTGGGCATCGAAGTGCGGTTCGTGGACAGCTCCGATCCGGCCAACTTCGGGCCGGCCATCGATGAGAACACGCGCCTGCTCTACACCGAGACCGTGGGCAACCCGAAGAACAACGTTGACGACCTCGAAGGCATCGCGCGCGTGGCCCACGACCACGGCATCCCGCTGGTGGTGGACAACACGGTGCCGACGCCGGCGTTGCTGCGGCCGATCGAGTGGGGCGCCGACATCGTCGTGCACTCGCTGACCAAGTTCATTGGCGGCCACGGCACGAGCATCGGCGGCGCGATCATCGATGGCGGCCGATTCGACTGGACCAATGGCAAGTTCCCCGAGCTGACCGAGCCGGATCCGAGCTACCACGGCGTGAGCTACACCGGGGCGCTGGGCCACCTGGCCTACATCATCAAGGCGCGTGTGACTCTGCTGCGCGACCTCGGTCCGGCGCTCAGCCCGTTCAACGCCTGGCTCTTCCTGCAAGGCCTGGAGACGCTGCCTGTGCGCATCGCGCGGCACGCGGCCAACGCCGGCCAGGTGGCGGCTTTCCTGGCCGAACACCCGGCCGTGACTTGGGTCAACCACCCGAGTCTGCCCAGCCATCCGGACCATGAGCGGGCGCTCCGTTACCTGCCCGATGGCGCCGGCGCCATTGTCGGCTTCGGCATCAAGGGCGGCCTTGATGCCGGCCGCAAGCTGATCGACTCGGTCAAGCTGTTCAGCCATCTGGCCAACATCGGCGACGCCAAGTCGCTGATCATCCATCCGGCCTCGACCACGCACCAGCAGTTGACGCCCGACGAGCAGGTGTCGACTGGCGTGACTCCCGACTTCGTGCGGCTGAGCCTGGGCCTGGAAGATGCCCGGGACCTGATCGCCGACCTGGACCAGGCCCTGGCGGCATCGCAGGCCTGAGCCAAGCGACTCGATTGCCCCGGCGCCGTGCGTTGAAACATGGACAAGCGCCCTGCGCCAACGGCAGTGAAAGGACAGAGCAATGCGTAAGTGGACAGGATTCGTGCTCGTCGCAGGCCTGGCACTGACGGCCGTGAGCGCCGGGGTGGCCAGGGACTTCTCGATCTCGGCCAGCACCGGCTACCAGGTGGAGTACGTGTTCCGCGGCTTGCAGTTCGGCTACAGCGGGCAGTCGAGTTCGTTGGGCCTGAACTACCAGATCAGCCCCGAGTTCAGCGCCGGGGTGTCTGGCTGGCACTGGCAGCCGTACGCGTCGGGCTACGGCAGCGAGTACGATGTAACGGCTCGGCTGACCTATGCCTCCAAGAGCCTGCCCGTGACGGTCACCGGTGGCTACATCCATTACGGCGGGCCGCTGGGCAACATCACCAAGAACGAGTTGTTCGCCTCGGTGAGCACCTCGGTCTCGCCTTGGAACCCGACGTTGTCGATCTACCACGGCCTGACCAACCAGCACCACGACGTGTTCCTCGCCTCGGCGGGTCGCGCCTGGACGCTGCCGGCCAAGCTGACGTATGTCACCTGGGGCGCAGTGGGCTTCAACTCCGGCAAGACCTACGCGCCGAACGGCTTTGCCGTGGCCATTCTGGGCCAGAGCCTGACCTACCCGTTGGGCAATGGCCTGTCGGTGACGGGCACGTTCGACATCGACATTCCGAGCCACAACTACAACCGCTCGGTGCGCCTGGTTCCGGGCGTGAAGCTGGCCTGGGAGCACAGCTTCTAGTCTCCCCGAACAACCCAAAGACGCAGACGGCCCATCGCGATCCTCAGGCGGTGGGCCGTCTGTCCTACGGTCACGCGGCGACGGACACGACGCCGGCCTCTACGGTGGGCGCGGGCACCGATTCGCCGGCTTCACGCAGGGCCTCGATATGCAGCTCGATGGCCTCGCGGATGAGTTGCTCGGTCCGCGCGCGATCACGCCCGGTGGCGACACAGCCCGGCAGGTCAGGCACGTAGGCCGACCAGTTGCGCGGGCCGCGCTCGTAGATCACGGTATAGTCGATCATTGCTCGGGCTCCAAGCCGGCCTGCCGCCAGATGCTGCGAAGTGTACCTGCCTGCATGTCGTCGTTGAGGTGGCCTGACAGTGTCACCGTCCCGGGTTTGCTTGCATGGCGCAACTGCCGGTGGCTGCCCGTCACGCGCACCACATCCCAGCCGTCGGCGCGCAGTCTAGCCAGCACTGCACGCACCTTCATCGTAGCATGTCCCTTCCCCTTGCGTTACGACCCGGACAGCCAAAGGGGCCGCCAACTCCCCTCATGCTATCTTGCCGCCGCCAACACCAACCCCTTCAGACTGATCGCACGCCACGGCCCGGCCGGGTCGGGCACGACGCTGACCGTGTGCTCGCCCGCGGCCAGGGCCACGCGGCCGAGCCCGAACGCTCGGTACTCGCGCCAGCTTGGCCCGGTCTCCACCGCGGTCTGCTCATAGCGCCGCTCATCGACCAGCACCGCGAACCGGCTGCCCGCCATGCCCGTCGCCACGGCGTAGGTCAACACCAGGTCGAAGTCGCCCGGTCGGTCGACCCGGAGGCGCCAGGTGACGCTGTCGCGCACGTTGCCCCAATGGCCGATCTGGCCGTCCATGACCACCGGGCTCATGCCCACCAGTTTGGCGTTGTCGGGCGTCAGGGCGAGCTGGCCGTCGGCGGCCTGGGTTACCAGCGGTGCCGGCTCATCGATGGGCCGGCCGGTGAACCAGCGCGCCAGCACGGCGATGTTGCGGTCGTTGCCGCGGAAGCCGCGAATGGGCTGGGCCAGATAGTCGGCCACCGGCAGCGGGAAGCCGTTGTCGCCCGGCTTGGCAAAGCCGTAGACGGCGAGATCGCGGTACTCGGGGCTGAGCAGCACGCGCTGGGCGTCGTGGGCATCGCCCCAGCCCACCAGACACTGCACCAGCGTGGTGTTCGGCCCGGCGCTGGCCCGAGCGGCGGCCAGGTCGGCGGGGTTGGGGTTCTCGTTCATCAGCCAGTCCACCTCGCGCAGCAGCGGTGAGCCAGCCACGGTCGGGTCGGCCAGACTGTGGCAACTGAGCCAGATGACGCAGTCTGGCCTGGCCTGTTTGGCGGTCTGACGAATGCGCGCCCAGCAGCGGTCGATAGCGCGGCGGTGATAAGCCAACCGGTCATCGGCGCCGAGCTTGTCTGCGCCGGGGAAGGGCTTGCCCATCAGTTCGGCGTAGGCCGCCTGCTCGCTGGGCAGCCACTGCTCGACCCCGTCCTTGACCGGCCGCGTCGGGTTCCAGACCCAGTCGATCATGAAGCCGTCCATGCCGCTGAGCCGCAGCGACTCCTCGATCTCCGCGCAGAGGAAGTCGAGGTAGGCGGTGGTGAAGGGGATGTGCGGCGCGCTGGGCGTGCCGTAGCTCAGGTCGGGGTGCTCGGCGCCCCAGCGGGTGTTGGAGCCGACGCAGAAGTAGCCCATGACGCGCATGTCCCGCGCGTGGGCCAGCTTGACCAGTTCGGGCAGGAAGTCGGCCCGCAGCCCCGGCTGCGGCGGCACCTGGCCGCCTTTGTACCAGGCGTAGCCGTTGCAGGAGACGGCGAAGGTCTGGATGACGTTGGCGCCGAGCGCCGCGTGCCAGGCCAGCGAGTCGGCGGGCGAGACATCGGCCCACAGACCCGGCTTGGCGAAGCCGTTGGGCCCGCCCGGTCCCCAGTTGAAGTCGATGCAGAAGGCCCGGATGGGCGCATTGGCGGCCAGTGCGGTGGTCAGTAGCAGCGGGATCATGGCGGGTCGGGCTCCCGGCGCGTGGTGGCGCTAGCCCATTGTGCGGTTGGGCGGCCCGCGCTGGCAAGTCGTGACGCGGGGAGGAGGACGCCGCTCGGCGCCCGAATGAGCAGGGCCAGTTGAGGACAACCATGAACCTGTGCACGAACCTGACATGCGTCGCTGCCGCGCTGCTGGCGCCTTGGGCGGCGCTGGGAGGCACGAGCATGGTGCGCTCGGAGAACGTGCGGCAGTACCCCGACGGCCGGCCGTCGGCCGTCTATCGGCTGGAGGCGAAGGACCAGGGCATCGTGTTGCGCTCGGGCGACGGGCCGGGCCAGTGCGACCTGCTGGGCGCGCGCGATGTGTGGGTGTATGAGTCCGGCGGCACGTACTACATGCACTACGACGGCGCGGGCCCGCGTGGCTGGCTGTCGTGTCTGGCCACCAGCGGCGACTTGGCTCACTGGACCAAGAAGGGGCCCGTGCTGGACTTCGGCAAGCCGGGCGAACCGGACTCCGCCTCGGCGTCGTATGGCACCACCTACTTCGATGGGCAGGACTGGCACATGTATTACCTCGGCACGCCGCATACCAGCCCGGCGCCCGACCTCATCCCGGCGTTCCCCTATCTGACCATGAAGGCCCGCGGTCAGTCGCCGGCCGGGCCGTGGGTCAAGCAGCCCGAGGTCACGCCGTTCCGGCCCAAGCCGGGCACCTACTATTCCGCGACGGCGAGTCCCGGCCAGATCGTGCGGCAGGGCGACGAGTACCTGATGTTCTTCAGCGCCTCGACCGACGCGCCCATCCTGCGCACGCTCAGCCTGGCCCGCACCAAGGACCTCAACGGTGCCTGGACGGTGGATGAGCAGCCGGCCCTGCCGCTGGCCGAGCAGATCGAGAACAGCTCGCTGTACTACGAGCCGGCCAACGCGACCTGGTTCCTGTTCACCAACCACGTCGGGCTGCAGCGCGGCGAGTACACCGACGCGGTGTGGGTCTACTGGTCCAAAGATCCAACGAAGTGGGACCCTCGGCACAAGGCGGTGGTGCTCGATGGGCTGAACTGCGAGTGGTCGCAGACCATCGTCGGTCTGCCCTCGGTGGTCAAGGTTGGCGACCGGCTGGCGCTGTTCTACGACGGTCGCGAGGACCCGCGCGACCAGGGCCACATGCGGCGGCACATCGGGCTGGCCTGGCTGGATCTGCCGTTGACGCCGGCGGAGTGAGCGGGCCGATCGCGGCGTTGCGCGCTACACTGGAGTCAACGGAGACGAAGCCATGCAGCTGCTTCGCACGAAGGTCTGGGCGTGGTCTGACATCGCCCTGCTCAAATGGTGCTGTCTGCTGCTCGGCATGGTCATCGGCGCCCACTTCGCCGAGCCAGTGAGGCAGCACGCGGCGGCGCTGGTGCTGGTGGCGCTGCTGCTGGCGCTACGGCCGAGCCGGGCCTACTGGAGCGGCGGCCAGCTCACCTGAACGCCAGCTCCATGACCCGCGTCCGCGTCGGCGACCCGAAGACTTCGCCCTCCAGATACGCCCAGTCGCCGTGGCTGGTCTGCGGCGCGCCGACGTTGCTTGGCACCCAGGTGCCGTCGGCCAACTGCACTTCCAGGGTCGCGCGCCGCAGCTTCCACTTGTCGCCGTCCTTCTCGCGCAGCACGGCGAGCTTGTTCTCCCGCAGCACGCGGTCGAGCGGCAGGTCCAGCGTCTGGGAGTGCCAGGAGTCACCCCCCTTGGGGTCGGCCAGTTCGCCCGCGATCTGGCCGTTGAGCTCAACGCTGGCCTTGCCACCGGCCCAGGGCTCCAGGCCGAAGGTGTCGAGGCGGAGCCGCGCGGCGCGGCGAGCGGCCCATTCGGCGTCGGTGATCGCACGCGGCGGCGGCGCCTGGAGTTTGGTCTCGGGCATGACGCGCACCGTCTGGCGGATGGTCCGGCCGCCCTGCGGACGGTCCAGTAGCAGCCAGGCCTCGGCCCGCGTCTCGCCGGTGAAGCCGAGCGTCACCGTCTGGCCGCGACGTGCCCGCAGGTCGAAGCCGGCCATGCGCCACATGCGCGCGGTGGCGCTGGGCATGCCCGAGCGCGCATAGCCGGCGAACTGGTTCACGCCGCCCTCGCTGCTGCGCGCCGGTGTCGCGGGTTGGCCGTCGAGGGCCACGATGGGCAGCTCGTCGTAGCCGATGACCAGCAGGTCGCAGCGGGCCATGACCTCGTCGGGCAGCGTCACCGACTGGGCGCTGACCTTGGGCCGCGACAAGTCTGGCGTGTTGGCCTTGGTCGCGGCGCCGCGGTCCAGCTCCAAGACAATGGTGGTGTAGCCGGGGATGGTGACGGCCAGCGGCTGGCCTGAGCGGTAGGGTGTCGGCCAGTCGCCGGCCTGTGGGTAGATCTGCTTGGCGCGGAACGGTTGGCCGGCCTTGCCGCGGTACAGCGTGGTGGCGTCGAACGGCGCGGTCAGCGTCTGCTCGGCGACCGCGGGGTTGCGCGCGACCAGCACGCCATGGTCACCGTCCCAGCCCAGATAGCCATAGACCCGGCCCTCGTCGGGCCGGCCACCGACGAACACGGTGTTGCAGAGCGCTTTGAAGTTGCGCTGGCTCCAGCGGTGCACGTCGAGCAGCACCTGCCAGTGCGCGTCATCCAGGGCGGCGGGCGTGATGTACCACTCCTTGAGCTGCGTGCCGCGTCCGTAGTGCATCCAGACGTGGTCGGCCCAGTCGGCCAGCGTGTCTTGCGGCGACTCCATCTGGCCGCCGGGGTTGCGGATGATGCCGTGCGTCATGAGCCGCGAGATGGGCACCAGCGGGCGGTCGGCGGGGTTGCCCCACATGCGCCACAGGTAGGTGTCGCGGTCGGTGGTGGCCATGGCGCGGCTGGACAGCTCGGGCTGGTTGCGGTTGAAGCCGTCGTCGCCGGCCAGCATCCACAGTGCGTCGCCGTGCATCAGCCACCAGGGCGAGAACCACATCCAGTTGGTCAGGTTCTGGTAGATGGCCGGGTTCTCGGCGCGGCAGGCGGCCAGCAGCGCGATCATCGCGTCGACGTTGGCCTCGTGGCCGTGGCGGTCCGTGGCCGGATGGCCGTTGCCGGGGCCGACATCGCTCAGGTGGTTGAAGTCATGCTTGAAGTAGGTCAGGCCGCACTCGCGGACCAGCCGGCGCAACTGCGCCTCCATGTCGGCGCGGTACTTGGGCTGCGAGAGCGAGTAGTGCGCGAAGTACTGGCTGAAGTAGGCGTTGGCCTTGGCGCGCGCGTAGCCATGCTGCTCGCCCCAGCCGATGTTGTTGCTGGTGCCGTCGAGCGACAGCCACAGGCCGAGGCCCGAGCCCTCGTCCTTCAGCATCTTGCCCAGCCTGGCCAGATCGGCCATGCCGCCGGGGAAGTCGCCGCCCGGTTCCCAGAGCGAGCTGCCGTTCTGCCAGCCGTTGTCCGGCACCATGGCCTCCAGCCGCAGGCCGGCGGGCTCCAGCCGCTGCTTGAAGGCGCGCCACACCTTGACGAAGGCGTCGCCACGGAGGCTCTTGCCCGAGCCGTCGAACCAGTTGTTGTAGTGGGCAAAAGAGCGGTCGGGCTTGGCCACGGTGCGCAGGTAGTCGCCAAAGGCCAGCTCGATGGGCTGTCCCGGCCGGCCGATGCCGAACACGGCGGTCTTGCTGACCAGCCGCCCATCGGCCGGCGCATCGCCGGGGAAGTGGATGAGCCGCACCATGCCGGGCACGGGCGTCTTCAGCCGGTCGCGCCCGTCGAGGTCGACGAGGCTGTAGTTGCCGACCTTCTCGTAATGGTGGGCGTCGGCGGCGGGCGTGTTGCCGTCGGTATGGCGGGTGTGGCCGGCGGGGTACTCCAGGCCGCAGAACCAGCGGCCATCGAGATAGACCGGCTCGCCGCGGCCGCCGCGGCCGGCGGGCGACTGGGTGACGAAGCGCTCGACCTCGAGCCGGTCCAGCGATGTGCCCGGCTTCATGCCCAGCGTGACGGTCTTGCGCAGCGTGGCGCCCGGCCCGACCCAGTAGGTCAGCGTCACCGGCGGCAGGTCGGCGCCGGCGCGCGGACGATAGCGCAGGGCGAGCCGCTCCTTGCCCTGCCAGACCGGCTCGCCGTCGACCTGATAGGCGCCGATGTCGGCCTCGCGGTCGTCGAGGTAGAGCAGGTGGAACTCATCGCTAACGAGAGCAACGCTCTCGCTGCCGTCGGCGCGGGCCAAGCGTGTCGTGCGCCAGACCTGGCCGTCGAAGGTCAGTTCGCGGAGCGCGGAGTCGTTGCGCAGCACCAGCGGCGCGGGACCGGCCAGGATGGGGCAGGCGGTGAGCAGCAGCAGCGTGAGGGTCATGGACGTCGCCTTGGCAGGGCCAGTGTAGCTTGGGCCGGATCCCGATACAAGAAGCGCGCAGTGCGCCTACTGAGCCACATCGATTTCGGTCAAGAAGGTGCCCTGGTTCTCCCGCTTGGCCACCGGCTGCAGCACCCACAGCAGCCAGCGGTAGGTGCCCAGTGGCTGGCCGCGGACCGTGGAGACATGCTTGCCGCCGTCGCCCAGGCGCGTGCTGTCGACGTCGGCGAGGTGCTCCCACGGCGGGCCGAGGGCCTCGGTGGCGTCCGGCGCGGTGGGTCCGGCGGCGCCGTAGAGGGCGAACTGTTGTGGGGCGCGGTCGCCGCGGTGCCAGGAGTAGGTGGCGATGCGCGTCACGGGGATCTCGGCCTGGAGGTCGAGCAGCAGCCGCGCTTCGCCGCCATCGAGCCAGGTGCAGTGGCCGGTGTCGTCGTCGCTCCCCGCGGCCAGGCCGTCGAGCAGGCGTGGCAGCAGCGGACCGTCGCTGCCGGCGGCCGCGTGCGGCGGGGCGAAGGGCGCCAGCCAACTCACGGTCGCGCCGTGCTGGGCGTGCGCGTCGGCGTAGTCCTTGGCCGAGGGCGCGCCCGTGGGCAGGTCGGCCCATTCACCGGTGGTGCGGAAGACCTCCACTTTGGCACGGACGACACCAAAGCTCAGCTCCCCGAGCCCACCGAGCGCCAGACGATGGCGACCGGGCGCGAGCGACTGGGCCGGCTCGAGAGTCCATTCGGTGCCCGTGGGCGCTGCCTCCAGGCTCCGCGGCGCCACGCCGTCGATGCGGCAGTCGGCGGCCAGGAAGGCCTTGTCGGGCCGTTTGGACAAGGCGATCATGACCTTGGCGCCGTCGTCGCCGGCGGTCACCGAGAGGACACGCAGCGGCCGGTTGTCGACCAGTTCCAGCTCGACCGGCGGCTGGCCGACGGTGTGCAGGACCTGGCGCCCCGGGCCCGCTATCCGCAGCGGCACGGCCACGGCGCGGCGTTCGCCGGCGGCCAGCGTGACCGGCACGCTGGCCAGCAGCTTGTCGTCCGTCCACACCTGGGCTCGCGCCGGCGTGGGTGCGTCGCCCTGGTTGGCCAGCGTCACGGTGGCTGTGATGGCTTCGCCCCAGCCGGGCTTGACGGGTGCCACGGTCAGGCCGGTGCAGACGACGGGCTGGCTGAGCGACGGCGGCCGGTCGGCCGGCGCGGTGCCCCAGGCCTGGTTCGGCTCGGCGCCCATGGTCAGCTCCAGCGTGCCGCCGGCCACGATCTCCTCGTGGCGCAGCCAGGCGCGCGACAACGGCCGGCCGTTGAGCGTCGCCGACTGGATGTACGGGTGCGTCGGCCCGTTGTCACGGGCGACGACGGCAAACGAGCGGCCGGGGTAGTAGCGTGGGTCGAGCCGCAGCGTCACCTTGTCGAACAGCGGGCTGCCCAGCAGGAAGACGCCATCGACGGGCGAGACCGGGTGGAAGCCGGCGGCGCTGAGCACGTACCAGGCCGACATCTGGCCGACGTCCTCGTTGCCGCACAGACCCTTGACGCCGGGACCATACGCATGGTCCATGACCGTGCGTGCCCACTTCTGCGTGAGCCACGGCTGGCCTGCGTAGGTGAACAGGTAGGGCACGTGGTGTACCGGCTCGTTGGCGTGGTTGTAGTAGTCGTTCCACTTGAAGCTGAGCGGCGTCCTGTCGAAGAACTCGCCCAGCGAGGCGCGGAACTGATCGAGGCCCATGAGGTTTGCAAGGCCCTGCACATCCTGGGGCACGAACCAGCCTTGCTGGTAGGGATTGCTCTCGACGCAGCCCTGGCCGTGGACGGTCTTGCCCTGCCAGGTGGTCCAACTGCCGTCGGCCAGGCGCGCGCGCAGGTTGCCCACGGTGGGATCGTAGAGGTTCGCGTACCACTGCGCGCGGGCTTCGAGCGGCGCCACTTCGTCGGTCCTGCCCAGGGCCGCCGCCAGGCGTGCCAGGCAGTGGTCGTAGTAGGCGTTCTCGACGGTCTGCGACAGGCTGCCCGGCGACCAGCCGATGCGGCCGGTGCTACGCTCCATGGAGGCCCGCGCGAACCGCCAGGCCTTGTCGGCATCGTAACCACGGATGCCGCGCTGATAGGCGTTGGCCAGAATGGACACCATGGGGTCGCCGATCATGCAGCCCGAGTAGGCGTTGAGCATCTCCCAGCGCTCGAAGTAGCCGCGGCCGCTGAGTTCGGCGAGCTGGATCTGCGAGTTGATCTGGTCGTTGACCACATCGGGCCGGACCAGCGTGAGCAGCGGGAACTGGCTGCGGAACACATCCCAGCCGCTGAACACCGAGCGGTAGGTGAAATCCGGCGCGCGGTGCGGCTGGTCGTCGGCGCCGATGTACTGGCCATCGACATCGCTGACGCTGCGCGGGTCGATCAGGCAGTGGTAGATGGCGGTGAAGAACGCTTCACGCTGCGCATCGTTGCCGCCCTCGGCGTTGATGCCGCCCAGCGCCTCGGCCCAGCGGGCGCGCGCCTCGGTTCGCACGCGGTCGAAATCCCAGTGGTCGATGTCGTGCCGGAGGTTGGCGCGCGCGCCCTCGGGGCTGACAAACGAGATGCCGGCTTTGACCAGCACCTGCTCGCCGGCGCGGCTGGGGAACTCGGCGAAGAAGCCCAGGTGAGCGCCCTCGAACTCGCGGCAGCCTCGTATAACCTGGGCCGCCGCGACGCGTTCGCGGTAGCGTGGCGTGACGATGGCATCGTTGTTGCGCGGCCAGTCGTCGGGGATGTCGGCGCTGTAGACGCCGAACTCGCCCAGCGGCCGGCTGAACTCGAGCGCGAAGTGCAGCTTGTAGTGGCCGCCGCCGCCGCCATTGCCCCAGCCGCCGCCAGCCGGCGTGCAGAGCATCCAACCCTCGATGGCATGGTCGGAGACGACCTTGACGTACTGCCGCGTGGACGTGCCAGCCACGCGACGGGCCAGATCGATCTGGAGGCGTGCCGGGTCGGCCTGGGGCAGTGTGAAGCGCAGCATCCCCGCGCGCGGCGCCGCGGTGCATTCGGCGCGGATGCCGCTGTCGGCCAGCGTCACGGCGTAGTAGCCGGCCTGGGCCACCTCGGTGTCGTGCTCGTAGCGGCTGCGCCAGCCTTCGCCCGGCTGCTGTTCGCGGCCGCACGAGGTGCGCAGCGGGCCGACGGTGGGCATCACCTGCAGGTTGCCCAAGTCGCCATACCAGCCGATCCCGCTCATGTGGGTGAAGCTGAAGCCCTCGATGGTGCGGTGCTCGTAGGAGTAGCCCGGCCCGTTGTCGCCGCCGGTGACGGTGTCGGGGCTAAGCTGCACCAGGCCGAACGGAGTGGCCGCGCCGGGGAAGGTCTTGCCTTCGCCCAGGGCGGCGTTGGTGCTGGCGCCGATCAGCGGGTTGACATAGTCGACGGGCTCCTTGGCCGCGGCACCGGTCAGCGCTAGACTGATCACCAGGATCGCTGCTTTGCGGGCCGCTGTGGTGCTCGCCATGGGTTGGTACTCCGCTTGGTGGCGCCAGTCTAGCCGACCTCATCGTTGCCGGCAAATGCCGTTCGTGTCGGCTCGGGTCAGCGGTCGGCCCGACTGGCGGACGCGCTGGCCATGTGGCACAGTGAGCGGCGAACAGGAGGGCGGCGATGCGAGCTTGGCGGCGCATAGGCATGGTCGGGCTGGCGGCGCTATGCGCCGGTGGCGCCCAGGCCGGCGCGTTCAATGACATTCCGTGCCACTGGGCCTATCAGGCTATCGAGAAGCTAAGCTCTGTCGGGGTGCTGGATGGCTATCCCGGCGGCTACTACCGCCTGAACGACCCGGTGACGCGTGAGGAGTTCGGCTTCATTCTCGGCCGTACGGTCAACTGGATGCCGGCCGACGTCGCCCATTGCGGCGGGACCGGCCTGCCCGACCCGGACATGGTTCTGCGCGACCGTGGGCTGTTCGAGGCGGTGTGGGGACCGCGCTTCCGCGACGTGCCGCCCGACCATTGGGCGGCGGCCGCGCTGCGGCAGGTGTCGTCGTGCCGGCTGGACGCCGGGGCCATTTCCGGCACTCGCGCCCGGACCGAGCCAATCTCGCGCGGTGAGGCCGGCGTGGCGCTGGCCCGGCTGCTGGCCGTCATGACGCGCCAGAGCCCACCGGACAGCCCGGCGCCGAGCCGCGAGGAGGCACTCAAGGTGCTTGCCGACCGGGGCGTCTTCGAGGGCTTTCCCGACGGCCAGTACCACCTCGACCGGCTGATGCTGCGCGACGAGGTGCCCGTGCTGTTGTGCCGCTTGTACGATCTGGTGAAGAAGACGCTGCCGCCGCCGCCTCGGGCATCTCAGCGGTGAGCCGAGCGGCGCTCAGATCACATAGTCATCCACCACCACGTGCGACCGCCGCGGCCCGACAAACACCGCGTCGCCCACGCTCAACGCCAGCGGCGCGAACGCCTCGTGCGCCAGATCGGCCTGGAGCGTCTGGCCGTCGGTGGTGACCAGGTCGACGCGCACCACCGAGCTGGTCGAGATGACGCGGGTCACCTTCGCCGGCAGCGCGGCGGTGTCGTCGGCCACGCGGGCCACGAGCAGGTCGTGCGGGCGCACCAGCACCTGCGCCGCCTGGCCTTCGGCGGCGCCCGAGGCCGGGGCGTCCATGACCAGCGCGCCAGCCACCAGCTTGCCCTGCTCGACGCGTGCGTGGAATAGATTGACCTTGCCCAGGAAGTCGGCCACGAAGGTGTTGGTCGGCTGATGGAAGACCTGGTCGGGCGTGCCCACCTGCTCCACCTGCCCGTCGTTCATGACCACGATGCGGTCGGCCACTTCCAGCGCCTCCTCCTGGTCGTGGGTGACGAACAGGCTGGTCATGTGCAACTCGTCGTGCAGCCGGCGCAACCAGCTTCGCAAGTCGGCGCGGACCTTGGCGTCGAGCGCGCCGAACGGCTCGTCGAGCAGCAGCACCTTGGGCTCCACGGCCAGCGCGCGGGCCAGAGCCACGCGCTGGCGCTGGCCGCCCGAGAGCTGCGAAGGGAAGCGTCGGCCCAGGTCAGCCATCTGGATGAGTTCCAGCAGGTGAGTGACCTTGTCGCGTATCTGCCCGCGCCGGGGCCGTTGGCGCCAGGGCTTGACCCGCATGCCGAAGGCGATGTTGTCGAACACGTTCATGTGTCGGAACAGCGCATAGTGCTGGAAGACGAAGCCCACGCGCCGCTGGCCGACGCCGCGCTCGGCCACGTCCTGGCCGTCGAAGAGCACCCGTGCGCTGTCGTCGGCGTCCGGCTCCTCGAGGCCGGCGATGATGCGCAGCAGCGTGGTCTTGCCGCAGCCCGAAGGACCCAGCAGCGCCACCAACTCGCCGTTGGGCACGGCCAGGCTGACATCGCGCAGGGCCTGGTGCTGGTTGAAGGTCTTGGTGATGTGGCGGACTTCAATGCTCAAGGGACGGCTCCAGGCTGAGGCCGGCGCGCTTCTCTCGCGCCACTTTGCGTTCCGCCAGCCGTTTGATGACCAGCGTCACCAGGGCCAGCAGCGACAGCAGTGAGGCCAGCGCGAAGGCGGCGGCGAACTGGTACTCGTTGTAGAGGATCTCCACCTGCAGCGGCAGCGTGTTGGTCCGGCCGCGGATGTGGCCCGAGACCACAGACACCGCGCCGAACTCCCCCATGGCGCGGGCGTTGCAGAGGATGACGCCGTACAGCAGCGCCCAGCGCACGTTGGGTAGGGTGATGCTCCAGAAGGTGCGCAGCCCGCCCGCGCCGAGCACCAGGGCGGCCTCTTCCTCTTCGCTGCCCTGCTCCTCCATGAGCGGGATGAGCTCGCGCGCGACGAACGGGAAGGTGACGAACAACGTGGCCAGCACCACGCCGGGCACGGCGAAGATGACCTTCAGGTTGTGCGCCGACAGCCATGGGCCGAACCAACCGTGCAGGCCGAACATGAGCACGTAGATGAGGCCCGAGACCACCGGCGAGACCGCGAAGGGCAGGTCGATGAGCGTGGTCAGCAGGCTGCGCCCGACAAAGCGGAAGCGCGCGATGGTCCACGCCGCGGCCAGGCCGAAGAACACGTTGGCCGGCACCACGATGGCGGCTACGAGCAGCGTCAACTTGATGGCCGACCACGCCTCTGGTTCGGCCAGCGCTCGCAGGTAGACACCCAGCCCATCGCGCAGTGCGCCGGCGAACACCGCGATCAGCGGCAACAGCACGAACAGGCCCAGAAAGGCAGTCGACACCGCGATCAGCAACACGCGCAGCCAGAGCGGATCGCCTGCACGCTTCATGGGTCAGGATCCCTTCTGGTGGCGCGCGCGAACGAGCCACTGCCCGACGTTGAGCGTCAGCAGGATGGCGAACGAGGCCAGCAGCATGGACACGGCCAGCGCCGTGGCGCCGGCGTAGTCGAACTGCTCGAGTTTGGTGATGATCAGCAGCGACGTGATCTCGGTGCGCATGGGCATGTTGCCGCTGATGAAGACCACCGAGCCGTACTCGCCCAGCGCCCGCGCGAAGGCCAGGGCGAAGCCGGAGGCCAAGGCCGGCGAGACCGCGGGCCAGATGACCCGGCGGAAGGTCTGCCAGCGGCTGGCGCCGAGGCTGGCGGCGGCCTCCTCCACCTCGGCCTCAAGCTCCTCCAGCGCGGGCTGCAGGCTGCGCACGACAAACGGCAGGCCGATGAAGGTCAGGGCCACGGCGATGCCCCAGGGCGTGTAGGCGACCTTGATGCCATACGGCGCCAGCAGCGCGCCGATCCAGCCTTTCGGTGAGTAGAGCGCGGTCAGCGCGATGCCCGACACCGCGGTCGGCAGCGCGAAGGGCAGGTCGACCAGCGCGTCGAGCAGGTCGCGGCCGGGGAAGCGGTAGCGCACCAGCGTCCAGGCCACGATCGAACCGAATACCGCGTTGATGGAAGCGCCGACCAGCGCTGTGCCAAAGGTCACACGGTACGAGGCCAGCACGCGCTCGTCGGTGACCACGGCCCAGAAGCCGGCCAGTCCCAGGCTGGTCGTGCGCCAGACCAGCGCCGTGAGCGGCAGCAGGACGACCAGACCCAGAT